>JBILIK010000062.1:0-12305 GCA_044350025.1 Polaromonas sp. | reverse complement strand
TTGAATCTCGCTGAGCTTGGCGCTGATGGCGGCGGTGCGCGCGCAACCCGTTAGCACCACACAGGAGGCAATAATCAAACCGGCCAGAAGTGGGTAGCGAGTGTTTGCAGACATGGTGGGAGGTGTAGCGATATGATCGGTCATTGTAGCGGTTGGGTGCTGCCCGCCACGAGGCAAGATCAGCCTTTGCCGGCACCGGCCATCCTCCAGAATTCCCGAGAAAGTCCATGAGCAACATCGACGAATTGAAGAGCACGGGCCTCAAGGCCACGCTGCCCCGGCTGAAGATTCTCGAAATCTTTCAGGCCGGCAAACAGCGCCACATGACGGCCGAAGATGTTTTCCGGGTGTTGCTGGAAGACCGCTCGGACATCGGGCTGGCCACGGTTTACCGGGTCTTGACCCAGTTCGAGCAGGCCGGACTGCTCAACCGCAGCAACTTTGAGTCGGGCAAGGCGGTCTACGAGATCAATGAAGGCCAGCACCACGACCACCTGGTTTGTCTGGATTGCGGCCGGGTTGAGGAGTTTTACGACGCCGAGATCGAAAAGCGTCAAAGTGCTGTGGCCAAAACCAAGGGTTTCACCATCGCCGATCATTCGCTGTCGATTTACGCCAATTGCACCAAGACCGATTGCGCTCACCGGCCGGCATTGCGACACCCCGCTTGATTCTTCAGGCTGGGGTGTTCAGCCGCCTTTATCCATCGCCTTGCGGTGGCGTTCCACAAAGTCCTGGTAGGTGTTGATGCCGCGCAACTGCAAAATGGCATTGCGCACGGCGGCCTCGACCAGTACCGCGATGTTGCGCCCGGCTTCGACCTGAATAATCACCTTGCGCACCGGTATGCCCAACAAATCCTGGGTCAGGGGTTCATAAGGGATGCGCTCGTACTCGCGCTCCAGCGTTTCGCGGCGAACCAGGTGCACGATCAATTTGATGCGCATTTTGCGGCGCACAGCGGTCTCGCCAAAGATGGCCTTGATGTCGAGCAGGCCGATGCCGCGCACTTCCAGCAGGTTTTGCAGCAGTTCGGGGCAGCGGCCCTCAATGGTGGTTTGGTTGATGCGAAACAGGTCTACCGCGTCATCGGCCACCAGCCCGTGGCCGCGTGAGATCAGCTCCAGACCGAGCTCGCTTTTGCCCAGACCGGACTCGCCGGTGATCATCACGCCCATTCCCAGAATGTCCATGAACACGCCGTGCATGGTTGTCCTGTCTGCAAAGTGCTTGGACAGGTAGGCTCTGAGCACATCGATCACAAACGCGGCTGATTCGGGGGTGGAAAAAATGGGCAACTGCGCCCGCTCGCACAAAGAGACCAGCGTGTCGGGCGCAGTCTGACCGTCGGCCACCACCAGCACCGGGGGCTCCAGGGTGATGATGCGTGAAATACGCCGCACGCAGTCTTCGGCGCTGCCATTGTTCAGGTAGGCGACTTCGCGCTCACCCAGAATCTGCACCCGGTAAGGGTGAATGTAGTTAAGGTAGCCCACCAAATCTGCGCCTGAGCGGGCTGCCCGCACGGCGACCTCGTCGAAGCGGCGCTCGGAGGCCCCCAGGCCGGCGACCCATTGCCATCTCAATGAGCTGCGGTGGTCTTCGAACAGAGCATCAGCGCTGACAACGGTGGGTTTCATGCCGGTCTTGCCAGGGCCTGCATCAATTGCTTACTTGCGACGACAGCCAGGAGTCAATCAACTGGTGCAGTGCGCCGGCGTCCTGGCTGAGTTTGAGGTTTTCGCGCAGGTTGCTGTCGCTGAGCATTTCAGCAATTTCCGACAGAATCTCAAGATGTTTTTGAGTTGCAGCCTCGGGTACCAGCAAGAAAATAAGCAGGCCGACAGCCTGCTCGTCGGGCGCGTCAAAACCGATGGGTTTGGCGAGTTGGAAAACCGCCGCCATCGGCGCTTTCAAACCCTTGATGCGGCCATGCGGAATGGCCACGCCATGACCGAGCCCGGTTGAGCCCAGACGCTCGCGCGCAAACAAACTGTCGGTCACCAGTGAACGGTTCAGGCCATGCAGGTTTTCGAAGAGCAAGCCGGCGTCTTCGAACGCGCGCTTTTTGCTGGCTGCGTCAACGGCAACCAGGACTTGGGCTGAGGGCAATATTTGCGAAAGACGGTTCATAACGATCTTTAAGTCGCCGAATTATGCACTTGCGCTAGCCCGATCTCGTTTCAGGGCACAAAAAAGCCGCCTGTTCAGGCGGCTGGGTGTGTTGACCAAGCGAAGTTCAGGCTTGGTACTTGGCGGCCAGGTGATGGTGATTATGGGTTTTGTCTTTGTAGCGGCCGACCTGGCGGTCCAGCTTGTCAGTCAGCTCATCAACGGCGGCATAGAGATCGGCGTGAGAGCTTTCGGCAAACAGGTCGCGGCCTTTGACGCGCACATTGCATTCGGCTCTTTGGCGAAGTTCTTTTTCTTTCATATTGTCCACGGTCAGCAGTACTTTGACGTCCACCACCTGGTCAAAGTGCCGGGTGATTCGATCGAGTTTGCTGGTCACGTAGCCGCGCAGCGCGGGGGTGACTTCGAGGTGATGGCCGCTGATCGTCAAGTTCATAAAGACTCCTTTTCCTGTAGGAAGGGATTGTGAAAAAACTAGCAGTGCAACAAATGCCTGGCTACCGACGGGAACCTTGCTTTCGGCTTCACTATGCGCCTGCCGGCTGGCATTTGCAATACTGCAGTGCAACATAAGTGTGGGCTCCTGGCGCTGCTGGTGCCATAATTCAAAGCATGTTTCATGACGGAGAAATCCTTGAAAAGCAGTCTTAGTTGCTAGCTTTCAATCCCGCAGCCTGAAAAGCTGCGCTGGGGGGTTGAAATCGATGCGCCATCCACAACCCCCCGCCCTGCGCAGGCTTGTATCCAACCAGCCCGTGCGCGCCGGCCCTTGAAGACACATGGGAGAGCGCCATGCTCAATATATTCACGCTCGTCAACGGGCGGCTGTTCCAGGAAGAAATTGAATCCCTGGAGGAGCTCTCCAAGTTTCAGCCGATCTGGGTCGACCTCGAGTCGCCCACGCTGGAAGAAAAACGCTGGATCAAGCAGTACTACGGCCTGTCTATTCCGGAAGACGTGATGGACGAGGACATCGAGGAGTCCGCACGTTTTTACGAAGAGGACAACGGCGAGCTGCACATCCGCTCTGACTTTTTGATCGCCGACGTGGACGAGCCGCGCACGGTGCGTGTGGCCTTCATCTTGAACCTGGTGAACAGCGATCTCAAAAGCAAGGGCGTGCTGTTTTCTATTCACGACGAAGATGTGCCTGTGTTCCGGCTGCTGCGCATGCGTGCGCGCCGCGCTTTTGGCTTGATCGAAGACGCCAAAGAAGTCCTGCTCAAGTTGTTTGACGCCGACGCCGAGTACTCGGCCGACACGCTCGAAAACATTTACATTGACCTGGAAAAAGTCAGTGCCAAGGTGCTCTCCGGCGATGTGACCGACGCCATGGCCGGTGAAGTGCTGGGCGCCATTGCAAGGCACGAAGACTTGAGTGGTCGCATCCGCCGCAACATGATGGACACCCGGCGCGCTGTCAGTTTCATGATGCGCAGCAAAATGCTCAGCGCCGATCAGTTTGAAGATGCCCGGCAGATTCTGCGCGACATCGATTCGCTTGATTCGCACACGGCCTTCTTGTTCGAAAAGATCAACTTTTTGATGGATGCCACCGTCGGTTTCATCAACATCAACCAGAACAAGATCATCAAAATCTTTTCAGTGGCCAGCGTTGCTTTGCTGCCGCCCACCTTGATTGCCAGCTTGTACGGCATGAACTTCAAGTTCATGCCCGAACTTGATTGGGCCATGGGCTACCCCTACGCCCTGGCCATGATGACGGCCAGCGCCCTGGTGCCCATGTGGTATTTCCGCCGTCGTGGCTGGTTGAAGTAGCACACCCCCGTGGAGCCCTCACTGCGTGTAGGACTCCTCCCCCCTTGCAGGGGGCAAGGCCTTCGGGCCGGCTGAGCCGGACCCGTGGCCTTCGCTGGCTTAATCGCTCTTGGCACGCACCGCGAGTAGCTCCCTTTGCAGGGGGCGCGGCCTGTGGCCCGGCTTAGCCGGTTCCACGGCTTTAATTGGTACACCCCCGTTGTGCCCTCACTGCGTGTAGGGCCCCTCCCCCCTTGCAGGGGGCAAAGCCAGTGGCCCGGCTGAGCCGGTTCCACGGCCTTTGCTAGGGTTGGGGTTCGTGTTGTTGGGCAAGTATTTTCCTGTCATTCCCGCGAAGGCGGGAATCCATCTTCGGTTTTGATTGGGCCCTCTCAGCTGGCGGGCAGGCTTTGCATCAGTTGCTTGATGATGGCCAGGGCGTAGCGGCTGGCGACTTGGTTCACGAAACGGGGGAAGTCGATGTGGGCTGTGTCGTCGGCGCGGTCTGAGATGGTGCGCATGGCGGCGAAGGGTATGTCGTAGTCGGCGCAGACCTGGGCCACGGCAGCGCCTTCCATTTCAACGGCCAGAGCTTCGTGCCCGGCACTGCGCAAGGCCGATTGCAATGCGCGGGACGCTTCAGCGCTGGAGACGAAACAGTCGCCGCTGGCAATCAGTCCGCTGTGTACTTTGGCGCCGGCTGGCAGCCCTGTCGCCGCTGTGCTGTCTGGCCCGAGTGCCTGTTTGGCGGCCGCACTCAGCAGGGACGTGAGGGCGGGCTCGCAGGCAAAGCGTGCGCGCCCGTAAAGAGGTACTTCGTAACGCGGAAACAGTGGCGAGGCGTCAAGGTCGTGCTGAATGAAGTCCAGTGCCACCACCACATCGCCAACCCTCACGCCGGGTTCCAGACCGCCGGCCACTCCTGTGAAGATAATGCGGCTGACGCCCAGGTGCCCGATCAGCACCGAGGCCGTCAGGCTGGCAGAGACCTTACCGATGCGCGACAGGGCCAGCACAACCGGCTTACCTTGCAGACGGCCGAGCCAGAAGTCACGCGAGGCCACCGTGTGTCGCCGGGCGCCTTCAAGTTGCGCCAGCAAGCCGGCCTGTTCTTCGGGCAGCGCGCTCAGAATGGCCGTGCTGCCGGTCGGGCTCATTTTTTGTCGCGCAATTCCCGACGCAGAATTTTTCCGACCGGAGTTTTGGGCAGTTCCGTGCGGAACTCAATCACTTTGGGTTGCTTGTAGCCGGTCAGGTTGGCGGCGCAATAGGCCTGAACCTGGGATTCAGTGAGGGATGGGTTTTTCTTGACGATCACCAGCTTGACGGCCTCACCCGATTTTTCATCAGGCATGCCGACGCAGGCGCATTCCATCACGCCCTCCAGCTGACCGACGACTTCTTCGATTTCGTTCGGGTAGACATTGAAGCCGCTGACCAGGATCATGTCTTTTTTGCGGTCGATGATCTTGAAGAAGCCTTGCTCGTCAATGATGCCGATGTCGCCGGACTTGAAGTAGCCGTCAGGCGTCATGACCTTGGCAGTTTCATCGGGACGCTGCCAGTAGCCGGCCATGACCTGCGGGCCTTTGATGGCAATTTCGCCCGGCTGGCCTTGCGCAACTTCGCGACCCTCGTCGTCCAGCAGCTTGAACCATGTGCTGGGGATCGGCACGCCAATGGTGCCGGTGAACACTTTGCTGATGGTCGGGTTGCAGCTGGCCGAGGGCGAAGTTTCAGACAGGCCGTAGCCTTCACAAATAGGACAGCCGGTTTTTTCAAGCCAGAGTTTAGCCACAGCACTTTGCACGGCCATGCCGCCGCCCAGCGACACCCGCAAATGCGACCAGTCCACTTTGTTGAAATCCGGGTGATTCACCAGGCCGTTGAACAGCGTGCTGACAGCCGGGAAACTGTGCACCTGGTGCTTGGTCAGCTCTTTGAGAACCGCTGCCAGATCGCGCGGGTTGGGTATCAAAATGTTCTTGGCGCCTACGCGCATGCCCAGCATCATGTTCACTGTAAAAGCAAAGATGTGGTACAGCGGCAAGGCGCAGACATAGGTGTTTTGGGTGCCTTCCGGCAAGCCGGCCATGGCTGGCGAATTCCAGGCTTCGGACTGCAACAAGTTGGCGATCACATTGCGGTGCAGCAGTACCGCACCTTTGGACACGCCGGTGGTGCCGCCCGTGTATTGCAGCACGGCGACATCGTCTGGCTTGAGCTCAGGCCGGGTCAGCTTAGCCTTGCGTCCCAGCGCCACCGCATCGTTAAAGCGGACAGTGGCTGGAAGTGTGAAGGCGGGCACCATTTTCTTGACATTTCGCACCACGAAGTTGACCAGGGCGCCCTTGAACCATCCCAGCTGATCGCCCATGGCGCAAAGCACCACGTGCCGCACGGGCGTGCGGCTGATGCATGCCTCGAGCGTGGCGGCAAAATTCTCGATGATCACAATGGCTTTGGAGCCCGAGTCTTTGAGTTGGTATTCCAGCTCGCGCGGCGTGTACAGCGGGTTCACATTGACCACCACAAAGCCGGCACGCAGGATGGCGGCCACGGCCACCGGGTACTGCGGGCAGTTGGGCATCATGATGGCGACGCGGTCGCCCTTGGCCAGACCCAGACTTTGTAAGTAGGCGCCCAGTGCCTTGGACATCTCGTCGGTCTGACCGAAGCTGATGTCCTTGCCCATGAAGCTGTAGGCTGTGCGTTCGCTGAATTTGGCAAAGCCCTCTTCCATCAGCTTGACCAGCGAAGGGTATTGCGATGCGTCAATATCGGCGGGCACGCCGGGCGGGTAAGACTTGAGCCAGGGACGGTCTGTGAGCAGGGTGTTCATGGGTACCTTTCAATCACGCGGGGTTGGACTGGGATGAAAATTATTCGATGGCCTTGCCCATGTCTTCAATGACTTTCTTGGCGTCACCAAAAACCATCATGGTCTTGTCCATGTAAAAGAGTTCGTTATCCAAGCCCGCATAACCGGCGGCCATCGAGCGCTTGTTGACGATGATGGTTTTGGCTTTGTAGGCTTCCAGGATGGGCATGCCGTAGATGGCGCTGCCCTTAACGTGCGCGGCCGGGTTAACCACGTCGTTGGCACCCAGAATGATGGCCACGTCGGCCTGTCCGAACTCGGCGTTGATGTCTTCCATTTCGTGCACCTGGTCGTAAGGCACTTCGGCCTCGGCCAGCAGCACGTTCATATGGCCGGGCATGCGGCCGGCCACCGGGTGGATGGCGTACTTGACGCTAATGCCCTTGTCGGTGAGCTTTTGTGCCAGTTCCTTGACCGAGTGCTGCGCACGGGCCACCGCCAGCCCGTAGCCCGGCACGATGATGACCGACTCGGCGTTGCCCAGAATAAAAGCGGCGTCGTCGGCCGAGCCCGACTTGACATTGCGCTGAACCGCAGCGCCGGCAGCGGCTGAGCCGGCCTCGCCGCCAAAGCCACCCAGGATCACATTAAAGAAAGAGCGGTTCATCGCCTTGCACATGATGTACGAGAGGATGGCGCCCGAGGAGCCCACCAGCGAACCGGCGACGATCAGCATGGCGTTGTTCAGCGAAAAACCGATGCCCGCTGCCGCCCAGCCGGAGTAGCTGTTGAGCATGGAAACGACCACTGGCATGTCGGCGCCGCCGATCGGAATGATGATCAGCACGCCCAGCACAAAGGACAGCGCCAGCATGGCGAAAAACGCGTTCCAGCTGCCGGTGAAAGTGAACACCAGGCCCAGCGCCAGCGTGGCCAGGCCAAGCACCAGGTTGAGCATGTGCTGGCCCGAAAAGGTGACAGGCGCGCCTTGGAACAGGCGGAACTTGTACTTGCCGCTGAGCTTGCCAAAGGCAATCACCGAGCCGCTGAAAGTGATGGCGCCAATGGCCGCACCCAGGAACAACTCAAGCCGGTTGCCGGCCGGAATGTCGGCGGTGCCCAGACCCTTGGAGACAATTTGGAAGGCGTCCGGCTCGGCCATGGCCGCCACCGCAATGAACACCGCGGCCAAACCGATCATGGAGTGCATGAAGGCAACCAACTCGGGCATCTTGGTCATCTCGACGCGTTGGGCCATCAGGGTGCCGGCGGCGCCGCCTACGACGAGCGCAGCCATGACATACACCATGCCCTGAGCCGAACCGCCTGCGGTCTCGACGATCAGCGCGCCTGTGGTCAGCACGGCAATCGCCATGCCGCTCATGCCAAAAATGTTGCCGCGGATCGAGGTGGTGGGATGCGACAGCCCCTTGAGCGCCTGTATAAAACAGACCGAGGCCAGCAGGTACAGCAGGGTAACCAGGTTCATGCTCATTTGGCCGCTCCCGCGTCAGCTGCCGGTGCAGCTTTCTTGTCTTTCTTCTTGAACATTTCCAGCATGCGGCGAGTCACCAGAAAGCCGCCAAAGACATTGACGGCGGCCAGCGCCACGGCCAGTGTGCCCATGGTTTTTCCAAGCGGCGTGACGGTCAGCGCGGCAGCCAGCATGGCGCCCACGATGACGATGGCCGAGATGGCGTTGGTCACCGCCATCAAGGGCGTGTGCAGCGCCGGTGTGACGGTCCACACCACGTGGTAGCCGACGTAAATGGCCAGCACAAAAATAATCAGGTTAATGATTCCGGGGGAGGCGAGTTCCATGGTCTTGGTTCCTAAATGAGGCAGGGCGGTGCGGGCAGGCGCCGGCGCAGCGGGTTTATTTTTTCTTGACTTCGCCGCCTTGCGTCATCAGACAGGCGGCAACGATGTCGTCTTCAAGATCGATGTTGAGCGCACCGTCTTTGGTGATGATCAGCTTGAGGAAGTCCAGCAGGTTGCGCGCATAGAGCGCGCTCGCGTCAGCGGCCACCAGGGCGGGCACGTTGGTCTCGCCGATCAGCGTGACACCGTGTTTGACAACGGTTTGGCCCGGCTCGGTCAGCGGGCAGTTGCCGCCTTGCGGTGCGGCCAGGTCGACAATGACACTGCCCGGCTTCATGGCTTTGACCATGTCTTCGGTCACCAGCACCGGCGCGGCCCGGCCGGGGATCAGGGCGGTGGTGATGACGATGTCGGCTTGCGCCACGCGCTTGGCCACTTCAGCCTTTTGGCGCTCCAGCCAGCTAGGCGGCATGGGTTTGGCGTAACCACCCACGCCCACGGCGGCTTCACGCTCTTCGTCGGTCTCGTAGGGCACGTCGATGAACTTGCCGCCCAGCGATTCAACTTGTTCTTTCACGCTCGGGCGCACGTCAGAGGCTTCGATCACCGCGCCCAGGCGCTTGGCGGTGGCAATCGCTTGCAGCCCGGCCACGCCAACGCCCAAAATCACCACGCGGGCGGCCTTGACCGTGCCGGCGGCCGTCATCAGCATGGGGAAAAAGCGCTGGTAGCGGTCGGCCGCCATCATCACGGCCTTGTAGCCGGCGATGTTGGCCTGCGAGCTCAGCACGTCCATGCTCTGGGCCCGGCTTGAGCGCGGTGCGGATTCGAGCGCAAAAGAGGTCAGGCCGGCCGCGGCCAGGCGCTGCAGGCCGCTGGCGTCAAAGGGGTTGAGCATGCCCATCAGGACACTGCCGGAACGAGCCAGCGACATCTCGCTGTCTTGCGGGCAGCGCACCTTGAGCACAATGTCGGCGGCATAGGCACCGTCGGCATCGGTGATCTCGGCGCCCACGGCTTCGTAGGCGGCGTCAGGCACGCTGGCGGCCACACCGGCGCCGGATTGCACGCGCACCGTGTGCCCTAGTGCTTTGAGTTTTTTGGCCGTCTCAGGCGTGAGCGCAACGCGCGTTTCACCCGGCACGGTCTCTGCAGGTACCCCAATCAGCATCGATGTCCTCTCTAGGAAGCGCGTCAAGGCGCTTCATTTTTTGCAAACTGTCGCCTAGCTTACATGAGATTGCGGCCGGTCAGCCTAGGGGAAACCTAATTTACAGGGCCCGATTTCAAGTTACCAGCAGCTCGGCCAGACGCTGCATAGCGTGCTGCACGCTGGCCAGCCGCACACTCTGGCGGTCACCTTCAAAGCGGCATAACTGCGTCACCACGCCGGCAGGCGTGGCCCAGCCAAACCAGACGCTGCCCACAGGCTTGCTGTCGCTGCCGCCGCCCGGCCCGGCGACGCCGGTGACGGCCACAGCCACCTGGGCGCGTGAATGCTGCAGTGCGCCTTGCGCCATGGCCCGCACCACCGGCTCGCTGACGGCGCCGTGTTCGGCGATCAGCGCCGCCGGAACGCCCAACAGTTCGGTCTTGGCCTCGTTGGAATAGCTCACGAAGCCGCGATCAAACCAGGCGCTGGAACCCGCCAGATCGGTGCAGGCGGCGGCGATCATGCCGCCTGTGCAGCTTTCGGCGGTGGCCAGCATCTGCCCCTTGGCCAACAGCCGTGCGGCTAGAAGCCGGGTCAGGGTCTGTACGGCATCACATGAAGAGGAATCGTTCACCACCAGGCTTTCCAGAGGGCCAGCACCAGCAGCGTGCAAAAGGCGGCCAGCAAGTCGTCCAACATGATGCCAAAGCCGCCACGCGGACCGAAACCTTTGTAGTGCTTGTCGGCCCAGGCGATGGGTTGGGGCTTGAGGATGTCAAACGCGCGAAACAGCGCAAAGGCGGCCAGTTGCATCAGCCAGCCTGCCGGCATGACCAGCCACAGCACCAGCCAGAAAGCGGCGATCTCGTCCCAGACGATGTGGCCCGAGTCGGTTATTTGCATGTGTTGCGCTGTGACCGTGCAGGCCCACCAGCCCAGCAAAAAAGAGCCGGCAATCAGCAGCCCCAGTTGCGTGCTGGAAAGCCATTGCTGCAGGGCTAGATAGCACAGCCAGGCCCACAGCGTGCCGGCGGTGCCGGGCGCCACCGGGCTCAGGCCCGAGCCGAAACCCAGCGCAATCACATGCGCAGGATGCGCCAGCATGAAGCGCGCCGTCGGGCGCCGCATCGGGGCGGGGTGAGAAGGCAAGGCGTCGGGGTCGTTCATGCGAAATGGTCAAACGAAGCAAAGTGGTTCGGCACGGGCGCGCCCGCTGCATCGATAAGTCGCAAGCCAGGCTGTGCGTCAATCCGGCCTATGCAGCTCACGGGGGTGGCGCTGGTCTGCGCTGCGGCGAGTAGGGCCTTGCGTGCGGTGGGCGGCGCCGTGAACAGCAGCTCATAGTCGTCGCCGCCCGACAGCACACATTGCAAGGCCTGCTTGTGGCTCACCCCGGCGATCGCCCAGTCATCATGCGTGCGCGCAGCCATGCGATCGAGTACGGCTTCGGTGTTCAGCGTGGCGCCGACCTGCGAAGCTTGGAGCAGATGCCCGAGGTCACCCACCAGACCGTCGCTGAGGTCCATCGCCGCGCTGGCCAGGCCGCGCAGCGCCATGCCGAGCGCGATGCGGGGGCTGGGTTCTTCCAGGCGCTGCCGCGTTGCCTTTAGCAAGGCAGGCGGCAAAGAGAGCTGGCCCTGCAGGGCTTGCAGTGCCAGCCTCGCGTCACCCAGATGACCGCTCACATAGAGCTCGTCGCCCGGCTGCGCGCCGCTGCGCAGCAAGGCTTGGCTTTGGCCGGCCGGAGCCGGCACGCTGCCAAACACAGTGATGCAGATGTTCAGCCGGCCGCGCGTGGTGTCGCCGCCAATCAGCTCGCAGTCGTGGCTGTCGGCCAGGGTAAAAAGACCTTGGGCAAATGCTGCCAGCCAGCCCTCGTCAATTTGCGGCAGCGCCAGCGCCAGCGTGAAGCCCATCGGTTCGGCGCCGCAGGCCGCCAGATCGCTCAAATTAACGGCAAGCGCTTTGTGGCCCAAAGTGCGCGGGTCCACGTCGGTAAAAAAATGCCGGCCCTGCACCAGCATGTCGGTGGAAATCGCCATGTGCGAGCCGGCCGGCGTTTGCAGCAATGCGCAGTCGTCACCAATGCCCAGCACCGCGCGGCGTGCCGGGCGCTTGAAGAAGCGTTCGATCAGGTCAAATTCACCCATAAGCGCTCAGCATAACGCGCCGCGGCTGGCAGGCGAAGTGGCTTTCAGTGAAGCACGCGCGCGGGCGAGTCGGGCGTGGCTTCCAGCACGAACATGGGAATCTCGGCCTCAAAACGCGTGCCGTCTTCAGCCACACAAAAGTATTGGCCGTGCATGGTGCCGGTGGCGGTGCGCAAGCGAGAAGCGCTGCTGTACTGAAAAGACTCGCCCGGCCGCAGCAGCGGCTGGTGGCCGACCACGCCCAGGCCTTTGACTTCGTCGCTGTGACCGTTGGCGTCGCTGATAAACCAGTGGCGCGCAATCAGCTGGGCCGCCACCTCACCGGTGTTGGTGATGGTCACTGTGTACGAAAACGCAAAAAGCTGGTTCTCTGGTTCGGACTGTTCCGGCAGGTAACGCGGCAGGACTTCGCAGGAAAATTGGTAGGTCGGCATGGTATTGAGAATGAAGGCCTGCATGTTAACGCGGC
>JBILIK010000100.1:0-3345 GCA_044350025.1 Polaromonas sp. | reverse complement strand
CGGTGGCGCTGCTGTTGTCCTGACGGCGCGCCAGATGTTCACGCACCCGGGCGGCCTCGGCCAACATGCGCTGCGCAGACTCGTAAAGCGTGACACCGGCTTGCGTCAGCAACACACCACGCGGTGTACGGTGCAGCAATTGAACACCCAGATCGGCTTCAAGTTCACGCAACTGCCGGGTCAAGGCGGGCTGGGCAATCGAAATTGCAGCAGCTGCCGCCGTCAGGCTGCCCGCATCGGCAATCGCAACAAAATAACGCAGGGCTCTCAGATTCACGGACTTCTTTCCACGGTGTCACAGGGCTGTCAATAGCGAAATGATATGCCACGCGACCAATTAAGCATTGGACACTGATGAATCTGCTTTTTAAAATTAAAAATGATAATGGGATCCTGAAAACTGAAAAAAACCATGAGCACACCATCGACCCCACGCCCCACCGTTTTACGCCCGACTGAACTCAAAAGCTACGACCGTGGCGGCGGTGCCCGCACCACCCCGCTGGTCTCGCCATCCCTCGGTGCTACGGGTTTTATCAATGGCATCACCGAATTTGCGCCAGGTGTCGCCATCCCCTTTCACAGCCACAACTGTGAAGAAAGCGTGATGCTCTTAGAAGGACACGCCATGATGGACATGGAGGGCCAGGAAGCGATTGCGCTGAACCCGCAGGACACCACCTGGATTCCGCCCAACGTGTCGCACCGTTTTCGCAATCTGTCGGAGACCGAGCCGATGAAGATTTTCTGGACTTATGCCTCGCTGCAAGCCACCAGAACCCTGACAGCCACCGGCGAGACCCGCCCGGTGTCTGCCGAGCACCAACGCTAAATCTCCGCCCAGGATTTGTCAAAGCCAGCCGGCTGGCTTTGGGGCTTCAATCTAAAAATCCAAAAAAAAGACCTAAAGCCTTGCGACTTTAAGTCTTTACTTCATATGGTCGGTGTGAAAGGATTCGAACCTTCGACCCCTTGCACCCCATGCAAGTGCGCTACCAGGCTGCGCCACACACCGAAGACATGAATTATAACGCGCCTCACATCACCAAACAGGTATCAGGCAGCTAGCAAGTCGCGGATTTCAGTGAGCTCTCGACGAACAAGTTCAAGACGCTGGCGGGTCATGCTGACGGGCAAAATCTGGGATAAAAGATCTGTATCTGGATCTTCCAAGTCAGCATCCGCTAGCTGCTCATCAAGCTCAGCATCCAGGTCATCGAGAGACTCCACGCCTTCAAACATGACTTCCCCATTGCGACGCTTGTCGCGCTCGGTCTGTACGATCTCCTGCAACTTGTTGCGCGCACCGCTGATGGTGAAGCCTTGGTCATAGAGAAGGTCTCGGATGCGGCGGATCATCAGCACCTCATGGTGCTGGTAGTAGCGGCGATTCCCGCGCCGTTTCATGGGGCGTAACTGAGTAAACTCTTGCTCCCAATAACGGAGCACATGAGGTTTTACACCACACAAATCACCGACTTCACCGATGGTGAAATAGCGTTTGGCAGGAATCGAAGGAAGAGCTTTCTCCAAGGAAATCAATGCGCTGTTGAGGGAAGCTACGAATTTACTCTAAGACCTGTCCAACTGCAAACCATTGGAAGGTATTTTTTCGAAAATTCTGCTTGCCTTCGTCGGCAAAGTTCTTAGGCCTTGGCCTGGTCGCCCTGAATTTGCTCTTTGAGTTTGTGGCTGGCATGGAAGGTGACCACCCTTCTAGCCTCGATCGGAACAGATTCACCAGTGCGGGGGTTGCGGCCGGGTCGCGGCGCCTTGGTACGGATCTGGAAATTACCAAAACCGGAGATCTTCACGTCATTGCCGTCCACGAGACAGTCGGAAATCAGTACAAAAAAGGCGTCAACCATGTCTTTGGACTCGCGCTTATTCAAACCAATGTGTTCAAACAGCAACTCAGCCAGGTTGGCCTTGGTCAGCGCCGGTGTTTCCATGCTTTCAACGGTAAATTCCATCACCACTCCTTTGCCGTTGAGAACAGCTTGATTCAAACAGATCGGGTTCAGGCGCGCAAACGGGCGCCTAGTTCAATTTGCAAACGCGCCACGACAGCCTTGACCGCTGCCTCAATTTGCTCCTCGGTCAGTGTAGCTTCGTCACTGCTGAGCACTAAACGCACGGCCAGACTTTTCTCGCCCAGTTGCATGCTGGCGCCGGCCTGCTGTGGCCGGTACACATCAAAGAGCGTAGCTGAGCGCAAGAGCTCTTTGATACCGGCGCTGTCGACGGCCGACATCAGGGCTGCATGCGTGACGCTCTCGCTGACGATGACCGCCAGATCACGCTCGACCGGCTGGTGCTTGCTCACGCTGGCGAACTGCGGCACGCGGCGCTGCAACACGGCATCGAGCTCCAGTTCAAACAGGATGGGCGCTTGCGCCAGCTCGTAGCCCTGGCGCCACTTTGGATGCAACTCGCCCACAAAGCCGATCACCTGACCCTGCACGCTGACACTGGCGCAGCGACCCGGGTGCATGGACGGATGGGTGGCCGGCTCGAACACAGCATGCAGCGGTGCCAGAAGCATCTGCACGTCACCCTTGATGTCAAAGAAATCAACATTGCGGTCTGTGCGGGACCAGCTCAGGCTGTCCAGCGCGCCATAGGCCAGACCGGCCACGCGCATGGGTTGGTCAAAGCCGGCCACCGTGGTGTCGGTGCTTTGCGTCTCGGCGCTGCGCAAAAACACGCGGCCGAGTTCAAACACCCGCACGCGGCTGGCCTTGCGGTCCAGGTTGAACTTGAGCACTTGTACCAAAGATCCAAGCAGCGATGAGCGCATCACGCTCATCTGGCTGGCGATGGGGTTGAGCAGCTTGATCGGGTTGGGGTTGCCAGCGAGCTCGTGCTCCCAGCGCTCTTCCACAAAGCTGAAGTTGATGGTTTCCTGGTAACCCAGCGCGGCCAGGGCACGACGCACGGCAAAAGGGCTGCGTTCGGCTTCAGGGCGGATGCGCGCAGAAATAGGCGCCAATGGCGGCGTGGCGGGTAACTGCTCATAGCCCACCATACGTACAACCTCTTCAATCAGGTCTTCTTCGATCTGCAAGTCAAAGCGGTAGCTGGGTGGCAACACGGTCAGCGTGCCGGGGCCTTCGGTCACGGGCAAGCCCAGGCGCTTGAGCGCGTCAGCGCATTGAGCCTGCGACAGCGGCATGCCGATCACCTTGACAGCGCGTGCCACGCGCAGCGTGACGGGCACGACCGGCGGCAGGCTGACCTGGATGTCGTCAATGGGGCCGCATTGGGTGGCCGGCGTGCCGCAAATATCAAGAATCAGTTGCGTGATGCGCTCGATGTGCTCCACGGTCTGGCCCGGGTCCACGC
>JBILIK010000021.1:0-44157 GCA_044350025.1 Polaromonas sp. | reverse complement strand
GATACACCAATTGAATGAGTTGTTGATCTAGGGCTTGTATTGAATCGGTAAATGAGGACGTCATTTCTCAAACCATTTGAAGACGGACAGTGTTGATTTTTTGCTGTAACTTCTAAATCGTCAAGCCTACACAGGCTCACTCTTTGATTTCAAGCTGGATCTCATTGCGTCTCAACATGGGCAAGACCCAAGGTGGGTCGTAGCGCGCCAGTAGCGGGGGGCCGGAAGGCACCAGCTTGCGTGCTTGCACCCAGTCGGTCAGTGCCTGGGTTTCTTTTCGAATGCGGCTGTCTGTGTTGAGCCCTGAATACTTCGCAACAGCCACGGTTTTAGCGGGCACCTCGCGCAGTTTTACTGCGCCGTTGTTCGGAATTGGCAGGGATTCCAATGTGTACTTGTCAGGCATCACAAACTGCACGCGCCAGCGTTGGGTCTGGACCCAAGTTGAAGCCTCAACGGCAGGTTGTAGAGAGACTGGCGCCGTCATGTCCAGCTTGAGAGGCTGAGCATCAGGCGCCAGAGTCACAGGGGCTGTCATTGCGATCTTGCTGCTTTGCGTGCTCTGGGGGGCTTTGTTGTTGCCAAATATATAGTCCGCAATGACCCGGAAACCCTTGTTTGATGCGGCATCCATATCGCCATCCACCCAAGTTTCTGCAACGATGAGCGGAGCGTACTGGCGCAATTCAAACCCGGCGTCCTGATTCAGAACTTTGTATTTAGGCTCCTCGATGGCTAAAGCAGCATTCATGGCCATCAAGCCCCCCAAAAAACAAAACAGCAAACGCATTGTCGGTCCAATTACTTGGGCATGATCACGCTGTCAATGAC
Organism: Polaromonas sp.; assembly: GCA_044350025.1. Taxonomy (GTDB): domain Bacteria; phylum Pseudomonadota; class Gammaproteobacteria; order Burkholderiales; family Burkholderiaceae_C; genus Polaromonas. The sequence goes on along the minus strand of JBILIK010000021.1, from coordinate 43,326 downwards.
ATGGATGACGCCGTTGTTGGCCACGATGTCGGTGGTGGTGACTTTTGCTTTGTCGACCATGACGCCGCCAGTGGTGGAGACGGTGAGTTCAGAGCCTTGCACGGTTTTAACTTTACCGGCTTTAACGTCAGCCGCCATCACTTTGCCGGCGACCACGTGGTAGGTGAGCACGGCTGTGAGCTTGGCCTTGTCTTTGAGCAAGGCATCCAAGTCGGCTTTAGGAATCTTTGCAAAAGCGGCGTCTGTAGGTGCAAAAACCGTGAATGGTCCTTTACCTTTGAGGGTATCAACCAAGCCAGCAGCGGTGAGTGCCGTTGCCAGGGTTTTGAAATTGCCGGCAGCTACGGCCGTCTCAACGATATCTTTGGCTTGTACGCTAAATGCTGCACCAAGGGCTAAAACTGCAGCGATCAATGTCTTTTTCATGTAAAGGTCCTTACAAATCAGGATTACCTGAAGCGCCAAAAATGTGGCATCCTATTGTGAGTTACTAATTAGTCTCCATGCAGACTGAACGGTCTTTCTATGACGGGCCTTCAAGGCCAGAAAATAAAACGAAATCTCAAAGACAACAGGTTGAACACGATGAACGTCAGCGTAACTGAGCAGAAAATTCGAACGAAAAATCCCGAAGCGCCTTTAGCGTTGGTGATTGGCAGCGGTTTTGGGGGGCTGGCAGCAGCGGTTCGCATGTGCGCCAAAGGCTGGCGTGTACAAGTGCTTGAGAAATTAAATGAGCCAGGCGGCAGGGCCCGCGTGATTCGCGTCGACGGTTACACCTTTGACGCTGGCCCGACGATCATCACCGTGCCATTTTTACTGGAGGATCTCTGGAAATTAGCTGGGCGAAAATTAGCTGACGACATAGAGCTTCGCTTGCTCGATCCTTTTTACCGGATCCGGTTCGACGATGGTGATCACTTTGATTACAGCGCAGACCCCGGGCGTATGCGCGATGAAGTGCTGCGCATAGATCCCACTGCCTTGCCCGGATACACCGCTTTCATGGCTGAAGCAGACCTTTGCTATGAGTTGGGGTTTGAGGATTTAGGCTGCAAACCATTTGTCCACATGGGCGATCTGTTTCAGGCTTTGCCTTCTATGGTGCGCATGAAAGGCTGGCGAAGCCTGCACGCGATGGTCGCCACACACATCAAACACCCCAAATTGCGCCAAGCCTTGAGCTTGCAGGCGCTGTTGATTGGCGGTAATCCCTTTTCTGTGACCTGCGTGTTCTCCCTCATCAATGCGCTTGAGAGACGCTTTGGTGTGCACTGGGCCATGGGCGGTACTGGGGCTTTGGTCAACGGACTGGTGGATTTGATAGAAGACATGGGCGGTAGTCTGCGCACGGGCGCTGAAGTTAGCCGCATTGATGTCAACCAAGGGCGCGCTACTGGCGTCACGCTGGCCAGCGGCGAGACAATCCAGGCCGATATCGTTGTTTGCAACGCCGACACGGCTTGGACCTACAAAAACCTGATCGACCCCAAACACCGAATGGTGTGGACCAACGCCAAGGTCGAGAAGGGTAAGTATTCCATGAGCCTGTTTGTTTGGTACTTTGGCACCAACAAACGTTTTGACGACGTGCCGCATCACATGATGCTGCTGGGCCCGCGCTATGAAGAGCTGTTGACCGACATATTTAAAAACCACCATCTTGCTGAGGATTTCAGTCTTTACTTGCATCGCCCGACGGCCACCGACCCGGCCATGGCGCCACCGGGTTGTGACACGTTTTATGTTTTAGCACCGGTACCCAACCTGCAAAGCGGTACTGACTGGGCGGCCCATGCGGAGCCGTACCGCGCCGCCATTGCCAAGGCGCTGGAAGAGACTGTGCTGCCCAATTTAAGCGAGCATCTGACGGTGTCCTTGATGACGACACCGCAAGACTTTCACGACAACCTGCTGTCGTACCAAGGCGCTGCCTTTGGGCTGGAGCCGATTTTGTTGCAAAGCGCCTGGTTCCGGCCACATAACCTCAGCGAAGACATTCAAAACCTGTTCATGGTGGGTGCCAGCACCCACCCAGGCGCTGGCATACCCGGCGTGCTGATGTCTGCAAAAGCTTTGGAGACCGTGCTTCCGGATGCGGCCAGCTTTCAGCGGTCCACGTGATGCAGAGCAGCCAGCTTTTCTTGTTGCAAACACGTGCGGTGGCGCAAAGGCTCTTGCTTGAGCAATGGCGCCAGAAACGCGGGCTGATTTTTTGGGCCGTATTTCCATCGGCCATGATGCTGTTGTTCGGCTTGGTCTATGCGCACAACGCCAGCATGCGCGCCGGACTGGATGCAGCCGCAGCCGGCATTTTGGTTGGTGCCGCACTTTTTTTCAGCTGCCTGGGGGGCACCGTCGCGGTGATTACGGCCGAACGCGAAAGAGGCACCCTGCCCCGTCTGCTCACCACACCGCTGCACCCCGCAGCCTACTTTTTAGGTGTTGTCATTGCACAGTTGTTGTTGGCCGTGATGCAAGTGGTCATGCTCTACAGCATCGCGCTGCTCATTGGCGCCCAATACCGTGGCAGCATTTTTTTGGGCGGCGTCATTTTGCTGCTCACCGTGTTTTCCTACGTGGGCATGGGATTTTTTCTGGGCGCACGGTTTGCGCGGCGCAGTGAAGAGGTGGTGGTCGCCCTATCGGCCATCGGTGTGCCCTTGTTGGTGTTGGGCGGCACTTTTTTTCCGCTTGAAATCATGCCCCAAGGCATGCAAACCTTGGCCCAAATCAACCCTATGCTGCACATGAATCAGGCCTTCAAAGGCGTGGCCGCTTACGGCATGGGTTTGCATGAACTCCGGTTCGAGCTGGCTTTTCTGGTGGCTTTTTGCGGCCTGTCGCTGGCACTAGGCATCCAGTCTTATCGGCATCTGCTTGACGGGAACAAACCCCAATGACAGCAGTCTTAGAAATCCAAGATATTCACAAGTGGTTTGGTAGCCACCATGTCCTGGACGGCTTCAGCCTTCGGGTGGAGCAAGGAGAAATTGTGGGTCTGTTGGGCACCAATGGGTGCGGTAAATCGACGGTACTCAAGATCGTTTGCAAGCTACTGTCCTTGGATGCAGGAGAGGTGCTACTGATGGGTAAACCGTTGAGCGAGCTCAGTTACCGCGCACGCGGACTTGTAGGCCTGTGCTCCCAGGACGCAGCCCTTTACCCCGATTTGCTGCCTGCCGAGAACCTGCACTTTTTTGCCCGCTTGTATGGCCTGTCGGACCAGGACCGTCAAAATCGGGTTGCAGAGTTGATGGAAATTTTTGAACTGGAGAAATTTGCCAATACCCCAGTGGGTCAACTCTCAGGGGGTTGGCAGCAACGGCTGCACCTGGCAGTGTCTTTGGTACACCGGCCCAAGTTGCTGGTGCTGGACGAGCCCACCGCTGCCGTGGACGTAGTGGCGCGCATGGATCTTTGGCGTCTCATCGAAGGTTTGCGGGACAGCGGCACCACCATCTTGTTAACCAGCCACCACCTGGCCGAGGCAGAGCGCCTGTGCAGCCGGGTCGCGCTGATGCGCAGCGGCAAAGTCCTTGCCGAGGGCAGCGTGCCTGAGTTGTTAGCCCGCATACCCGGCCAAGCGGTGGCCAAGGTGCAGTCAGAGGACAAAGAGGCCGTTATTCAACGGGCACTGGATCTGGGTTGGCAGTTTCGTCAACATGCCGACCAGATCAGGCTTTTGCTTCCCCGTGCTGTGAGCTTGCGTGAAATAGTGGACGCGCTAGACGGTACACAGGTCAGCGCAGTGAGTGTTCATCCGGTGACCTTGGAAGATGCCTATCTTGAGCTGGTAGGTGACTGACGTGGCTGAACAAAAAATAGCAAGCGCGATGAGTTTTTTTATTGGCTTGCCTGTGGCGGAACTTTGGATCAAAGCATCTAAATTTTATGTTTTTGAGAATCTGATTTAGTCAAGAAAATAGATTTCCCTGCACGGACAACTCGGTTGCTGACGCTGCTGCTTGATATCTTTTGCGCGTGGTAGTGCGAGCCTGCCCGCTGGGCGGTAAGCCGCTTTTACGGGAGCCGTGCCGCTGCAGTACGGCGCGCGCCTCTGCGCGGGAATCATCCTGTGCCCGCAGTCCATACATACGGAGCTTGGCGGCTTGCACCGCGGTCTTGTCGTCCACTATCGGCGCCGGATAATCCTGTCCGATCAGGCACCCCGCCATTCGCTGCACGCTGATATCCATTTTCCAGGGCTCCGCCAAGTACGGCAGTGGCACGCGATCCAACTCGGGCACCCACTGACGTATGAAAATTCCCTGCGGGTCCTGATCTCTGGCTTGCTTGATGGGGGAGTAAATTCGAAGCGTGTTGATACCCGTTGTGCCGCTTTGCATCTGCATCTGGCTCCAGTGAATCCCTGGCTCGAAATCTAGAAATTGACGCGCCAGGAACAGGCCCGTTTGGCGCCAATGCAGCCACAGGTGGTAACTGGCAAAGCTCACCAGCATGGCGCGCATTCTAAAATTAAGCCAACCGGTTGCCACCAAAGAGCGCATGCAAGCGTCCACCATCGGGTAGCCGGTCATGCCCAGACGCCAAGCCTCAAAGTACTCTTCATTGAACTCGCCCTCACGCAAACCGTCGTAGGTACGTGCGAAATTATGGAACTCTATGGCCGGTTCACTTTCGAGCTTTTGCATGAAATGGCAGTGCCAGCGTAAGCGTCCCGCAAATCCGGTCAGCGCGTAGGCCATTGCCCGATCGGGTGCGTTCCTCCTTGCGGCTTCAGTCGCCTGGTGCACGGTTCGCATTGACAAGGTACCAAAGGCCAAGTGCGCGCTCAGACGACTGCATGAGTCCTGCGCGCTCAGTGGGCTGGAGATAGCCTTACGGTAGCCCATCGCCCGTTGGCGAAGGAAACTATCGAGCGTCTGATTCGCCGCGCGCTCGCCGGCTTTCACACGCGTCTTAGCGCTCGGCGAAAGCCCCAGGAAACTGAGGGTCGGAAGCTCAGGCTGATCCAGCGAGGTCGACGACGAAAAGCGTGCCGCAGGCAGATGCTGCAAGGGCGCATCCATTCGCGACTGCCATCGAGCGGCCCAACCTGAGCGTGTGCCTAAGCCTCGAATGACTCCGTTTTGGGGCCATTCCTGCCAATGAACCTGATTCTGTTGACACCAAGCCGCCAACTGCTGATCGCGCACATAGGACCAACCAGTGCCGGTTTCCTCATGACTGAGTAAGTGCGTTACTTGCTCATCCTGATGGAGTTGAGACAAAACAGAAACCACCGAGCCGACGCGCACCATCAATGGCAAGCCGCGGGCTGCCAGCTCGGCACGCAGTTCGGCCAGGCAACTCAAGGCAAAGTCGACATGCTGGCTGTCGCACTCTGGACTTTTTAAAAACTCAGGCTCCACCACGTAAAGCCCAAAGGCATCGGCATGCGCCAAGGCAGCCACCAAAGGGGCGTGGTCGTGCGTGCGCAAGTCACGCTTGAACCAGACTACGGCACGGGATGATGCCATTTCATACTTTCAAACAAGGCGTACCAACAGCCAGCCAGTAGCCACAATATGGCTGAGCGTCACCAGCACCGACGCACCGTGCAGCCATTTGAAACGCAAACGATCACCAGAATCAGTGGCTCTGTTGATAGCCGGCATCAGCAACTGCCGCACGGGAATGGTGGACACAGCAACAGCCGCCATCACGGCGCAAGCGGCGGTGTCATGCGACCACCACAGCAGGGCAGCAACAGCTGCCGTAGCCACCACAAACAAGTAGAACCAAGGAAACGCCAACCTCAGCGTAGCGCCGGCTGCAGGCGCTGCCATTGCCTTGAATAAAAAAGCGGCAAACCCGAAGGAATACAGCGTCATCCCGCCAAACAGGAGGGCAGTGGTCAGGACTGCTAAAGAGTGGGTCATAAGGTGCACCTTAAAGTGAAGAGGCCGTAACGGCCGGAGTCAGCGGCAGGCCTTCGGCAACGGCCACGTGCTCAAGCGCTGTTTCAAACAGCATTCGAGCGGTACCAGCAACCCACTGCAAGTAAGCGTGCAATTGCGCGTCGGCCTCGCTCCTGTTGGCACAGTCGCCGCTGTAAGTTTCAAAGTTAGAAATTTGTAGAAGCAACTGGGCCAGATGACTGGGACACTCACACGCTATTGAGGAGGAAAGCCCCGCAAATTCTGTCAAGGCTGCATCGTTAAACCGGGGGGCTTGTATGGTTTGGCCTCTAATTTCCGTTGCACCAAGGTGTGCCAATTCGAAGGCTGTTGCGGCCTTGGTCAGAGATGCCTCGGCGCGTTGCAAATTCGCCAGCCACTGGCCCAATGAATCGTCGTCTGCGGGCTCGTGCAACAAGGCGACGCCAGCGGCAGCGAGCTCCGTACGGCCAGCGGCACTGGAATAGCGATAAACCACGGCCGCTCGGTTTGCATGCCAAGCGTCTTGGGCAGCGCGCAGTTCCTGCCGTGCGCCAGGCTGCAAACTTGCGGATTGCCAAAGCAGCAGATCGACAGCGGGTTTGGTTGAAATTTCAGCGGCTTGCATTGCTTCAGTTAAGTTGTCAAAGACAGCCACCGTCTTAAGCGCCGGCTCCCAAGGTTGGCGAGTAATCAAGCGCTGCAAACGACGCGCCAAACCCTGACCCACCACCACAGCGTTCAACGCTACTTGCTGCGGTGCTTGAGCCCGGTTGGGCGGTCTGGCATCTGCAGGTAACGGCACCATTTCACGCATTTGATCTGTGTCCAGCGCCGCCAGCAAGCCGATTGCATGTCCTTGCTCTGTGAGACGCCTAAGCAAAGTAACGCGCTCAACATCTGCAGCCAAGTACAGCCGGTGCCCAGAGGCGGCAGTGGTAGGACGCACCGCCTGGTAGCGCTGCTCCCAAATGCGCAAAGTCGCTACGGGCATGCCCGCCATGCGGGCTACTGCGCCACTGCGAAAGGTCGGCTGCGCTTGCTTGGTCTGCGGTGCAAGCGCTTGAGATGCAAGCTTGTTGAAAGTCATTGATCAATGCTTGAGTTAAATATGAGTCGGATTATGACCTTAATTTTCAAAGTTTGAGTTAGTAATTTGCATTTTTAAGCTAATATCAAATCTTGAATTCGACTCATAACTCTGATTCAGTCGCTTTTAAGTATCAGCTTTGACGTTTCTTTGGTCTTGAAAAGGACTTCGTTTCGATGAGGCCGCACTTGTTAATGTCAAAAAGCACCAAGAAAGCAAGCCCTTGGCGCCACTTTCAAATCCGCTTGGCTTGTTCTAAACAGGAGTTCCCATGAAAAACAATCGACGCACATTCTTCATGACGCTGGCCGCTAGCGGCTCGCTTTTGGCCACATCCGCAAACGCTCAAGCCAAAGCAGACGAAAAAGCCCCGCAATCGGTGGCCTTGGGCTATGTGGCCGATGCCACCAAGACCGACACCAAAAAATACCCCAAGTACGCTGCCGGTCAGCTTTGCAACAACTGCGCTTTGTACCAAGGCAAAGTCAGCGATGCCTGGGGTGGTTGCCCCTTGTTTGCCGGCAAGCAAGTCGCCGGCAAAGGCTGGTGCAGCGCCTACGCCAAAAAAGGCTGATGGTGGCTGACTCGGCCACCCTGCTCATAACTGGTGCTGGCCGAGCGCAGAGCCCAACACATGGTGGCGCTCTGCTCAGTCCAGGAGACCTGCTTCCTGACTGGGTGTTGGCTGATCTGCGGACTGACCACGCTGGCGAGCTAGGCGCAGTCTGCATTTACCAGGGGGTGTTGCGATTTGCGCGTGACCCGGCGCTTCAAGCTTTTGCTCTGCACCACCTGAACACAGAACAAAAGCACCTGCGTCTCATTGAGGCCTGGTTACCCAAAGCGCACTACAGCCGCCTACTGCCAGTGTGGCGCCTTGCCGGGTTTCTCACCGGCGCCCTGCCTGCGTTGTTCGGCCCCGGGGCGGTCTATGCAACTATCGAGGCAGTCGAAACCTTTGTCGACCACCATTACGGTGAGCAGGTGCGCGCGCTAGCCTCGCAGCCGAATCTCATCGCGCTACGGGAAACCCTGCTCGATTGTCAGGCCGACGAAGTGGCGCACCGGGATGAGGCTGCAGCCGCTCGAGGCTCTGATCGACCGATTATGGTTCTGCGGGTTTGGTGCGCCATGGTGGGCTCAGGTTCCCGCGCTGCAGTGGCCTTAATTCGCCACATTTAATTCCAAACGCATGTTGGACATTGAGACCGATTGATGCGAACAGATAGTTTCCCGGCCACTCGCCAAGCTGCTTTAGAACGCGTCAGTGCCGTACGCCCCGGCGACTACGCGCGCAGCCGTAACGCTATTGACGGCGCAGTCACTGGCCTGTCGCCTTACATCACCCACGGTTTTCTCAGCTTGCCCGAGGTATTGGCTGGTGTGGCCGACAAATACAAGCTAGATGCTCAACACAAGTTCGTTTTCGAGCTGGGTTGGCGAGAATACTTTCGCCATGTCTGGGCTTTCCGGGGGGAAGAGATTTTTAGATCCCTGCGCGAGGGCCTGCTGCCGGAAACAAGCTACTCAGCGCTACTGCCTGCCGATATTCGACAAGCCGCTACAGGTGTGCCTGTTATCGATATGGCGGTGCGCACCTTGTACGCCACAGGCTATTTGCACAACCATGCCCGTATGTGGCTGGCCAGCTACATCGTGCATATTCGTAAGGTGCACTGGCGGGTTGCAGCAGACTGGCTGTACGGTCACCTGCTCGACGGTGATCTCGCCAGCAACCACCTCAGTTGGCAATGGGTAGCTGGCACCGGCAGCAGCAAGCCTTATCTTTTCAATGCAGACAACGTCGTCCGCTACGCGCCTGCCCCCTGGCACAGCCCAGGCAGTGTGATCGACCAGACTTATGAAGCCTTGGACTGCCTCGCCCGCGAACCCATGCGCCGCGCCCGTACCGAGAAGGACACACTCCCCACCGACCATGCTTTGATTGAGCCGCCTTTGCTTTCAGAGCTGCCGCACGGGCTGGGCTGGACCAAGCCTGATGCGGCTGCTGTGGAAGGCCGCGAGGTGTGGCTGGTACATCCCTGGAACCTGGGCGAGTTGCCCTCACGGCTGCCTGCGAACACGGTGGTGATAGGCATTTTTCTCACAGATTTCCATAGCGCTTGGCCTTGGAGCGAGCAGCGCTGGCGCTTTGTTGCAAGCCGAATGGCCGAACTCAGCTCACTAAAGTGGCAAGGTGATGTGCACGCCATGGCTGCAGCACTTCAAGGCGCACTCCAAGTGCGCAGCGTGGCAGAGCCGCACCTTGCACCATGGCTGGCTCGCTTGGCGGCTTGTGAGGCGGCACCCGAGCTCTTCCCGCCCTTGGTTAAGCGCTGCGACTCCTTTATGCAGTGGTGGACACGGGCCTCACGCGGCTTTGCGTCAGCGTCTGACTTGCTAGCCGCCCGAAATGTCCCTGCTTGGTAAGCCTACTTGGAACGAAATATGAACGACACGAACCAGGCCGACACAAGCCATTGCGGTGCAGCGCTGACCGTGCTCTATGACGGCGCCTGCCCGCTGTGCCGGCGAGAAATTGCCGTCTACCGTGACCTTCAACCGCTGCAAGCCGACTCACCGGTGCGCTTTACCGACGTTAGCAACGCAGCAGTGCCGCTGCCAGCAGGTACTACGCGCGAACAGTTACTGGCGCGGTTTCATGTACTAGGCCGCGATGGCCAACTGCTCAGCGGCGCACAGGCATTTTTGGCCTTGTGGGCCGCCCTGCCCGGCTGGCGCTGGCTGGCCTTGGCCGGACGCCTGCCGGGAGCTGGCTGGTTGATGGAGCGGATGTATCGGCTGTTTCTAAGGTGGCGGCCGATGCTTCAGCGCTGGGCCGCGCGCTGGGACTGATCCTTTCGCAACTGCTTATTTATTCACCCCAGCTTCAAAACTTATTACATGCAATCTATTGTTCTGATCACCGGCGCCAGCGGCGGCATTGGCAGGGCCCTTGCCCATCAACTTCACAGTCAGGGCCTTCGGGTTGCCGTCGTCGGACGAGACGCAGACCGTTTGGCCGATGTCAATGCGGCCTTGCGTATCACTGCCGACACCACCACGCCCGAAGGCGCAGCACAGGCTGTGGCCGCATGCCAGGAGTCACTGGGGGCGGCGCCCTCACTGCTGGCGCATTGCGTGGGCAGCACTTTGATTGCACCTCTGCATCGCACCAGTGCGCAAGCCTACCGAGAGGTGATGCGCGTCAACCTGGACAGCGCGGTTTTCATGCTTCAGGCTTGGGTGGCAGCGCTTCAAGGCAGCCCCGGCGCCGCCGTGATGGCCAGCTCGGTAGTGGCACGCATCGGTGTGGCAAACCACGAAGCTATTGCGGCCGCAAAAGGTGGTGTTGAGGCCCTGGTGCGCAGCGCAGCAGCTACCTATGCCGCACAAGGAGTGCGCATCAACGCAGTTGCACCAGGCCTGACCGAGACACCCATGACGGCAAATATGCTCAAGATGACGGCTATGCGCGAGGGCGCCGCACGCCAGTACCCCTTGGGGGGCATTCAGTCGGCTGAACAAGTAGCTGATGTCATGGCATTTTTACTGGGCGAAGGCGCCGCCCGCCTGACCGGCCAGGTCATAGCGGTGGACGGAGGCTTCACTACGGTAAGGCCCCTGGTTCGGTGACGGCGCGCCAAAACATAAAGAAGTTGCCGCAAATACAAACCACGAACAAAGTCAGTTTCTTCAGGGGTTTAAGTTAGCTGAATTTTTTACAAGGAGTGATAAATGTTATTTTTGAAAATTAAGAACTATTGGGCATCCTTACCGGATTTCAGCATGAGTCACATATTGCTTCGAATTCCTCTGGCCATAGTTTTCATTCAACAGGGATTGAGCAAGTTTCCTGTAGATGCTGGTGCAGGAGCTGCTTTTGGCATCCCTTTTTTGGTGTGGTGGTTCGTTTGCTACGGTGAGGTTGCCGCTGGCATTGGACTTCTAGCCGGGGCTTTGCCAACTTTGCCCCGTATCAGAGAGATTCCTCTCATCGCGGAGTTGGGCGACTTGGTCACTAGATTTAGTGGGATAACAATGTGCTGTGTTGTTACAGGCGTCATCTGGGTCGTCATCAAGCCCGAAAGCTTGATTCAATTTATTTTGAACGACTATCTACATTTATCTCTCTGGGTTGGCGGACTTTATTTTGCACTCAGAGGTAATTGGGCAGTTGCAGTCCAGAAAAAATCAACAGTTTTTTGAACTGTCATTTTGTAGAGCTGTTGGTCAAAAAATGGCACCTTAGACTCTCTCTGAATTTACCCTTTATAGCCATATGAGCAGCCCCTCTACGTGATGAACTACGGCTCATTGAGGTGTGGCGGAATAGCAGTCAATAAATTTGATGCAGCCTCTGTTTTGAGATACATCATTTGGAAAGGCTCGCCAAATCAATTCCTTCATGCTGGGCTACCATCTCTAAAGCGGATTCAAACAATGCGCGGGCAGAGCCAGATACAGAGCTCAGGTAAGCGTGTATGTGTGCATCTTCACTGGATTTATTCAAGCAATCATGGCTGTATTGTTCGAAGTTGGCCAATTGGGCGATGATTTCAGCGACATGTCGGGGGCATTCACACAGCACATTGGTGGAAATGCCAGACACGCGCATAAGGGTCAGGTCGTTAAATTTGCGTTGCGGTATCAATGTTCCAGGATTTAATCCCGCTGCACTTTGTGCGGGATCAATCAGGAGAACTGAGTTAACCAAGTCTGCCAAGTCAGCATCACTGATGGGGTCTCTGCGAACAATCATTCCGCAGCGTTTCATGGCCGCAATGATGGGCTCTTGCCCAAAGCTGTACAACACAATTACCTGCATGGCGCCGTGCAACTCTGCCAAACGATGAATATCGACTTGAATGCCTGCGTGTAATGAGTTGCACTGGATTAGCAAAATTTGTGGCTTGTGCTGCCCGGTGCTCTCCAGCGCTTGGCTGAGAGTGCTGTAGATGTCGGTAACCTGGATGGCGTGGTGCTGAAAGCCTAAAGTGAATTTCTTCGACTCGATGCGGCTTGCTAGTGTCAGACCCACCACGGCCATGGACACCGTGCCACCTGGGTACTCAGTAAGCTGTTTTCTTTGGTTGGCTGACTGCTGCTTTTGCAGCAAGTCATTGAGCGCGGTGCATGTGAGGGCTGCCACACTGCTGATGCTGTGGCCATTTTCGGTGAGCCGCTTCAGCAAGGTCGCTTTCAAAACATCGTCGTCGGTGTACAGGCGATGTTTGCCTTCTGTTTTATGGGGGATGAAACAGTCATATCTTGACTCCCAAATGCGCAAAGTGGGTGCTGGTACGCCGCTCAGACTGGACACGGCGCCGATTTTATGGGGGTAGGAAGTTGAATTTTTCATAAAAGCAATCTTTTATTGAGTAAATATTGAATAGATAATTTGCATTATTTTTATGTATTGTATATATAAATTTGGAAAGATGCTAAATTACAACTTCTGAAAAGTAAACAGGAGTTTTGAATGCTAAACGCTCGTGCTGTACAGGCCTTAAAGATGATCGCGCTGCTTGCGAGCTCACACCCATCTGAAGCAGTCAACTCCAAGCAGCTATCGCAGCAACTTAGGCTGTCCACTTCTTACATTGAGAGTTTGCTCAAAAACCTCAAGAAAAATGAACTGGTCATGGCCAACCGCGGGCCTGGTGGAGGCTACTTTTTACAAAAGTCTGTTGATGAGATTTCGGTGTGGGATGTTGTCGGATGCTTTGAGGAGGAGGAAGAGCCGAGCGTCGGAATTCGTACACAGGAGCATTCAGTCAGTCAACAAATATGCCTTGAGTTCAGTCAAATCAAGCAACACTTTTTGCAGAATTACCCCCTGGCTGACATTACCAAACATTCGCCCCAAATCGAGAAAAAAGCTACTGCGCCGCGACTCTCGATCCACTTCAAGCCCCTCGAAATACGGTTGGCACCAAAAGCCCCCAACTCTGTTTTTGATTTGCCTAATTTCATGAATGCCCTGGCTGCTTGATTGAGGGTGATTGATGAAAATCACGTATATGTTGATGAATCGGTCAGGAAAAGGCCGCCGCATACCTGCGGGAGAAGCGTGGCAGTGGATACATCACGCAGAAGATGCACCGCAAATGAAGGCGGTGTTTTTAAAGCTCAAGAAAAGAATTCGCGATGACCGACTCACCTTGGCAAACCTGCACATTGAACAAAGGCAGTCCTCAGACGAATTTTTAGAAATGGCCACCTTTGAATACAAAGGTCCTGTGATTTACGATCAAACGATATCTCCCAAAAGAATCATTTTTGTTCACGAAGAACCAGTTGGCGAACGCTTGACCAAGGCCCATTGACTCGGCGATTAAAAAATTGCGTCAATGTGCTCTACGGCGGTTTTGCCTCTATGGCCCCCCAAACTTGTAGAAACTTTTTATAGCGCAGCCAAATGCTGTCGCTTGAACTCATAGAGATAGTGGGTTCGCCGTCTGAAGCTGAAGCGCTCTACTTTCAGGAGGTGCAGTGTCACAAGAGCACAACATAATGCCTTTGTTAGCAAGCTAAAGGATTTTGTCGTGCCTTTCTCAGTTGATCAAACCGTTTTCCTCAAGACCTGGCTCAAGCGACCCATGATGACGGGTGCAGTGGTCCCCTCCAGTAACGCTCTGGCACGCCTCATCACCAGCGATATCGTGCCCAACGGCGGACCTGTCATCGAACTGGGTCCGGGTACGGGCGCCTTCACGCGGAGCATCCTAGCAAAAGGGCTGCCCGAGGACATGCTCACGCTGGTGGAAAACAGCCCAGACTTCACTGCGTTGCTGCGTCAACGCTACCCCAATGCACAGCTGCTGGAAATGGATGTGACCCGGATGCGAATGTGGAATGACCCTTGGAACAACATGCAAGCCCAGGCCGTGATTTCTGGCCTGCCCTTGCTGACCATGGGTTTGCGCGCGCAATGGAACGTGGTCGGTGCCTGCATGCAAAGTTTGCGTGACGGCGCGGCCATGTACCAGTTCACCTATATGACGAGATGCCCCATTGAGCCCACGATTCTTAGCCGGCTGGGCCTGAAAGCTGAACGCATGGGAAGTGCCATGTTCAACCTGCCTCCCGCCTCGGTCTATCGAATATCAAAGATCTGATTTGCCTGAACCCCGCTTGGGGCGGCAACCAACACTCAAAAACAGTGCTCAGCGGTGATGCAGGAACTGCAGACAGGACTGTGTTTTCCCAACCCAGTTAAAAACAGCCTACAAAATTCTTGCTCGTCTGTTTGCTTTTTTCCATTTCAGCCTTAACATCAAATTTGCATACTGTTTTTGAGCAATACCACCTAGCCGGATTGTGTAGCTAACTTGTCGCGTTCAATCAAAGGACAAATGCCTTATGACGATCATGCAAAAAGCCTTTGTAGGCTCACTTTCTCTGAGCTTTCTTGTTCACGCGCACGCGCAGCTACCTGAACCGAAGCCTATCCCAAGAGAAGGTAGCTGCCCTTCGGATTACGTGACGGAGGGAAAGTTTTGCGCCCCCAGAGCTGGGGCCCAGTTGGCAATCCCCAAGCACGGAGCATGTCCAAGAGACTACGCCAGTCAAGGCAACTACTGTGTGGCCAACCAAAACGCTAAAGCTGCTTTTCTTAAAAATAAAGCTACTTGTCCTTTTGGCTACATTGGCCAAGGCAATTACTGCGTCTACAAAAATTAAGCTGATGGAGACTTTTTACGCTTGTGCGTTTTGAACTCTCACCCAGGCACAGCCGAAGCGGCTCGCAACGACCCCAAGCTCGCCGAAGCCTACCTGGGCATGCATTAAATCGCTATTTTTCTACTTTTCTGATTAAAAAATGACTCTTAACATCGACTCCAGAATGGACCCTACTCGTGTGGTTCGATCCCCACGTGGCAGCACCTTGTCTTGCAAAAATTGGGTCACAGAAGCGGCCTACCGCATGTTGCAAAACAACCTTGACGCAGAAGTGGCAGAGAATCCGCAAAGTTTGGTGGTGTACGGCGGCATTGGTCGTGCTGCCCGCGACTGGGCTTGCTTTGACCAGATTTTGGCCTCGCTCAAAGACCTGAATGAAGACGAGACCTTGCTCATTCAGTCAGGCAAACCAGTGGGCGTGTTCAAGACGCACGCTAACGCACCTCGCGTGCTGATTGCCAACTCCAACCTCGTGCCCAAGTGGGCCAATTGGGAGCACTTCAACGAACTCGACCGCAAGGGCCTGTTCATGTACGGGCAGATGACTGCGGGCTCGTGGATTTACATCGGCACCCAAGGCATCGTGCAAGGTACCTTCGAGACCTTTGTGGAAGCCGGTCGCCAGCATTACAACAACGACTGGACTGGCCGCTGGATTCTGACGGCTGGTCTGGGTGGCATGGGCGGGGCACAGCCTTTAGCCGCCACGCTGGCAGGTGCCTGCTCGCTGAACATTGAATGCCAACAAAGCAGCATCGACTTCCGTCTGCGAACCCGCTATGTGGACAAGCAGGCCAAAGACATCGACGAGGCCTTGGCCATACTGGCGCATCACATGGCCGCTAAAGAGGCGGTGTCCATAGCCTTGCTCGGCAATGCCGCCGAAATACTGCCCGAGTTAGTCCGGCGCGCCAAGGCAGGTGGCATGCGTCCTGACCTCGTGACAGACCAGACCTCGGCGCACGATTTGATCAACGGCTATTTGCCCCCAGGCTGGACAGTGTCTCAGTGGAAAGCTGCTCAGCACGACCCTGCGCAGCATGCCCGCTTAACGGCGGATGCGTCGCAAGGCTGCGCCACCCAGGTGCAAGCCATGCTAGATTTTCAAGCTATGGGCATTCCAACAGTGGATTACGGCAACAATATTCGCCAGGTGGCGTTTGACCATGGCCTCAAAAACGCGTTTGATTTCCCAGGTTTTGTGCCAGCCTATATTCGCCCCATGTTCTGCGAGGGCAAGGGCCCATTTCGCTGGGTGGCTTTGTCGGGTGACCCTGAAGACATCTACAAAACCGATGCCAAGATCAAGGAGCTTTTCCCTAACAACACGCACACCCACCGCTGGCTCGACATGGCGCGGGAGCGCATCAGCTTTCAGGGCCTGCCTGCGCGCATTTGCTGGTTGGGTCTCGGCGAGCGGCATGTGGCGGGCTTGGCCTTCAACGAGATGGTGCGTACGGGCGAGCTGAAAGCCCCGATCGTGATCGGTCGCGACCACTTGGACACCGGCTCGGTGGCCAGCCCCAACCGCGAGACCGAAGCCATGAAAGACGGAACAGACGCCGTGAGCGACTGGCCACTGCTGAACGCTTTACTCAATACCGCAGGGGGTGCAAGTTGGGTTAGCCTGCATCATGGCGGCGGAGTGGGTATGGGTTATTCGCAACACTCGGGCATGGTCATCGTGGCCGATGGCACCGACGCTGCTGCCGAGCGACTGGCGCGCGTGCTTGTCAATGATTGCGGCTCAGGTGTGATGCGTCACGCCGATGCCGGGTACGAGCTGGCCGTTGCCACCGCCAAAAAGCAGGGACTGAAGCTGCCTATGATCAAGTGAAGATGGCAACTGCAAGCCCGAAATCGCCAAGCAAGTGACCGGGTTAAACCCATGACGCTGAACAGATTCAATGTTCATGATTTACCCGCCATGCCTTGGAAGAACGGTGGTGGCGTGACGCGTGAGATCGTCTGCCAACCCCTTGGCGCAGGCATGGGCGATTTTGACTGGCGAGTGAGTATTGCGCAGATCGCCAGTGATGGTCCGTTTTCGATATTTCCTGGTGTTGACCGTATCATCACATTACTCAATGGCGGGGGCGTGCATTTGCAGAGCAAGGACGCTCAGGTAGACCACCGTTTGGATACGCCACTGGCCCCTTTTGCTTTTGTGGGCGAGTCTTCTGTGCATGCTCGTTTGTTGGCTGGAAATTGCCACGATTTCAACGTCATGACTCGCCGTGCAGTGTGCAGCGCTTCGCTCAAGGTGATACGCAGTGCCTGCGATGTACCTGCCACATCCCATGGCTTGTTGATGGCTGTTGAGGGAAGTTGGCAGCTGCAATCCACTGCTGAGGAGACGCTCATGTCGCAGCAAGGTCTTTGGTGGACCGATGCTTCTTTGGCGTGGCGACTGCGTCCGCAAAGCTGCGATGCTGCGCTGCTGGCCTTGACACTTCACTTTCTTTGACCATGAGCGTTTCGTTAATTCCTGATTCGTGGCCCAGCGCCGATGGCATTTGGCATGACCTGCATTTGGCTCCTGAGGCCTTGGGCGCAGGCTTTCCCGCTATGTCTGATGCGGCCATTGTGGTCGAGCAAGGGGCCATTGCCTGGGTGGGCGCTTACGCCGAATTGCCAGACGATTACCGACAACTGCCCAAACATGCTGGCCAAGGCGCCATGGTCACGCCAGGCCTCATCGACTGCCACACGCACCTTGTGTACGGCGGCCAACGTGCCAACGAATTTGCCATGCGCCTGGCCGGGGCGAGCTACGAAGAGGTGGCGCGTGCTGGGGGCGGCATTGTGTCCAGCGTCAAGTCCACGCGACTGGCGAACGAAGATGCCTTATTCGATGCGGCCGTTCCACGATTACAAGCTTTGCTGGCCGAGGGCGTTTGCGCCATCGAAATCAAATCGGGTTATGGCCTGAGCTTGGAACACGAGCGAAAGCAACTGCGCGTGGCCCGGCGTTTAGGACAGGCTTTTGGCGTCACTGTTTGCACTACGTTTTTGGGGGCACACGCATTACCCCCTGAGTACGCTGGGCGCAGCGACGACTACATTCGTTTGGTGTGTGAAGAGATGCTGCCCGCCTTGGCCGCCGAGGGCTTGGTAGACGCGGTGGATGTGTTTTGCGAAACGATTGGCTTTACGTTGGCGCAAACCGAACAGGTGTTCCAAGCAGCGCAACCGCTGGGTTTGCCGGTCAAACTCCATGCAGAGCAGTTGTCTGATATGGGCGGCTCGGCGCTGGCAGCGCGTTACGGTGCGCTGTCGTGCGACCATATCGAACACCTGAGCGCAGAAGGCATCGCCGCCATGCTGAAGGCGGGCACAGTGGCAGTGCTTTTACCTGGCGCTTATTTCACCTTGCGGGACACTCACATGCCGCCCATTGCCGCCCTTCGCGCAGCGGGCGTGCCCATGGCCGTTTCCACCGACCATAACCCAGGTACCTCGCCTGCTTTGAGTTTGCTTTTGATGCTCAACATGGCCTGCACCTTGTTCCGCTTGACTGTGCCTGAAGCCTTAGCGGGTGTGACGCGACATGCCGCGCAGGCTCTGGGTTTGCAAGCAACGCACGGGCAAATTGCTGCTGGTTGCTCCGCTAATTTTGTGCTCTGGCCTTTGGGCGATGTGGCTGAACTCGCCTATTGGTTGGGTCAACGCCCGGCCTGCAGTGTGGTGCGTCAGGGCCGTTTGGCAGTCGATGGCATGGGCTTGCACCGGAGCGCGGCATGAACAAGCGCAGCCTGTTTGCCGCGCACGCTTTATTACCGACGGGGTGGGCGCGTGATGTGCTGTTGTCATGGAACGAACAAGGCTTGTTGACTGACGTGAAGACCCAGGCCGCTTGTCCGGCAGGCACCCTTCAAACCGCAGGCCCTTTATTGCCTGGCATGCCGAACTTGCATTCGCACGCTTTTCAGAGGGCGTTTGGTGGCCTGACCGAATACCGGGGGGCAGCGCAAGACAGCTTTTGGAGCTGGCGTAGCCTGATGTACCGCTTTGCGGCGGCCGTCACGCCCGATGAACTTGAAGCTATCGCCACCAGCCTGTATGTGGAGATGCTGGAGGCGGGTTACACCAGCGTTTGTGAATTTCATTATGTGCACCACGACCACGATGGTCGCCCCTATGCCGACGATGCCGCCTTGTCGATGTGTCTACTGCGTGCGGCTGCCCGCGCAGGCATAGGTCTCACCTTGTTACCCGTGCTGTACCAGACCAGTGGCTTTGGCGGTACACCACCGAGCGAGGGACAGCGTCGCTTCATTCGCTCGACCGACAACATGCTGGCCTTGCTGCAAAAGTTGAAACCCTTGTGCGAAGCTCAGGGTGCGCGCTTGGGCTTGGCACCCCATTCTTTACGCGCCGTGCCGCCAGACAGCTTGCGCGAAGCATTAGCAGGTTTGCACGCCATGGACACGGCAGCACCTGTGCACATCCATATCGCAGAACAAACTGCCGAGGTCGATGCCTGCCTGGCCTGGAGCGGCCAAAGACCGGTGCAGTGGTTGCTGGAACACGCGTCTGTTGATGCGCGTTGGTGCCTGGTGCATGCGACCCACATGACGCCCGAGGAAAGTATGCGCGCCGCCCGAACGGGCGCTGTGGCGGGCCTGTGCCCGAGCACCGAGGCCAATTTAGGCGATGGTATTTTTGATGCTGCAAGTTGGTTGCAAGGTGGTGGACGATGGGGGGTGGGCTCGGACAGCCACGCTTGCGTCAACGTCGCCGAAGAACTGATGCTGCTCGAATACAGCCAGCGCTTGGCCACACGTCAGCGCAATGTGCTTGCCTCCATCGATCAGCCTTCGGTGGCCACCGCCATGATGCTGGCAGCTGTAGCCGGTGGTGCCCAGGCCAGTGCGCGCCCAGTGGCCGGTATGGCCGTAGGTCAACAGGCCGACTTTATGGAACTTGATGCCCAGCATCTACTGGTGCGCGATTTGCCCTCGCCCGAAGCCATGCTATCAGCCCATGTTTTTGCCAGCCACCGCCAATCTGCTCTGCTGCGCGTGTGGGTGCGCGGTCGCTTAAGAGTTCAATCGGGGCGCCACGACTTGCACGACAGTGCCCTGCGCGGCGGGGTATCAGCACGTCAACAATTACTGAAGAAGACACCATGACTTTTCAGACCACCGTACCTCCATTTCGTTTTCGACAGGGTACACGACCACTGTTGATCTCGATGCCTCATGTGGGCACGCATGTGCCGCCTGCATTGGCAGCCCGGCTGACGCCCGAGGCGCAGCAGGTGCATGACACCGACTGGCATCTGGAACGGCTGTATGGTTTTGCCGATGATTTGGGGGCCTCGGTGCTGGTCGCAACGCATTCGCGTTACGTGATCGACCTGAACCGCCCGCCTGACAACCAGAACCTTTACCCGGGCCAGGATACCACCGCTTTATGCCCGACAGACACCTTTGACAAAACGCCGATCTACGCCAAGGGTGATGTTCCTGACGACTTCGAAACGGCAGAAAGGCGTGAGGCCATTTGGCAGCCATACCACCATCAGCTGCAAGCCGAGCTGACGCGCCTGCGGGCCACATACGGCAGAGTGGTGCTTTGGGATGCGCACTCGATCCGTTCCGTGCTACCGCGGTTTTTTGAAGGCAAACTCACTGACTTAAATTTGGGCACTGCCAACGGCGAGAGTTGCGACCCTGAGCTGGCGCAGACCCTTTTGGCCATCGGGCAAACCGCCACAGGGTTGAGCGCAGTACTTAATGGCAGATTCAAAGGCGGCCACATCACTCGCAGCTACGGCCGGCCAGCGCAAGGAGTACATGCCATTCAGCTGGAAATGACGCAGTGCAGCTACATGCAAGAAGCGATGCCCTTTGACTACCTACCCGAAGTGGCAGCACGCGTGCAGCCCCACTTGCGACAAATGCTTCAAGCAGCGCTGTACTTTGCGCGCAGCCATCAGCCCTAAACTGCTTCCTCTCAGCTTCAACCAACGACGTATTATTGCTAAAGAATGTTTGACCAGATGCACCTGAAATCGATGACTAGCCCTTTGGCTGGCGCTTCAGTTGTCCATGCGGGTTTGCGGCTTTCTTCCCTAGTCAGTCAAAATCTGTCAAGTGGTCAATACGACGTCAGCTTCAAAAAGTACACAACATAATGCCTTCGATAGCCAGCTAAAGGATTCTGTAGTGCCTCTCTGCGTTGATCAAACCGTTTTTTCAAGACTTGGCTCAAGCGACCCATGAGGACGGGTGCAGTGGTCCCTTCCAGCAACGCTTTGGCACGTCGCATCACCAGCGATATCTTGCCCAACGGCGGACCTGTTATCGAACTGGGTCCAGGTACTGGCGCCTTCACGCGGGGCACCCTGGGAAAATGGCTGCCCGAAGACAAGCTCAGGCTGGGGATGCGGGCGGCGCTGCCAGCCGACTTAAAAAAAGGCTTCAGCGAGGCCGTTATCGAGCTTGAAAAAGTGAGCTTTAACTTTGACGGCGATGTAGCAGTTGAAAAAGCCGCCCGCGACAAAATCATCAGCCAAGGGAGCACCTTTTACCCGTCATTGCTGGTAGCAGACCAAAAAGCCGTGGACAGCCTGCTGGACGCCTATGAGTTTGCCGAGCCCGGCCCGCAACCGTGCCGCAACAGGTTAGCCGACCCCCAAGTGACCACAGATTTGCCCCCATGCGTACCGATTGGCAGCAGCAGCTGCCAGGAGCGCGCGGGGCGTCCCCCTCTTTTTAAATCCTGAATCCTTTCTTCACCCCATGTCTATCCTTGATCTCACCGAACCCCATGTGTTTTTGCGCAACTGCTGGTATGTGGCCAGCGTCTCACGCGAAGTCGCGCGCAGCCCAAAGGCTGTGCACCTGCTCAACGATAACGTAGTGCTCTACCGCCGCGAAGACGGCTCGCCCGTGGCCCTGGAAGACGCCTGCCCGCACCGCAAGCTGCCGCTGTCCATGGGTCGCATCAAAGGCGACGCCATCGAGTGCGGCTACCACGGCCTGACCTTCGACGGCGGCGGCACATGCATCGAGGCGCCCACGCAGGCGCAGGTTCCGGCCTTGGCACGGGTCCGCAGCTACCCGGTGCAAGACCGCTACGGCTTACTCTGGATCTGGATGGGCGATCCCGCATTGGCTGAGCGTACGCCGGTGCTGGAGATCGAGCACCATAACGACCCTGGCTGGCACATGACCACCGGCGACAGCCTGCACTGCGGCTGCCACTACCTCTGGCTGGTCGACAACCTGCTGGACCCGTCCCACGTGGCCTGGGTGCACCGCAACAGCTTTGCCTCCTCTGGCACCGAGGACACGCCGCTGCAAATTGAGGCCGACGCGCAGGGCGTAGTCTGCAGCCGCTGGATCTACGGCCAGCCGCCGCCACCGTTTTACGCGTCGCTGGTCAAGTTCGAGGGGCCGGCCGACAGGTTGCAGCACTACGAGGTACGCCTGCCGTCCATCGCCATCAACCGCAGCACCTTCGCGCCGGCCGGCATGGGCGGGCCGGGAGTGGGCGAGGATGCACGCATTTACCGTATGGTGTCCTACAACTTCCTAACGCCCGTCGATGCCAACAACACCCTGTACTTCTGGCTGCAGCACCGCAATACCGACCCGCAGGACCAGGCTCTGACCGAGCGCATCGCCGCCGGTGCCAAGGCCGCCTTCGAAGAAGACCGCCAGATTCTGGAAGCCGTACACCAGGGCATGAAGCACAAGCGCACGCCCCACATCGGCTTGCTGCTGGACGCCGGAGCTTCCCGCCTACGCCGGGCCCTGGCCGAGCGCATTGCGGCCGAGCAGGCCTTGGGGAAGGCATGAATACGATCACACCAGGCCGGCTGGGCTGGCAAATGTTGCGCGAGATTCGCCGGGCTCCCCAGCGCCTCGACTTGTCGCCCTTGGCCTGGGCCGAGGTTCGGGCCAGCGCCGATGCGGTGGCCCGGGTGCTGGTCAGCGGCCAGGTGGTCTACGGCCTGAACACCGGCTTTGGCAAATTGGCCAGCACCCGCATTCCGGACAGCGACCACGCCCAGCTGCAACTCAATTTGCTGCGCTCGCACGCCGTGGGCGTGGGCGAGCCCATGACGGACGCCGTGGTGCGGCTGATGCTGCTGCTTAAGGCGGCCAGCCTGGGGCGCGGCCACTCCGGCGTGAGCCCGGCCCTGGTGCGCGGCCTGCTGGACCTGCTGGCGCACGACCTGTTGCCGGTAGTGCCGTGCAAGGGCTCGGTTGGCGCCAGCGGCGACTTGGCACCCTTGGCCCACCTGTGCCTGCCGCTGATCGGCGAGGGCCAGGTGCGGCTGCGCGGCCAGACCCTGCCCGCTGGTCAGGCCCTGCAGGCCTGCGGTCTGCAGCCAATCGCGCTGGGGGCCAAGGAGGGCTTGGCGCTGATCAACGGCACCCAGGCCTCTGCCGCACTGGCCATTGAAGGCTTGTTTGCCGCCGAGCAGCTGCTGTGCGCGGGCGTGATGGTGGGAGCGCTCACGCTGGACGCTGCGCGTGGCAGCGACGCGCCCTTTGACCCGCGCATCCATGCGCTGCGTGGCCAGCCGGGTCAGATGGACACCGCCGCCGCCTACCGTGCGCTGCTGGACGGCAGCGAAATCCGGCGCTCCCACCTCGTCGATGACGAGCGCGTGCAAGACCCCTATTGCCTGCGCTGCCAGCCGCAGGTCATGGGCGCCTGCCTGGACCAGCTGCGCCACGCAGCGCAGGTGCTGCTGCGTGAAGCCAACGCGGTGACCGACAACCCGCTGGTCTTTCACGGCCCGGGCGGGGACGCGCTGCTGTCAGGCGGTAACTTCCACGCCGAACCGGTGGCCCTGGCAGCCGACGGCATGGCGCTGGCGATTGCCGAGATAGGTGCCATCTCTGAGCGGCGTGTGGCCATGTTGGTAGACAGCGCCATCTCAGGCCTGCCGGCCTTTCTCACGCCCGCACCGGGCCTCAATTCGGGTTTCATGATCGTCCATGTGACGGCTGCCGCCCTGGCGTCAGAGAATAAGTCGCTGGCCCATCCCGCCAGCGTGGACAGCCTGCCCACGTCGGCCAACCAGGAGGACCACGTCAGCATGGCCACCTTCGCCGCCCGCCGGCTGGGCCCCATGGCCGAGAACACCGCGCATATCTTGGCCATCGAGCTGTTGGCCGCCGCGCAGGGCTTAGAGTCGCACCGACCCATGCGCAGCACCGACACTCTAGAGCGCCTGCATGCCCAGGTGCGCAGCCTGAGCCCGGCGCTGGTGCAGGACCGCAGCCTGGCCCAAGACATCGAGGCCGTCACCGGCTGGTTGCGCAGCCCGGCTTTTTTTGACGTGGTCCTTCCCCAGTCCCCCGCAGTTCTGCAGCAGGCCATGGACCGGCTGTTTTGCACCGGCCAGGACGCGGATTAAGGCAACTCGGCTGTTGCTGCGTTAGGGAGCGCGCACCACGGCCGCTGTGCGCTCAAGCCACAGCACCAGGCTGTAGTCCAGGCTGGCTTCGACCCACAGCCGCACCGCGCCCGACTGCGCCGGTTCTGGGGCCAGCACCACGGTGAACGGGCCTAGCCGGCTGCGGCCGGTAAAGTCGGCGGGCAGGTGCTCGAGGTCCAGGTCGCAGCCTGCGGAGAGTAGCGGCCCGGCCGGCGCCGGCAGCAGGCACAGGGCATGTGCGTCGCTCAGGTCCACGCAGGCATGGAACGCACCTGCGGCAGCCTCCTCGACGGCGTGCCGCAGCGTGCTGGCGTCGGTGCCCGCATCTTCATGCCAGCACCACCATTCGTCTGGACCCAGGCGAAGCCACAGTGCAAGCCCGTTTTGCAGCTGGCGGCAGGGCGCCAGCTGAGACAGGCCGCCGGCCAGGCTGTCCAGCCAGGGCGCGGGGCGCGTGCGCAGGCTCAGCAGGCAACCCGTGAGCATCTTGAAAGTCTGGGAATCAGACACGCATACGCCCTCCCTCGGAATCCACAAACACGGGCGCAACAACAGTGGCGCTGCGCAGGCTCAGGCCCTTGGTGGCAGCGGCCGTCACGCGCACGTTCTGGCCGTGGCGTTCGCGTCCGTCTTCCAGCAGCGCCAGCGCCACCGCCCGCCCCAGGCTGGGGCTCCACACGCTGGCAGTGACAAAGCCGGCGCTGGCCAGCGGCGCGGCCCGGGCGCTAGCCAAGTCCAGGCCCTCGCGCAGAATCTGCGCACCTTCCTCCAGCGGCGGCTGGCCGGCCTCCACCAGCAGGCCCACCAACTGCGCGCGGCCTTGAGGGCGCGCGAGGTCGCGCTGTAATGAGCGCTTGCCGATAAAGTCTTCCTTGTCCATGCGCACCGCCCAGGCCAGGCCCAAGTCCAGCGGGTTGACACAGCCGTCAACTTCATG
This sequence comes from Polaromonas sp., assembly GCA_044350025.1. Lineage (GTDB taxonomy): Bacteria > Pseudomonadota > Gammaproteobacteria > Burkholderiales > Burkholderiaceae_C > Polaromonas. Next base: position 18,325 of record JBILIK010000021.1, on the reverse strand, counting down.
GCCCACCGAGATAAAGCCTTTTTCCACCCGCAGCACGTGGTTGGCTTCCGAGCCCATCACCTCCAGGCCCAGGCTAGCGCCCGCCTGCGCCAGCGTCTGCCACAAGGCAGGGGCGCGGCGTGCTGGCAGGTGGATCTCAAAGCTGAGCTCTCCCGTAAAGCTCACGCGAAACAGGCGCACCGCCTGGCCAGCCAGCTGTCCTTCGCGACAGGCCATAAAGGGAAAGTCGACTTTTTCCAGCGGCACGCTGCAGCCGCAGGCCGCCAGCAGCTGACGAGCGCGCGGGCCACACACCACCAGCGCCGCCCACTGCTCGCTCACCGGCGTCACGAAGACCTGCAAACGGCCCTGGAAATGCACCTGCCGCACCGACTCCAGCCAGGCGTGTACCGCCAGCGCCTGGCCAGTGGTGGTAGTGATCCACCAGCGGTGTTCGTCCAACCGGAACACCGTGCCGTCGTCGAACACCCGGCCATCCTCGCGCAGCATCACGGCGTAGCGCCCGCGCCCGGGCTTGAGGTCGGACACCCGGCAGGTGTAGACCTGCTCTAGCAGGGCGATCGCATCGGGGCCGGTCACTTCAAACTTGCCAAGCGGCGAACTATCGTACAAGCCCACCGCCTCGCGGCAGGCCCGGCATTCGCGTTCTACGGCCTGCGCCATGGACTCGCCAGGCCGAGGGTAGTAGCCGGGGCGGCGCCAGTTCTGGCCGGACTCGTACATCACCGCACCGGCCTGCTCGTGCCAGGGCGTGATCGGCGTGCGGCGCATTGGGCGGATCAGCAGGCCCGGATCAGCGCCGGCGATGGCGGCAAAGGGCACGGGGGTGTAGGGTGGGCGCAGCCGGGTGGGGCCCAGCGCGCCCGCGTCCAGGCCGCGCAGCCCGGCCATCAGCACCGCGCCGTGGACCGAAGACGTCCGCCCCTGGTCCGGCCCCATGCCCAGGGCGGTGTAGCGCTTGAGGTGCTCGGTGGCCTCATAGCCCTCGCGATGGGCCAGCACCAGGTCGTCCAGGGTGACGTCGCTGGCCAAATCCACAAAGACCTTGCCGCGACAGCCTACGTGTAGGCCAAGGGCGCTGCAGCCCCCGAGCTCGGGGGGGGCCTGGGGCAGCGGCGGCGGTTTCAGGCGCAGCCCCAGCGCCTGCGCCACCTGTGCCACGCCTTGGACGGCCGAGTCCATGCAGGCGGTCGTATCTTGCGGACCTGCGGCCGTGCCAATGCAGCGGACCAGTCCGCCGCCAACCGGCACCATGCCATGGAGCTGCGCGTCGTAGCGGTTGGCGCCGCCGGCCTGGGCATGCAAGGCCAGCGCGCTGCTCCAGCCGCCCGAGACCGCCAACAGGTCGGCCTCGTGCCACTGGACGCGCCCATCAGAGTCCACCAGGGAGACGGCGCGCAACTGAGCGCGACCGCGCACGCCGCCCACCCGCGCGCCCAAGTGCGCAGAAAGACCCCGCGCCTGCGCCTGCGCAAGCAGCTCTGGGTGGACCTGGGGGCGCAGGTCGGCCACGGCCAACACCTGCAGGCCCGCATCGTGCGCGTCCAGGGCCGTGGTCCAAGCCGCGTCGTTGTTGGTGGCCAGCACCATGCGCCGGCCCGGGGCCACTCCCCAGCGCTGCAGGTAGCTGCTGACGGCGCCGGCCAGCATCACGCCGGGGCGGTCGTTGTCGGGAAAAAGCAGGGGCCGTTCGATCTGGCCAGTGGCCAGCAGGACGTGGCGAGCGCGCAGTTTCCAGATGCGTTCTCGCCCGGGTTGGCTGCGGTCCACGGCCACAAAGAGCCCATGGTCGTGCTGCGCCACCACCTGCGTGCAGGACCAGCGCCTGACCAGTGGGTGGGCGTCCAAGGCTTGCTGCGCCAGCGCGATCCAGCCATCCATGGCATGGCCGGCGGGACGGTCCAACCAGCGCCCGCCAGGCTGCGGCGCGTCATCGGCCAGCACCACCCGCGCGCCGGCTTCGGCCAGCGCCCAAGCGGCCCACAGCCCGCTCAAACCCGCGCCCACCACAAGCACGTCGGCATGGGCAAAGCGGCGCTCATGGCCGGCATCGGCGGGCGCGTTCTGCGGCACCTGCCCCATCCCTGCGGCATGGCGCAACGCGCGCTCGAACCAAGGCCAGGCCCAGGCCGGTGACTTGAAGGCTTTGTAGTAAAAGCCCGCAGGCAGCCAGCGGTGCAAGGCGTCGGCGACGGCCATGACATCCCATTGCAGGCTGGGCCAGCCCTGCTGGCTGTGGGCGTGCAGGCCTTGCACCAAAGGCTCGGTGGTGGCCAGCACATTGGGTTCTTGCCGAGGCACGGACAGGCCCAGGAAGGCATTAGGCTCTTCCCAGCCCGCGCCTAAAAGACCGCGCGGACGGTGGTACTTGAAGCTGCGCGAAAGCAGCATTTGGCCGTTTGCCAGCAGGGCCGAGGCCAGGGTGTCACCCTGCAGGCCCTGCAGGGGCCGGCCGTTGAAGGCGAAGTCCAGCGTCTGGCTGCGCTCGATGAGGCGGCCGCCACTGGGCAGGCGCCAGCTGCTCATTGCGCGGCCTCCAAGGCTTGGCACTCCAGGATGGCCTGGCTGTGCGGGTCGCGCCGCACCTGCAACCAGCTGCGGCAGCCGTGCTGGTGCCACCAGAGCTCGCGCACCGGGGCGTCGGGGTTGCGGCGTTGGTAAAGGTGGTCAGTCCAAGCCTTGTCTGCCATGGCCTCGGGCTGCGTGGGCCGCTCGCTGAATTCCCCAGTGCAGACGAATTCATGCTCGCTGCGGGGACCGCAAAAAGGACAGGGCAGCTGCAGCATGAGGCCTTAAAAGCGGTTGGACGCGCTGGCTGTCTCAAAATGCAGCCGCCCGCTGACAAAACGCTCCAGCGAAAACGGCGCGCAAAAGCGGTCGGCCTGGCCGCGCGCCATCAGACCCGCCAGGCTGCGCCCGCCCGCAGGAATCGACTTGAAGCCGCCCGAGCCCCAGCCCGTGCTCACGCACAGTCCCTCCACCTCAGTGAGCGAGAGTATGGGGCTGGTGTCGGCCGACAAGTCAATGGCCCCGCCCCAGGTCCGCAGCAACTTGACGCGGGAGAGCGCCGGGAACAGCTCCAGCAAGCCAGCAACGCAGTCCTCAATGACGTGGTGCTGGCCGCGTTGGGTCCACGACAGGCCCGCGTCCGGGCCGCCGCCTATCACTAGCTCGCCCTTGTCCGACTGGCTGAAGTAAATACCCAAAGCCGGGCAAGAAACGATCACATCGAGCATGGGCTTGAGCGGCTCGGAGACAAAGGCCTGCAGGGTCAGCGTCTCCAGCGGCAGGCGCAGGCCCGCCATGGCCGCCAGCCGGCTGCTCGCGCCCGCCACGGCCAGGCCCAGCCGGCCGGTGACTATGCGCCCGCGCGTGGTCTGCACGGCTTGCACGCGGCCGCCCTGGCAATCGATACCCGTCACCTCGCAGTTTTCGATGATGTCCACGCCCGCTGCGCTGGCCGCACGTGCATAGGCCCAGGCCACCGCGTCGTGGCGCACGGTGCCGGCGCGGCCCTGCCAGGCACCGGCCAGCACGGGCAGACGCTGGTTCGCATCGCGGCGCAGCAGCGGCAGCATGCGGTGCACTGCATCGGCGTCCAGCAGCTCGTAGTCCGCGCCGGCCAGGCGCATGGTGTGCAGACGACGGCGCGCGTCACGTAGCTTGCCCCAGGTTTGAATGATCTCGATTTGCCCACGCTCGCTGACCATGAGGTTGAAGTCCAGGCGCTGACTGAGGTCTTCCCAAAGACGCAAATTTTCGTCCTGGAAGCGAATGCCCGGCTCGCGCAGGTAGTTTGAGCGGATCACCGTGGTGTTACGGCCCGTGTTGCCGCCGCCGAGCCAGCCGCGCTCAAGCACGGCCACCCGGCTCAAGCCTTCTTCGCGCGCCAGGTGCCAGGCGGTGGCCAGGCCGTGTCCGCCGCCACCCACAATCACCGCGTCGTAAAGGCGCGCAGGCTCGGCAAGGCGCCAGGCGCGTGGCCAGCCGCTGTGGCCGCGCAGGCCCTGACGAAGAAGCTCAAAAGTGTTGTAGCGCAAGGGAACCAAAATAGGGCTTGGGCAAACGCTACCAGCCTCTTGATTAAAGGTGTTAATGTAGCTTTGCCTGCAGCCCCTGCACTCAAGGGAAAACCATGATGAGGCGGGTACGTCGGTCGGCTAGGATAAAAGCTTTGATGTCGATCTGTTTTCTGGTTAAGTGCGCTCTTAACAGTCCAAGCGGACGCACGCTAAATTATTTTATTTTTAAAGGTGCCTCGATGAAATTCTTCAAAGCCGTTCTGACTGTTGCCATCGTAGCGCTGGCTGCACTGAACAACCCGGCGGTTGCCCAGGGCGCACCGGCAAAAAGTCGTCTGCAAACAATTATGGAGCGAGGTAGCCTGCGCGTAGGCACCACGGGCGACTTCAATCCCATGTCCATGCGCGACGCGGCTACCAACAGCTACCGCGGCTTTGACATTGAGGCCATGGAGCAGTTAGCTAAGGACATGGGCGTAAAAATCGAGTGGGTGCCTGCGGAATGGGCCACCTTGGTCGCAGGCATCACTGCCAACCGCTATGACATCTTTTCCGGCGCCTCACTGAGCATGGCGCGGGCCAAAACAGTGGCCTTCTCCGACCCCTATACCGAAGCGGGCACTGTGCCCGTCATCCGCAAGGCGGACGCGGCCAAATTCAACAGCTGGGCCGACCTCAACCGCGCCGGCACCAACATTGCCGTCTCCTTGGGTACCGTGTTCGAAGAACAGGCCAAGGCCCACTTCCAGCAGGCCAGCGTGCGATCGATTGAAAAACCCGCTACCGGCTACCAAGAGGTGCTGGCCGGCCGGGCTGTGGCTACCATCACCAGCAATGTGGAAGCCTCCACCCTGGTCAAAACCCATCCCACCCTTACCACCCTCTCCAAGGCAGAGCTGCGCAACAAGCGGCCCTTTGCCTACCCGTTGCCTCAGGGCGACCCGACCTGGACCATCTTTGTCAACAACTGGGTGGCTCTGAAGAAATCCGAAGGCTATTTTGAGTCGCTCGAGAAAAAGTGGCTGGGTCAGTGACCTTTTCGCGCGGCTGAAATGCGTGCGTGCACGGCGGGCTTGCTCATCCTGGCCGGTCTTGGGATGTTGGCAGGTTGCGGCGGTGCGGGCGACGGCACCGCCTACACCTGGGGTTGGTACACCCTCAGTCCTTTCACCGACAAGGGCGCTGCCAACCTGAAATTTTTGCTGGCTGGCATCTGGATGACCCTCGGGCTGTCGCTGTCTGCCATCGTGGTGTCAGTGGTACTGGGGGTGACTCTGGCGCTGTCGGCGCTGTCCAACTCCCGGGCCTTGCGCATGGTCTCGCGCACCTATGTGGAGGTGTTCCGCTCAATTCCGCTGCTGGTGCTGCTGCTGTGGGTCTACTACGGCCTGCCCATGGTCACGGGGCTGCAGTTCGGCGCTTTTGCCGCTGGAGTAATCTCTCTGGCGTTGTCTGATGCGGCTTTTGAGTCCGAAATTTTTCGCGCCGGCATCCAGTCCGTGGCCAAGGGCCAAAGTGAAGCCGCGCAGACCCTGGGCCTGTCCAGCCGCGACGCCTTTCGCTTCGTGATCTTTCCGCAGGCCATTCGCACCATCTTGCCTGCCCTGGGCAACCAGTTTGTGTACGTGCTCAAAATGAGCTCGCTGGTCTCGGTGATTGGTCTGCAGGAGCTTACTCGGCGCGCCAACGAACTCAACGTCACCGAGTACCGGCCCCTGGAGATCTACACCGCGCTGGTGGTGGAGTACCTGCTCTTGATTCTGCTAACCACTTGGGGCGTGCGCAGACTAGAAAAGCGCATGTCCAGCGCGCCTCGCTGAAGGCTTGGGCTGCGCCAGCGCGCGGCCCTCAGTGACTTGGGCTCAGTGGTGCAGGATGCGCTCCAGAAAGCTGCGGCAGCGCTCGCTGCGCGGGGCACTGAAAAACTGCGCTGGCGGCGCGTCTTCGACCAGACACCCTTGGTCCATGAACACCACCCTGTCGGCCACCCGGCGAGCAAAACCCATTTCATGGGTAACGCAAAGCATGGTCATGCCGTCGGAGGCCAAGCCTTCCATCACGCCGAGCACCTCTTGGATCATCTCAGGATCCAGCGCCGAGGTGGGCTCGTCAAAGAGCATGATGCGCGGGCGCATGCATAGCGAGCGAGCAATAGCCACCCGCTGCTGTTGGCCGCCCGAGAGCTGCGAGGGAAACTTGTGCGCCTGCTCGGCGATGTCCACCCGCGCCAAGTACTCCATGGCCAGGTCTTGGGCTTCCTTGCGGACCATGCCACGCGCCCGTATTGGCGCCAGCGTGAGATTGTCCAGCACCGACAAGTGGCCAAATAGGTTGAACTGCTGGAACACCATGCCAATCTGGCTGCGCGCCTGCGATTGCTGCGAGGCCTGGGAGCCGACCTCTACGCCGTCCACCCAAATATGGCCGGCGTCGTTTCTCTCGAGCTGGCTCAGGCATCGAATCAGCGTGGACTTGCCCGAGCCTGAGGGGCCGCAAATGACAATTTTTTCCCCTGCTGCCACCGACAAGTTCACCTCGTTGAGGGCCTTGAAGCTGCCAAAGGATTTGCTCACTCCCTGGAAACGGATCAGCGGGGCGGACTCCGCAGGCGATTGACTCATGGAAAACACCTTCTACATTGATGGTGTCGATTATTATGATCTACAACATGCATCTAGCCTATACAACTTGGCCTCAGGTGGAACAGTACCTCAGGCACTGCCAGGGCATCATCATTGCCCTGGGATCCACTGAGCAGCACGGCCCCATAGGCCCCATAGGCACGGACGCGCTGGTGGCCCAGGCCATTGCTGAAGGCGCAGCCGAGCAGGGCCACTGGCTGCTGGCGCCCACCTTGAACCTAGGTCCAGCGCAATTTAACCTGGGTTTTCCGGGCACCATAGGCTTGCGTGCCAGCACCCTGATGGCCGTGGTGCAAGACGTGCTCAACTGCCTGGCCACTCAAGGCTTTAAGCGGTTTTATTTTCTCAACGGTCACGGCGCGAACATCTCCGCGGTCAACGCCGCTTGCCAAGATTTTTACGCCCAATGGAGCATTGGTCAGCGCACAGGCGAGGTACCGCGCTGCCGACTGCGCTCGTGGTGGGACTACCCCGGCCCTGACAGCCTGCGCAAGCAGTGGTACGGCGACTGGGAAGGCATGCACGCCACGCCCAGCGAGCTGGCCATTGGCATGGCCTTGCTCGGGGATAGCTTTCCCAGTGATCAGGCAGCGCTGGCCCAGGTGCAAGCACCCCCGCAGGCGCTGCCCGAGGGCTACGCCAGGCAACACGCGGGCGACAACCACCTGGACGCCCGCTCGCACCGCGCGCAGTTCCCGGACGGACGGGTGGGCTCGCATTCGGCACTGGCCACGGCAGCGCATGGTCAGGCACTGCTGGAGGCGGCGGTCGCCGATGCCCACCAAGACATGACCATGTTCTTTGAGGCGCCATGATCACCCTCTATGGTCTGCCGTTGTCCAGCTACACCGCCAAGGTTCGTGTGGCCCTGCACTGGCGGGGCCTGAGCTACCAAGAGCGCGAACCCGAGGGGGGATACCGATCGGCGGCCTGGGCTGAGCGCGTGCCCATGGGCACCTTGCCAGCGCTGGCCCACGATGGCTTTTTCTTGGCCGAATCCGAGGCCATTCTTGAATATCTGGAAGACGCCTTTACAGAGCGCCCTTTGCTGCCGAGCGGCGCCCAGCCAAGGGCCCAGGTGCGCATGCTGGCCCGCTTGCACGACCTGCACGTCGAGCCGCGGGTACGTGCCTTGTTTCCCCTGATCAAGGACCCAGCACCACACCCGCGTCTGCCCGAGTTACACGCAGCACTGCACGACAAGCTCGAGCGCCTGGCGCAGCTCGCGCAGGCCTGCCCCTTCATGGCCGGCAATCAGCCCAGCCTGGCCGACTGCGGCTTTGCTGTCACCCTTCCCCTTGCCAGGCGCTTGCTTGAGGCCTTAGACCGGCCACTGGCCTTGCCTGCTAAGCTCCAGACTTGGGAAGAGACCTTGGCTGAAGACCCGGCCGTCCAAGCTGCCTTGGCGCCCTGGCGCTTGGCCACCGAAAATTGGCTTGCCACTGCAAGGAGTTCATCATGAATCCAGCCCACGACACCCACAACAGCGAATTACTGCATGCAGGGTGGCAGTACATCGAAAAAAACAGCCTGGAGCAATTCAGCCCCCAGGATTGGCAAATCCTGCAAAGCCAGCGCGAAACCTACATGCGCGAGCAGCAAGCCCGCCAGGCACTGCGCATGCTGGCCGACTCCGCGCATGACAGCACCTTTGGCTACCGCGTCAACAACTACAGGCACTGTCTGCAGTCGGCCACGCTGGCGCTGCGTGGCGGCCTGGCCGAAGAGGACATCGTGGTGTGCCTCTTTCATGACATCGGCTTCATCACCTGCCCCAACAGCCATGGCGAATTTGCCGCCGCCTTGCTGGGCAACTACGTGTCCGAGCGCAACCGCTGGATGCTCCAGCGCCACGCCATCTTTCAGGATGTCCACGTCCCCCACCACCCGCATGCTGACCCGCATGGCCGTGAACGCTGGCGCGGCCATCCCCACTTTGAATGGGCAGCCTCCTTTGTGGAGCGCTACGACCAGGCGGCCATTGATCCGGAGTACGAGTGCGCGCCTCTGTCGCACTTCGAGCCCATGGTCATGCGTGTGTTTGCCCGCCCCCCACAACCCCTGCCCCTTGATTGAAAACTGGAGAGCCCATGTCCGCTTGGATACGCATGATTCCCCTCGAGCAGGCGCAAGGCGCCTTGGTCAGCGCTTACGAAAAAGTCAAAACGCCGCACGGCACGGTCGACAATGTCATGAAGGCCCACAGCCTGCGGCCGCACACCATGGAGGGTCATGTCACGCTCTACCGCAGCGTGCTGCACAGCCCAGACAACACCTTGCCCTTTGGCTTTCTGGAGGTGGTCGCCTCCTACGTGAGCATGCTCAACCGCTGCGACTACAGCCTGACCCACCACTGGGCCAATGCCAGGCGCCTGATGGCCGACCCCATGCGCGCCGATGCAGTGCACCAGGCCTTGCAGGAGCGCCAGCCGCACAAGGCCTTTACCGGCAAAGAATTGGCGCTGCTGGTCTACGCGGGAAAGCTCACCACCGATGTGGCTAACATGGTCAAGCCCGACATAGAAGCGCTGCACGCCGCTGGCTGTGACGACGGAGAAATCCTGGAAGTCAACCAAGTCTGTGCCTATTTCAACTACTCCAACCGGCTGCTCAATGGCCTGGGCGTGAGCACGCAGGGCGATGTCATCGGCTACTACAAGGAGCAGCCGGCCGGGCATTAAGGCACCCGCTCGGGAGGCCAGCGGGCCCATCTCTTGTTTGATTTTTGAAAAGTCCATATAAAAAAGCCAGAGTGAGCTACAACACCCCGTTTTCTTTCTCAGGCGAAGGCCTGCGGCTCGCGCTGGCACAGGCCCACCTGCTGGCCCTGATGCTAGGGGATTCCGGTGGACGGAGGCTTCACCACCGTCAGGCCCTTGGTTCAGTGATGGCAAACTTGATTTTCGGTCGGAAAAGCTAGCTCACGAAGCGTGAGCATAGGCCGTTTTGTAAGCTAATTCAATCCACTTTAACGCTATGCATGAAGCAGGAAGTTTTAGCTTTTGATAGGCGAAAAAAATGCTTCCAAGGGAAGCATAATGAAAAATCTGAAAAAGTAAATCCTGAAAACAACCTAAGTGGTTGATATATTTCAGTAATTTCAAAAGTGGTGGGAGATACAAGTTTCGAACTTGTGACCCCTGCAGTGTGAAAACTCCTACATTTCACCATTTTCCCGTTTAAAAACAACCACTAGCCGCTTTCAAATGCCATGAAGTAGTATAGTTGTAGTATACACATATACTTATAAAGTAATATTTTCAAAGAGTCGTTTGAACTTATAGCGCATCAAGCGTAAAGACTTTTTACGCTTGAGCGTTTTGAACTCTCAGCCAACCCGCCAATAAGTCTCGGCTTGCTCCAATGTGTATGGAATTTTTCGTCCAAGACAAGCAATGTGTATGGAGTTCTGGTTGGATCTGGCCAATGTATATAAATTTTTGCTGCGCACCACTGCCCTGCCCCGTTAAGCAACTCATCACACCTCTGCAATCGAACATGACGAATTAAGGCGCGCAGTTTTGACCACTTGTGTTGAAAACCGATTGCCAGCCCATGGGCTGGCAATTCAGGTGTACACGCGGGTTTGCGGCTATCGCCCTTGGTCAGTCAAAGACCGTACAGGTGTTCAACACGACGTCGGCGTCAACACGTCAACACGTCAACAAGTCTCAGCTTGCTCCAATGTGTATGGAGTTTTCGCTGCAACTCCAGGAAGATTTTTGATCTGGCAAATCAGACCGGTCAAACCGAAATCGGTGCGCCTGGTCAAATCAGCACCAGCATCGAAACTTTTACACAAAAGCTAGGACACGCCCGTTTTTGATCCTTCGGTTTTTGCAGCCGATAGCGGCCGCAACATATGGCAAAAATAGAAAATCCGCAGAGGTCTTTTTAGCAAACAAAATCTTCAGGAATTGGTTTTGCAGACTGACCTGCACACATGGCGGCAGTAACCCGTCAAGATCGGTATCTGCTCAGCGGCAAACCAGTCAGGGGGCAAATTGCTAACCGTCAAACGCCAAACAGAGGCCTGGGCTTAAGGCATGTCTAGGGTAGAAGGCTTATGCTCTGAATAGTCACCGTAGCGCACTCGGGCGCACGGTGTTAGCCTTGTCAGGCCTATGAACAACAGTCCCGCTTTCATCACGCCGCCCCTTCACGATTCGCGTGAAGCAGTTTTGCGCCTGCTGGTAACGCTCGCGCTGATGGCAATCGGCGCGGCCGGCATGTACGTTGTACCGGTGGTTCTGCCCGCCGTACAGGTCGAGTTTGGCGTTGAGCGTGCGGACGCGTCATTGCCTTACACGCTGCAAATGATCGGCTTCGGCCTCGGCGGCATTCTGATGGGCCGCCTAGCCGACCGCTTCGGCATTACGGTGCCGCTGCTGCTCGGGGCGGTGTGCCTAGGCCTGGGTTTCATGATGGCTGCCTTATCGCCCAACATATGGGTGTTCATTGCGGTGCACGGCATCCTCATTGGCATGCTTGGCGCGTCGTGCACGTTCGCGCCGCTAATCGCAGACACCTCGCTTTGGTTTGTGCGTCGCCGTGGCATCGCTGTTGCCGTGTGCGCCAGCGGCAACTACCTGGGCGGTGCGATCTGGCCGCCCATCGTCCAGCACTTTGTCGAAAACGTGGGCTGGCGCACCACCTACTTCGGCATGGCAGCCTTCTGCACCATTTGCATTAGCGCGCTGGCGCTGATGATGCGGCGCCGCCCGCCGCAGGCAGGCGGTACGCCTATGGCGACAGGACATGTCGCGCCAAGCAGCATGCCATTCGGATTCACACCGGGCAAGGCGCAGGGGCTGCTATGCGTGGCCGGCGTGGCGTGCTGCGTTGCCATGTCCATGCCGCAAGTCCACATCGTCGCGTACTGCACCGACCTCGGCTTCGGCGCTGCGCGCGGCGCCGAGATGCTCTCGATCATGCTGGGCTTCGGTATCGTCAGCCGCCTTGTTTCGGGTGCGATCTGCGACCGCATCGGCGGCCTGCGCACGCTGCTGCTGGGCTCGGCGCTGCAAACCCTCGCGCTCGTGTTGTTCCTGCCCTTTGACGGGCTGGCCTCTCTCTACGTCGTCTCGGCTCTTTTCGGCCTGTTCCAGGGCGGAATCGTGCCCGCGTACGCGATCATCATTCGCGAGCACTTCCCGACCAAGGAGGCGGGTGCACGCGTGGGCACCGTGATCATGGCAACAATGGTCGGCATGGCCATTGGCGGCTGGATGTCCGGCAAGGTGTTCGACCTGACCGGGTCGTACCACGCCGCATTTCTCAACGGCATCGCCTGGAACCTGCTGAACATCGGAATCATGCTCATGTTGCTGGTGCGCGTGCGGCGGAACCGGCGGCGCGCGTTCGCAGTAGCCTGACGACGCGTTCGGATTACGTGACGGAGGGAAAGTTTTGCGCCCCCAGAGCTGGGGCCCTGATAGCAATTTCCAAGCACGGCGCATGTCCAAAAGACTACGCCAGTCAAGGCAACTACTGTGTGGCCAACCAAAACGCTAAAGCTGCTTTTCTTAAAAATAAAGCTATTTGTCCATCCGGCTCCCATGGCCAAGGCAATTACTGCGTCAAAAATTAAGCTGATAAAGCCGCCATTGCGCTTAAAAAATTACGCGCCTCATCTAGGGTTAGAACCAGCTTTCAATTTTTGCTGAATTAGCGCAGACTCAAATTGCCAAAAATCAGCGTCGGCGCCAATAAGCGGTGTTCCCAAGTCCAGAAATTGATGGGGTTTTCGCATTACGGCGGCGTAGTTGAATTTTTTCTTATCTTTTAGATCACAGGTGGTTCATATGATGTTCGCTAAATGTCCCCTACCCCGCATTTTTCTGATCACTCTTACTCTCCTGCACGGCGTTGCGCAGGCGCAGGGCGCGGAGCAATCGTGGCCTTCCAAGCCAGTTCGTATCATCATCCCCGGCACACCGGGCGACGGAGCGGACTTGGCTGGCCGGCTGATTGGCGCGAAGCTCCAAGAACGTCTGGGCCAGCCTTTCGTCATCGATAACAAGCCGGGCGCGGGCAGCATCATCGGGACCGTGGCAGGAAAAAATGCGCCGCCCGACGGCTATAACTTCATGATTGGCACGGCCGGCTCGCACGGTATCAACCAAGCGGTGTATGCCAGCCTGCCTTACCACCCTCTTCGGGACTTTGAGCCTGTTCTCCTAATTAACAAGGCGCCCAATGTCTGCGTGATCAATCCACGCATCCCGGCTAATACGCTAGCCGAATTCGTAGCACTAGCTAAGAAAGAGCCGGGCAAATATTCATTCGCTTCCGGCGGAAACGGAACGTCCGCGCACTTGACCGGGGAGTACCTAAAGATGGTCGCAGGAATCGACATGCTGCACGTACCGTACAAGGGCGCGACACCCGCGGTGAACGACGTTATTGCCGGCCAAGTGAGCGTTTTTTGCGGCAACCTGCCGCCCGCTATCCCGCACATCAAATCCGGGCATTTACGCGCGCTGGGAGTGACCACCCTTAAGCGCAATCCCGAGCTTCCGGACGTGCCGACGATCAGCGAGTCCTTTCCCGGCTTTGAATCTGTAGCCTGGTTTGCCTACTTTGCGCCCAAGGGTACGCCTACGGATATTCTGAACAAGTTTTACCGCGAGCTGTCCATCGTGATGAAGATGCCCGATGTGCGTGAGAAACTTATGGCACAAGGGACGGACCCGGTCGCGAGCCCGCCTGCCGAGTCGCGCATTTTCATTGAAAACGAGATCGAAAAATGGTCCAAAGTGGCCCGTACAGCAAAGGTACAGCTGTGAGACTGGCACACGCACAGGACTTCAGTTGACGCCACTCCGCTTTCGGCTTGGGATTAGCCGGGACTTTATGTCCTCGTCAGGCGAGCGGATGTTTGACGATCAGGCTTGGAGTATGTTGATGGCCCAGCCGGATCTTGAAGTCGAATTTATCGATCAGCCAGCCCTCTCGCCCATCACCCGAGAGGACGTCTGCCGCTATGACGCCCTGCTGATCAAGCGAAACCCGGTGGACGGCGCGCTGCTGGCGGCAGATTCGCCCGGCGAACTGCGGCTACGCCTGCTGGCACGTAACGGTGTAGGCTTTGACCATATCAATGTTGAGGCTTGCACCCGCGCAGGGGTGCTGATATGCACTACGCCCGATGCAGTGGCGCGGCCGGTGGCGTCTTCAGTGATGGCCATGATGCTAGCTTTCTCTCATGAGTTGTTCACGCGCGACCGCTTAACCCGTGGAGGTCGCTGGTCGGATCGCTGGAATCGAGTTGGCATGGCACTGACGGGGCGCACATTGGGTGTCGTGGGACTGGGCAACATTGGCCTAGAATTGCTGCGACTGGCCGCGCCCTGGGGCATGCAACACCTGGGCACCACGCCGCGAGTGGATCAGGCTCGCTATGCCGGACTGAGAGTAGAGCCCGTCCCTCTCGCTATTCTGCTGGCCCAGTCGGATTTCGTGGCACTCTGCTGCCCGCTCAATGACCAGACGCGCGGACTAATCGACGCCCGGGCGCTGGGCCTGATGCAAAAGCATGCCTACTTGATCAATACGGCACGCGGAGAGGTGGTGGACGAAGACGCACTCGTGAAGGCGCTGGAGGCTGGGGAGATTGCCGGTGCAGGTATCGATGTGTATCAGACCGAGCCGCCGCGAAAAGATCACCCGCTGTTTGCAATGAACAACGTGATTTTAGGCTCGCACAACCTTGCCAACACAGATGAGATGAATTCAAGATCTAACCGCAGCGTAGCAAATGCAGCATGCATGCTGATCAGTGGCAGATTACCACCCCATGTAATCAATCCCGCCGTGCTGTCACACCCCCGACTATCCGATTTGCGCGGCTGAAAGTGTTCTCGCCGTAGCGGGTATCGTGCGACAGTTTATGCCACCGCCGCACTTGGCAACGCTGTTAAGTCAGCGCTGGAGCTGCGCTACGCCCTGCCCCCGGATTGCCTGCAAACGGGCAACTTGCAAGTGAGCGCCTTTGTTGACAGCGCCAAGCTGCACACCAACAAAAAACCCTGGAGCAGCGGCAGCAATAAGGCCAGCCTGAGCGGGGCTGGCATAGGCCTGAACTGGCAAGGGCCCCGGCAATGGCGCGCGCGCGTCACTTATGCCCGCAGCCTTGGCGACACGCTCTCCCAACTGGCCGGCTCAGCGGCCAAGCAGTCTTCGGCCTGGGTGGAGCTGAGCACAGGGTTATAAGCATCGCAGCCTGGTTGGCATCAGCGCGCCTGCGGCAACTCGTCCCAGCGGGTCATGCCATGCCGATTTGCGGCAAAGGCGCCACAGCATCATTGGGCCGACTGGCGATCATGTCTGTCAACTCCTTTTGTACCGCAGCCATCGCCGGATCACTGAAACGGTTGTCCATTTCGTCAGGGTCTTCCTGCAGGTCATACATCTCGCCAGCGCCGCTGAGCAGGTCCAGGGTAAGTTTGTAGCGCCGGGTGCGAACGGTGCGCAACTGCAGTTCCACGCCGGATCGGGAAGGCCGCAAGTCCCACTCAGAAAAAGCGAAATCACGGCTCTCGACATCGGTCTCTATCATGGGTCGCAGGCTTCTACTGTGAACATCGACGTCCATCGCAGCCTGCGCGTAATCACAAAAAGTCTGGGCCAGGTCAAGGGTGGAGACAGGGTCCTCGACCAATTTTCCTGCCGGCACACCCGGGCCTTCAAATAACAGACCTACCCTTAACAGTCCTTCATAAGGCATGGGGCCTTTGAGAAGCAAGCCGTGGTCTCCCAACCAGTCACCGTGGTCGGTCGAGTAAACAAGGATGGTGTTTTTGTCCAAGCCGCTCTCGCGCAATGCGATCCTGATCCGCCCGACCTGATGGTCTACCAAGGAGATCATGCCGTAGTAATTGGCAATCAGGTGGCGCATCTGTTTTTCGCTCTGCAGCGGCGTGCGCGAGGATTTTTCGCGAAACTTTCGCAGGCTTTCGTTGGCCATTTGGGGCGACCCTTCCAGGCTGGCCCGGTGCCACCAAGGGCGCCGATCCAAGTCCAGGGTGCCATGGCGCGGCAAATCCACATCATCAGGGTGGTGCATCCAGCACCAAGGTTCAGGCGCATCAAACGGGTGGTGCGGGTCCGGAAATGAAGCCCATATACAAAAGGGATCATCACCCGCACGCTTGATGTGGTCGACGGTACGGTCGCCTATCCAGGTCGAGTTATGCCAGGCTACTGGCAGGCCTGAGTTCCAGGTCTCATGCGCGCCTGACACAGCGCCTTTACTTTCCTTGTAAAGAGCTGTTCTTTGCTCACCCTGCCCGTCGGCGTGGTACCAGCTCTCGTAGTGCTGCCCTTTGGGCGGGAGCATGGGCGGAAAGTGGTTATGTCCTTCGAGCATCAGTTCGACGTGGCCAAAGCCCATGTAAGGGCCGTACCAGTCTGGCCCGTAGCCGGCGCTGCTTTCTCTGCACTCGGGGGATCCCGTGGGCGCAAAGGTATGCGATGTCTTGAAATGGGCTTTGCCAATCAAAGCAGTCTTGTAGC
This sequence comes from Polaromonas sp., assembly GCA_044350025.1. Classification (GTDB taxonomy): domain Bacteria; phylum Pseudomonadota; class Gammaproteobacteria; order Burkholderiales; family Burkholderiaceae_C; genus Polaromonas. The sequence goes on along the minus strand of JBILIK010000021.1, from coordinate 2,145 downwards.
CAGCTCGGGTCAGGGCACCGGCAAAGCCTTTTTCACCGACCTCATCTGGCAGATCGATGCCGTTGTCTGACACACCGTGGGTCCTTGGCAGAAGACCGGTCAGGATGGACGAGCGAGAGGGCTGGCAAACCAAGTTGGGCGTGATGCAAGCCTTGAACCGTGTTCCTGCCTTGGCCATTTCGTCAAGGTGCGGCGTCTTCACGTGCCGGCCTTCAAAGCCGTAGCAGTCTGCCCGCTGCTGATCGGACGTGATGAAAATGATATTGGGCCGCTGCACCGGCTTACTCCGGTGTGATGCCAGCGGCCTTGACCACTGCCGGCCAGCGGACAAGTTCATCACGGATCATGCGCGCCATGTCCTCGGGCGAGGCGCTGGTCGCGTTGTCCATGCCGATTGAAGCCAGCTTCTCGGTGATGGCAGCTTGCTGCATAATTTTGACCAGCTCGGCATGGATCCTGATCACGATCGGTGCGGGGGTGCCGGCAGGCGCCACCATGGCTTGCCACTGGCTGGTGGCAAAGCCTGGCAAGCCGGACTCGGCCAAGGTCGGCACATTCGGCAAGACCGCAGAACGCGCGCCCCCCGTCACGGCAATCGCCTTGAGCTTGCCGCTCCTGATGTGGGGCAGCGCGGGCGCCATGCCAAGCAAACCGAGCTTGACCTGACCACCGACCACATCCACCACCGCGGGCCCGCCTCCTTTGTATGGAATCGGCGTGATATCCACGCCAGCCGCAGCTTTGATCATTTCTAGCGCCAGGTGTTGGGGCCCACCGTAGCTGGGCAGTGCGGCAGAAAGATCTTTGGGGTTCTGTCGCACGTAGCTCACTACTTCGCGCAGGTTGCTGGCCGTCACGGAAGGGTGGGCAACAAGTACATGCGAGCCTCTTCCAAGCAGAGAAATGGGCGCAAAACTGGCTGCAGGATCGTGGTTCAGCGTCTTGGAGGTAGACGGAAAAATGGTGTTGGCGTCGACAAACATCAAAAGGGTATAGCCGTCTGCCGGGGCTTTGGCAGCGATGTCGGTGCCCACAATCCCCCCGGCACCGGGCTTGTTGTCCACGACCACCGGTTGTCCGAGGGCCTCACCCAAGGGCTGGGCCACCAAGCGGGCAACCACGTCGGTCACGCCCCCGGCAGCATGCGGCACAACAAGACGGATGGGCCGGTTCGGCCAAGTCTGAGCGCTTGCAAATTGACACACGCCAGCAAACAAAATGAAGATAAGGGCGGTAGTCGCCCCAGACAGTCTTTCATTCAAGGTCATTGCATTCTCCTGTTGATTACCCTCGGGACCGCACTTGGGAGCAGCAGGTGTGCCCACCCAAAAAATCATTCTAAAAAGCCTCAAACTTATTGATAATAGGAATAGCGCAATAGCAGATATTCTTATTTTTATGGACCAAGTCCAGTCATGGATATTGAGCAGCTCAAAATTTTCATCAGTGTTGCCGCGACCGGGAGCTTTTCTCGCACGGCGACGCTGACCGACTCCACCCAGTCGTCCATCAGCAAATCGGTAGCGCAGCTCGAAACCGAGCTTGGCGCGAAGTTGTTTGAGCGAACCGGAAGGGGGGCCACCTTGAACACAGCGGGCCGCGCCCTGCTGGGCCGTGCTGAAGCCCTGACCCGTGACGCAGACAGTCTGGCGGACTTGATTGCCGAAATCACAGGCAAAACTTCCGGCACCGTCAAGTTTGCCGTGCAGCCGTCGGTCAGTTGGCCATTGGTCCACGAACTTGTGACACATACGCGCAAGCACAACCCCGACATCCGCTTGCAAATTGCAGAGGGCACCACCCATCAAATCGAGGAATGGCTGGCAGACGGCCGGGTTGATCTGGGCGTGCTTTCAAAAGCGCCCACGTCTGATTTGGGCGAGTCATGGCCCCTGTTTTCAATCCCTCTGTTGCTGGTGTCACGCGGAAATGGTGCGGCAGAGCCTGGCGGTACGGTCTCTCTAGCGCAATTGGCTGAGATTGCGCTGGTCATTCCCACTGCGCCCAATGGCGGGCGTCTGCTGCTCGAAGAAGCTGCACAGCGAGCCAAACTCACGCTCAATATCGTGCTTGAAGTTAACTCGAATTACCTGATTAAGCGATTGGTCGCTGCGGGGGACCTCAGCATGGTGGCGACCTGGCCAT
>JBILIK010000061.1:0-12732 GCA_044350025.1 Polaromonas sp. | reverse complement strand
CTGAATTTGTTCACAGACTTTTTGTACCGCGTGCTCGACCCGCGTACCCGCAGCGAATGAGCACCAACACCATGCCCCCAAGCGGATGGCGTGACTGGCTGATGAGCGATGCGCCGCAGTCCAGACGTCAGGCCACGCTGGGGCGTTGGTACGCCGGCTGGCGGACCTTTGCCCGCAACCGCCTGGCCGTCAGCGGCCTGGTGATCGTGATGCTCCTGGTGCTGCTGGCTGTTTTTGCGCCTGTGTTGGCACCGTTTCCGCCATTCGAAGGCGATCTGGTCAAGACGCGACTGCTGCCGCCTTCAACAGTGCACTGGCTGGGCACGGATGACCAGGGGCGGGACATTTACTCCCGGCTCTTGTATGGCTCGCGCATCACGCTGATGGTGGTCATACTGGTGGCCATATTGGCTGCACCGATCGGCTTGATCGTTGGCACCGTGGCGGGTTATGCCGGCGGTTGGGTCGATGCCGTGCTGATGCGTGTGACCGATATTTTCTTGGCTTTTCCTCGGCTGATTCTGGCCTTGGCCTTTGTGGCAGCACTCGGGCCCGGCATTGAAAACGCGGTGATTGCCATTGCCATCACCTCTTGGCCGCCCTATGCACGCATTGCGCGCGCCGAAACCCTCAGCATTCGCCGCGCCGACTACATCGCCTCCGTGCAACTGATGGGCGCGTCCCCATGGCGCATCGTCACCCGTCACATCATGCCGCTGTGTGTGTCGTCCGTGATTGTGCGGGTGACGCTGGACATGGCGGGCATCATCCTGACTGCGGCGGGTCTGGGTTTTCTGGGCCTGGGCGCGCAACCCCCCATGCCCGAATGGGGTGCCATGATCGCTGCCGGTCGACAGTACGTGCTCGATCAGTGGTGGGTGGCTGCCGCCCCGGGGGCCGCGATTTTTCTCATCAGCCTGGCTTTTAATTTGCTGGGCGATGGTCTGCGCGATGCGCTCGACCCCAAGGGTGTGAAATGAGCTCAGCGCTGCTGTTGGATGTGCAGGATTTGCAAGTCTCTTTTGCCGATCGTCACGGCGACTGGGTGGACGCGGTCAAGTCGGTCAGCTTCACATTGGGCCGTGAGCGTTTGGGTATCGTGGGCGAATCGGGCTCGGGCAAATCACAAACCGGCCGCGCCATCATGGGCTTAACGCCGCCCGAGGCGCGTGTGCGCGCCTCTCGCATGCTTTTAGGCGAGACTGATTTGCTCACCTGCTCGCCGCAGCAAAGGCGTGAGCTGCGCGGCAAACGCATGACCATGGTGCTGCAAGACCCTAAGTTTTCACTCAATCCGGTGATGACCATCGGCGAGCAAATCGTCGAAACCTTGCAAGCGCACCGGCCCATGAACCGTGCGCAGGCCATTGAAGAAACCCTGGCGGCGTTGGTGGCGGTACAGATTGACAACCCGCAGCGCGTGTTTGGTTTGTATCCGCACGAAGTCTCGGGCGGCATGGGCCAGCGCGCCATGATCGCCATGATGCTGTGCCCCCAGCCTGATTTGCTGATTGCCGACGAACCGACCTCGGCGCTGGATGTCACGGTGCAATTGCAGGTGCTGTCGATTTTGGACAAGCTGGTGTCACAGCGCGGCATGGGTCTGATTTTTGTGTCCCATGATTTACGGCTGGTCTCTTCTTTTTGCGACCGTATTTTGGTCATGTACGCCGGGCGCGTGGTGGAAGAGCTCAAGGCCGGCGGTTTGTCGCAAGCGCAGCATCCTTACACCCGCGGCTTATTGCATTGCCTGCCTAAACTGGGGCAGCCGGTGCGGCCTTTGCCAACCCTGTCAAGGCAAGCGGAGTGGCTGCTGTGAGCGCTTCAGGCGTCGGTATCTGCTTGCAGGATGTGCAGGTGAGTTTCGGCTCGTTTGTGGCGGTCGATGGCATCAACCTGCAAGTGGAGCCCGGTGAGAGCTTTGGCATTGTGGGTGAGTCGGGCTCCGGCAAATCGACATTGTTGCGCGCGCTCTGCGGCCTGGTGCCGATGGCGCGCGGCAGCATGAATTTGTTTCATGCACAGGGCCAAGCTGCTTTGCCTGCGCTTGGCAGCCCGGCTTACCGCCGCATGGTGCAGATCGTATTTCAAGACCCCTACGGTTCATTGCACCCGCGACAGACAGTGGACCGCATTCTCAGCGAGCCTCTGATCATTCACAAGGTGGACGATCAGCAAGCACGCATTGTGCGGGCGCTGGATGAAGTGGGCTTGGGTTCAGGCTTTCGCTTTCGCTACCCGCATCAACTCTCGGGCGGGCAGCGTCAGCGCGTGGCGATTGCACGCGCCCTGATTCTGGAGCCGCAAATTTTGCTGCTCGATGAACCCACTTCGGCGCTGGACGCCTCTGTGCAGGCCGAGGTCCTCAACTTGCTTGACGATTTGCGCCAGCGCCGCGGCTTGACCTACGTGATGGTCAGCCATGACCTGGCGGTGGTGACGCATTTGTGCAGTCGTCTGATGGTGATGCAAGGCGGGCGTTGCGTCGAGATGGCCGCCGCCGACGATCTGGCCGCACGCCGCGTCCATCAGCCCTACACCCAGGCGCTGATGGCGGCCTCTGAAGGTTTCCGGCGCGAACACACTGAAAACGGAGTTTGACCATGGCCATCTGGGAAGCCCACACTTGTTTGCCCTTGAGCCCGGACGCCAGCTTTGCGCCCTTGCTGACCTACCGCGAGTGCGGTGTGCGCTACGTGTCGATCAATATCGGCATGGACATGACACCGCTGGACCAGGTGATGACCGTGATCGCCGGTTTTCGGGCCACCATCGCTGCCCATCCGCAGGAATTGGTGCTGGCCACCACAGTACAAGCCCTTGCGCAAAATTCAGCGCAAGGCTTGCTGACGGTGGGGTTTGACCTGGAAGGTGCAGTCCCCCTGCAAGAGCGCACCGAGATGGTGGCTTTGCTGCGCGACCTGGGCGTCAAGCAAATGCACTTTGCCTACAACCGCAATAACGCGGTGGCAGATGGTTGCCACGATGTGGCGCGCGGCCTCACCGAACTGGGCCGGCGCATGGTGCGTGCGGTCAACGATGCCGGTGTGCTGATGGACTGCTCACACACCGGCCGGCGCTGCAGCCTGGACATCATGGCCCATTCACAAGCGCCGGTGATCTTCAGCCATGCCAATCCGCTGGCCCTGGTCGAGCACGGCCGCAACATCACCGATGAGCAAATCCGCGCTTGCGCCGCTACGGGCGGTGTGGTGTGTATTTCTGGCGTCTCCAAGTTTTTGGGTACCGGCAACGCTCGCCCCAGCGCCAAAGACATCGCCCGCCACGCCGCTTATGTGGCTGATCTGGTGGGTGTGCAGCACGTGGGTGTGGGTTTTGACATCAGCTTTCATCAAGCCGGTATCGAGCAGGAACCGCCCCAAGGCTGGGACCGCGCATTCTGGTGGCCCGCGTCAGCTGGCTATGCTCCAGACAAACCCAGCAGCTACCCGGCCATTGAAGACTGGACCCTGCTGCCCCAGGCACTCCAAGACCTGGGTATGACGCAAGCCGAGTCCCTGGCTGTCATGGGCGGCAACATGACCCGGGTGGCCTCCCAAGTCTGGCATTCCTGAGTCTGGCCGCCTTGGCGGCAGGCCCAATCTAAGGAAAATTCAGGGCGCTTTGGCTTGTGCCAGGTACTGCTCAACCTGTTGAGCACCGATGGCGCCCGGCACACGTTTGCCGTCCGCAAAAATCAGGGTCGGCGTGCCGGTGATGCGGTGTTGCTGGCCAAACTCAATATTGCGTGTCAGCGCTGTCGCATCGCAGTTGCCGGGGGCTATTTTCTGGTCGCGCAACATCATGTCGGTCCAGGCCTTGGCTTTGTCTTTGGCGCACCAGACCGCCTTGGATTTGACGCCGGAGTCCGGCCCCAGGATGGGCATCAAAAACAGGTGAATGGTGACGTCGTTGACTTTTTGCATATCGCGTTCAAAGCGTTTGCAGTAACCGCAGTTGGGGTCTTCAAACACCGCCATCTTGCGTTTGCCGTTACCCCGCACGATGGTAAAAGCGTCGTTCAGCGGCAGTGAGTCGAAGGCGACCACATTGAGTTTGTCCATGCGCTCTTCGGTCAGGTTCTTTTTGGCACGCGTGTCAATCAGATGGCCCTGAATCAGAAAGCTGCCGTCTGCATCGGTGTAATAAATATCATTGCCGCTGACTCGCACTTCAAACAGGCCGTTCATCGGTGTTTTGCTGACTTCTTCAATTTTGGGCAGGGTGGGCAAGCGCTCGACCAGATTTTTGCGAATAGCCGCTTCCTGGGCTTGTGCCGCAACACCGGTCGTTAGTGCCAGGGCGAGGCCGAGCAGGGCCGCGCGGCCTCGGGTGGTGAAGATGCTGAAAACTGAGCGCATACGCAAGTCCTGTTGAGGCTTTGTTGAAAAAATAAAAAACTCAGGCGGTGTCAGCCCATGGCCCGACGTGTCAGCCAGCCCTTGAGAGGTCCGCTGCGCGCCACGCTTTTCATGCCCCAATTGCGCAGCGCTTGCAAGCGGCTGTCACTGGGTGCAAACAGGCTGTGCAGCCCTTCGGTCACAGTGCTCATGGCCAAGACATCGGCTTTACGTGCACGCTCGTAGCGGCGCAGCAGTTTTTCGTCGCCCAGGGAGCGCCAGTATTCGCGCGCTTGCAGCACCTCGGCCAATTTGTTGACATCCGCCAGACCCAGGTTCAGACCCTGGCCGGCCATCGGGTGCACGGTGTGCGCAGCATCTCCGGCCAAGGCCCAGCCTGGCCCGACCCAGCGCTGGGCGCTGCAAAGCGTCAAGGGCCAGCTGGCCACCGGGCTGCACAAGCTGAGCTGGCCGGCCTGATCGCCGCAGACTTGATGCAACGCTGTCACCAGAGCGGCGGGTGTCATTTCTTGCAGCGCTTGGGCCCGGCTTTGCGGCACCGACCAGACCATGGCCAGGGTGTGTGCGTCGGGGCCATCCACCGGCAGCAAACCCAGCACCTCGCCCTGGCCGAACCATTGGCGTGCCACGCCGGCATGCGGACGGTCTGAGTGCAGCCTGGCGGCCACGGCTTTCTGGTCATAGGGCTTGATGGTCCAGCTGACGCCGAAATCGCGCCGGCTTTGGCTATGGCGCCCTTCGCAGACCACCGTCAGCGCTGCATGGGCTGCGTCCGGGGATGCGACCAGCTCGACCTCGGGCGCAAAGCGCAGGGCCTCCGACAGCGCCTGTTCAAGCGCCGGCACATCCACTATCCAGGCCAGCGCCGCCTGGTCGCCGCTTGGGTGGCCAGCCGGACCGTCTGTCGGGCTGAAGTCCAGTCGTCCGTCGCTGTCACCCCATACCTGCATCTGGCTGACCGCTGTGACACCGGCTGCTTGCGGCCAGGCACGCAGTTGCGTCAGCAGGCTGCGGGAAGCTGTATTGAGGGCGTAGGCCCGCACGTCGGGCGTGGCAGACGCACGGGCCGGATCACAAACCAGGGCCACGCGCAAACGTTGCCTGGCCAGCAGCAGTGCCAGCGTGCGGCCCACAATACCGTCACCGCGGATACAGACGTCAAAATCTTTGCTCATGCGCTATTTTAAGAGGCAGTGCAAAATCCTGACTTGAACCAGGCCGTAGCCACCCGCCCACATGAAAGCCTATTTGTGACTGATACCACCCGCCCGCCTGATTTCAGCGCCGTCATTGCCCAGCTGTTCATTTACCCGGTCAAGTCCTGCGCCGGTGTGGCTCTGGGCGAAGCCTTGCTCACAGAAACAGGTCTGGACCTGGACCGTGCCTGGATGGTGGTGGATGAAGCGGGTGAATTTTTAACGCAGCGCGAACTGCCGCGCATGGCCCTGGTGCAGCCGCAGGTGCGCGCGCATGACATTGTGTTGCGTGCCCCCGGCATGCTGGCGCTGCACTTGGCGATAGACCAGGTCGAGTCGGCCGTGGGCGTCAAGGTGTGGGGCCAGGACGTCGCGGCCTATGACATGGGCGCCATTGCGGCCCAGTGGTTCACTGATTTTTTGGGTGTGAAAGCGCGCCTGGTGCGCTTTGACCCGGAACACCAGCGTGTCTCCAGCCTGAGTTGGACCGACGGCGTACAGGCGCTCAACCAGTTCAGCGACGGCTACCCATTGCTGATCACCAGCGAGGCTTCTTTGGCCGGGCTGAACGCTAAGTTGCTGGCTGCCGGTCAGCCCGCTGTGAGCATGTCGCGCTTTCGCCCCAACATCGTGCTGGGTGATGCCCCCGGCCAAGAAGCCATGGCCGCACATGACGAAGACCGCCTGGCCCATGTCGACATTGCCACTGCGCACAGCCGGGTGCGGCTGCAGCCGGTCAAGCCCTGCCCGCGCTGCCCCATTGTCAACATCGACCCGCTCAGCGCCAGCAGCAGCCCCGCCGTCAAGGACATGCTGCAGACCTACCGGCAAGACAAACGGCTGGATGGCGCTTTGTCATTTGGCATGAACAGCATCACCCTCGATGGCTTTGACCAAGTGCTCAAAGTGGGTCAATCGGTGACAGGGACTTACCGTTTCTAGCGCGCAGGCTTCGCGCCATCACGGCGCCTAAAACCAAAACGATGCCGCCACCCAAGGCGATCACGCCGCCTGAGCCCAGCAGTGTGCTCAAGTGAGCCGCCATCAACACCCCCAGGGCCTGACCCGAGAACAGCGCGCATGAAAAAAGCGACACCGAGGTGCCACGCGCCGACGGTGTCATTTGCGTCGCGTTGGCTTGCATGGTGTTGTGGAACATGAAAAAACCAAAACCTGCGCTCAAGCAGACCACAGGCGTCAAGGGCCACCAGCGGGTAAAACCCAGCACGGCAAAAGACAAACCCATCAAAGCAGTGCCGTACTGAGCCAGCCCGGCTTCGCCAAGGCGACGGATCAGCCAGCGCGCCACAGTCATATAGAGCACGCCGCCCAGACCGAACAGCGCCACGATAGAGCCGGACGAAGACAAAGACAAGCCAAGCGTCTGGTGCAGATGCGAGGCAATGATGCTGAGCACGCCAAAGCCGGCGGCGCCTTCCATCAAGGCGATCATCAGCACCCGGCCGGCCCACGGATCTCGGAAAATTGCCAAAGCTTGCCGGACAAAGCCCGGGCGCCCTGAGGGTGTGTCTGAGGTCCCGGTTTCGGGCAGACGCTGCTGGCGACGCAAATCAAGCAGCAGCAAACTTCCGACCACGGCAAAAATCACAGTCATCAGCACAAAAGCCCAGCGCCAGCCCAGGGTGTCGGTGAACCAGCCGCCGGCCAGTTGTCCGCCCACAATGCCCAGCGTGGTACCCAGGCCGACTTTGGCCAGCGTTTCGAGCCGCAGCGCATACGGCACGGCGTCTCCCACCCAGGCAAGCGCCAGCGGAATCACCGCAGCAGCGCACAAGCCGGTCAGGGCCCGCGCCAGCACCAGAGTGTTCAGGTCGTTGGCAAAAGCGCCCACCAGGCTGCCCACGCTGCAACCCAGCGTGGCATAGGTGATGATGCGGAACTTGCCGGTACGGTCACCGAGCGGGCCGTAAAAAAGCTGCGACAGCCCGTAGATCACAGCAAACACCCAGATCACCTGGGCCGCTTCGGCGATGCTGGTTTGGAAGATGCTTGAGAGCGCCGGCAGCATGGCGTCGCAGATACGCTGCGTTGACATGCTCGAGAAGGTGGCCAGGGACAGCAGGAAGGCGGATCGTTGGACGGCGGCGGAGACTCGCAAAGGCGCGCTGGGCATGTCGAAATTCCAGGTCGGTCAGCTGCAACGAGGCAGTTCGATGAGATTGAGAGGGGCAGGGCGCGTGCCGCAAAATCAGCATCACTACAATCGATTATCGCTACCCCGCGCAGCTGCCAGAAGGCAGGCCTGACGTGATTTGATTTCTAAGGATTTTTCATGAGTTTGAAGTGCGGCATCGTGGGCTTGCCCAACGTCGGTAAATCCACCCTGTTCAATGCGCTGACCAAGGCCGGCATTGCGGCAGAAAACTACCCTTTTTGCACCATCGAGCCGAACGTCGGCATCGTCGAGGTGCCCGATGAGAGGCTCGACGCTTTGTCGGCCATCGTCAACCCGCAAAAAGTGCAGCGCGCCATTGTCGAGTTTGTCGACATCGCCGGCCTGGTGGCCGGTGCCAGCACCGGCGAAGGCTTGGGCAATAAGTTTCTGGCGCACATCCGCGAGACCGACGCCATCGTCAACGTGGTGCGCTGCTTTGTCGACGACAACGTGATTCACGTGGCCGGCAAGGTGGACCCGATCTCGGACATCGAGGTGATACAGACCGAACTCTGCCTGGCGGACCTGGCGGCGGTGGAAAAAGGCCTGCACCGTGTTACCAAGCTGGCGCGCTCGGGCGACAAGGAGTCCATCAAGCTGGTGGCCATTCTTGAAAAATGCCAGACTGCGCTGAACGAAGCCAAGCCGGTGCGCACCATCGACTTCAGCAAGGAAGAAACGCCGCTGTTGCAGCAGTTTTTCTTGATCACTGCCAAGCCGGCGATGTTTGTCGCCAACGTGGCCGAAGACGGTTTTGAGAACAATCCGTTTCTGGACCGCCTGAAGACCTACGCCGCCTCGCAAAACGCCCCGGTGGTGGCCATCAGCGCCAAGCTTGAAGCTGAGATGAGCGAGATGAGTGACGAAGACCGGCAGATGTTCCTGGAAGAACTCGGCCAGACCGAGCCCGGCCTGAACCGCCTGATCCGCGCCGCCTACAAGCTGCTCGGGCTGCAAACTTACTTCACGGCCGGCGTCAAAGAAGTGCGCGCCTGGACCATCCATGTGGGCGACACCGGCCCGCAGGCGGCCGGCGTGATTCACACCGACTTTGAAAAAGGCTACATCCGCGCCCAGACCATCGCCTATGACGACTTCATCGCCTTCAAAGGCGAGCAGGGCGCCAAAGACGCCGGCAAAATGCGCGCCGAGGGCAAGGAATACGTTGTCAAAGATGGCGACGTGATGAACTTCCTCTTCAGCTCTTGACTCTGAACGGATGACAGAACCCGTTCGCCTGGCCAAACGCCTGGCTGAAATGCTCGCTTGCTCGCGTCGTGAGGCTGAGCAGTACATCGCGGGCGGTTTTGTACGCGTTGACGGTGTGCTGGTGCAAGAGCCACAGCACCGTGTGCAAGATCAAAAAATTGAGATCAGCCCCGACGCCACTTTGCTGGGCGTGTTGCCGGTGACTTTGTTGCTGCACAAGCCCGCAGGCAGTGAAGCCGGCTTGGGCGCAGCGCAAGGTGCCTTGCGCTCGGCCGATCTCTTGCAGCCACAGAGCTTGTGGGGCGAAGACATTTCCGGCATGAGCCCACTCAAAAAACACTTTGCTGATCAGCAGTTGCTCACGCCGCTGGCGCCGCGCGCCAGCGGGCTGGTGGTTTTCAGCCAGGACTGGCGCATTGGGCGCAAGCTGACCGAAGACGCAGCTGTGATGGAGCACGAGGTGCTGGTCGAGGTCAGCGGCGACATCAAAACCGGTGGCCTGGAGCGGCTCAATCGCATTGACCACGGCTTTACTTTCAATGGGCTGCAGCTGGGCGCGGCCAAGGTCAGCTGGCAAAGTGAAAAGCGCTTGCGCTTTGCGCTCAAGGGTGAGCGCCCCGGGCAGATTGCCTACCTGTGTGAGTGCGTGGGCTTGCAGGTCCAGGCAATGAAGCGCATACGCATAGGCCGCGTAGCCATGAGCAGCCTGCCGGTGGGCCAGTGGCGTTATTTGTTGCCGCACGAAAAATTCTGAGCGTGACAATGCGGGGCGGGGCAGGGCGGGGCGGGGCAGGGGATGGATTCCTGCCTGCGCAGGAATGACAAGGCGGGCAGGAATGACGGGGTTTGTATCCGTCATCCTCGCGAACGCGGGGATCCATCTTCATGGCTTGGCTTCTCAACGCCGCCAGCCTAAAACGAAAAGCCCCCCGGAAACACCCAGACCAGCGCACCCGTCATCAGCACATAGCGTAGAAACTTGCCGATGGCCATGTAGGCCAGGCAGGGCCAGAAGGGGAACTTGAGCCAGCCGGCCACCGCACACAGCGGGTCACCGACGGCTGGCAGCCAGGCCAGCAGGCAGGCTTTAGGGCCTAACTTTTCGAGCCAGCGCAATGCCCGGTTGTGCTGGGAGGAGTGCTTGTATTTACCCACCACTTTGTGCGCGCCATAGCCCATCCACCAGTCGAGTGCACCGCCCAGCGTATTGCCGGCAGTGGCCACCAGCACGGCCGGCCAAAAGAGTTCAGGGTTGAGCTTGACCAGACCAAACACCACCGGCTCCGAGCCCATGGGCAGCAAGGTCGCAGAGATGAAGGACACCACAAACACCGTGCTCAAGCCGTATTCAGGCAGGGCCAGCAGCTCGGTGAGTTGGACAATCCAGTTGGGCATGTGAGTCTGAGTATAAAGAAGGCTGCTGAAATTTTAGGCATATACAATGGCTCCTCGCATTTTTCTGCCCACCCGCACGCCCCCCTTCCACGCGCTTTCATGAATATCGGCCCTTATGTTTTGGCAAACCGTGTGTTGGTCGCGCCCATGGCTGGCGTGACAGACAGGCCATTTCGCGTGCTGTGCAAAAAACTCGGAGCGGCTTATGCGGTCAGCGAGATGGTCACCTCGCGCCGCGACCTGTGGGACACGCTCAAAACTTCGCGCCGCGCCAACCATGATGGCGAGGCCGAGCCGATCGCTGTGCAAATCGCCGGCACCGACGCCGCCATGATGGCCGAGGCAGCCGCCTACAACGTGGCGCGTGGCGCACAAATCATCGACATCAACATGGGCTGCCCAGCCAAAAAAGTTTGCAACAAATGGGCCGGCTCGGCGCTGATGCAAGACGAGCCGCTCGCGCTGGCCATTGTGAAAGCCGTGGTGGCGGCCTGCGCGCCGCAGGGCGTGCCGGTCACCCTGAAAATGCGCACCGGCTGGTCAGCCGCCAACAAAAATGCCTTGACGCTGGCCCGCGCTTTTGAAGACGCCGGCGTGCAGATGATTGCCGTGCACGGCCGCACCCGCGAACAAGGCTACAAAGGCCTGGCAGAGTACGACACCGTCGCCGCTGTCAAGGCTGCGCTGCACATCCCGGTGGTGGCCAATGGCGATATTGACTCGCCAGAAAAAGCCCGTGACGTTCTGGCCTACACCGGCGCAGATGCTGTGATGGTCGGGCGTGCCGCGCAAGGCCGGCCCTGGCTATTTCGCGAGATCAGTCATTTTTTAGACACCGGCATGCACTTAGCGCCGCCGCTGGTCGCCGAGGTCAAGCGCCTGCTGTTAGAGCATCTGTTGGATCATTACAGCTTGTACGGTGAATTCTCCGGCGTGCGCACGGCGCGCAAACACATAGGCTGGTATGTCAAAGCCTTGCCCGGGGGCGAGGACTTCAGAGCACACATGAATTTGCTGCAGAGCTGCGAAGCGCAGTTGGCAGCCGTTGCCCATTTTTTCGATGGCCTGGAAGACCGCATGGAGCGCATGCCTGCTGCCGCGCTGGCCCGTGCGGGCCTTGCCACCGATGCACAGACACAAGAGAGAGTTTCCCTATGAGCAAAAAACAAATTGAAGAATGCGTGCGCGCCAGCCTGGAAGGCTATTTCAAAGACCTGCACGGCACCGAGCCGGCCGGCATGTACGACATGATGGTGACCGTGGTCGAAAAGCCGCTGCTCGAAGTTGTGATGCAGCAGGCCGATCAGAACCAGTCGCGTGCAGCCGAGTGGCTGGGTCTGAACCGCAACACTTTGCGTAAAAAATTGCTGGCGCACAAGCTTTTGAAATAAGCACTGCAACCGCCATGAACGCCCTGATTTCCGTCTCCGACAAAACCGGCATTGTTGAGTTTGCCCGGGCCTTGCACGCACTGGGCATCAAGCTACTGTCTACCGGCGGCACCGCCAAGCTGCTTGCCGACCAGGGACTGCCGGTCACTGAAGTCGCTGAGCTCACCGGCTTTCCCGAAATGCTGGACGGCCGCGTCAAAACCCTGCATCCCAAAGTGCACGGCGGCTTGCTGGCGCGGCGCGATATGCCCGAACACATGGCCGCGCTCAAGGCGCACCAGATCGACACCATCGACCTGCTGGTTGTCAACCTTTACCCTTTTGAGGCGACGGTGGCCAAGACAGGTTGCAGCCTGGAAGACGCGATCGAGAACATCGACATCGGCGGGCCGGCCATGGTGCGCTCAGCTGCCAAGAACTGGAAAGACGTGGGCGTGCTGACCGACGCTTCGCAATACGCCGGTGTGTTGGCAGAGCTCCAGGCTGACGGCCAATTGAAGGATGCCACCAAGTTCGCGCTGTCGGTTGCTGCGTTCAACCGCATCAGCCAGTACGACGGCGCTATCAGCGACTACCTCTCCAGCATTCAGGCTGACGGCAGCCACAGCGTGTTTCCGGCGCAGGCCAACAGCCGCTTCATCAAGCTGCAAGACCTGCGCTACGGCGAAAACCCGCACCAGCAAGCAGCCTTCTACCGCGACCTGTACCCCGCCACCGGCTCGCTGGTCACCGCGCGACAGCTGCAGGGCAAAGAGCTCTCTTACAACAACATCGCAGACGCAGACGCCGCCTGGGAATGCGTCAAAAGTTTTGATGCCCGCCTGGGCCAGATCGCCTGCGTGATCGTCAAGCACGCCAATCCCTGCGGCGTGGCTGTGGGTGTGGACGCGCTGGACGCCTACAGCAAGGCCTTCAAGACCGACCCGACCTCGGCCTTCGGCGGCATCATTGCGCTGAACTGCCCGCTGGACGAAAAAGCCGCGCTCGAAATCTCCAAGCAGTTC
>JBILIK010000020.1:0-45468 GCA_044350025.1 Polaromonas sp. | reverse complement strand
ACGCGCCTGCATTCAACACTGGGTTATGTGAGCCCGATGAAGTTCGAGAGAAACTGGCTGGCAGCCCAGGCAAGAAAGTCTGCTTAACGGCTTTGGTTAAGGGATGCGTTAAACGAGGGCAATGCCAAACGTCTATTTTTCATGAGATAGCCTTTAACTGTTAAAGGATTGAGGATGCGGGATGGCTCATTTCAAACGGAATTTTTACGGGGAACCAACTTGCGTGCCAAGAGGGTCTAAGGGAGGCGTAGGGAAATGAAGTCCACGCTGTCCTGACATGGCGCGATCTGCTTTGAACTTTTGTTGCGGCGGAGTAAAGCCGATCAGCTGGCCATCTTTTTGCCACGCTAAATCAACCCCATGCAGCTGGCTGATCATGATTTCTTTGAGAGTTTTTTGAATGCCGGCGTATTCAACCGCATCAATACAGTCCACTTGTTCCCGGGGGTCTTGGTCCAGATCAAACAACTGAAATACGTTGCCAGCCGGATACCAAATTAATTTATGACGCCCATCGTGAACCATGCGCGTTGCCCCGGAGTCTTCACGACACTCACCAAACAAGTACTTTCGCTGCTTGGGTTGAATCATTGACAAGCCTTCAACCGACGACGGAATGTCAATGCCAGCCAAGTCCAAAAGTGTTGGCATGATGTCTTGCAAACCGACCAATCGGGAGTCAATGTGGTCAGCCTGTACGCGTCGGCTGTTGGCCCTGTCGATCAGGATCATAGGAACGGCCGATGAGCCCTCGTAGAACAAGCGTTTAGCCCACAAACCAAAGTCGCCCAACATGTCCCCGTGGTCTGATGTAAAAAGGATGATGGTGTCGTCGAGTAAATCTTCTTCCCGCAGCGTACCCAAAATAATCCGCAGCTGGTGGTCGATGTGGGTGCAAAGCGCGTAGTAGGCTTGCCGCAGTTGTTTGTGCTTGTCTGGGTTTTCTCCGACGGGCCAATAAGAGCGAACGGCGTCTAAGGCCGGAATATGTTTTGCCTTCTCCCAATCGGCATGAACAGCGCTGTCAATGCTGATGTCACGGTACATGTCTAAATAGCATTGGAGAGGTGCCAATGGAGGATGGGGGTGGGTGTAAGACACATGCCAAAAGGCCGGGCGTGTGGGGTCGCGCCGTTTGATGGTTTTGGCCGCTTCACGGGTAATCCAATTAGTCACATGGCTGGCTTCATCCAAGTGCCAGGGGCGATTCAGATAGTCGTTGTTGTTCATGCCGTGCATGAACTGTTCGCCCGCATGCCCTTGAGATGCCAAGAACATTTCGTAATCGTCTATGGCTCCCAGTTTGGGCCTGCCTTCCTCAGCCAATAAAACATCGTCAAACCCAATCCGGTCTCTTGGCGGGTACACATGAAGTTTTCCAATGGCAACAGATTGGTAGCCTGCAGACCGAAATGATTGAGCCAATAAAGGTAGGTTTTTAAGTGGCAATGTGGGGTTAAAACTTCGATCCCCATGCCCTCTGGGTGAAAGCCCCGTCATCATCGATCTTCTCGAAGGAATGCAAATAGGCGACTCTGCATAGGCTCGGTTAAAGCGAGTTCCCAGCTTGGCCATGTGATCCAAGGTGGGGGTTTGAATCACCGGGTGTCCAGCGCAACCCAACAGATAGCCGGGCCACTGGTCCACAGATACAAAGAGAACGTTGGGCGCGCTTGTGTGGTCTTTTGTCATACTTTTTTTAATATGTACGTTAATTTTCAGCAAAAGTCCATCCTATTGCTGAGAACGGAATAAACAAATGAATTTTTCATTCAATGACATGTCAAAATCAACATGTCAACTTGGAGGCAGGCATCAATGCTGTATTCACCATCGCACTGGTTTCTAAAGCACCGACTGAAGCTTCGTTCTTTGGTGCTGGTGGTTGCAATGGATGATCACTCGAACCTGCAGCGGGCCGCAGATGCGCTGGGTATGACGCAACCTGCCGCCTCAAAAATGTTGAAAGAGCTGGAAGAGTTGTTGGAGGCGCCGCTCTTTCAAAGATTTCCAAGAGGAGTTGAGGCCACGCCGATGGGCGCTCTTGTGATTGCGCATGCACGCAACGTATTGAACGAGCTGAATCAAATTCCTGAAGATCTATCGATCATCAAAGGACAGGCTGAAACGCAAATTTCTGTGGGCTCGATCAAGGCGCCAGCTTTGTCCATGGTGCCTAGAGCCTTGGTTGAGTTTCAGTCAAAATTTACCAATGCCAAAGTGCTTCTCGTGGTGGACTCAAGTCCCGCATTGCTGAACAAACTCAAACAAGGCGAATTAGACATTGTGGTCGGGAGACTGCCCACGGACACAAGCGCAGAGTTTTTTGATTATGAAGAGTTGGCTGAAAGTCAGTCTGTCAATGTTGTGGTCCGAAAAGGTCACCCTTGGTTGCGACGAAAAAAAATAGAATGGTCGGAACTGCGGGACGTGATGTGGATCATTCCGCCCCAGGGCAGCATGCTGAAACTCCAGTTTGAATCACTCTTCGTTCAGCAAAAGTTGATGCCACCGCAAAACTTGGTAGAGACGCAGGACCTTGACACCATCCGGCGATTGTTGCGCCAAACATCCATGGTGGCTGTCCTGTCAGAGGAGGTGGCTGAGGCCTGTGATGCAGTTCATCTTCAAAGCATGCCCAATTCACTGTCTTTCAAAATGCAAGGGTTCGGATTGATAGCGCTCAAAGGCAAACGCCTTCATCATGGGGTGCAAGAAATGTCAAAAATATTGACGCAAATTGGGCACGCACACTATCCGACGCGTCCAAGTTGATCATGAAAATCATGTACTCGCGGTTTCACCGCTCTAAAACAACCACTTGATCAAGCGCATGGCTGTTTTAAAGCGCGGCCCGTAAGGCGGATAAAACAAATCCACCCGAGACCAGGGCGAGGCGAGCATGACCGGTTTTTGCTGACTGAAGCGCAGAAAACCGGTGATACCGTGATAGGCCCCCCAGCCGCTGTCCCCAACACCGCCAAAAGGCAGCTTGTCATGCGCAATATGCGTGAGGGTGTCGTTGACACAAACACCACCGCTGACCGTGCCGGCCAGCACCTGGGCTTGCGCCAAAGGATTCCGGCCGAACCAGTAAATCGCCAAGGGGCGGGGCCGCGCATTGATGTCCGCGATGGCCCGCCCCAGTGTGTCGTAAGACAGCACAGGCAGCACAGGACCAAAAATTTCGTCCTGCATGAGTTTCATTTCAGGGTTCGTGTTGAACACCAGAACCGGCAACATTTGTCTGGTATGGGCTGTTGAATGCAATGCGTCGGCTGGATTCACCGGCACCAAACGAGCGCCTTTGGTTTGTGCGTCATTGAGCAAAGCCTTGAGCCGGTCATGATGCCTGTCGTTGATGATCGAAGCGTAATCCGGATTACCCAGAACGACAGGGAAAAGCTGGGCCACAGCGCGGGCAAACGCTGCTGAAAAGGTTTCTTCCTGGCCGCGGGGCACCAGAACATAGTCGGGCGCAATACAGGTCTGTCCGGCATTGAGCAGCTTGCCGTGTGCAATTTTCAGCGCAGCTGCATCCATGTCTGCAGACGCATCCAAAATACAAGGCGACTTGCCGCCGAGTTCCAGGGTGGTGGGCGTCAAGTTGGCGGCTGCAGCCAGCGCCACTTTGCGGCCGGTCTCGGTGGAGCCGGTGAAAATAAGGTGGTCAAAAGGCAGGCGCACAAAATCAGCAGCGAAAGCTGCGTCACCCAACACCACGCAAAACTCGTCTGGTGAAAAGAACTTTGCCACCAGCTCGCACAGCAAGGCGCTGGTCAATGGCGTCAACTCGCTGGGCTTGAGCATGACGCGGTTACCGGCCGCCAGGGCTGTGAGCGCCGGCGCCAAGGCCAGCTGAACCGGATAGTTCCAGGGCGCCACAATGCCCACCACACCCAGTGGTTGACGCATCACATAGGCTCTTGAAGGCAACAAATGCACCGGCGTAGCAACTTTTTCGGGCTTCATCCAGCGCGGCAAAGACTTCAGTGTTTGCGCCAGCATGGAGCGCAGCAAAAGCATGTCGGCGACTTGCGTTAACTGGGCTGATCGGACGCCGAAGTCAGATTGCACTGCGGCAGCCAAATCTGCCTCGTGTTCATCAATCAGCCTTTGCAGACGCAGCAAACGATCGCGCCGGATAGCCAGCGATACCTCGAACGCCTGGCGACTGGCCAGGTGTTGGGATTCAAAAAATTGGCGCATCTCGTCGATGGTGGTGTTTGGCAGCATTGTTAATCCTAAATCGCTAAGCTCTCGCGGGCAAGGGCCATTGCGTTTAAGTTGCTATCTCGGCTTGCATCACCGCCTGGCTAAAACTAAAGACGCCCGGATCGCGTATCGGGTCCACATCCACGGCAATAGCACTCTTAGGGGGAAAGCGACCCTCGAGCAGCAACTTTGACAAGGGGTTTTCAATTCGCTGCTGTATCGCCCGTTTGAGCGGGCGTGCGCCGAACACCGGATCAAAACCGACCTTGGCCAACTCGGCAATGGCCGCCTCTGAAACTCTCAGGTACAGGTCCATCTTTTGCAAGCGCTCAAGCAAAACCTTGAGCTGAATCCGGGCTATGGATTCGATGTTACCGGCATCGAGCGAATGGAATACCACCGTCTCGTCAATACGGTTGAGAAATTCAGGCCGGAAATAGTTCTTCAATTCGTCCGTGACCGCGTCACGAATGTCTTCATAAGACTGGCCCACCATCGACTGAATGATGGGCGAGCCGATGTTGCTGGTCATGACGATCACCGTGTTTTTAAAGTCTACCGTGCGACCCTGGCCATCAGTCAAACGTCCGTCATCAAGCACTTGCAGCAGCACATTGAAAACATCGGGATGCGCCTTTTCAATCTCGTCGAGCAGCAGCACGCTGTAGGGTTTGCGGCGGACAGCCTCGGTGAGATAACCGCCCTCCTCGTAGCCCACATAGCCTGGCGGAGCGCCGATCAACCGGGCTACAGAATGCTTTTCCATGAATTCACTCATGTCCATGCGAACCAGGTGATCTTCGCTGTCAAACATAAAGCCGGCCAGTGCCTTGCAAAGCTCGGTCTTGCCCACACCGGTAGGGCCTAGAAACAGAAACGAACCGGTAGGCCGGTTAGGGTCGCTCAGGCCGGAGCGGGAACGGCGTATGGCATTGGCCACAGCGCCAATGGCCTCGTCCTGACCAACCACCCGGTCATGCAGCTTGGTCTCCATTTGCAGCAATTTGTCACGCTCGCCCTGCATCAGTTTGCTCACCGGAATGCCGGTTGCCCGTGCGACCACCTCGGCAATTTCTTCAGCGCCCACTTGGGTGCGAAGCAACTGCGCAACTTTGTTAATGCCTTTTTTATCTTCGCTCGCCTGGGCTTGCTTTAGACGTTTTTCTAACTCGGGCAGCTTGCCGTACTGCAACTCGGCCACCTTATTGAAATCGCCCTTGCGGGTAAATTCCTCGATCTGAAAACGGATGCGATCGATCTCCTCCATCACATCCTTAGAGCCTAAAGCCTGTGCTTTTTCTGCCTGCCAGATCACATCCAGGTCTGAGATTTCTTTTTGAAGTTTGACGATCTCATCTTCAATCAAGCCAAAACGCTTTTGTGAGGACTCGTCTTTTTCCCGCCGGACAGCTTCGCGCTCAATTTGCAATTGAATCAAACGCCGGTCCAGCTTGTCCATCACCTCGGGTTTAGAGTCCATCTCAATCTTGATTTTGGCTGCCGCCTCATCGATCAGGTCAATCGCTTTGTCCGGTAAAAACCGGTCTGTGATGTAACGGTGACTAAGTTCAGCCGCGGCGACGATGGCCGGGTCGGTGATCTGCACACCGTGGTGAACTTCGTATTTTTCCTGCAGGCCGCGCAATATAGCGATAGTGGCCTCGACCGTCGGCTCACCGACCAGAATTTTTTGAAAGCGCCGCTCCAGCGCGGCGTCTTTTTCAATGTACTTGCGGTACTCGTCGAGCGTTGTTGCACCCACGCAATGCAACTCGCCACGCGCCAGCGCCGGCTTGAGCATGTTGCCGGCGTCCATCGCGCCTTCAGCCTTGCCCGCGCCGACCATGGTGTGCAACTCGTCGATGAAAACGATGGTCTGGCCTTCGTCTTTGGCCAGTTCCTTGAGTACGGTTTTCAAACGTTCCTCGAACTCACCGCGAAATTTGGCACCTGCCAGCAAGGCGGCCATGTCCAGAGATAGAACCCGCTTGCCCTTGAGTGAGTCCGGCACCTCGCCGGCCACAATGCGCTGGGCCAGGCCTTCAACAATCGCCGTCTTGCCGACGCCGGGCTCACCAATCAGCACCGGGTTGTTCTTGGTGCGGCGCTGCAAGACCTGGATGGCGCGGCGAATTTCATCGTCGCGGCCGATCACCGGATCGAGCTTGCCCGTGCGGGCGCGCTCAGTCAGGTCCATGGTGTATTTTTTCAGCGCCTCACGTTGACCTTCGGCCTCGGGATTGTTGACGCCTTGACCACCACGCACAGCATCAATTGCCGCTTCCAAAGATTTTCGGGACATGCCGCCGGCCACCGCCACCCTGCCCGCCTCTGTCTTGCTGTCGCACAAGGCCAGCAAAAAAAGCTCACCCGCTATGAACTGGTCAGCGCGTTTGAGCGCTTCTTTCTCGGTGGCCTGAAGCAACTTGGCCAGATCGGTGCTGATCTGAATCTGGTCTTGACCCTGAACTTGCGGTAATTTTTTAATGGCCGCCTCAGTGGCTGCCTGCAGGGCTTGCAGGTTCACACCGCTGCGCTGAAGCAAGGCACCGGGGCCGTCATCCTGGTGCAGCATCGCTGCGAGCAAGTGCAAAGGCTCAATGTAGCCGTGGTCACGCCCCAAAGCCAGGGACTGGGCATCACTCAGGGCTTCCTGGAACTTGGTCGTTAGTTTGTCTTGGCGCATGGAAACTCCGGAAAAATAATTAATTGCAAATGCAGGGGCATTCGCCATATTTCAATAGGGCACCAAAGCACAGAGTTTGACCTAGATCATGCTCCGGTCTGCGTCACTGACATCAATGAGCAAAAGAGGTTTCGGGTTTTCATCCCGGGTGGTGTTTGGATGCCTGTCTTTGCGCTAACCCCCGAGGTTGACGCTGCTTTCACTGCGCTGGAAGCTGACAAACCACGCGATCTGAATTAAGACCTGTAAGAGGCTTAAGTCAGCCCTTGACGGGGGGCAGGCCCCAACGGGCCATGGCGATATCGTCGCTGACCCTGGCATCCACCCAGCGCACACCGGCGGGGGTGACTTCTTTTTTCCAGAACGGGGCCTGGGTCTTAAGGTAATCCATCAGAAACTCGCAGGCCTGAAAACTCTCTCCCCTGTGAGCCGATGTCACAGCCACGAGCACGATCTGATCCAAAGGCTGTAACAAGCCGATACGGTGAATAACCCGTGCCGAGCGGATGTCAAAACGGTTCATCGCAGCATCGATCATGGCCTCAATGGCCTTTTCGGTCATGCCGGGGTAATGCTCCAACTCCAGGCTGGCGATCTGATCACCTTCATTGCGGTCGCGCACTGTGCCGACAAAACTGCAGACAGCGCCGACATGCATGTCGCCCTGTCGCAGGGCGGCAACTTCGGCGCTAAGGTCAAAGTCCTGGTGCTGAATCGCCACACGCGCTGGCATGTCAGCCTCCGGTCACCGGTGGGAAAAAGGCCAGTTCACAGCCCTCTTGCAATTTGGCCGATTCATCACACAGGGTCTGGTCCAGCGCGATTCGAACTGGTTTATCCCGCGACAGTGCCTGCGCATGGACAGGACTCAGGACCAGCAACTCGTCGCGCAGCGCAGCGACTGTTTTTGCTTGTGTGTCGCGCGTTTCGCTGCTTTGGCCCAAAGCTTCACGAATTGAGGCGAAATATTTGATGTTCACTTTCATGGCGCAGCCTGAGATGGGTTCAAGTTTTGCATCATGACAGCAGGGATGAAAACGGCAAAAACCGGACAATATCACCCGGCACGATGACCTGGCCAGGCGGGTTGTCGACCAAGCCGTCACCCCAAACGACCGAAGTTAAAACACCTGAACTTTGGTTAGCAAACAAATCCAAGCCGCCACTGGGCAGCAGCTTTACGCGCAAAAATTCGCGCCGTTTGTCCGCTTTCGGCCAGCTGAAACGCGCCACCGCCGGCATGGCAGCCGGGGCCAGTGCTGTGGCGCCTTGCAGCTTCAACACAAAGGGGCGCACCAGCAGTAAAAAAGTCACGAAACTGGACACCGGATTGCCCGGCAGGCCAATGAAATGCGCTTGCGGCGCCAAAGCGCTGGCTTGAACACGCCCATAGGCAAAAGGTTTGCCGGGCTTGATGGCCATCTGCCAGAGTCTTAACTCGCCCAGCGTTTGCACGGCCGGTTTGATATGGTCTTCTTCACCCACCGAGACGCCGCCACTGGTGAGGATGAGGTCATGCGTTTGCGATGCTGCAGCCAAAGCGGCTACGGTGGCGTCAAGTTTGTCGGGCACGATGCCCAGGTCTGTGACTTCACAGCCCAGCCTTTTGAGCAAGGAGCGCAAAAAGAAGCGGTTGGAGTTGTAAATAGCGCCAGACGGCATGTCGGCCGGCGCCACTGTCCCCGGCATCACCAGCTCGTCACCGGTAGAAAAAAGCGCCACCCGCACAGGCCGGCTAACATGCAGGCGGTCAAAGCCAATGCTGGCGGCCAGGCCCAAGGCGGCTGGCCCCAGCCGCTCGCCGCGCGCCAGCACCACAGTGCCGCTGGCCACGTCTTCGCCGCGCCGGCGTATCCATTGCCCGGCAGGCGGTACCACGGACACGCGCACCTGCTCTGCGTCCAGCGTTTCGACGTCTTCCTGCATGACCACCGCATCGGCACCCGGCGGTACCGGTGCACCCGTGAAAATACGGGCGGCAGCCATGGCTTCGAGCAAGTGGCCCGAGCTGCCCGCCGCAATGCGCTGCGTCACCTTCAGCACGGATGTAGCGCTCAGGTCGCTGCTACGCACGGCATAACCATCCATAGAGCTGTTGTCATGCCCGGGAACGTCCAGGCTGGCGATCAAATCCTGCGCAAGCACACGGCCGTCTGCGTCAAAAGTCGCCACGCTCTGGCTACCTGACAAAGGCTCAGCCTGCTCAAGCAATTCGGCCAGGGCTTCGTCCAGCGCACGCAAAGGCGCCCGGACAGGTGCAGCAGGCAAGGTGGAATCAGTCACAAGGCGTAGTTGTCAGGGTTGTAGTCAAAGCGCTGCGCATTTTCAATCAGGTAACGGGCCACCGAAGGGGCATCGTTCAGATCAAGCACAGCAAGCATGGTTGCTTGTGGCAAATTTTGCGGTGCGTCGGTGGCAATAGCCACCACAAAATCATCGTTCGGGTACAGCGCCGGCATGCCGGCATAAGCATCGGTCGGAGCACGCCAAACCTCTATTTTGAGCAGGTCACTGCTTTTGAAGCCCTCCACCAGCACCCAGTCAACACCGGAGTAAAGCTCAGCGATCAGATGATGCACATTGAGCTGCGCCGGCTGCTCGAACTCGCGCATCAGGGCCAGGCGCTGCTTAGAGGCGACGACCACCTCAAAAGCGCCGGCACTGCGGTGGCGGAAAGTGTCCTTGCCGGGCTGGTCGATGTCAAAGTTATGGTGCGCGTGCTTAACCACTGACACGCGCAGGCCCTGCTGTTTGAGCGCCATGATGACTTGCTCGACCAGCGTGGTCTTGCCCGAGCCTGAGTAGCCGGCAAAGCCAACAACGTTCATTTGCAATCTTTCATGAAGCCGGCAAGGCCAATGCGTTCAACCGGCATGGGCCACCACATAAGCTTTGATCTGGTCCACATCGGCAGGCATGAGCTTGACGCGCTTGGGCAAGTCCTCAATGCCTTCAAAGCCGGGCGGTCTTTCGGGCGGGCGACCCAGCGCCTGCTCAATGGTTGCAGCAAATTTAATCGGCAAAGCTGTTTCAAGCACCAGCATAGGAACCCCCGCCAGCAGGTGCTCACGGGCCACTTTGACGCCGTCGGCTGTGTGCGTGTCAATCACCATGTCAAAACGGTCAAAAGTCTCGCGGATGGTTTGCAGGCGGTTGGCGTGCGTGCTTTTGCCACTGGCAAACCCATAGCGGGTGGCCGCTTGTGCAAAAGCGGGATGCGCGCTCAAGTCAAAAAAGCCCTGCGTGCTGAGTTGCCGCCCGAACAGATCTGAGGTCAGCACTGCGTCGCGTCCAACGAGGTCAAACACAAAACGCTCGAAGTTAGAGGCCTTGGAGATATCCATTGACGGACTGGAGGTTTCGAGGGTGTCACGCGAGTTGCGCACACGGTAAACACCGGTTCGAAAAAATTCATCGAGCACATCGTTTTCATTGGTGGCCACCACCAACTGAGCGATCGGCAGGCCCATCATGCGCGCCACATGTCCGGCGCAAACATTACCGAAATTACCTGAGGGCACAGTGAAGCTGACCTGGCCGCCGTGGGCGGATGCCGGGGTTTGAAAGTAACCGGCAAAGTAGTAAACCACCTGGGCCAGCAAACGAGCCCAATTGATGGAGTTGACAGTGCCGATCTTGTAGCGGCGCTTGAACTCAAGGTCGTTAGAAACCGCTTTAACGATGTCCTGGCAATCGTCAAAAACACCCTCAACGGCGATGTTGTGAATGTTTTCGTCCATCAGGCTGAACATCTGCGCCTGTTGAAAAGGGCTCATGCGGCCGTTCGGCGAAGTCATGAAAACACGCACGCCTTTTTTGCCACGCATGGCGTACTCGGCCGCACTGCCGGTGTCGCCGCTGGTGGCGCCCAGTATGTTGAGCACTTCGTTTCGACGAGCCAGTTGGTACTCGAACAAGTTGCCCAGCAACTGCATCGCCATGTCTTTGAAAGCCAGTGTCGGGCCGTTGGAGAGCGCCTCGAGGTAAAAGCCCTCCTCGAGTTTTTTCAAGGGCACGATCTCTGGCGAGTTGAAAACTGCGGCTGTGTAGGTCTTGCGGCACAAAGCCCGCAAATCTGTGGCCGGAATATCGTCGATGTAAAGCGACAAGATTTCAAAAGCCAGGTCTGCGTAGCCCTGCTCCAGGTAAATCGTGCGCCAGGCCTTCAGCGTTTTGACATCAAGCACCGGATAGTGCTGTGGCAGGTAGAGGCCGCCATCGGGGGCCAGGCCTTCGAGCAAAATATCGCAAAACTGCTGCGGGCTCTTGTCGCCGCGTGTCGACACATAGCGCATCAGGCCAGTTCCTCTTTGCGTATGCGTGTAATGGGCGCCAGCACGCTGGGCAGTGCTTGCATTTTGGCCATCGCCTGGTTCATGCAATCTTCAACGCAGTTGTGTGTCAGGATGATCAAGTCGGTCTGGGTCGAGCCTTCACCACCCACTTCATCGGCTTCGCGCTGCAGCACTGCGTCAATGCTGATACCGGCATCGGCCAACAGGCCCGTGACACGGGCCAGCACGCCGGCTTCGTCAGCTACTTTCAAACGCAGGTAATAACTGGTGACCACCTCGCTCATGGGCAACACGCGGGCATCGCTCATGGCGTCGGGCTGAAAAGCCAAATGCGGCACGCGTTGGGCCGCATCGGCGGTATGCAAGCGCGTGATGTCCACCAGGTCGGCAATCACCGCGCTGGCCGTTGGCTCGCTGCCGGCACCTTTACCGTAATAAAGCGTGGTGCCGACAGCATCGCCTTGCACCATCACCGCATTCATGGCGCCTTCGACGTTGGCAATCAGCCGCTTGGATGGAATCAAGCTGGGATGCACCCGCAACTCAACACCACTGGCCACGCGTTTGGTGATGCCCAGCAGCTTGATGCGGTAGCCCAGTTGCTCAGCGTATTTGATGTCCAGCGCATCGAGCTTGGTGATGCCTTCCACATGGGCCTTGTCAAACTGCACCGGAATGCCAAAGGCAATGGCCGACATGATGGTGGCTTTGTGCGCAGCATCCACGCCTTCAATGTCAAAAGTCGGGTCCGCTTCAGCGTAACCGAGGCGTTGCGCTTCCTTGAGCACCACGTCAAAGCCCAGGCCTTTGTCGCGCATTTCGCTCAGGATGAAATTGGTGGTGCCGTTGATGATGCCGGCGATCCACTCAATACGGTTGGCGGTCAGGCCTTCACGCAGGGCCTTGATGATAGGAATGCCACCGGCCACTGCAGCTTCAAAAGCCACCATCACGCCTTTGCGGTGTGCGGCCGCAAAAATCTCGGTGCCATGCACAGCGAGCAGCGCCTTGTTGGCGGTGACCACATGCTTGCCGGCCTCAATGGCCTCCATCACCAATTGGCGCGCAATGCCGTAGCCGCCAATCAATTCGATGACGATATCAATATCGGGGTTGGCAATGATGGCGCGAGCATCGTTAACTACTTTGACGGAGGGCCCTACAGCCGCTTGTGCGCGAGCCGTGTCCAGATCGGCCACCATGGTGATTTCAATGCCGCGGCCGGCACGCCGCAGGATTTCTTCCTGATTGCGGGTCAGCACGTTGAACACACCGCTGCCGACAACGCCGATGCCCAACAGGCCCACTTGAAGAGGTGGCAAATTACTCAATTTCATGATGTGATTCAGTCAGAGAAAATTCAAAAAGTCCGGCCCACAAAAGTCATGCGCGAGGCATAAACTTTTTCAGCAGCAGCCGAAACCGGAACGCTCAGGCAGCCGCCTTGACCGCCGTCAAACTGGGCGTTATGGCGTTGCGCTTGCGGTAGCTCTCCAGAAACTTGGCGATGCGGTGTATAGCCTCACGCAGGTCGTCTTCATGCGGCAGGAAAACAATCCGGAAGTGGTCCGTGGTCGGCCAGTTAAAACCCGTGCCCTGAACCAGCAAAACCTTGGTTTCTTGCAACATTTCCTGGATGAATTGCTGGTCATTGGCGATCGGGTACATCTTCGGGTCTAGCTTGGGGAACATGTACAAGGCAGCGCTCGGCTTGACGCAAGTCACGCCAGGAATGGCGGTGATCAGTTCATGCGCCAGATCGCGCTGACGACGCAAGCGTCCGCCCGGGCCCACCAGGTCGTTGATGCTCTGGTAGCCGCCCAGCGCGGTCTGAATCGCCCACTGGCCGGGAACGTTGGCACACAAACGCATGCTAGAGAGCATGTTCAGACCTTCGATGTAATCACGGGCCCGCTTTTTGTCACCCGAGACCGCCATCCAGCCAGCCCGGTAGCCGCAGGAGCGGTAACTCTTAGACAAGGAGTTAAAGGTCAAAGTCAATATATCTTCAGACAAGCTGGCAAGCGCAGTGTGTTTGGCACCGTCGTACAAGACCTTGTCATAGACTTCATCGGCAAAAATTACCAGGTTGTGCTGGCGTGCCAGCTTGATGATCTCGCCCAGCAAGGCGTCCGAGTAAAGCGCGCCGGTAGGGTTGTTGGGGTTGATCACCACAATGCCTTTGGTATTGGCAGTGATTTTGCGTTTGATGTCGGCCAGATCCGGCATCCATCCGTTGGCCTCGTCGCATAAATAATGCACCGGGGTGCCGCCTGAAAGACTGACCGCCGCAGTCCACAACGGATAGTCCGGGGCTGGCAGCAGCAACTCATCGCCGTCATTGAGCAAGGCATTGGTGGCCATCACGATCAATTCACTGGCACCATTGCCTAAGTAGATGTCCTCCAGCGTGACGCCTTTAACGCCCTGCTTCTGCGTCTCATGCATCACCGCTTTGCGGGCGGCGAAAATGCCTTTGGAGTCAGAATAAGCCGCGGAGTTGGGCAGGTTTCTGATCATGTCCTGCTGAATTTCCTCAGGCGCATCAAAACCGAACACCGCCAGATTGCCGATATTGAGTTTGATGATCTTGTGGCCGTCTTCTTCCATCTGCCGTGCAGCTTCCATGACAGGACCCCGAATGTCATAGCAAACATTGGCGAGCTTGGCAGATTTGGTGATGGGTTTGGGTGTTGTTGGCATGTTTAAATCCTTCACTCCACGGGTGAACTGAGTCAGTCCGGCCGCGTGCGGTGCAGCAACAGGGGGAAAACTCAGAGGCAATCCTTAATTTGACCACATAAAATGGTCTTTCTTGGGCGAACACCAACCGGCCTTAGGCCAGAGAAAACCCATTTCAGCCCCCTTTTGAGCGCCCTTTCCCGATGGGCCAAGCAGCCCAACTCAGCACAGCATGAAACTCCAACCAGATCGTCTTGAAGTCCAATCCATTCTTGGCTATGGCCCGGGCTGGGTTGGACTGGCCAGCTCAGGGGTGGCAGAAAAGATTCACAGCAGCGTGCTCATCGGCTCGCGTGGTGAACGACAAGTCTGGCCATGCGGGCGCTTTGAAGAATTGACAGCCGGTCATTTTGAAGAAATTGCCAGCCTTCGCCCGGAACTCGTGATCTTTGGCAGCGGCAAGCTTCTGCGCTTTGTGCCGCCGGCTTTTTTGAGCCGCTTGATGAGCATGCGCATCGGCCTGGAAACCATGGACACCCTGGCTGCTTGCCGCACTTACAACATTCTTGCCGGGGAAGGCAGGCATGTGATTGCAGCTCTGTTAATTGAGCCTGCCGCCTGAACCCAACAGGATCAAAACCACATTCAGAGTAAAATGTCGGGTTGCACAAGGCGCCCTCAAAGCTTACGGGCTTTTTTGCCGCTCATGGCCATGGGCCAAATACAACTTTTGTCAGGGTTTTAGCAGTATGGCAGTCGTCGTTAACAAACCTCTCCCCGAATTTGAAGCAGTTGCCACAGGCGGGCTCAAAGTCTCCAATCAGACACATCTGGGCAAAGTCGTCATTCTGTATTTTTACCCCAAAGACAACACCCCCGGCTGCACCACAGAAGCCATGCAGTTCCGCGACAAATACAAAGATTTTGTCAAAGCCGGAGCCACCGTGTTCGGTGTTTCACGCGACAACATGAAGTCTCATGACGAGTTCAAGTCCAAGCTCGAGCTGCCCTTCGAGCTGATTGCTGATACCGAAGAAAAAATGTGCCACATGTTTGGCGTGGTCAAAAACAAGATCATGTACGGCAAAAAAGTCAAAGGTATCGAGCGCAGCACCTTTTTAATCGGCGCTGACGGCACCCTCAAGGAAGAATGGCGTGGCCTGAAAGTGCCCGGTCATGTCGATGACGTTCTCAAAGCGGTCAAGGCTCTTAAAAAATCGGCTTAAAACGCACCGTGTTTTGGCGGGACATGAACTGGGCTGATGAAAGCGTCACTTCAACGACATGGTGCTCGTGCATAATGATTTCATGGTGTTGACCTGTCCCCTGTTCCCCTTCAAAAGCCGCCCTGGCACCCGGGCGGCTTTTTTGGTTTCTGGAATCCCTTCTCTTACTTTTTGAGCATTCAATCCATGCCCTTGCCTCCTGCCCCGACCAAACGAGCAGCTTTGCTATCTAAAGACGCCCTGGACACGCCGGTACGCCCTTTGGCAAAACCAGCCGGCAAACTGGAACCGGTGGCCAGACCAGCCAAAAAATCCCTTGTCACAGAAAGTTCGGGGCCAGAGATAGCGCTGGAGCGGGTACCGCCCACAGCAGAAATGCGGCGCCCTAGCCCTGTGAAAGCTCTGGCTGGAAAATCCCGCAAGCCTAAATCAAGCGGGCCTAAAAAACTGTTTGTGCTCGACACCAACGTGCTGATGCATGACCCGATGTGCCTTTTCAGATTTGAAGAACACGACATCTTCTTGCCCATGATCGTGCTCGAAGAGCTTGACGGCCATAAAAAAGGCATGACAGAGGTGGCTCGCAATGCACGTCAGACCAGCCGCACCCTGGATGCACTGGCCGGCGCGCAAGGCGCTGACATTGCCCAGGGCCTGGCTCTGAGCACCACAGGCTATTCAGAGGCGCGTGGCCACCTGCTGTTCCAGACCAAGCCACTTGACTACGACTTGCCCCTGAGCCTGCCGCAGGGCAAGGCAGACAATCAGATTCTGGGTGTTGTGGCGGCTTTGCGCAAAGAACACATGCCGCGTGAGGTGGTACTGGTGTCCAAGGACATCAACATGCGCGTCAAAGCGCGCGCTCTGGGTCTCTTGACCGATGACTACCAAAACGACAAGACGCTGGAAGACGGCGATTTGCTCTACGCCGGTTCATTGGCCCTGCCTACGGATTTCTGGACACGCCAGAGCAAAACCCTTGAAAGCTGGCAACAAGGCAGCCACACTTTTTACCGCATCACGGGCCCGATTGTGCCAAGCCTGATGATCAACCAATTCGTCTTTTTTGAGGCGCCCGGTGAACCGCCTTTGTACGCGCGCGTCACAGAGATACGCGCTAAGACGGCAGTGCTTAAAACCCTGAAGGATTACACCCACCTGAAGAATGCGGTCTGGGGTGTGACCACACGCAACCGCGAACAAAATTTTGCGATGAACCTGCTGATGGATCCGGAAGTGGACTTTGTCACTTTGGCCGGTAACGCCGGCACCGGCAAGACCTTGATGGCTTTGGCCAGCGGCCTGACACAGGTGCTCGATGACAGACGCTACACAGAGATCATCATGACCCGGGCCACGGTCTCAGTGGGAGAAGACATCGGCTTTTTGCCCGGCACCGAAGAAGAAAAAATGGGCCCCTGGATGGGTGCTTTGGACGACAACCTTGAAGTGCTGGGCAAAAATGACAGCGGCTCGGGTGAATGGGGACGCGCGGCCACCAACGAGTTGATCCGCTCCCGCATCAAAGTCAAAAGCATGAACTTCATGCGTGGCCGCACTTTTCTCAACAAGTACGTGATCATTGACGAAGCGCAAAACCTGACGCCAAAGCAAATGAAAACGCTGATCACGCGCGCCGGACCGGGCACCAAGATTGTCTGCATGGGTAACCTGGCGCAGATTGACACCCCGTACCTGACGGAAGGATCATCCGGATTGACCTTCGCGGTAGACCGGTTCAAAGGCTGGCCGCATGGTGGTCACATCACACTGGCCCGCGGCGAGCGTTCCCGTTTGGCCGACTTTGCCAGCGAAGTGCTGTGAAAGGCAGGCTCAGCGTTTGAGCCCTAGTGCAGAGAGCATCTGCTCGCTTTGCTTTTGCATTTGCTCTTGCATTTGCGTGAACACCGTTTTGGACTGCTCAACGTAAGTCCCCATCATGCCCTGCATCATGGGCGACTGAGCGTTCATGAACTGGGCCCACATCTCGGGCGACAGGCCTTTGGATTGTTCGCTCATTTTGGTTTGCAGGTCCATGAAGGACTGGACATTTTTTTCCAGGTAAGCGCCCATAAAGCCCTGCAATGCGTTCCCGTAAAAACGGATGATATTGGCCAGCACCGCCTCGGTGAACATGGGCACGCCACCGCTTTCTTCTTCCAAAATTATTTGCAACAAAATGCTGCGCGTCAGGTCTTCACCGGTCTTGGCATCGCGCACGACAAACAATGCACCGGCCATGACCAACTCACGCACATCGCTGAGGGTGATGTAGGTGGAGGTATCGGTGTCGTAAAGCCGCCTGTTGGGGTATTTTTTAATCACTCGCACCGGGCCGGCCTTGGCCGCGGAGTCCGGCTTTTCAGCATCCGGTTGACCGGCCACGGATTCGGCCTTGGCTGCAGAAGCGCTGGCTTTGGTTCTGGACACAGTGTTGGTTCCTTCAATAACAAAATTAGAGGCCGGCAACGACGGGTTGCAGCACACTGTTGGAACATTCTAAAAAACTTGTCAGGACCTTCATCCCAAGGTTTACCCTTGCGAAAAAAGACTGTCAGCCAGCGATAAAGCCATGCAAAGGGTAAAAAAAAGTCCCGCAAGGTGTTGAACATCAACAACTTACGGGACTTGCTATTTTGGTAGGCGCGATTGGACTCGAACCAACGACCCCCACCATGTCAAGGTGGTGCTCTAACCAGCTGAGCTACGCGCCTAAATACTGTTCGAAGCAGAGATTGTAGCAGGGCTCAGGAGGCGACTGGCGCGTGCCGGAAAAGGCTTTGGCTATAGCGCAGCGGGCTCTCAAGAGCTTCATCGCCGGCGGGCGCTGCGCACACCGGGCACCTCGGCCACGACACCAAGCACGTGATGGAGTCGACCCGCGTCACCGACTTCGACGGTAAACGTCATCCAGGCAGTACCACCCCGGTTGTCTTTGACGGACTGTGTCTGAACGCCAATGACGTTCATTTTTTCTTTGGCAAAAACCTCTGAAATATCGCGCAGCAGACCTTGCCGGTCGGTGGCCTCTATAGACACATCCACCGGGTACATCGCTGAGCCGGGAGAGTGCTGACCGCCCCAAGCGACATCAATCACGCGGTCGGGGCTGCCTTGGGCCATGTTACGGAAATTGCTGCAATCGGCACGGTGAATACTCACGCCCTTGCCTTTGGTGACAAAACCCTTGATGGCGTCAGGCGGCGCCGGTTTGCAGCACTTGGCCAGCTGCGTCAGCAAGGACTCAACGCCCACCACCAACACACCGGCCTTGCCGCTCTTGCCGGACTTGTCAGGTCGCGGTTTTTTGGCCAGCACATAGTCGTCTTGCGAGAGTGCAGGCTCAGGCGGATTGAGCATGTTTTCTATGGTGCGCAGGGACAGCTCGTCCTTGCCCACCACTTCAAACAGGTCCTCGGCATTTTTAAACCCTAGCTGAGCCGCCAAATCGTCAAGTTTGATGGCGGTTTTGCCTTCGCGTTGCAGCAGCTTCTCAACCGCCTCACGGCCCCTGCCGACTGTCTGCTGCATGGCCAGGGCGTTGAACCAGGCGCGCACTTTGGCCTTGGCCCTGGCGCTGGCCAGAAAACCCAGCTCGGGGTTGAGCCAATCGCGCGAGGGTCCGCCTTCTTTGACGGTGATGACCTCGACGGTCTGGCCGTTTCGCAGTGGCGTGTTCAATGGCACCATGACGCCATCCAGGCGCGCGCCGCGGCAACGGTGACCCAGGTTGGTGTGCAGGCTGTACGCAAAATCTACAGCTGTAGCGCCACGGGGCAAGTCAAGCACAGCGGCTTCGGGAGTGAGCACGTAGATACGGTCTTCAAACAAGCCCTGCTCTGTGCCCAGGGCTTTGGCGGCAATCGGTCCGGCCAGATCACTTTGCCAGGCCAGTAGTTGGCGCAGGACCGCTATTTTGGCGTCGTACTCCCCGCTGGCCGATACGCCGGCGTAACCCTTGGTGCCGGCCTCCTTGTAAGCCCAATGGGCGGCCACGCCGTGCTCTGCGTGTTCATGCATGGCTTGCGTGCGGATTTGAATTTCAATCGCCCGGCCCCCGGCATCACGCACCACAGTATGCAGCGACTGGTAGCCGTTGGCCTTGGGCTTGGCGATGTAGTCGTCAAACTCGCCTTGAACGGGTGTGAAATTAGCGTGCACAAAGCCAAGAGCGGCATAGCAGGCCTTGAGGTCCGAGGCAATGACACGCATGGCGCGGATGTCAAACACCTGCTCGAAACCCAGTGACTTGCCGCGCATCTTTTTGACAATGCTGTAGATGTGCTTGGGTCGGCCCTGCACCAAAGCCGCAATGCCCTGCTGGTTCAGATCACGCTCGAGCTGCGACCTGAGCGACTCCATGAAACCTTCGCGAAGCGTCCGTTTTTCGTCAAGCTGGCGCGCCACCTGCTTGTAGACATCGGGCTCCAGAAAACGAAAAGCCAAGTCTTCCATTTCCCACTTGAGCTGCCAGATACCCAATCGGTTGGCCAGCGGCGCAAAGACATGCAAGGACTCGTGCGCCAGCGAGATCGGCGGCGTCTGCTTGCTGGCAGCGTAATGCCTGAGCGTCTGCAAACGCGAGGCCAGTCTGAGCATCACCACGCGCAAGTCGCGTGAGAAAGCCAGCAGCATCTTGCGTACATTCTCAGATTGCTCGGCCGAGTTGTCAGTCGGCTGCGACTTGGCGCTGGCTGTGCGCGCCTGGCGCTGCACATCAACCAACTTGTTAGTCTCTAAGGCCAGGGTGGCAAAGTTGCTGCCGAAGGCTTTGCTGATGACCTCCAGCGGCTTATTCAAATGCTGGCTGGCATGGACCAGGTAAATAGCAGCCTGCATGGCCTGGCTGCCGCCCATGGACCTCAAGATGGCGACCACGGCATCGGCATGCGCCAGGGTGTTTTCACCGGTGTCCAGCATCTCGCTGCCGATCAGGGGCTCGGCAAAGGCTCGCGCACGCAGCAGCGCCTGTTCTGGGTCGGGCAGGCTGTCGGCCGTAGCGGCAAAAATGGATGCCGTATCTGCTGCCAAAGAAACTGGTAGCTTGACAGCGGTTTCGGGGTTCAATTTCATGCGTATCAGCTGAGCAAAAAGTCAGTCACCACAGCCAATTGGTCGCTGGCAATCAGCGTGGGCGCATGCCCCACCCCTGCAAACTCGACCAGCCTGGCGTGCGGGCCGCGTTGCTGCATGTCTTGCGCTGTCCGGCTGCTGAGCAAATCTGATTGCGCGCCCCTGAGCAGCAGGGTGTCGGCCTTGATCTGCTCATACAGCTGCCACAAAATAGCTTGACTCTCCAGCGTGGACGCTTCGGTGGCAAGGCCAAAGGCATGGGCAATGGCCGGGTCGTAATGCAAGCGGAGTTTGCCGCCTGCAGCAGCCAATGCATCAACCGGTTTGACCATGTGGCTGCACAGCCGCAGCCACTGCTCGGGGGTGTGCGGACCGAAAGTTGAAGAAATGGCCCACATTGCATCTGCGGCTTGCTGCAAGTTGTCAAACACGCCGCTTTTTCCCAGGTAAGCCCCAATGCGCTGCAAGGCCGACCATTCCAGCGTGGGCCCCACATCATTGAGCACCAGCTTGCGCACCGGCTGCGGCAACGGCGCTTGAGCATGGCCACAAAGAGCCATGCCAATCAGCCCGCCCATGCTGGTGCCGACCCAGTCCAGCGTGCGCACAGGGGCCTGCGCATGCAACTGCGCCAGCAGGCAAAGCATATCGGCCGCGTAAAAAGAAATTTGATAGCCGGCCGGGTCTTTGAGCCAGTCGCTTTGGCCGCGGCCCACCACGTCGGGGCAGACCACGCGAAGCGGCAAGCCAGCCGCCTGAGACCGATCGCACAGGGTGCGCGCCAGAGTGTCGAAATCCCGCCCCTGCCGCGACAAACCATGCACACAAAGCACCACATGCCCGCCGGCAGCGTCACCCCACTGCCAATACGCCATTTGGTGGGTCGATGCGGCAGCGTCCGGAGCATCCGGACAGCTCACGAAGTTCAGTCTAGGTTCGTTCATGGGGAAATCGGTACAGGCAAGCGGGATAATGCACAAGAAGCCACACAAATATCAATCACTTGATCCTAATTGATTCAGAGGAAAGCACATGCTCCAAGGTAAAACTGCACTCGTCACCGGCTCCACCAGCGGTATTGGTCTGGGCATTGCCAAGTCACTGGCCGCACGCGGTGCCAATATCGTGCTCAACGGCTTTGGCGACATCGAAGGCCCCAAAGCTGCGATCAGCGCCCTGGGTGTGCAAGTGGCTTACCACGGCGCCGACATGAGCAAGCCCGCCGAGATCGAAGCTATGATGAAGTTTGCCGCCGACAAGTTTGGCCGCGTCGACATTCTTGTGAACAACGCCGGCATTCAGCACGTGGCAAAAATAGAAGACTTTCCCGTCGATAAATGGGACGCCGTGCTGGCCATCAACCTGAGCAGCGCCTTCCACGCCACGCGCCTGGCCCTACCCGCCATGAAAGCAGCCAACTGGGGCCGCATCATCAACGTGGCATCGGCCCATGGCCTGGTGGGTTCAGCAGAAAAATCCGCCTATGTGGCCGCCAAGCACGGCCTGGTCGGCCTGACCAAAGTCTGCGCCCTGGAAACAGCCACAACGGGCGTGACCTGCAACGCGATTTGCCCCGGCTGGGTGTTGACCCCGCTGGTTCAAAAGCAGGTCGATGCGAAAGCAGCCGCGCAGAACATCTCCAATGAAGACGCCAAGCGCCAGCTGCTGGGCGAAAAAGAGCCTTCTATGCAATTCACCACCCCCGAAGAGCTGGGCGAGTTGGCGGTGTTTTTCTGCTCTGCCGCCGGCAACAACGTGCGCGGCGTAGCCTGGAACATGGATGGCGGCTGGGTGGCGCAATAAAAAAGAACCCGTGGCTTAAATCCTAAAAAATTTACTTTTAATCATAAAAAACATCATGGACTTACAGCTCAGCGACAAAACCGCCTTGGTTACCGGCGCCAGCCAGGGAATAGGTCGAGCCATCGCGAAAGCGCTCGCCGCTGAAGGCGTGCAAACCTGCATCGCAGCCCGCCGCAAAAACTTGCTCGACGAACTCGCCGCAGAAATCACGGTCGCAGGCGGCAAAACTCCGCACATCATCGTGATCGACATCACTGAGCCTGACGCGCCCACCATCCTGGCTCAAGCCGCTGAAAAAGCCATGGGGAAAATCGATATTCTCATCAACAGCGCGGGCGGCAGCAAAGGACACATCCACGTCGATACCCCCGATAGCGCATGGGACGAATCGATGACGCTCAACTTCGTGCGCGTGCGCCAGCTGACTCACGCAGCCCTGCCCGGCATGATGCAACGAAAATGGGGCCGCATCATCAACATCAGCGGCAAATCAGAACCTGAACACATGATCGCCGCCACGCCGACCAAGGCTGCGATACATGCCTGGTCAAAAGGCCTGTCACGCGAAATCGGCCCGCACGGCGTCAACGTCAATTGCATACAGCCAGGCCGCATCATGAGCGAGCAAATCCTGCGCAAATATTCACCGGAGTTTCGGGCCGAGCAATCGCGTACACAGATTCCCGTGGGGCGCTATGGTGAGCCGGAGGAGTTAGCAGCGCTGGCGGTGTTTTTGGCTTCGCCTGTGGCCTCTTACATCACGGGTGCGGTCATACCGGTCGATGGCGGTTTGCGAAAGTATGCCTTTTAGCCCGATAGGCAAGATCAGTAAAGCAATTTCTGTTTTGCTTTGTAAATTTCTAAAAGGAAATATATGCTCGTACGCCTTTTGTATGTCAGCCAGCCTGTTGGTCCGATAACGACAACCGTCACCACATTGATTTTGGAGCAATCCAATATCTACAACAAAAAAGAAAATATCACCGGTGTTTTATGTCAGGGCTCAGGCCTCTGGATGCAAGTACTGGAAGGTGAAAGACATCAAGTCAACGTTCTTTACGCCCGGATCATGGCCAGTCGACACCACAACAATGTTGAGTTGTTGTCTATGGAAGAAATTACGCAAAGACAATTTGGAAAATGGTCTATGGCGCTTGTTCATTTGTCCAAAGATGATCCCATGGTCCAGATGGCGCATCCTGAATTTGATCCCTACTCAGCCACAGCAAAGGATGCAATGGCGCTCCTGGATGCACTGGTCAAAACAAGCAGTCCCATCGGCTCCATAGAGTCCTGATCTTTTAAACCGCTTTTGCTAGCGACTTTGTCGTTGACCTAGTCTCTTCTTGTCGTCATACCAAGTCGATTCAAAGGCTCAATCAAAAAATCACTGGCAGGGAAAACCCCGCTTACCGACTGAAATTTCCCCGACTACATTACCTACAAATCTCAACTGACTGACTAGCCGTTTGTTTGGCGAACAGAACTTAAAAGGGTATACCCATGAAGATAGCAGTGGCAAACGGTGATCGTGTGTTTGTAGTTCGTGGAGAAGAAGCGGTAGATGTAACGGCCTCCATCAGCTCCCTACCGCACGTTTCAGTAAGTGACCTTGTGATAGCTCTAGCGGCGGATTTTGACAAGGCCCGCCCATCCATGGAGCGTGCGGCGGCCTCCGGCAAAGGGGTTCCACTCTCGTCATTACACTTTGAAGCGCCGATCCCCAGGCCGCGAAACATCGTGTGCATGGCCGTTAACTACATGGAAGACGGTACCCGGAGCGCCCCAGCGCTGATCAACGCTTTTCATAAGGCGCCAACAAGTGTCATCGGACACGGCGGGACCATGATCCTCCCGGATGTACCTGCGAGTAATTTTGAGGCGGAAGCTGAGATTGCCCTCATTATCGGCAAGCGTGCCTCCAATGTGTCGGCTGCAAATGCAATGTCACATGTATTCGGCTACACGAACTTTATTGATGGGTCAGCCAGGGGGCTTCTGCCGCATGATCAGCGCTTTTTTCAAGTGAAGTCAAGAGACACATTTGCGCCGATGGGCCCATTCATCGTGACTGCTGATGAGGTGCCGGACCCTCAGAAGCTTCAAATTCGTCTGTGGGTAAATGGTGTGATCAAGCAGGATTTCAACACGGATGACATGGCCCACAAAATCCCGCGCTGTATTGAATGGGCAAGCTCCATACACACATTAGAGCCCGGGGACGTTTTGGCTACAGGCACAAATCACCGCGGCCTCAGCAGCCTTCAAAACGGCGATAAGGTTGAGCTGGAGTGCCAGGGCTTGGGTCGGCTGTCCTTTAAGGTACGGGATGACCTTCAACGCACCTGGTCTAGAGAGACCCGACTGGAGAGAGAGCAAAAAGGTCTAGAGCCTTTGACACCGCAGCTGACAGGAAAGTATTCCGCCCATTAGCCTTGAATTAAGCCTGTTTGAAAGATTTTTTTGTTGAATTTAAATTCTTAAGGAGACTTTGATGTTTAAGAAAATGAAACTTATCTCTAAATTTGTGCCGGTTATAGCTGTTACTGTATTTGGCTTGACAACAGCCAGTATGTCTAACGCGCAACAACTTACCCGCATTACATACGTATCGCCAAGCCCGTCGGCAATTAACTCATTCCCTATATTTGTTGCAATGGGTGAGGGTTACTTCAAACAAGAGGGAATTGAAATACAAGCAGAAGCAGTCAATGGATCTGGGCCCGTTTTACAAGCCCTGGCATCCGGCCAGGCTCAATTGGGCCGACCTGGCCCTGCGCCTCTCATCAAAGCCAGGGCACGGGGCGTCGATGTTGTTTTTATCTACAACTCCTTGCCGCGCACATCCTTTGGTATCTTGGTCAAAACAGACTCCAAATATAAGCTGCCCGGGGATCTCAAAAGCAAAACGATTGGCGTTGGAACCGCCGATGGCGCTGAGGTAGGTTTCGCCCGTTCGATTCTCGGTTCATACAGCATGAAGGAACCACAAGACTATAAATTTATACCGGTCGGCGATGGTGGTCCAGCGACAGCCGGATTCCTTCGAGGCGATATCGAAGCCTATGTCGGCAGTGTCGCTGATGCAGCTATTTTAAATAGCAGGGGCATGAAAGTTCGTGACATCACACCAGAAAAATTTCAGGTTTTATTTGGCAATGGATATGCCATGATGGGCGACTACATCAAGAAAAACCCCAAGCTTGTTGAAGGCGTTGGTCGTGCACTGGTTAAGGCAACGATATTTGCACGCAATCCAGCGAACCGCGACAAGGTTTTGCAGCATTTAGCCGCCGGCAATCGCCAGGAAATCGAAGACAAGAATTTCGCCAACGCACTTCTTGATGCAGTTCTTGCTAAGGGACTTCCTTTTGATCAGTCAAAGGGCTGGGGTTATAACGAACCCGCTGCTTGGCAAAACTGGCACGAAAGCATGCTGAAAGAAAAAGAACTTGACGCACCGCTCAAGGACTTGGCAGCCGCTTACACAAACGCTTTTGTCCCAGCCTGGAACGGGAAAAAGTGAGCCTGCAGTCATCTAATCAAGAAAACTCTGGCGCCGAAGGGCGCCCGGTTTTCGTCCTGGAGCAGGTCAGCAAACACTTTCCCCGGCGCAATGTTCATGCACTCGATCGCGTAGATCTGACAATGCGCGAGGGGCGCTTTTACTCCGTCATTGGCTCCAGTGGATGCGGCAAGTCAACTTTGCTCAAGATCATGGCGGGACTGCAACCGCCCTCTTCTGGCAGTGTCATGCTCGAAGGAAAGCCTGTTCTTGGACCTCGACCCGACATTGGAATGATGTTTCAGCAGGCAACACTTTTGCCTTGGCGTACGACCCTGGAAAATGTTGTGTTACCGATTGAGATTCGCGATGGCAAATCTGCCGCATTAGCCGCTCACGATAAGGCGCAAAAGCTTTTGACGCTCGTAGGGTTAACTGGGTTTGAATCCGTCTACCCTTCGGAGCTATCAGGTGGTATGGCACAGCGAGCCGCCATATGCAGAATGCTGATTTCAGAGCCATCGGTTTTGTTGTTAGACGAGCCATTCAGTGCTCTGGATGAGCTGACGCGTGAATTCATGAATATGGAATTACAGCGCATATGTATGGAGCGCAACGCAACGGCCTTCTTGGTCACCCACTCGATTCCAGAGGCCGTCATCCTTTCAGACAATGTTTTTGTCATGTCCTCACGGCCCGGCAGGTTCGTCGAAGAAATTGTGGTTAACCTGCCCAGACCGAGAACTCTAAGTATGCTGACAAGTCCCGAATTTGGTGAGCTCGTGGACCGTATTCGTAAAAACTTGGACGCCCAGTCTTTTCTTTGATTCACGTTCTTCTACGAGATGACTATGCAAGCATTACCGTCAGGCGCCGCCCACACTGTTTGGACTGAGAAAACGTCTTGGATTGACTCTGTTCCAAGAGCAGTTTCTATGACACTGTTGTTTGTTTTATTTATATTTTTCTGGACAGCACTTACCTGGTCTTCAGTAGTCTCGCCAATTATTCTACCCTCCCCAGCTGAAACACTTAAACAGATCATATATGTAGGCCATAACTTGTTAATTGGCGACTACATGCTGACTGCTTTGTATATTACGCTCCAAGAGGTTTTTTATTCATTTCTGCTTGCCTTGTTTCTTGGATTCAGCCTTGGCATTTTAGTCGGCGAAACAATTTTTGGTGAACGTGCAGTTATGCCGTATTTGGTTGCACTGGACACCATGCCCAAGGTGGCATTTGCACCGATTTTTATCGCCTGGCTGGGCTTTGGAATTGAATCCAAAGTAGCGTTGGCTACCTTTATTGCGGCTTTCCCTATTATTGTGGGAACTGCAGCGGGCTTGCATTCAGCTGATGAAAATAGTCGTATGTTGTTTAAAACCATGGGGGCGAGTCGATTTCAAACGCTTCTCAAAATGAAGCTCCCGATGGGAATGCCTCAGTTTTTTACTGGCTTGAAAATTGGAACTGTTGGTGTCATGGCAGGCGCGATAACCGGTGAGTTTTTGGGCGGCGGCAAGGGATTTGGTGAACTTATCCGTGTGGCATCAACCAATTTGAATACAGCCAGAGTATTCGCCCTGATCATTTTTCTGAGCCTTATCGGATTGAGTTTGTATTTATTGGTTGGCTGGATACAGCGCAAACTCATTTTTTGGCAAAAATCCGGCTTGCTGGGCGATGGCTTTTAAATTCACTGGTTTAGTGTGGTTACCGAGAATTCTCAAAAATTTTCCGGAGACGAATCGCAGGCCTTTCCCTCTGCACTAGCAGGAATAGCGACATCAATCATCAGCGATGTTTATGGTGACCGGCTCTTAGGAACTGTAGGACTGAGCTCTTACAACACCGGACACGTTTGTGTTATTGGCAGAGCATTAACCGTCAAAGTGGCTGCCGGTGACAACCTCTTTGTGCACAAAGCGCTTGATCTGGCAGCGCCAAATGATATTTTGGTCATTGATGGCGGTGGGGATACAAGCCGTGCCCTTGTCGGCGAATTAATGGCTACGCGTGCGCGAGCACTAGGTGCACTTGCCTTTGTAGTTGACGGTGCTATTCGAGACCTAGATTTTTTTGCCAACAATGAGTTTTTGTGCTGGGCAAAAGGCGTTTGCCTTAGAGGGCCTTACAAAAATGGCCCTGGACAGATCAATGTCCCCGTCGTAGTCGGCGGAATGTTAGTCAATCCCGGCGACATCATCTGCGGCGACCGCGATGGGTTGGTCGCCATCCCCCCTCATCTTGCCGAGCATGTTGCGCAAGCTGCAAAACAAAAAGAACAACTCGAAGATGCAAAACGCATTCAGTTCTCCAGCAGAACTACTTTAACTTCATATGGTTGAGATCAGCGGATATTAAGGGGATTCCCTATTCTCGATTGCTGCAAGGACGTAAATAATTACTTTGTAATTCCGTAATGTCATCCAGTAATTAACTTGCTTTGTGAACCAGCCTTACTTTCTTTTTTTCATATTTCTGACTGAAAAATTTCATGCCTCAAACCCCCAGCAACGTTTTGTTTATATTGTCAGACGAACACACGCGTGATGTGACCGGCTGTTACGGGCACCCATTCATTCAAACTCCTAACCTTGATGCGCTTGCGGCGCGCGGAACGCGGTTTGATGCAGCTTATACAAATTGCCCGATCTGTGTGCCGGCTCGAGCTAGTCTGCACACTGGCACCCATGTTGCTGAAAATCATTGCTGGGACAATGCTCACCCCTACGATGGCAGCATGCGCAGTTGGGCGCACCGCCTGCGCGCCGCGGGCCACCACACCATGTCGATTGGCAAGCTTCACTTCAGAAGCCAAGATGACGACAACGGTTTTGTTGAAGAAATTATTCCTCTGCATGTAGTCGACGGGCAAGGGGATTTGCTGGGCTTGGTTCGCTCGCCACTACCGGCCGCACGCGGTGGCACATCTGATTTGGCTTACGGCGCAGGTCCGGGTGAGTCAACCTATGCAGCCTACGACCGCAGTATTCGGGATGGGACTATTGAATGGCTTAAGGACCATGCGCAAAAACAAACCAAACCCTGGTGTTTGTTTGTTTCTTTCGTCAAACCCCATTTTCCCTTGGTCGCACCGCCAGAGTTTTACAAAAAATATCCTCCGGAAAGCTTGCCCATGCCGCGTTTATATGAAGACGTGCATGAGCCCACCCATCCGGTGGTTGCAGCGCTACGCCAATGCATGAATTACGACGATTACTTCACGCCCGAAAAGGTACGTATTGCACTTGCGGCCTACTATGGCATGGTGAGTTTTCTGGATGACAACATCGGGAAAGTTCTATTGGCTTTGAAGGAGTCCGGATTAGCCGATACAACCCGCGTGATCTACTCAACTGATCATGGCGACAACTTGGGTAACCGACACATGTGGGGCAAGTCT
This sequence comes from Polaromonas sp., assembly GCA_044350025.1. Classification (GTDB taxonomy): domain Bacteria; phylum Pseudomonadota; class Gammaproteobacteria; order Burkholderiales; family Burkholderiaceae_C; genus Polaromonas. Next base: position 16,574 of record JBILIK010000020.1, on the reverse strand, counting down.
GTTCATTACGAAGAGGCTTGTGCCATACCCATGATCATTGCCGGGCCTGGCATTGGAGCGGGTCAGGTCTGTGACACGCCGGTCAGCTTGGTCGACATCTACCCCACCATCCTGCAAAGCGTAGGCCTTGAGCCCGATTCAATTGAGCAGAAGATGCCCGGCCGCTCGCTGATAGATTTAGCCGCGCTTCCTACCCAAGAGCGTGCTGTTCTAAGTGAATACCATGCTGCGGGCTCCATCACTGCCATGTATATGGTGCGAATGGGACGATGGAAATACATACACCATGTCGGCTATAAACCCGAACTTTTTGACCTGGTCAATGACCCAGGTGAAATCAATGATCTTTCGGGTAATCCTGAGCATCGGGATACCCTAGTCCGAATGGAAGGGCAACTTCGCAGCATGATAGATCCAGAGGCAGTCAACGCAAATGCTTTTGCAGACCAAGCCAGCAAGATAAAGGCACAAGGGGGCGTCGAAGTGTTGCTCAAGCGCGGTGATTTCGGTTATTCACCTGCGCCCGGTCAAAAACCAGTTTTTGCGACCAGTCTTGAGGCCTAAGATTTTCATTTAGAGACAAGCCGATCTGCAGAACTTGACCAATAACGATAGGAGACGACGATGAAGACCTTGAAACACATCAGCCTTGTAGGCGCATTGGCCTTTGGAATAACGGCAATGTCAACGCAGGCCATGGCTCAGTCTTATCCCGACAAACCCATTCGCCTGATCGTTGCAGATGCACCCGGCGGAGCACCTGATATTTTGGCGAGGATGCTGGCCCAGAAAATGTCGGACAGCATGGGCCAACCCGTTGTTGTTGATAACAAGCCCGGGGCAGCCGGCATGCTTGGTGCAGAACAGGCCGCTCGAGCTCCTGCAGATGGCTACAACCTTTTCATGAATCAGACGGCAGTTTGGGGAATCTTGCCGAGCGTCAAGAAAAACTTGCCTTATGACCCCGTCAACAGCTTCATGCCTATCACCCGCATCGCCATCACATCAAATGTCATGGTCATCAACCCGTCAATTTCAGCCAAAACTGTCCCAGAGTTAGTCAAGCTGGCCAAGGCGAATCCCGGCTCAATCAATTATGCGTCTGCGGGTATTGCATCCCCAGCCCACTTGGCTGGCGAGATGTTCAATTTGCTTGCTGATGTGAAGTTAACGCACGTACCGTACAAAGGTGCAGGCCCTGCTCTTCTTGACGTGATCGGAGGTCAGGTGCAACTAATCATCACCTCGCCGATCGCAGCTGGGGCTCATATCAGCAATGGAAAGGTGCGCGCGCTTGCAACAACGGGCGCGCAGCGTAACCCCGCATTACCAGACCTGCCCACAATTGCTGAGTCTGTCAAAGGATATGAAATTTCTCAAGCCTGGGGTATCACCGTTCCCAACGGAACGCCTGCTGCCATCGTCAATCGACTCCATGCTGAAATTATCAAGGCGATAAGCCAGCCCGATACGCGCGACCGAATCTCAAAATTAGGCGCTGTACCCTTTACAGAGACACCCGGGGAGTTCGCAGCAGCCATCGCTGCTGACCGCAAGCGCTTAGGCGACGTCATAACCAAGACCGGCATCGTTCTGGCGGACTGATCATTCAAGTTTTCTCAAAACGATCAACAAGCAACGGCTCGCTAGCCTGCTATGACAACAAGCGGTGGAGTCAAGCTTAAGAAAATCAGCTTGTAGAGTCGACTACCTCAATCCGCCACTAACTTGACGCGATGCATGATGGTTTTCCACAGCTCGCGCTTGTTAGCGGCTGTGGACCGGCCCCAGGCCGATATCTCACCCAATGTGCGAAAACACCCCTCACACAAGCCGTTGTCTGCATTGACGCGGCAAACAGAAATGCAAGGCGTCGGAATGTCTTCGCCTGCAATCGAAACGGCGTTTGCTCGCGCCGTCAAGCTTTGTATAGCCTCTTGCCGGGATAAATTGTTGGACTGAATATCCGCAGCAAGGTCGACGACTGAGCGCTGAGTCATTGCTTGGCGCTCTTTGGGAGTGATTGCGATAAAGGCACTGGTTTGACCCGAACTGTTCCTTGGCGGTTTGCTTTCATGCCTTTGGTCTTGGCGCCCAAAATGTGCTTGGAGGCCAAGAGCTGATCATAGAGTTCTTGTGCAGCTGGCGACAGGGATCGCCCCCTGCGGTGGATCAAGCCCACAGTGCGGCTAACCGCGGGATTCACCAGCGGTACGCTGACAAGAGTCGGATGTCCATCAGGCGGCATGGCTAACCTGGGTACTGCTGCAACCCCCATCCCGGCCTCCACCAAACTGACCAAGGTAGATACATGCTGAGCCTCGCAATACCACCTGGGGCGTGTCGGATGTTCAGTGAGCGCCAGATCAAGTAAAAATCGATTTCCACTGTCTTTCGTCACAGACATGTAATCGTAAGCAGACAATTCAGACCATGTCACTTTCTTCATGCGTGCAAGCGGGTGCTCTGTCCTGCATGCCACGACAAAGGGCTCCTTCAAAATCGGTTCAAACACCAAGTCCGGCTCTTGGGCGCCGATGTAGTTGAGGCCAAAATCGGCTTCGTTGCGCAAGATCGTCGTTAAAACTTCGTTGGCGCCCTGGTCGATGATTCTCAAAAGTATTCGTGGGTACCGGGCGTGGAAAGCACTGAGAATAGTCGGCAAAAAATAACGGATCGCTGAAGGAATACATGCCAGGGTGACCTCGCCACTCACGTGCGTAGCAACGTCCCGTATGCCCATCAAGGACTGCTCAAGACTGTTGAGTAAGTCGCCAGCACGGTGAGAAAATTCACGGCCCACCGTCGTCATGTCCACCTTACGGGTTGTACGGTGAAAAAGTCGTACGCCCAATGCGGATTCGAGCTTTTCTATGCGCCTGGAAAGCGCAGGCTGGGATAAATGCAGTTCCTCAGCAGCCGCGCTGAAACTCCCAAGCTTCGCTACAGATACAAAAGCACGCAAATCCGGCAAGTCAAAATTCATGTGCGAAACGCATTAATCATAAGATACGTTGCATTTTACACAGCGATGACCTTCAGTCACTATATGAGACCTGCTGCAATTGCACTTTGCATTTGAATCAGCAAAATTTCCAAGGAGTTTGAATTGAGCCGCATTGTTCACCTTTCCCTTAAAGTTGACGACATTCAAAAATCAGGTGACTTTTACCAAAAGATGTTCAATTTTCAGGACACCACCACCAAGAAAACGCGTGACCACACGTCGCGGCACATGACAGACGGCGAGATTGACTTTACTTTGATCCAGTACGACGCCGGCACCACCTCGGCAGAGTCCAAGGCGGCCGGTGAAGGTCCGTGTATCCATCATTTCGCCATCGAAGTGGAAGACCTTGAAAAGGCAACTGCCGAGATCAAAGCCAATGGATGCGTGGTTGTGAGCGATCCCGGAGTTATCCCCGTCAAATTCCGCGCGCCTGGAGGCACTATCGCCGAACTGGTCGAAATTGGCAGGTACCAGCTCGATAGCGGCGGCCACAAAATCAACCGGATCACGCACATTTCCCTGAAGGTGGAAGACATCCAATCCGTGGGTGATTTTTATATCAAGCTTTTTGGCTTTCGTGACACCGAGACCAAAAAAACGCGTGACCATACGTCCCGGCACATGACAGACGGCGAGATCGATTTCACTTTGATCAAGTACGACGCAGGCACCACTTCGGCGGAGTCCAAAGCATCTGGCGATGGTCCTTGCATCCACCACTTTGCGGTGGAAGTTGACGACCTTGAAAAGTCTGCTCAAGACTTGTTGTCTTTCGGGTGCAATGTCATCAGCGACCCAGGCGTTATTCCGATCAAGTTCCGCGATCCAGGAGGTACCATTGCGGAGTTGGTGGAGATTGGCCGCTATGCTCAATTAGGTCAGGTGCATCATTAAGATTGCGTTCACGACCCTTAAGATACCGAGGTCGTGCATTTTGAAAAATTCCGGAGATAAATAATGAGTTCATTCACCAGAAAGGGTGACTTCTGGGCTGGCTTGGTGATGGCCGCGCTGGGTGTGTTCGTCGTCACGCAGGCCTATGGCTGGGATTACATGACCGAAGATGGACCTGGCGCTGGATTTTTTCCGCTCTGGTATGGCATCGTGATGGTGGTTTTATCCCTTTTGCTTGTGGCCGGGGCCGTGCTCAAGGAGGGCGCCAAAGCCAAAACAGTGCGTTGGGAGGATATGCGGCGAGCCATGACCTGCTGGATTGCATTTTCTGTGTGTGTCGGCATCATCAAGTTTGTGGGCTTCATGCTTGCCTTCGGCTTGCTCATCTGGTTCATCATTGCCATCATGTTTGGCCGTCCTCAACGGATTGCTTTGCCTTATGCCATTGGTGGTGCGGTCGGGTTTTACGCGCTTTTTACTTTGGCGCTTGAACTGCAACTGCCCGTTGGAACATTATTTTAAAAATTAGAACGTACACACAATGGATATTCTGAACGGATTGATGCAAGGTTTTTCGGTCGCTTTGACGCCGATGAACTTGGCCATGTGTTTTCTAGGTTGCTTGTTAGGAACCATCGTGGGCGTGTTGCCGGGTCTGGGCCCGCCTGCCACGATCGCGATGCTATTGCCCCTGACCTTCAAGATGGACCCGACCGGTGCCATGATCATGCTGGCCGGCATTTACTACGGCGCCAAATATGGTGGCTCTACAACCTCCATCCTGCTGAACGTGCCGGGCGAATCCTCGTCGGTTGTGACTTGTCTGGACGGCTACCAGATGGCACGCCAAGGTCGTGCGGGCGCGGCACTGGGCATCAGTGCCATCGCTTCTTTTGTGGCGGGAACCATAGGCACCGTTTTGCTGATGCTGGTGGCCCCGCCTCTGGCAAAGCTGAGCCTTGCTTTTAGCTCACCTGAGTATTTTGCCTTGATGGTGCTTGGCCTGGCAATGGTGGTCCTGTTGGCCGGCGATTCCTTGACCAAGGCTTTGCTGGCGATGACGTTTGGCCTGTGGATCGCCGGAATGGGTACGGACTTGTTTACGGCCACCTCGCGCTTTACCTTTGGCCAGACTGAGTTGCTGGGGGGCATTGACTTCGTGATCGTGGCGATCGGTATTTTTGCCGTGGGTGAAGTGATGGCCAATATGGAGCCTGAAAAACCGCTCGACATGTTGCCCGTACCCAAAGGCCTGAAGAATTTATTTCCGACCCTGCAGGACTTGAAAGATTGCCGTTTTGCTTTTATGAACGGCTCGATCATTGGGTTTTTCATTGGAGTTCTTCCCGGTGCCGGAGCGACGATTTCCTCCTTTCTTAGCTACGGCCTTGAAAAAGCGGTGTCCAAGCATCCAGAAAAATTTGGCACTGGTGTCATCGAAGGTGTCGCTGCGCCCGAAGGTGCTAACAATGCTGATACGGCAGGTGCCTTGGTCCCGCTCTTGACGCTGGGCATTCCTGGCAGCGGCACGACCGCCATTTTGTTGGCTGCGCTGGTACTTTGGGGATTCAAGCCGGGCCCTATGTTCATTGAAGACAGTCCCGCGATGTTCTGGGGCCTGGTGGCCAGCATGTACATCGGCAATGTCGTGTTGCTCATACTCAACCTGCCCTTGGTTACCGTGTTCGCGCAATTGTTAAGGATGCCTGGGTATGTCATGTATCCCTTGATCCTGGGGGTGTCCATGGTGGGCATCTACACGATCAATTCAAGTATTTTCCAGCTCTGCCTGCTGGCGGTCTTCGGTCTGGTTGGTTACGCCATGCGTAAGCTTGACTTTCCGACGGCCCCATTGGTGCTAGGCTTGGTGTTGGGCGATTCAATGGAAAAAGCATTGCGTCAATCATTGATGATGTCCCAAGGTGACTTGTCCATTTTGTTTCGTCCAATTCCTGCGGTGCTGCTGAGCATCGCAGCCTTTCTGCTTATCGTGCCACTTATCAAAAAATTTAATTCGGTACGAGCTCAGGTCATTGACAAAGAAGCCTGAACCCCTCTCATCAACTCAACCGGAGACAACCATGAAACTATCAAAGACAATTTGTTCGCTGGCCATTGCCGCCATGGCAGGCTTTGCCGGGCTTGCACATGCCCAGTGGAAACCAAGCAAGCCGATCGAGGTGATCGTGCACACGGCGCCCGGCGGCGGCAATGACGTGCTCGCACGCGCCATGGTCCAAATGCTGGAAAAAGAAAACTTGTTGCCCGTTCGCATGCAGGTTCTCAACCGGCCTGGCGGCAATGGCGCAGTGGCTGCTGCTGCCATCGCAGAAAAAAAAGGCGACCCGCACACACTGGGCGTGGTCTCGAGCGCCTGGATCGCTAATGCTCTAGTCACCCGTGAGGCCAAGGTGACCTTGCACGACCTCACCCCGGTCGCAAGTCTGTTGCAAGAGCCCGCACTGATTGCCGTGCGTACTGACTCCCCGTTCAAAACACTCAAAGAGTTTGTTGATGCCGCCAAGGCCAAACCCGGGACACTCAAACAGTCTGGTGGTTCGGTCACATCGCGCGACAACATCATTCGCCAGACATTGCAACAAAGCACTGGGGCAAGGTGGGCGTTCGTTTCGTTTCCAGGCGGTGGTGAGCGCCTGGCAGCCTTGCTTGGCGGTCACGTCGACATGATGGTGATTGAGCCTCAAGAAGCCGGTGAGCAGATTCGTGCCGGAAAACTCCGCGTATTGACTCAGATCTCTGACAAGCCACTCTCAGGTTTTCCTAATGTGCCGAACTTGAAACAGTCTGGGTTCGACGTCGGATCATCGCCACAAATCCGCGGCTTGATGGCCCCACCGGATTTCCCGAAAGATGCGCTGGCCTATTACGAAGACCTGTTCTTAAAGTTGAGCAAGACAGCTTCATGGAAAAAATACGTTGATGACTTCCAATTGGAAGACAGCTACATGAACGGTGCCGCGTTTGGCAAAACCATTACCGCCATTGAAAATGATCTGAGAAATCAGTATCAACAAGCCGGCGTCAAGACGGTACGATAAGCTATCACCGGCATGAGGTCAGCCGCGTGGCTGCTCCTGCCTGGCTTAGGGTTGGCCTGCATGCTGGCTCGGGCATGAAAACTTCCGTTAAGGAACTCCGGTCTTTTGGCTGGCGCCCTTTAGTGATGCTGCTGTCCGAGACCATATGGATGGCGGCGTTGGTCCTGATCCTGATCTTGGTGGGAATAAAGGCATGAGCCTGTGGACGTCAAACCGTGCAGTCGACTACATCGAAGCGAGCGCCCTGAAAGAGGCGCTCGCCAACGCGGGGGAACTGGCCTTACTGGATGTGCGCGAGCAAGGACAGTATGGCGAAGGGCATCCTTTTCATGCGGTGAACTTGGCCTATAGCCGGCTCGAGTTTGAAGCCCGTCGGCTGCTCCCCAATCCGGCTGTTCAGATCGTGCTCGTGGACGACGGCAGCGGCGACACGCTGGCCCTGCGCGCCGCCAGCCGGTTGCAGGCGATGGGCTACGTCAACCTCCGCGTGCTCAAGGAAGGTACACAAGGCTGGCGTGCCGCCGGCTACACTCTGTTCAAGGGTGTGTACGTTCCATCAAAAACCTTTGGGGAGCTGGTCGAGACCCAATGCCACACGCCCAGGATCAGCGCCAAGGATCTGAACGCCATGATGGAGCGTGGCGATGACATCATCCTGCTGGACGGACGCCCGCGCAGCGAGTACGCCAAGATGACAATTCCCGGCGCGGTGTGCTGCCCCAATGCCGAACTCGCCTACCGGCTACACCGTCTTGCCCCTGAAACGAGCACGACCGTTGTCGTGAACTGCGCGGGCCGCACCCGCAGCATCATCGGCGCTCAGTCCCTGATCAATTTGACGACTCACCCACGCGTCTTCGCGCTTGAAAACGGTACCCAGGGTTGGTTTTTAAACGACTTCCCACTGGAGCTGAACAGCGACCGCCTCTATCCGGAAGTCTCTGCGGCCGACGCCCCTTTGGCCAAGGTCAGGCAAAAAGCGGCTGACTTGGCCCAAGCGTGGGGGGTTCAGCGCATCACGGCCGATCAGTTCAGGCTTTGGCGCCTGGACCCCACTCGAAGCACGTACTTTTTTGATATTCGAACACCGGAAGAGTTTGCGAAAAATCCAAGCCCTGGGGCACTCCATGCCGAAGGGGGTCAACTGGTGCAGGCTACCGATCTTTACGTCGGTGTCCTCCATGCTCGCATCGTTCTCTTCGATACCGACGAAATTCGTGCGCCTTTGATCGGCAGCTGGCTGGCTCAAATGGGCTACGAGACTTGCTTGCTCGCAAGCGAAGAGGCTTTGAGCGCACACGAGATCAAGCCCTTGCACGAGGACAAGCTTGAGACAAGGCTATTGCCCGAGCTCATGCCCGACGAATTCTGTGCCTTGGACGGCGCCGTCATCACGATCGACCTGCGCCCGAGCATGGCGTATCGCGCAGGGCATATCCGGGGCTCGGTCTGGTCGACCCGTAGCCGTCTTCGCGCTTGTGTCGATGCGCAAAGCGCCCTGCCGGGTCAGGCGTCAGCGCCCATTGTTCTGGTGGCCAGTAACCCAGGTATTGCCGCCCTTGCAGCCAGTGAATTGAGCGCCGCGCAGCTGCAGCGCAGCCGATGCATCATCGCGGATTCAGCTACCTTGGCACACTACGGACAGAATATTGACGCAACACCCGACCATCCGGCCAATGCCGACTGTCTGGACTACCTGTTTTTCGTGCATGACCGGCATAACGGGAACAAACTCGCTGCGACCCAGTACCTGCAATGGGAGCAAAACCTCGTCTCTCAACTAGACCAGCAAGAGCGATCGAGCTTCAAGATTTGACACTTGGGCCGACACCGCCATCTGCTTTTCCAAAACGTACAATCCAAGCTTGGTAAAAGCGTTTCAATCAGGGCAAGAGCGCCGATGAGTTAGAAAACAGCGCTATCAAAACTCCTCGCGAGGAAACACCGGCGGGATGGGCTCAGCGGCATTGATTTCAGCGCTCATTTCGGCCTCGATTTTCTCCATCGCGGTCAGCCAGGTTGTCAGACGCAGTGCAATGTTTTCCATATCCTCTGCCGGCACCTGCTTCATGCCCTGCAGCTCAAGCAACACTTTGAGTTGTTCGATACTCACATCCATACCGGTCTCCTCATTTTTAAGGTTTGGTGTGCGGTCATTCAGTCACCGCCAAAGTCTTGTCTAGATCAGGGTGACGTGTATGCCACGGCGTGGCCTGCTCATAGGCGTGTCCAACTCTGAAAACCGTGCTCTCGCCAAAAGGCCGGCTGGCAATTTGGAGTGCTAAGGGCAGGCCGTCTTTTGAAAAACCATTGGGTACCGACATGGCGGGCACGTTCGACAAACTGAAGGGATAGTGTGCAATGCGGCGGCGAATTAGTTTTGGAATGACGTCATCGCTGCTGCCTAGAACTTCAGCGGCGTGAGATATCAGGCGCGGTGGTGTGACATTGGTTGGTGTCAGCAACGCGTCGTACTTGCGCATGGCATCCAGTACCTGCGCCCGCACCACAGTGCGCGCACGCATGGCACGGTGATAAACCGATGCCGGTATAAGTGCCGACGCTGCCAGACGCGTTCGGGTACCCGTGTCAAAGCGCATGTAGCGGTCACGTAGAAAGTTGGCCAGAAACCAAGACGCTACATCCGCGTCGGTGGTCAACATCTGCAGCGGCACGGCCCATTTTGCATAGGGCAGTGACACTTCTTCAACCGTGGCGCCCAACGCGCGAAGCACATCCAGTGAAGCGGCAAATGCTGCGGCGACCTCAGCCTCCACCCCGTCGCTGTAGGCAATTTCGCGCACAACGGCCAGCTTGATGCCGCGCAGGTCACCGCTCAGTTCAGATGTGAATTTTGGTACTGCACGCGGACTACAAAGCACGTCTTTCGGGTCATGGCCACTGATGGCTTCCATGATGGCAGCGATATCCTCAACCGAGCGCGCAAGCGGTCCGAAGGTGTCGCTGCTGTAGCCCGACATCACGCCGCCATGCCGGCTGACGCGACCAAAGGTAGGGCGCAGGCCGACGATACCGTTGCACGACGCCGGGCCGCGTACCGAGCCGCCGGTATCCTCGCCAATGGCAAAGCTGCACAAGCCTGCAGCCGGAGCGATGCCAGAGCCGGTTGATGAGCTCGATGCGTCGTAATCCGGATGCCACGGATTGCGCGGCTGCCCAAAAGGGAAATCTATCGTGCCGCCCTTTCCCCACTCGTGCTGATTTTGCTTGCCAATCAAAATCGCGCCTGCATCAGCAAGTTTGCTGATAACCGTAGCATCATATGGCGCTACAGTTTCATGAGGGTCAAGCACCCGGGTGCCCAGCGTCGTCGGAAATCCCAGCGCATGCATCTGGTCTTTTACGCCGAATGGCAGGCCGTGCAGCGGACCACGGTATTTGCCGGCAGAGATTTCCTGCTCCGCTACTCGCGCTTTTGCCATAGCCTGGTCAGCGTTGACGGTAATCCAAGCCCTGAGCTTTGGGTCGTAGTGGTCGATGCGTTCAAGGCTGGCGCGCATTAAGTCCACTGGCGATAACGCACCGGATTTGAGCAGGCGAGCCTGCTCGGAACCCGTCATGTAAATGAAGTCGTTGACAGCCATGCTTATTTTGCCATGCCCAGCTCGATCAGCAGCGCCTTACTTTGTTCGTAGTCCTTCTTGAGGTAAGCGGCAGTTTCTTTAGCGTTCATGTAGTCGTTGTCCCATGAGTTCGCTGTCAGGTATTTCTTCCAGTCTTCGCTCTGGGTGGTTTTCTGGATGATCTGTTCCCACCCTGCCACTTGTGCCGGTGTCATCTTTTTGGGGCCAACCAGCACGGTCCAGCCCTCCAGTACCACATTGGGGGCAGCCTCGCTGCAAGTCGGCACATCTGGAATTTGCGCCGATCGTTTGGCCGTGGTGATGCACAGGATACGCATGGTGCCAGCCTTGTGGTGAGGGATGGAGTTGTTTACCAATTGCGACATCGCGCTGATATGGCCACCCAGCAGGTTGGTCACGGACTCTGCACCGCCACCAAACACCAGTAGTTTGAGTTTTTTGGGGTCGATGCCGACCGACTTGGCCAGTAACGCAATGGCAAAGTGATTGGTGCCACCCAGGGTGCTGCCGACGGACACGCTCAGAGACTGGGGATCCTTCTTGAGCTGCTCCAGAAACTGCTTGACATTTTTATAGGGCGAGTCGGCGCGTACTGTCAGCGCAACCGGCTCGGCACCCACATAAGACAAGGGCGTCACGTCATCCAGCGACAGCGTGCTTCGCCCGGTGATGTGGTTGGTGATCAGGCCGGCTTGAGCCACAGCAATAAAATGCGCGTCGTTCTTCAGGCTCACGTAGGAATATGCAATGGTGCCGCCCCCGCCTACCTTGTTGCTCACTACGCTTTCAACCACTTTGGTGTCGGTCCACACTTTCTGAATAACCCGTGCGCTCTTGTCGTTACCACCACCGGCGGCCGAGCCGACGACGATCTCAACCGGCTTTTCAGGCTTCCAGGCCTGCGCATAGGCTGCAGCCATTCCCAGCGACAAGGCGCCAACAGTGCAAAGTATTTTGAAGGGACGGATTCTGGACATGACGGACTCCTGAAAAGTAGTGAGAGAAAAAAACTGGAAAAACTTTTAAAAATCTAACACAAGCAGACAAGGCAAAAAATCAAAAAATATATAAAAGCGCACCGGGCTCTGTCATGTTGGAGAGGTTTGCGCAGAGCTGCGCAGGCGGCTTTTTCGCGACAGGGCTTTGTACACGGTGTGTCCGATGATGAAAACCGACAAGGCAGCCAGCGAAATGGTCAACACGCTACCCACAAAAATCTTTGGGTTACCGCCCGACAGTGTCATAGCCTGCCGAAAGGACTGCTCCATCATTCCGCCCAGCACCAGCGCCAGCACCAGCGGCGCCAGCGGAATGTCGATTTTTCGAAACACGTAGCCGAGCACGCCAAACATCAGGCACAAATACAGCTCCAGCGTATTACCGTTGACCGAGAAGATGCCGACGGTCGACAGCACGATCACCAGCGGAAGCAAAATGCCTGTCGGTATGTAAAGCAGGCGTACAAACAGGCCAATCAGCGGCAGGTTGAGCAAAAGCAACATGACGTTGCCCACATACATGCTGTTGACCAGGCCCCATACCAGGTCAGGCCGGCTTTGAAACAGCAGCGGACCAGGTTGAATGCCGTACATGACGAAGGCTCCGAGCAACACGGCTGTAGAGCCCGAACCCGGCACACCCAGCGTCAAAAGCGGCACCATGGCCCCGGCGGTCGCCGAGTTATTGGCCGTCTCGGGGCCGGCCACACCCTCAATGGCACCCTTGCCAAACTCTTCTGGATGCTTGGACATGTTCTTTTCGACCGAATAGGACATTATGGTGGCAATCGTCGCCCCAGCGCCTGGGAGCAGGCCGATTAAAAAGCCAATAGTGCCGCCCCGTGCAATTGGTTTGATCGAGCGGCGCCACTCTTCTTTCGTCAGCGACAGCTTGCCTTTCAAGCGCAAAATTTCGCTGCGCTTGTGAAAGTGCTCTTCCATGGCACTGAAGACTTCCCCCAAGGCAAAGAGTCCTACTACCACAATCACAAAGCCCACCCCGTCCTGGAGCTCGGTCACACCCATCGCAAAGCGGGTCTGGCCGCTTTGAAGATCGGTGCCGATAGTGGCGATGGCCAGGCCCAGCATCATGGCCAGCATGCCTTTCGCGGGAGACTTGCCTGTCAGTGCCGACACAGCTGTCAGCGCAACGAGCATCAGCATGAAATACTCCGGCGGACCAAAACCCAGCGCAATCTTGGTCAGCGGAACCGCTAGCAGCGTCAGCGCAATCACGCCAATGGTGCCCCCTATGAAAGAGCCCCAGGCAGATATGGCCAGGGCCGCTCCGGCCCTCCCCTTTCTGGCCATCTGGTGGCCGTCTATGGCGGTCATCACCGACGAGGACTCACCCGGCGTGTTGATCAAAATGGAGGTCACAGAGCCACCGTACTGTGCGCCATAGTAAACACCGGCCATCATGATCAGCGCAGAAGTAGGGTTCAGGCCATAAGACACGGGAATCAGCAAAGCGATTCCAGCCGCGGGGCCAATGCCGGGCAGCACACCAATCACAGTACCCATGAACACGCCTAAAAAGGTGTACCAAAGGTTGATGGGCGTCAGGCTCACACTGAAGCCGTTCATGATGTGGATAAACGAGTCCATGGGGTTCGTGCCCGCCTAAAAAGGAAGCAGGCCCTTGGCGAGATTAACGCCAAGCACTTTGCTGAATAAAAAGTAGATCCCCACGGGAAAAAGCACCGACGTCAATACATTCGCCACCCATTTGTTGCGATTGAAGTAAACCATCAGGCCCAACAGGGAAACGGGCGTTGCGAGCAAAAAACCCACGGGTTCAAACAGGGCGAAATAAAAGGCAATCCATGCGACCACGCCGGCGATCACCAGTAAATGGCGATTGTCTTCAGGACCCATGTCGGCGTGGTCGGCAAGATCTTGCGGATCGGCCGCGTCAGCCTTGCCAGCCTGCAGTGTCTCCAGCAGCAGCCAAGCCGCTGAAATCAGCAGACCGATGCCGATCAGGTAGGGGAAGGCCTTCGGTCCCAAGGGATCCCCAATCTGGAGCGAAGGAATCAAAGATGCGCCGTAAAAATAAAGCAGTGCCAGCACGACAGTGCAGACCACGATGATGCGATCGATAAACAAAAAAACTCCCCTCGATCAAGCTTAAAAGGATATGAAACTCAGTCCTGTAGGAATTAGTATGCCCCAGAAAACGGGCCCAAAAAGGCGACCCACATCATCAACTTGAACCCGGCGGGTAGTTACCCGGCTTTGTCAGCCACGGAAACTGCTGGCGGTACTGGCGCTCAAAGGCCGCGCTGGCATCCGCGTAGCGTTCGGTCAGCGACACATCGTCAAGCCCGTCCAGCAGGCATTGCCGGCGCAAAGGGTGAATATCAAATGGGTGGTCTGCGCCAGTTGCATCACGCACCACCTGCCGCTGAAGGTCGACGGTAATTTGAGCGCCTGCGCTGTCGTGCAATTGTTTGCGGATTCGCGCACAGATCGCTTCGTCAAGCACCACAGGTAACACGCTGTTTTTGAGGCAGTTGGTGTAAAAAATCTCGCCAAAACTGGGGGCCACCAGCGCCCGAATGCCAAATGCCATTAGCGCATAAACCGCGCTTTCGCGCGACGAGCCGCAGCCGAAATTACGCTCCGCCACAAAAATTCCAGCGTGCCGGTAGGGATCTCTGTTCAGTATGAAGTTCGGCTGCTCAGCACCCTGCGGCGTGAAGCGGAGGTCGTGAAACAAGACGGTGTCAAACGCCGCGCCCTTGGCTCTTTTATTGAAGCGGGTTGGACAGATTTGGTTGGTGTCGATGCTGGGAATATCTAAGGGCGCCGCTATGGCCGTCCAGCTGATAAATGGGTCCATTTTTTGTAGGATGTGGATAGGTCGTTCAGCCAAACGATCGGATGTCGGTCAAACGACCGGTCAATGCGGCAGCCGCCGCCATGGCGGGGCTCAAAATATGGGTACGGCCATTGCGGCCCTGCCGCCCCACAAAGTTACGGTTGCTGGTGGACGCGCAGCGCTCCCACTCCGCCAGGTGATCGCCGTTGATGGCGGTACACATCGAGCAACCGGCGTCATGCCACTCAAAGCCGGCCTCTATAAAAAGTCGATCCAGGCCCTCGGCCTCAGCCTGCCGTTTGACCGTCATGGAGCCGGGCACCACCCAGGCCGGCACCACAGCTTTGCCCTGGCGCGCAATAGCTGCCGCCGCACGCAAATCCTCAATACGCGAATTGGTGCAAGACCCAATGAACACCCGGTCAATGGCAATCGATGTCAAGGGTGTTCCAGGCTTGAGCCCCATGTACTGCAATGCAGACTCCACGTCATCGCGAGCCTCGCCGGCCTCAAAATTTTGCGGATCAGGCACCACGGCATCAATCACAGCAGTTTGGTGGAGATGGGTGCCCCACGTCACACTGGGCGCTATGGAGGCCGCATCCATGGTGACTTCGTGGTCATAGTGCGCGTCTACATCGCTGACCAGACCTTTCCAATACGCCACTGCCTGATCCCAGTCAGCGTCTTTGGGCGCGTATTGGCAGCCATGCAGGTAGTCAAAGGTGATTTGGTCGGGCGACACCAGGCCGCTCAATGCGCCGGCCTCCACCGCCATATTGCACAAGGTCATTCGGCCTTCCATCGACATGGCGCGAACGGCTGATCCGGCGAACTCAATGATGTGGCCAATACCAGCCTCTGCACCAATGTGCGTGATCAAAGTGAGAACCAAATCCTTGGCCGTGACGTGCCGGGACAGTGCACCCTCAACAGAAATGCGCATGATCTTCGGTTTGCGCATCCACAAAGACTGGGTCGCCAGCACATGCAGCGCGTCGGATGCGCCCACGCCGAATGCCAAGCAGCCAAAAGCGCCGTGGGTGGTGGTGTGCGAGTCCGCGCCCACAATCAACAGCCCGGGTTGCGTCAGGCCAAGCTCTGGTGCAACCACGTGCATGATGCCTTGCTGCGGATGCGAAGAGCCAAAGTAAGGTAAGCCATAGGCCTTGGCATTACGCTCAAAACGCTCAAGCATTCCGCGGATAGAAAGGTCAGCGATGGCCTGCACGCCCGAGCTGCGATGGTGGGTCTGCACGTAATGATCAGCACAGGCCAGCACCTGATGAGGTCTGTGCACGGTGCGACCGGTTGCCGACATGGCATCGAAGGCATGACGAGCTCCTTCATGGAGCAACAGGTAATCGCTGTAAAGCAGATGCTCGCCCACAACTTCAGTGATTTGGTGGCGCCCCCAGACCTTGTCAAGCAAGGTTTGAGGCCTGTGCGCTGTAGGGCTCATGGCAATATTGTGCTGGGTCTGAGGTCTTGGCCTTTTGTCATCCGCAGCCTCACTCTGGTATCTGGAAGTTATGAAACAGGCACTGCCACTCGTGTAAGGCCCTTTATTTGACTATAACCCATGCCCCGTGGCATGACGCTGCAGAATCAGTTGGCATGTTTGCCTAGTGCGCTCTTGTTGAGTTCCTGCAGCATATTGGACAAAGTATTTTTTTGCTTTGGATCCGTGGCCTCATGCATAGCATCCTCCAAAACGGCGCTGATATCTTCAGCTTCCACCAGCTCCATATCCCAATTAGGAAACAGCCTTTCACGAAACTCATCTTCTTTTGTAAGCAACACCACATGAGAGTGGCGGGGATCAGCAGAAATAATCTTAAACAAACTGGTCACATTGTCTCTGGGACCTTCCAGCCATTGAAAGAAGATGCCGCTGCCAAAAACCAATAAACCAGTGATGCCAAATCTGGGGTTATGGTGCCTGGCAGTGGAAATTATTTTTTCCAGCGCTTCTTTATCCATGTCATGTACTGCTCGGCTACAGTACACGACATTGTGAATGGATTGGGTAGGCTGGACTTCGTCATTTTGCATTTGATAAGAGTCGACGTCCCCCCAGTTTCAGTAGCACTGGGCTTTGGAGTCCGGGGATTAATTTAACTGTTTTTGAATAAGCGTCTTGGCGTAGTCTGTCGGAGTCAGTCCTCCAAGGGATCGTTTAGG
>JBILIK010000060.1:0-13105 GCA_044350025.1 Polaromonas sp. | reverse complement strand
CTGGCGGAGGAATCGGGCAGCGAGCACGGTGCCAAAGACTCAGAGTTCGTCTGGATCATTGACCCGCTGGACGGCACCACCAACTTCATTCACGGCTTTCCGGTTTACTGCGTCAGCATTGCCCTGGCCGTGCGCGGCAAGGTCGAGCAGGCGGTCGTTTACGACCCCACCCGCAACGACCTGTTTTGCGCCACCAAGGGCCGGGGCGCCTACATGAACGACCGCCGCATCCGCGTGGCCAAACGCGAGCTGCTCAAAGACTGCCTGATCAGCACCGGCTTTCCGTTTCGCCCGGGTGACAAACTCAAGCCCTACCTCAACATGCTCGGCGAAGTCATGAGCCAGTGCGCCGGCGTGCGCCGCCCGGGCGCGGCTGCGCTCGACCTGGCTTACACCGCAGCCGGCTTTAACGACGGCTTTTTTGAAACCGGTCTCAAGCCCTGGGACGTGGCGGCCGGCTCGCTGCTGGTGACCGAAGCCGGCGGGCTGGTCGGCAACTACACGGGCGAGGCCGACTTTTTAGACCAGGCCGAATGCGTGGCCGGCAACCCGCGCATTTACGCCCAACTGGTGGCCACCTTGAGTAAGTACAGCAAGTTTGCAGGTGCGGGTGACAAAGCCAAGGTACGGCAGGCACTGCAACAAGACAGCGAGGACGAGACAGGCGCCAGCGCTGCGGCCGAAGCGCCGCGCGCTGCAAAAGGTACGCTCAGCAGCAAGAAGCCGCGCAGCGGCGCCGCCTGAGCCGGCAAAACCAAAGGTTTTTCACGCCATATCGAGCACAACGCCTTTATAGAGCGACACCCAGCCCCATGACTGCTGAATATCCCGATCACACGCCCATGATGCGCCAGTACCTGACGCTCAAGGCCGAGCATCCGGACACGCTGCTGTTTTACCGGATGGGGGACTTTTACGAGCTGTTTTTCAGCGACGCTGAAAAAGCCGTCAGCCTGCTCGACATCACGCTGACCCACCGCGGTCAGTCGGCTGGTGTGCCCATCCCCATGTGCGGCGTGCCATTTCATTCTGTCGAAGGCTACTTGGCCAAGCTGATCAAGCTCGGTGAGTCGGTGGCCATTTGCGAGCAAATGGGCGAGCCCACGGGCAAGGGGCCGGTCGATCGCAAGGTGGTGCGCGTGGTCACGCCGGGCACGCTGACCGACACCGAACTGCTGTCCGATAAAACCGAATCCATTTTGCTGGCCTTGCACCAGGGCAGCCGCAACACCTGCGGCCTGGCCTGGCTGAGCGTGACACAAGGCGAGATTCACCTGGCGCAGTGCGCCAGCGAGGAAGTCGAGGCCTGGGTGGCACGCATCGCGCCCAGCGAGATGGTTTACAACGTGGACGTGACGCCGGCTTTTGAAGCACGCCTCAAAGCCTTGCGCCAAAGTGGTGCGGCTGGTAGCGCCACGCTGACCGCGCGCCCCGCCTGGCAGTTTGATGCGGCGCTGGGCGTGCGCCGCCTGCTGGCGCAATTGCAGGTGGCCTCGCTGTCGTCCTTCAGCGCTGAAGCCCTGGGCGAGGCGCATGCCGCCGCCTCTGCCCTGCTCGGCTATGCAGAACACACCCAAGGCCGGGCTCTGAGCCACCTGCACAGCTTGCAAGTGGTGCGCACGGGCGAGTTGATCGAGCTGCCTTCAACCACACGCCGCAACCTCGAGCTGACGCAGACCCTGCGCGGCGAAGATTCACCAACCCTCTTTTCCCTGCTGGACACCTGCACCACCGGCATGGGCAGCCGCCTGCTGAAAAACTGGCTGCTGTCGCCGCGCCGCGAGCGCAGCCAAGCTGCTGACCGGCTGGACGCTGTCAGCACCCTGCGCGCCGGCTTGCAGCAAACACTGCGCGCGCGCCTGAAGGGCTGCAGCGACGTCGAACGGATCACCGCGCGCATCGCCTTGCGCCAGGTGCGCCCGCGCGAGCTGATTGCGCTGCGCGATACCTTGCACAAGGCTGAGCAACTGCGCCCGGCGTCCGATGCGCTGCCGTCGCTGGCTGCAGAACAAGGCAGGCCCGAGCTGCTACAAAAGATTTTTGAAGACCTGCAAGCTCCACCCGCCTGCGCGGCCCTGCTGGGGCGCTACCTGCTCGACGAGCCGGCGGCGCTGGTGCGTGACGGCGGCGTCATCAACCACGGCTGCGACGCTAACCTGGACGAGCTGCGCGGCATACAGACCAACTGTGACGCCTTTTTGCTGGACCTCGAAGCCCGCGAAAGAGCCCGCACCGGCATTGCCAACCTGCGCGTGCAGTTCAACCGCGTGCACGGCTTTTACATTGAAGTCACGCAAGGCCAGGCCAGCAAGGTGCCCGACGACTACCGGCGTCGCCAGACCCTGAAAAACGCCGAGCGCTTTATCACGCCCGAGCTCAAGACTTTTGAAGACAAAGCGCTGTCGGCGCAAGAGCGCGCGCTGGCCCGCGAGAAATTCTTGTACGAAGAGCTGCTCGACCAGCTGCAAGACTTTGTGCCCGCGCTGAGCCGGCTGGCGCGTGCCATCGCCTCGCTGGATGCGCTGTGCGCGCTGGCCGAACGCTCGCTCACGCTGGACTGGGCTGCGCCTGTGTTTGTCAAAGAGCCGTGCATAGAGATTGTCGCCGGGCGCCATCCGGTGGTGCAGGCGCGGCTGGCCGAAACCGGTGGCGGCAGCTTCATTGCCAACGACTGCCACTTCGGCGCCAAAAGCCGCATGCAGGTCATCACCGGCCCCAACATGGGCGGCAAGTCCACCTACATGCGGCAGGTCGCGCTGATCGTGCTACTTGCGTCTGTGGGCTCTTATGTGCCCGCCAGCAGCTGCCGGCTCGGGCCGATCGACGCCATCCACACGCGCATCGGTGCGGCCGACGACGTGGCCAACGCGCAGTCCACCTTCATGCTCGAGATGACCGAGGCCGCGCAGATATTGCATGCCGCCACGCCGCACTCGCTGGTGCTGATGGACGAGATCGGCCGCGGCACCTCGACCTTTGACGGCCTGGCGCTGGCCGGCGGCATCGCGGCCTATTTGCACAACAAGACGCAGGCCTTCACGCTGTTTGCCACGCACTACTTCGAGCTGACCGAGTTTCCGACCAAACACCACGGCGCCGTCAATGTGCACGTGAGCGCCGTCGAGTCGGGTGCCGACATTGTTTTTTTACACCACATCGAAGCCGGCCCGGCCAGTCGCAGCTACGGCATTGCCGTGGCCAAACTCGCTGGCGTGCCGGCGGCGGTGGTCAACCATGCGCGCCATGCACTGAGCGCGCTGGAGCAGCAGCAAACCGACGCCCGCGCCCAGGTGGACCTGTTTGCACCGCCGCCGGATCTGCCCGCCGCCGAAGCCAGCTTGCTTGAAAAATCACTCGCTACGCTGGACCCTGATACGCTTTCTCCGCGCGATGCGCTGGACGCCTTGTACCAACTCAAAAAACTTCTGAACAAAGCCTGAAGCACAAAAAAAAATCAGTGTTCAGGACGATAAACTGATTTGTTTTTTCACACGCAAAAGCACCCCTTGCCCAATCGATCCAAATCCCTGCTCATTTTTTCTCACGGCAACAGCTTTCCGGCCAGCACCTACGGCGTCATGCTGCACAGCCTGAAAGAGCGTGGTTTTCTAAGCAAGTCCATTGAAAAACTGGGCCATGATGCGCGCTACCCGGTGACCAGCAACTGGCCCCATCTGGTGCAGCAGCTGGCCGACTTCACTGCGCATGAAGTTCAAAAGTCCGGTCAGCCGGCTTTTTTAGTGGGCCACTCTCTGGGCGGCTATTTGAGCCTGATGTGCGCTGCCAGCCACCCGGTGCTGGGCGGCTTGCCGGTCAAGGGCGTGGTGCTGCTGGACGCGCCGGTGCTGGGCGGATGGCGCGCCACTGCGCTGGGTGTGGCCAAAAAGACGCTGGTGGTCGGTTCGTTTTCGCCGGGCGCCGTCAGCCGCAAACGCAAGCATCTGTGGGCCAGCCGTGACGAAGCCTGGGCGCATTTTTCGAGCAAAAAAATGTTTGCCAGCTGGGATCCGCAAGCATTGAACGACTACATCGACCACGGCACGCATGAGGCAGCGCCGGACAGCAGCCACGCCGGCCAGCGCGAACTCAGCTTTGACCGCGCGGTTGAAACTGCCATCTACAACACCTTGCCGCACAACCTGGAGTCGCTGCTCAAACGGCACCCTCTCAAGTGCCCGGTGAGCTACATAGGCGGCTTGCATTCAGTCGAGATGGGTCGGGTCGGCATGGCGCTGACGGAAAAAGTCACCAAAGGCCGCATCATGATGCTCGACGGCAGCCATCTTTTCCCCATGGAAAAACCGTACGCTACGGCTGCGGCAGTTGAGGCCGCGCTGCTCAATTTCGCGATTTGACTCAAGCGCGGACCGGCCCTAGGCTGACCAGCGCACCCAGCCCATGTGCGCCGTCAAGAGCACCAGCAGCCCAAAGATGATCCGGTACCAGGCAAACACCACAAAGCTGTGCGTGGCAATGTAGCGCAGCAGCCAGCGAATGCACAGCCAGGCGCTCAAGAAAGAAAACAACAGACCCACGGCAAACATGGGCAAGTCGGCCAGCGAGAGTAGCGCGCGCTCTTTGTACAGGCTGTAGACGCCCGCACCTATCAGCGTTGGAATGGCCAGATAGAAAGAAAAATCGGTCGCCGCCTTGCGCGACAGCCCCAACAACATGCCGCCGATGATGGTAGCGCCGCTGCGGCTGGTGCCCGGGATCATGGCAAAGCACTGCACCAGACCGACTTTGAGCGCGTCCATCACAGTCATGTGGTCAGCATCTTGCACACGCGCTGCCGCCGGGTTGTTGAGCTGGCGCTTTTCAGCCCACAAAATCACCAGCCCACCCAGAATGAAGGTGGACGCCACCACCACGGGGTTGAACAAGTTGGCTTTGATGGCCTTGCCAAACAGCAAGCCCAGCACCACCGCCGGCACAAAAGCCACCAACACATTGAGCGCAAAGCGCTGCGCCGCTGGCTCATGCGGCAGCGCCAGCACCGTACTTTTGATTTTTTGCCAGTAAACCAGAATCACCGCAAAAATGGCGCCAGTCTGGATAGCGATGTCAAACACCTTGGCCTTGTCATCGTCCATGCCCAGCAAGGCGCCCGCCAAAATCAAATGGCCGGTTGAAGAGATGGGCAGGAACTCTGTCAGCCCTTCCACCACGCCCATGACGGCCGCTTTGAACAGCAATAAAAAATCCAAGGTCTATCCTTTGAGCAATGCATGCATTATCGCGGCTCATCTGCACCTGGAAACCGGTGCTACTGCGCACGCCACTCAAAAACTCGTTTAAAGACTGTGCGCAAAAGTGTTTTGGCCAGTTCACCGGGGCAGCGCAGTGCGTTCGACGGCTATCGAATCCGTCAGCCGTGATGAGCAGGCCAGATTTAGCCAAAGCGACTGCGATGGTTTAGATGGCTACCCAATCCGAACGCTTACCAAACTTCAAGTTTCAAACGCTGCTTGGGTATGCGCGCGAAAGCCTTGTCTCGACTCACCAGAGTGGCCTTCAAGGCCACTGCATGGGCGGCAATCATCATGTCAAAGTCACTTAAGTTGATGCCTTGTGTTTCCAAGCTGCTGCACAGTTCGCCATAGCAAGTCGCGGCAGCGGTATCCCACGGCATGACATCCATGTGCAAAAGCACTTGTGTCAGTGCAGTGCGCAAGGCTACGGGCTGCCCCCTGCGCTGAATGCCATATTCAATTTCAGCCAAGGTGACGCTCGAAATTGCCGTCTGTCCAATAGGCAATTTACTCAACTGCGCCAGCAGCTTCGCGTCACGCCCTTGCATGATGTGGCTGATGACATTGGTGTCCAACAAATAACGTTGGGTCATTTTTCATCGGGTTCAAACGGGTCGCGCCTTGCAGTGGTTTGCCGGCGTTCGATCAACAAGTCTTCGCTGGCGTTCAAAGCCACGGCATCGAGTAAACCTTGCCAGTCGCTGGGTTTGCGTGACAGCACCACGTCCCCCGTGGTCGGGTCATGGCGGATGAACACTTCTGGCACGTCAAATCTGAATTCCAAGGGTAAGCGCACCGCTTGGCTGCGGCCGGTAGTGAAAATTTTGGCGGTAGATGACATTTTTTCCTGCTCGTCCGTTGGTATATCTCATGGTACATATCATGATGATCGGCGTCAACCATGTCCGACAGCCCCCTAAAATCAATGCATGACCAACCATGCCGCACCAGCAACACCCGTAGAACACAAACCCAGCAACTTTTTGCGCCAGATCATCGAAAAAGACCTGGCTGACGGCACTTACGCGTCCCGCCACTGGGGCGGCTCGCCCGGTGACGCGGCACACCACGCCGCCGGCCCGCAGGACACCGCCAAGGTGCGCTTGCGCTTTCCGCCCGAGCCCAACGGCTACCTGCATGTGGGCCATGCCAAAAGCATTTGCCTGAACTTCGGCCTGGCGCGCGACTACGGCGGCGTGTGCCACCTGCGCTTTGACGACACCAACCCCGAAAAAGAAGACACCGAATACGTCAACGCCATCATCGATGCCGTGCAGTGGTTGGGCTTTGATTGGCAGGCGCAGGACGGCTCCGGCACCAGCCACCTGTACCAGGCCAGCGACTACTTTGACTTCATGTACCGCGCCGCCGAACACCTGGTGCAAGCCGGCCTGGCCTATGTGGACGAGCAAAGCGCCGAAGACATGCGCGCCAACCGCGGCGACTTCGGTCACCCCGGCACAGACAGCCCGTTTCGCACGCGCACGCCGGCCGAGAACCTGGCACGTTTGCGGCAAATGCGGGACGGCGAGCTGGCCGATGGCGCAGCGGTTCTGCGCGCCAAAATCGACATGGCTTCGCCCAACATCAACTTGCGCGACCCGGCCATTTACCGCATACGCCGCGCCACCCACCACCACACCGGCGACACCTGGTGCATCTACCCGATGTACACCTTTGCGCATCCGATTGAAGACGCACTCGAGCAAATCACCCACAGCATCTGCACGCTGGAGTTTGAAGACCAGCGACCGTTTTACGACTGGCTGCTGAACAAGCTGGCCGAAGGCGGGCTCATCGCCACGCCGCTGCCTCACCAGTACGAGTTTGCCCGCCTGAACCTCACTTACGTGCTGACCAGCAAACGCAAGCTCGCGCAACTCGTCACTGAAAAACACGTCGCCGGCTGGGACGACCCGCGCATGCCCACCATCGCCGGCCTGCGCCGTCGCGGTTACACGCCAGAGAGCCTGCAACTGTTTGCAGAACGCATTGGCGTGACCAAAAGCGACAGCTGGATTGACTACTCAACGCTCGAAGGCTGCCTGCGCGAAACACTGGACGGCAGCGCGCCGCGCGCCATGGCCGTGCTAGACCCCGTCAAACTGGTGCTGACTAACTGGGATGAAGTGATGGGCGCAGGCACCCTGGACGACTGCAGCGCGCCCGTGCACCCGCACCAGCCCGAGCTGGGCAAGCGCAACTTCAAGATCGGACGCGAGGTCTGGATCGAGCGCGGCGACTACGAAGAAACACCGCCCAAAGGTTTCTTCAGGCTCTTCCCCGGCAACAAGGTGCGCCTCAAATACGGCCACGTCATCGAGTGCACCGGCGCTGTCAAAGACAGTTCGGGCCAGGTCACTGAAGTTCAAGCCCGATTGATTCCCGACACCAAAAGCGGCACTCCCGGCAGCGACGCAGTCAAGGTCAAGGGCGTCATCACCTGGGTCGGCGTGGCCGATGCGCTGCCCGCTGAAGTGCGACTTTACGAGCGCCTTTTCAGTCAAGCCCATCCCGGCACCGGCGACACCGACTTTTTGACACAACTCAACCCGGACAGCATCAAGACCGTCGCCGCCTTCGTCGAACCGTCCCTGGCCGCCGGCGGCGCTATTGCAGCCCAGGCAGGACAGCAGTTTCAGTTTGAGCGCCACGGCTACTTTGTAGCCGACCGTACCGACCACACCGTCGCCAAACCGGTGTTCAACTTAGCGGTTGGTTTGAAGGATTCCTGGGGCAAATGATGCACAGCATCCGGTTCAACATGCCCGTAGTGCTGACAGAACACGCCAAGTTACGGATGGATGAGCGGCAAATTGACGCGGTGCTTGTATTGGAAATCATTGATACTGGAACACTCAAAGACGCTGGGAACTCGCACTACTGGCTTTACAAAAATATCATCGAACGTGCTGACAACTTGCTATGCGTCGCTGCTGTGATCGAAAATGCAGTTGTGATCAAGACCATCATGCATTACTGGGAGCCACACTCATGAAAAGCATTTATTTCGAAAGTGATGACATCCTGCAAATCCGGGTTTCTGATAAGCCCATCGTTCGCGAAGTGTCTCAAGACTGGAACACCAACATCAGCTACGCTGAAGACGGCTCCATCGTGGAGATCGTGCTGTTGGACGCCAAGAAAGAAGGCCTGTTGCCGCTGGAATTCAGGAAAGCGGCTTGAAAAATTTAAGTGGCCAATCTGCATGCAGACCATCACCAGGAGCAAAGGGGTCTGAGCGAAGGGGTCTGACCCCATTTTTTCACTTCGTCGCTGACCGCATCGACCACACCTTCTCCAAACCGGTATTCAACCTGGCGGTTGGTTTGAAGGATTCCTGGGGGAAGTGATCTGGATACAGTCAACTGCCAAATCGATCAAGCTGCAAAAAGCAATTCACAACATCATGAATTGAGACGCTTGGGCGAACGCAGCGCAAGAGAACAAGGAGCCAAAATTGGAGATGTCCCCCTTGATCGCCGTTCATATGAGCGCAGCCTTGGCCGCTACAGCCATCGGCCCCGTCGCACTCTGGGCCCGTGAAGGCAGTGACCAGCGTATCCGCCTGCACCGCGCCGCCGGCTACGCCTGGGTCACGCTCATGCTGGCCACTTCCGTCACAGCTTTTTTCATCCGCGACTTCAATCTGCCCAATCTGAATGGCTTCACGCCGATTCACTTGCTCATACCAGTCACCCTGGGCGGACTTTTCTTTGGCCTGCGCGCCATGCTGGCCGGCAACTTCAAAGCCCACCGCTGGGGTATGTGGACTGTCTACATCAGTGCCTGCCTGATTGCCGGGGCCTTCACGCTGCTGCCGGGGCGTTATCTAGGCCGACTGGTCTGGGGCACTTGGTTGGGATGGTTGTGAGGCTTAAGCGCAGCATGCTGAAGATTTCCAAATTGACTCTGTCCTACCCGGGCTGCGTGGTGGCGCATGATTTTTCGGCGCAGCCGGATAAGGGCCTGGTGCTGGTGCGTGGCGGCGGTGGCCGCGGCAAAACCAGCCTGATGTGTGTGCTGGCCGGCGAGTTGGCAGCGGATGCCGGGCACTTGCAAGTGGGCGGCGTGTGGCTGCATGAGCAGCCAGAGGCTTACCGGCAGCAGGTGTTCTGGGCCGACATGCGCACAGCCGCGCATGACGCGCTGACCTGCCGGGATTACCTGGCCATGGTGCAGCGCCTCTACCCGGCTTTTGACGAGGTCAGCCTGACCCGCGCCATCGAAGGCCTGTCACTGGCTCCGCACCTGGACAAGAACATCTTCATGCTTTCCACCGGTTCTAAGCGCAAGTTGTATCTGGCGGCGGCCTTTGCCAGCGGGGCGGCGCTGACCTTGCTCGATACGCCCTTTGCGGCGCTCGACAAGGTGTCCATCCGCTTTGCCTTGACGCTGCTGGCAGAGGCCGCGCAAGACAACACCCGACTGTGGGTGCTGGCCGACTATGCGCAGCCCGAAGGTATGACACTGCCCACGCTGATCGATCTGGGCGACTAGGCGATAGAGCGGTCTAGCTGCGAGAGCCGCTTGCCTTCGACGGGGTTGGCAGTCAGCCAATTGGCCGGGTAGGCGCGCATAAACTCTTTGGCTTTTTCGTGTCGGGCGTTGAGCCAGGCGTCGTACGTGCCTTCGCCCAAAATCGCCGGCATGCGCTTTTCGTTGCCGCCCTGCTGATACCGGTGCAGCAGCGCGTGGCTGTTGGCGTTGACCGTCAGCAGCGTGAAGCTGATGATCTCTTGTCCGTCCTTGGCCCAGTGCTCCCACAGGCCGGCCACGCCCATGGGCTTGCCGTCCACGCGGCTGATGCGTGTGGGCACGGCCTTGCCGCTGCGCCAGTCGTCCTCAAAAAACGCCATCATCGGCACGATGCAGCGCTGACCCTTGAGCCAGCTGTCGCGAAAGCTGGTGGTGGTGGTGACGGTCTCAGAGCGGGCATTGACCAGCTTGGTCGAACGCAGCTTGGCGTCTGACGCCGACTTCACCCAGGGTGGCACCAGACCGAACTGGCCCAGCTGCAACTGCCGAACGCCCTTGACTGCAGCGCCCGTGGGCACAACAGACAAACCGGAATCGTCATGCAGATCAGGCGCAGGCACAACAGGCTCAGCAGCCGGCGCCAGCCGTATGAAAACAGCCGGCTTGCGCGGCCAGATGTGCCGCTCCAGGGCTTCCAGCGGGGCAGGAATGCCAAAGGCTTCGGGGTACAGGGTGCCTAAAGGCACGCTTTCGTAATGAACACTCATGCAGGCGATGCTAGCGCACAAGAACTGCGACGCCATCGCACAAGGCCAGAGAGTCCTCGCTGCCCAAGCAAAAATTCGCGGCTCAAGCTGCCCATGTGCAAGCTACTGACGAACGGAGCCGGTGCTATGCTGCCTCGCCATGAGTGCCGACCCCCCTGCCCGCCTGATCTGCTTGAACAAGCCCTATGGTGTGCTCAGTCAATTCACGCCCGAGGGTCGCTGGCGCGGTCTGAAAGACATCATCGAGATGCCCGGCGTTTATGTGGCCGGCCGGCTGGACGCCGACAGCGAAGGCTTGCTGCTGCTGACCGACAACGGCGCCTTGCAGGCGCGCATCGCTGAGCCCCGCTACAAAATGGAAAAAATCTACTGGGTGCAAGTCGAAGGCGAGCCCGATGCGCATGCGCTGGACACGCTGCGCCAGGGCGTTGCACTCAACGACGGCCTCACCCGCCCGGCACGGGCCCGTTTGATCGATGAGCCGCCGGGGCTGTGGCAGCGCACGCCGCCGATCCGCGTGCGCCAGTTCAAACCAACTGCGTGGATTGAATTGGGCATCCAAGAGGGGCGCAACCGGCAGGTGCGGCGCATGACCGCAGCCGTGGGCCTGCCAACGCTGCGCCTGATCCGCGCGGCCATTGGCCCCTACAGTCTGGAAACGCTGGCGCCGGGGCAGTGGCGCCAAGCCAGTGCGGCCGGCTGGCAGACAAAGTAGCTCAGCCCTAGGCGGGCAAAGCCGGCGCGTGATGATGCCGCCAGGCGCCCAAGGCGCAAGCCACCGCCAGCGCACTGATGACCATGGACGCCCAGTACACGCTGGAAAGGCCGTAATGCGTGCTTAGCATGCCACCGGCCAGACCGCCGATAACACCCGGGAAGCCGTACCCAATGACGGTGTAAAGCGCCTGACCGCGCCCGCGCAAGCGGCCGCTGAAGTGCTGAGACAACAAAGCAATGCAGACGGTGTGGTGCGTGGCAAAGGTCAGCGCGTGCAAGGCTTGAGCCAGCAGCAGCAACACCAGAACTTGCGCGCTGCTGGCTGTCAGCCCCATGCGCAGCACCATGGCGACTGAACAAAACACCAGCCAGGCCGGCAAACTCATGCGCGGCAGCCAGCGTGACTGCGTGAAAAACCAGCCGATTTCCACCACCACCGACAAAGCCCAAAGCAAACCGATCATGGTTTTGCTGTAGCCCAGCGAATCAAGGTAGAGCGAGAAGAAAACATAAATGCCGATGTGCGAGAGCACATGCAAAAACACAGACGCAAAAAACCACTGCACCGCGCGTTGGCGCAATACCGGCATGACGTTCACCCGCAGCGCATGCGCCGGAATGGCTTCTTTGAGGTCGGGCAGGCAAAAAACACTGACAGTCACCGCCAGCATGGTGGCCACGGTCCAGGCGGGAAAGTGGTGCATGCCCAAGCGTTCAAAAAAAACGCCGGCCACCATCACCGTGACGAGAAATCCAACCGAGCCCCACAAGCGAACCCGGCCGTAGCGGCGGGCATTAAAGACACCGTCCTGGGTGACCAGGTGGGCCATGGCGGCCTCGCTCATGGGCATCATGGCGCTGGTGTGCATGAACATCAACAGCAGCACGCCAAACAACCAGTTCACGCCACCGTCCCACCACAGCCCGGTAGAGGCCAGCAGCGCAGCGCAGGCGCTGTAACGCATGAGCTGGATGCGCTCACCGGTACGGTCGCTCAGCCAGCCCCAGCCATAAGGTGCAAACAAACGCGTGGCCGCCTGCACTGACACCAGCACGCTGATGGCCAGGATGCTCAGGCCCAACTCCTGGAGCCACAGCGGAAGGTAGGGATTGAAAAACCCGATGTGTGCAAAGTAGCTGGCTGAAAGCGCAGCAAAAGGAGCAAGTTGGCGGCGGGAAGTCATGTGCAGGCGTTCAAAGCACTCGGCCGGGGCCGTGTGCAGCGCAACAACTCAAAGCGCGCCGGGAACGCGCGGCATGCTCACGCGCACGTCGGCACACTGGGCGCGGTGCTGCAGCGCATGCTCCATCACCACCAGCGCCAGCATGGCTTCAGCGATCGGCGTGGCGCGAATGCCCACACAGGGGTCGTGCCGGCCCTTGGTCGTGACCGTCGTGCTTTGGCCCGCCATGTCCACCGATTCGCGCGGCGAAATGATCGAGCTGGTGGGCTTGATGGCAATAGAGACTTCCAGATCTTGCCCGGTGCTGATGCCGCCGAGCACACCGCCGGCGTTGTTGCTCTTAAAGCCCGCCGGCGACAGGGAGTCGCCATGCACGGTACCGCGCTGGCTGACACTGGCAAAGCCGGCGCCGATCTCCACGCCCTTGACGGCATTGATGCCCATCATGGCGTAAGCGATGTCGGCGTCGAGCTTGTCAAACAGCGGCTGACCCAGGCCCACCGGCATGCCGGTGGCGACCACCCGGATGCGCGCGCCGCAGGAGTCGCCGGCCTTGCGCAACGCGTCCATGTAAGCCTCCAGCGCCGACACATCGGCCGTCGCTGCAAAAAACGGGTTGTGGGACACATGCGCCCAGGACTCGAAGGGAACGGCGAGGTCGCCAATCTGCGTCATACAGCCCATAAAGCGTGTGCCGTACTGCGCC
>JBILIK010000059.1:0-13256 GCA_044350025.1 Polaromonas sp. | reverse complement strand
CACAAGTTCGACGTCTGATGAATTGATGCGCGTCCGATTTCACGAGGCCGCAATGGCCGAGTTAGCGTGGGAGGTTCAGTACTACGCAAAGATCAGTCCCCAACTCGGTGCGCGATTTGCAATGGTCGTTGAGCAGGCCCTCGCGATAGCGACCGAGTTTCCGGATATGGGATCACCTTACAAGTACGGCACACGCCGAGTGTTCCCGAAACGCTTTCCATTTTCGGTCGTGTACCTACACCGCAGTGATGAAGTCTTGGTGCTGGCGATCGCACCGGACGACAGGAAGCCCGGCTATTGGCGTTCCAGGGTGATCAAGGAATAGCTTGAAGTGCAGCGAATGATAAATACAATGTATGTATGATCAAGTTCGAATGGGATAAGCCCAAAGCCATTGCAAATCTCAAAAAGCATCAGGTGTCTTTTGAAGAAGCGAAAACAATCTTCTTCGATGAATTTGGCGTTCAGTTCTTCGACGAGGAACATTCATCCGACGAGGAGCGCTTCCTCATGCTAGGCATGAGCTCTGGTGCAAAGCTCCTCATCGTCTGTCATTGCGAGCGGGAACAGGGCGCAGTTATTCGCATCATCTCTGCACGTCAGGCGACCAAGCGCGAAAGCGCGTTTTATCGAGGTGGACAACCATGAAATCAGAGTACGACCTTTCCAAACTTAAGTCTCGCAAGAACCCCTATGCGTCTAAGCTAAAGAAGCCTGTGACCATGCGCCTTTCTGAGGACGTTGTGGACTATTTCAAGGCAATGGCCGATGAATCCGGTGTCCCCTATCAGAGTCTGATTAATTTGTACCTGCGCGACTGTCTTGCCAATAGCCGTAAAGTGCAAATCAACTGGCCACATGCTGCTTAACAGGTCGGTCGCCTAGGACCACTTCTAGCCCAAACCGGGCATTCACACGTCACTGACCTGTAGTCAAAGCAGTGCCAGTCAAAGCCGTCAACACGTTCTCCGCCGTAGCCGGCGCCGTCAGCTTCACAACCCCGCCATCCGCCCGCGCATTAGCCACCGCATCTTTCATCGCCTCAAACACGCTGATCGCCAGCATGAAAGGTGGTTCGCCGACGGCTTTGCTGCCGAAGACGTTGTCTTCGCGGTTGGGCTCTGGCCAGAAGGCGACTTTGAAGTGTTCGGGTATGTCGCCGGTGGCCGGAATTTTGTAGGTACTGGGGGCGTGGGTGCTCAGGTGGCCTTTGTCGTTCCACACCAGTTGCTCGGTGGTCAGCCAGCCCATGCCTTGCACAAAGCCGCCTTCGATCTGGCCGATGTCAATGGCCGGGTTGATGCTGGTACCCACGTCATGCAGTATGTCCACTTTGAGCACGCGGCTCTCGCCGGTCAGAGTGTCGATGGCGACTTCGGTGCAGGCGGCGCCGTAGGCAAAGTAATAAAAGGGCCGGCCGGTGAGCGTGGTTTTGTCGTAGTGGATTTTGGGCGTGCGGTAAAAGCCGTCGCTCCAAAGCTGGATGCGGTTGGCGTAGGCCTGGCGCACCACGTCTTTGAAGGCGCGAGTCTGCGTGGGCGATATCACCTGCCCGCCGGCAAAGCGCACAGCGCCCGCGCCGCAGGTGTCCAGACCCGCCACAAACTGCGCCAGGTTGTCACGCACGTTGCGCGCTGCGTACTGTGCGGCGCGTGCGTTCAGGTCGGTGCCGGCTGAAGCTGCCGTGGCCGAGGCGTTGGGTATTTTGCTGGTGTCGCTGGCGGTGACCAGCACGCACTCAAAGGGCACGCCCAGTTCGTCAGCCACGATCTGCCCGACCTTGGTGTTCAGGCCCTGGCCCATTTCGGTGCCGCCGTGGTTGGCTTGCACGCTGCCGTCGGTGTACACATGCACCAGCGCGCCGGCCTGGTTGAACAGCGTGGCCGTGAACGAGATGCCGAACTTCACCGGCGTGATCGCGATGCCGCGCTGGATGACCGCGCTGCCGGCGTTCCAGCGCGCAATATCTTGGCGGCGTTGCGCGTAGTCGCTGCTGGCGGCCAGGGTGGTGATGAGGGGCGCGAGTATGTTGTCTTCAACCCGCATGCCGTAGTGCGTGGTGTCGCGTTGGCCGCCGGCGGCAGTGGCTTCGTCGCTGTACAGGTTGGCCAGGCGCACGGCCAGCGGGTCGAGCCCGAGGTGGCGGGCGATGTCGCCGAGGATGGATTCGGTGACGATCATGCCTTGCGGGCCGCCAAAACCGCGAAAAGCCGTGTGGCTTTGAGTGTTGGTTTTGCAGCGGTAAGAGGTGATGGCCACGTCTTCTAAAAAGTAAGCGTTGTCTGCGTGAAAGATGGCGCGGTCGGCCACCGGCCCGCTGAGGTCGGCGCTGAAGCCGCAGTTGGCCGCCATCATGAGTTGCAGGCCGCACAGGCGCCCGCGCGCGTCAAAGCCTGCGGTGTAGTCGTAGGCAAAAGGGTGACGTTTGCCGGTGACCATGAAGTCGTCGTCGCGGTCCATGCGCAGCTTGACGGGCTTGCCGAACTTGCGAGCGGCCAGTGCAGCCCACACGGCCATGTGGCCGCTTTGGGTTTCTTTGCCGCCAAAGCCGCCGCCCATGCGCCGGCACTCGACGCGCACGGCGTTGTTGTCAATGCCCAGCGCATGCGACACCCAGTGCTGCGCCTCGCCCGGGTGCTGCGTGCTGGAATACACCAGCCACTGGTTTTGCTCTTGCGGCAGCACATAGGCGATTTGCCCTTCCAGGTAAAAGTGTTCCTGACCGCCGACTTCGAGGCTGCCGCTGAGCGTGTGCGGCGCGCGCGCCAGCGCGGCGGCGGCGTCACCGCGGCGCACGGTCACTGGCGGCAAGACAAAGCTTTGCACGGCCAGCGCCTCACGCACCGTCAGCACAGCGGGCAGGACGTCGATGTGCAGCTTTACTTTGCGCGCAGCGTGGCGCGCTTGCATCACGCTGCCCGCCACCACCAGGCCGATGACCTGGCCGATGTGCTGGACCGTGTCCACCGCAAAGATGGGCTCGTCATGCACAAAGGTGGCCAGCAGCGGGTCGCCGGGCACATCCACGGCCAACACCACGCCGTGCACGCCGGGCATGGCGAGCGCCGCTGCCGCGTCCACACCCAGCAAGCGGCCGTGCGCCACGTTCGACATGATGGGCGCGGCAAACAACGTGCCTTTGACTTCGGGAATGTCGTCGATGTAATTGACCGCGCCGGCCACTTGCGCCCGTGCGCTTTCATGAAAGTGTGATTGGCCGGCGGCGCCCTGAGTGCTGGCCGTGTTCAGCGGCAGTTTGTCGGGGGCGTTCATGCCAGGGCCTCCAGATTGAAGGACTCAAGCTTGATGTGTTGCGCGCCTTGGCTCTCCAGCCAGAAGCGCTGCAATAAATTGCCCAGCACTTCGCGGCGGTAGCCCGACGATGCGCGCATGTCAGAGATGGGCTCAAACTCTGCGCGCAGCGTGGCCATGGCCGCTTGCACGCTGGCCTGAGTCCAGGGCTGGCCCCGCAAGGCGGCTTCGGTTTGCACAGCGCGCACCGGCGTGGCGGCCACGCCGCCCGCGCCGATGGAGATGGCTTGAACCACACCATCGGCCAGCTGCAGGTTCAGCGCCAGGCACACGGCAGAAATATCGTCGTCATAGCGCTTGGAAATTTTGTAGGCGCGCAGCAGCGGCAGCGCGGCGGGCGCGGCCGCGGGCAGCGGCAGCTTGATGAAAGCCAGCACCTCGTCGGGCGCCAGCAGGTTTTGCCGGTAGCCGGTGTAGAAGTCTTCCAGCGCCATCTCACGCTGTCCGCGCAGGCTGGCCAGCACAATGCGGGCGTGCAGCGCAATCAGCAGCGGCATCGAGTCGCCAATCGGCGAGCCGTTGGCGACGTTGCCGCCCAGCGTGCCCGAGTTGCGCACCGGCAGGCCGGCAAAACGCGCGGCAAAGGTTTTGAGTTCCGGCCAGTGCTGAACCAGCGCGCCAAAAGCGTCATGCAAATTGGCGGCGGCACCGATCACCAGGTGGCCGTTTTGCTGTTCAATGCGGCGCAGCTCGGCCACGCGGGTGAGGTCGATCACGGCGTCAAAATTTTTGTGAAGCTTGGTCACCCACAGGCCGACGTCGGTGCAGCCGGCCACCAGTTGCGCGGCGGGCCGGGCGGCGCGTGCGGTTAGCAGTTCGGCCAGGCTGGCGGGCAGCAAGTAGGCGCCCTCCGTATGGCCAGGCGCGGGCTGAATCTGAGCCAGCGCGGTCTTGAGCCGGCTCTCGTCAAGCCGCACCGCCGGAAAGCTGGCCATTTGCTGCGCCGCGTCCAGGATGGGCCGGTAACCGGTGCAGCGGCACAGGTTGCCCGACAGCTCGGTTTGCGCCATCTCGCGCGAAACGCTCTGGCCGAATGCCACGTGGTTTTGGTACATGCCAAACAGGCTCATCACAAAGCCGGGCGTACAAAAGCCGCATTGCGAGCCGTGGCACTGCACCATAGCTTCTTGCGCCGGATGCAGTGCGCCGGCGGCCCCGCCTTGCAGCAGGGGGTCGGCCGTTAAGTCTTCGACCGTCCACAGCGCCAGCCCGTTCACTGAATGGGCCATGCGTATGCAACTATTAACGGCCTTGAAGCTGAGTGCGCCCCCTTCGGCCTCGCCAAGGACCACCGTGCAGGCGCCGCAGTCGCCTTCGCCGCAGCCTTCCTTGGTGCCGGTGTAGCCCAGGTCTTCGCGCAGCACTTCCAGCAGGGTGCGGGTGGGTGGTACATTGCTCAGCGTCACGACCTCGCCGCGGCGGATGAACTGAATGGTTTGACTCACAGGCTGGGGCATAAGCATCGGCACATTAGTTGCATGGTTAAACAGACATGAAATATCAGACGCTTTCAGACACACCGGGCCCCCGTTTCATGGGGCTCTGCCATGTTGCCTCAAGTTGCCGACCTGCGCATGACTGAAGCGACAAACAGCATTTTGCATGCCGGGCCGGCCGCCAGCGCCCGCCTGGCGTTGAGCGGCATCACCAAGCGCTATCCGGCAGTGGTTGCCAACAGCGATGTCAGCCTGACGGTGCAGCCCGGCGAGATACATGCCGTGCTGGGCGAAAACGGCGCCGGCAAGTCCACGCTGATGAAGATCATTTACGGCTCGGTTAAGCCTGACGCCGGCAGCATCATGGTCGACGGCGTGCCGGTGAGCATCCGCAACCCGCAAGAGGCGCGGGCCTTGGGCATCAGCATGGTGTTTCAGCATTTCAATTTGTTTGACAGCATCACGGTGGCCGAAAACGTCTGGCTGGGCCTGGACAAACAGCTGACGCTGGCCGAGGTCACGCAAAGCATCACGGCCAAGGCCTCTGAATATGGCCTGGACATTGACCCGGCCCGGCCGGTGCACACGCTGAGCGTGGGCGAAATGCAGCGCGTCGAGATCATCCGCGCCTTGCTCACCAACCCGCGCGTGCTGATTCTGGACGAGCCGACCTCGGTGCTGACGCCGCAGGCCGTCGACAAACTCTTTGTGGTGCTGCGCAAATTGGCCGCCGAAGGCTGCAGCATTTTGTACATCAGCCATAAGCTGCACGAAATCCGTGCGCTGTGCACCGCCTGCACCGTGCTG
The DNA here is from genome assembly GCA_044350025.1 of Polaromonas sp. Lineage (GTDB taxonomy): Bacteria > Pseudomonadota > Gammaproteobacteria > Burkholderiales > Burkholderiaceae_C > Polaromonas. The sequence goes on along the minus strand of JBILIK010000059.1, from coordinate 7,701 downwards.
CGCGGCGGCAAGGTCACCGGCGTTTGCAACCCGACGCAAGAAAGCAATGCATCGCTGTCGCGTCTGATGATTGGCAACGAGCCGCAGCAGCTTGAGCACCGGCCCGGCCAGACCGGCAGACCGCTGCTGCAGGTGCAGACATTGAGCCTGGCGCGCCTGGACCAGTTTGGCGTGGACCTCAATGGCATTGACTTGCAAGTGCGCGCCGGCGAGGTGGTCGGCATCGCCGGCGTGTCGGGCAACGGCCAGCGGGAGCTGCTGTACTCGCTGTCGGGTGAAGATGTGCGGGCGGCACCTGGCATGGTGCTGATTGACGGTCAGCCGGCGGGCGCTTTGGCGCCGCAGCGCCGGCGCGCGCTGGGCCTGCATTTTGTGCCTGAAGAGCGGCTGGGCCGCGGCGCCGTGCCCACCATGAGCCTGGCGCACAACCTCTTGCTCACGCGCACAGAGCATGTGGGTCGCGGCGGCTGGCTCAACTTGAACGCTTTGCAGGCGCAGGCGGCCGGCGTTATTGCCCGCTTCAATGTCAAGGCCGGCGGGCCGCAGGCGGTGGCCAAGTCACTGTCGGGTGGCAACCTGCAAAAATTCATCGTGGGCCGTGAGATCGCGGCCAAGCCCAAGTTGTTGATCGTCTCGCAGCCGACCTGGGGCGTGGACGTGGGCGCGGCGGCGCAGATTCGCGCCGAAATCCTGGCGCTGCGCGACGCCGGCTGTGCAGTGCTGGTGGTCAGTGAGGAGCTGGACGAGTTGTTTGAAATCTGTGACCGCCTGCACGTGATGGCGCAAGGCCGCTTGTCGCCGGCCATTGCAACGCAGCAAGCCACGGTGGAGCTGGTGGGCGCCTGGATGAGCGGCCTGTGGCAAACAACCGCAACTGGAGATGCGCATGTGGCAGCTTGAAGCCCGGCCCGCGCCATCGCGCGCCATGAGCTACGCCTCGCCCGTGATCGCACTGGTCATGACGGTAGTGGTGGCCTTTGTGATGTTTGTGGCCCTGGGCGCAGACCCGGTGCGCGGCCTGCAGGTGTTTTTGATGGAGCCCTGGAATGGCCCGCGTGCGCTCAGCGAGCTGGCGCTCAAATCGACCTCGCTGGTGCTGTGCGCGCTGGGGCTGGCGCTGTGCTACCGCAGCAACGTCTGGAACATCGGCGCAGAGGGCCAGTACCTGATGGGCGGTATTGCGGCCGGCGGCTTGGCGATGTGGTTCACCATGAACAAAGTCGGCATGAGCAACTGGGCTTTCATGCCGCTGGCTGCGCTGGCGGGCATGCTGGGCGGCGCCTTCTGGGCGAGCATCACGGCGCTGCTGCGCGACCGCTTTAACGCCAGTGAAATTCTGGTCAGTCTGATGCTGGTGTACGTGGCCAATCATTTTTTGAGCTACCTGGTGTTCGGCCCCTGGAAAGACCCGATGGGTTTTAACTTTCCGCAGACCGTTAACTTTGACATGGGCATGCCGCGCATGTTGGCCGGCTACCGCTTGCACTGGGGCACGGTGGTGGCGCTGGTGCTGGCGGTGGCGGTGTGGCTGTTCATGGCCCGCACTTACCGGGGTTACCAGTTGCAGGTCGGCGGCCTGGCGCCGGCGGCGGCGCGCTACGCGGGCTTTTCTGCGCGCTCGGCGCTGTGGTCGTCGATGCTGGTGTCGGGCGCTTTTGCCGGCATGGCCGGCGCTTTTGAAGTGACCGGGCCGATGGGCCAGCTCATTCCGCATGCCTCAGCTGGCTATGGTTTTACAGCCATCATCGTGGCCTTTGTCGGGCGCCTGCATCCAGTGGGTTGTGTGGTGGCCAGTGTCTTGCTCAGCATGTTTTTAATTGGCGGCGAGCTCGCGCAGTCGCGCATCGGCCTGCCGTCGGCGCTGACGGGTATTTTTCAGGGCGTGCTGCTGTTTTCGCTGCTGGCTTGCGACACCTTGATCAATTACCGCATCCGCAGAAAGGTGGGCGCATGAACGAGTTCGCTTTGCTGATCGCGGCCACCTTGTCGGCCGGCACGCCGCTGGCGCTGGCCGGTCTGGGTTTGTTGATCAATGAAAAAGTCGGCGTGGTGAACCTGGGCGCCGAAGGCATGATGCTGATGGCCGCCGTGGTGGGCTTTGCCGTGGGCTTTCACACCGGCAACCCCTGGCTGGCTTTTGCGGCCGGCGCAGTGGCCGGCGCGCTGGGAGCGGCCTTGTTTGGCCTGCTGGTGATCTGGCTCAACACCAACCAGTACGCCACCGGCCTGGCCATCAGCTTGTTCGGCGGCGGCTTTTCGGCCTTTGTCGGTGTGGCTTATGTGGGCAAAAAGCTGGACATTCAGATGAATTACGCCGTGCCCGGCCTGAGCGAGCTGCCTTTTGTCGGCCCGGCCTTGTTCAAGCAACACCCCATGGTCTACCTTACCTTGTTGGCCGCTTTGGCGATTGCCTGGTTTTTCAGTCGCACGCGCACTGGTTTGGTGCTTCGCAGCGTGGGTGAGAGCCCCGAGTCGGCGCACGGCCTGGGCTACCGGGTGCGGCTGATGCGCATGGCCTGCGTGATGGCCGGCGGCGCCCTGTGCGGCGTGGCCGGCGCTTACCTCAGCGTGGTGTACGCCCCGCTGTGGGTCGAGGGCATGGTGGCCGGACGCGGCTGGATTGCGCTGGCGCTCACGGTGTTTGCCACCTGGCGCCCGGTACGGCTATTGCTAGGTGCTTATCTGTTTGGCGGGGTGACCATGCTGCAATTGCAACTGCAAGGCATGGGGGTGGACGTTCCGGCGCCTATCATGAGCATGCTGCCTTACCTTGCTACAGTTGTGGTGTTGGTACTGATTTCGCGAAATCCGGGCTGGATCCGGCGTAACATGCCGGCTTCAATGGGCAAACCCTTTCACCCGGGTGCTTGAGTTGAATTCGTTTTTTGAAGCTGCTTTTGTAATTTTTATGAAGGACTAATGATGAAATTGTTTTCCAAGCGATCATTGCTCGCGCTGGCTGCGGTTGGCACTTTGTCAGTCGCGCTGGTGGGCTGTGGCAAAAAAGAAGCGCCGCCTGCTCCCGCAGCGGCGGCTCCCAAGGCTGAGCCCCTCAAAGCTGCCTGGGTGTATGTGGGCCCGGTTGGCGATGCCGGCTGGACTTTTGCGCATGACCTGGGCCGCAAGGCTGTTGAGGCAGAGTACGGCGACAAGATCAAGACCACTTTTGTTGAAAAAGTGCCTGAAGGCCCTGACGCCGAGCGCGTGATCCGTGACCTGGCCCAGCAAGGCAACAAGATCATCTTCGCCACCAGCTTCGGTTACATGGAGCCCATGCTCAAGGTTGCCAAGGACTTCCCGGACATCAAGTTCGAGCACGCCACCGGCTACAAAACGGCTGACAACATGCGTGTCTATGACGCCCGTTTCTACCAGGACACTTACCTGGCAGGCATCATTGCCGGCAAGATGACCAAGACCAACACCCTGGGCTTTGTCGGTTCTTTCCCGATTCCTGAAGTGCTGCGCAACATCAACGCTTTCACTTTGGGCGCGCAATCGGTCAACCCCAAGATCAAGACCAAAGTGGTCTGGGTCAGCACCTGGTTTGATCCACCGAAAGAGTCTGAAGCTGCTCAAACCCTGATCAACGGCGGCGCTGACGTTCTGCTGCAAAACACCGACTCCACCGCTGTGCTGCAAACCGCCGACAAGGCCGGTAAGTACGCTTTCGGCTGGGACTCGGACATGAGCGCCTTCGGCGGCAAGGCCCACTTGGGTTCGGCCATTGTGGACTGGAGCAACTACTACAAGAAGTCCATCAAGGAAGTCATGGACGGCTCCTGGAAGGGCAACACTGTGACCCGTTGGGGCGTGGCTGAAGGTCAGAACGACCTGGTCAAAATCCCTGAGGTGGTGCCTGCTGACGTCAAGGCCAAAGTGGACGAGTTGAAGGCTGGCATGAAAGCCGGTACCTTCGAAGTCTTCACCGGCCCGATCCTGGACAACACCGGCAAAGAGCGTCTGGCCAAGGGCACTGCCGCTGATGACGAGTGGCGTGGCAAGATCGACTTCTACGTCAAGGGCGTTGAAGGCAAGATCCCTTCCGGCAAGTAAGCCGATGGCCTGCGTGACGCTCGCTTAGGCGCGCATCACGGCACAAGGGGTTGCTTGAAAAGCGGCGTTTGCGCAGCTCTCAGGCAGCCCCTTTTTCTTTGTGTGCTTGTTTTGTTGTGGGAACTTCATGATCGAGAAAACACTGTGGCACCCCGTCGGTAAGGCCGTGGACCTGGCCGGCTCTCCCAAGGCGGTGCTGCTGCTACAAGAAGATGTGGTGATCTGGCAAACGCCGGACGGCCGTTTTCAGGCCTGGGCTGACCGCTGCCCGCACCGGGGCGCCAAGCTGTCCTTGGGCCGTGTTCAAGATGGGCAGTTGGAGTGCGCCTACCACGGCTGGCAGTTCGACGGCGCCGGTCAATGCCGCGGGATTCCGGCTTTGCCGGACTTCACGCCGCCGGCCGGCCACCGTGCCTGCACGCATGAGGCGCGTGAAGCCTACGGCCTGGTTTGGGTGCGGCTGGCGCCCGGTGAGCAGGCTTTGCCGGTGTTTGCCGCCGAGGCTGACGAGCGACTGCGCAAAGTCAACTGCGGCCCCTATATGGTGAACAGCAGCGCGCCGCGCGTGGTGGAAAATTTTCTGGATCTGGCGCATTTCGGTTTTGTGCACGAGGGCTGGCTGGGCAGCCGCGACGCCACCAGCGTGCCCGCTTACAAGGTGCAGATGACGCCCACTGGCGTGCTGGCCACGGGCTGCAAGGCTGTGCAGCCGCGCTCGTCGGTGCATGCCACGGCCAGCGCCATGGTCGAGTACAGCTACGAGGTGATCGGCCCCTACACCGCCGTGCTGACCAAAGTGCCAGAGGCCGGCAGCGCGGCCATTGCCGACTTGCGCGAATCGATCGCCTTGTTCGCCTGCCCGGTGACGCCTGAGAGCTGCGAGGTGTGGATACGCATGGCGATGAACGACTTTGACTCGCCCGACCACAAGCTGACAGATTTCCAAGACACGATTTTTGGCCAGGACAAACCGGTGCTTGAATCGCAGCGGCCCAAGCGCTTGCCGCTGACTGCCGGGGCCGAGCTGCATTGCGCCGCCGACAAGACCGCCGTGATGTACCGCCGGCACCTGCTTGAAACCGGCATCACATTTGGAGTTTGCTGATGTTCAAAGTACCTGCGGTGGCCGCCGAGCGCCTGCCCGAATTGCTGAGGTGCATGCCCAAGGCAGAGCTGCATATTCACATCGAAGGCTCGCTCGAGCCCGAGCTGATTTTTGCGCTGGCCCAGCGTAACGGCCTTAGCCTGCCGTATGCCGATGTGGAGGCGCTGCGCCGGGCGTATGCCTTCACCAACTTGCAAAGTTTCCTCGATATTTATTACGCCGGCGCCAGCGTGCTGCTGACCGAGCAAGACTTTTACGACATGGCGCGCGCTTACTTTGTGCGCGCCGCGCAAGACGGCGTGCTGCACGCTGAGCTGTTCTTTGACCCTCAAACCCACACGGCGCGCGGCGTGTCCATGGCCACTGTGGTGCGGGGTTTGCACCGCGCCTGTGTGGATGCGCAGGCCGAGCTCGGCGTGAGCGCTTTGCTCATCATGTGTTTTTTGCGGCACTTGAGCGAAGAAGAGGCTTTTGCCACGCTGGAGCAGGCGCTGCCGTTTCGCGAGCACATCGTGGGCATCGGCTTGGATTCGGGCGAAGTCGGCAACCCGCCTGAAAAATTCTCGAGGGTGTTTGCGCGCTGCCGCCAACTCGGCTTTCGGCTGGTGGCGCATGCGGGCGAAGAAGGCCCGCCGGCCTATGTGTGGACGGCGCTCAACGAGCTCAAAGTTGAGCGCATTGACCATGGCGTGCAGTCCACGCATGACGCGGCACTGATGCAGCGGCTGGCACAAGACCGTATAGCCTTGACGGTGTGCCCGCTGTCCAACCTGAAGCTCTGCGTGTACCCCGATCTGGCCAGCCACACGCTCGGCCAGCTCTTGGAGGCCGGCATTGCTGCTACCGTCAACTCGGACGACCCGGCTTACTTTGGCGGCTACATGAATGAGAACTTCACGCAAACTTTTGCAGCCTTGCCGCTGAACGCCGGCCATGCTTACACACTGGCGCGCAACAGTTTTGAGGCCAGCTTTATCGACGCCTCGGCCAAGCAGACCTTTATCGACAAGTTGGACGAAGCTTTTGAAAAATTTCGCTGATGGGCGCTGACACCAAGAGCCCCGGCCCGTGGGCGATTGCCTTGGCGGGCATGGTGTCGCTGGGCGTGGCCATGGGCATTGGCCGCTTTGCCTTCACGCCTATCTTGCCCATGATGCTGGCCGACGGCGTGCTTGATCTGCCGGCGGCGAGCTGGCTGGCCAGTGCCAACTACCTGGGTTATTTGGTCGGTGCGCTGCTTTGTATGTTGCAGCCCTGGTTTTGGACGCGCTTTCCAAGTCTGCCGTCCTGGGCTTTTTCGCAGCTGGTACGGGGCGGCTTGTTGATGACCGGCGTGCTCACGCTGGCCATGGGCTGGCTGGAGGCGCCGGCTTGGCCGCTGCTGCGTTTTTTAGCGGGCGTCACCAGTGGCATTGTGTTTGTCTACACCTCGGGCTGGTGCTTGTCGCGACTGGCCAGCTTGGGTGTGCCATCCATGGGCGGATTTATTTACATGGGGCCTGGCGCGGGCATTGTGTTGAGCGGTTTGGCCGCCAGCGGCATGGTCGCGGGGCGCTGGACGGCGGCCGGCGCCTGGCTGGTGTTTGGTGCGCTGGCTTTTGTGCTGAGCGCGCTGGCTTGGCGCTTTTTGCAAGGCGGCACTGAGCGCCTGCAGCCGCTGGCCGCCCGCAGCCCACAAGAGTCCGGACATGTTCCGGCAGATCAAGCAACTTTAAAAGCCAGCCACGGCGCTGCTGAAATGCTGCTGCTGACACTGGCCTACGGGCTGGCGGGTTTCGGCTACATCATCACCGCAACATTTTTGCCGGTGATTGCGCGCAGTGCTTTGCCTGGCTCGCACTGGCTGGACTTGTTCTGGCCCTTGTTTGGCGCCGGTGTGATGTTGGGGGCCTGGGGTGCCACGCGCCTGCGCTCGGTCGCCGACTTCCGCTGGTTGCTGCTGGGCGGGTATTTGGTTCAGGCGCTGGCGATTGCCATCAGCCTGTGGAGCCCGAGCCTGGCCGGCTTTGCCATCAGCAGTTTGCTCTTGGGTCTACCTTTCACGGCCATCACTTTTTTTGCCATGCAGGAGGTGCGACGCCTTCAGCCTGACAGCGCCTCGAGCTTCATCGGCTTGATGACCGCTACCTACGGCATCGGTCAGATTCTCGGGCCGCCGCTCACCGCTTGGTTGCTGCAAGCCCAGCGTTCGCCGGGTGATGCGTTCAAATTGGCGCTGGAAATTGCTGCTGCGGCATTGCTCTTGGGCGCGGCGCTGTATGCCTGGTTGGTGCGGGCGTACCCGCTTGTGCGCCCTGCGTCTCGTTAGAATACACAGTTCTTGCGTGCTGTCACGGCGCGCAAGAGCCTTCTTGTTACCGTGGCCATGTAGAGGACTACCATGTATAAAAACCTCGCAGCCGCGTTCGCGGCCGCCTGTTTTATTTCCCCCGTTTTTTCACAAACGACGCCTGCGACTGTTGCGCCTTTGAAAATCGGCTTTGTGTATGTCACGCCCGTCACCGATGCCGGTTGGGTGCGCCAGCATGAAAACGGCCGGC
>JBILIK010000019.1:0-48749 GCA_044350025.1 Polaromonas sp. | reverse complement strand
GATTGGCGTGCCGGTGGGGCTGTGGGCCGGTTACCGGGGCGGCTGGATCGACGAGGCGCTGCTGCGCAGCATGGACTTGCTGCGCGTGTTCCCTTCGATCATTCTGGCGCTGACCATCGTGGCGGCCACGGGGCAATCCATCACCAATGTGATTCTGGTCATCGGACTGCTGGACGCACCGATTTTTGCGCGCGTGGTGCGCGCTGAAATACTGGCCTTGCGCGGCGGCTTGCTCATGGAGTCGGCCCGCGCCATCGGCAACGGCACCACGCGCATGCTGTTTGTGCATTTGCTGCCCAACAGCATTTCGGGGGCACTGACGCAGATTTCGGTACGCATGGCCTGGGCGATTCGTGTCAGCGCCACCCTGGCTTTTGTGGGCATCGGCATTCAACAACCCACACCCGAGTGGGGCGCCATGATCCGTCAGGGCGCCGAGTTCATGGTGACCGGCGAATGGTGGGTGGCCTTGTTCCCCGGCCTGGCCTTGGTGACATTGATCTTTGGCCTGAACCTGGCGGCCGACGGCATTCAGGATTGGATGGGTCGCCGGAGGACCCAACGATGAGTCATCCGGTCGCCGCGGCCAACGCGCCCAATGCGGCCAGTGATGCCGCAGTGTTGTCTATCCGCGGTGTGCACCTGGCTTTTGCATCGCGAGATGCGCAGGGCGCTTTGCGCCGCGCGCATGTTTTAAATGGTGTGGAGCTGGAGGTCGGCCCGGGCCGGATTGTGGGCCTGATCGGCGAGACCGGTGCCGGCAAGTCCATGACGGCCACCGCCACCATTGGTTTATTGCCGCCCTCGGCCGAAGTCCAAGGTCAAATCATGTTTGAAGGCGTTGACCTGCTGTCCCTGGAGGGCGCGGCGCTCGACAAAGTGCGCGGCGCCCGCATCGGCTTTGTGGCCCAAAACCCCAGAGCCGCGCTGGAGCCGGTCACGCGCGTGGGCGACCAGCTGGTGCGGCTGATCCAGGCGCACAGCAGCCTGACCAAAGAGGCGGCGCGTCAGCGGGCCATCGCCATTCTGGAGGCCGTGGGTATTCCGGATCCGCAGGCGCGTTACCGCGCTTACCCGCACGAGCTATCTGGTGGCATGGCGCAGCGCGTGGTGATCGCCATGGCGCTGGTCAACCAACCGCAACTGGTGATTGCCGACGAACCCACCACCGGCCTGGACGTGACTGTGCAGGCGCAGGTGCTGGACTTGCTACAGCAGCTGGTGCGGGCCCAGGGCGCGGCGGCACTGATCATCACGCACGACCTGGGCATCGTGGCGCAGTATTGCGACGACATGGCCATCATGTTTGCCGGCCGCGTGGTCGAGCGTGGGCCTGTGAATCAGATTTTTGCCAACCCGCAACACCCTTACACACGGCGCCTGATTGCGGCCTCACGCGCGCGCATCGGCAATGCGCTCACCAGCATGAAGTCCGACCCGCCCGATTTGTTCCGCCAGACCACGGCCTGCGTTTACGCCGACCGCTGTGAGTTGGTGGCTGCGGTTTGTCAGAGCGCACCGCTCGAAAAAAGCTGCAGCACAGCAGCACCCGATCACCGCGTCTTGTGCCATCTGGCGCAAATATCATGACCAAGCTCACACCGCCTGAACCTGCCCTGCTGCAGCTTGACAATGTGAGCCGCTCGTTTGACGTGGGCGGCAAACGCCCCCTGGTGGCGGTGCGCAATGTGTCTTTGCAAATCCGGCCCGGCGAGGTGCTGGGCCTGGTCGGCGAGAGCGGCTCCGGCAAGTCCACCATAGGCCGCATGGCCATGGCCTTGCTGCCGCCGACCTCGGGGCAGGTGCTTTTTGACGGCCGCGACCTGAGCAGCTTGGCACCGGCAGAGCTGCGCCGCCTGCGCCAGCGCATGCAAATCATCTTTCAAGACCCCTGGGGAGCGCTCAACCCGCGCCACACCATCGGCCGGTTGATGGAAGAGCCTTTGTTGCTCCACACCACGCTGAGCGCAGCACAGCGGCGCGAGGAAGTCATGGCGATTGCGCAACGCATGCAACTGGGCTTGCCACTGCTGGAGCGTTACCCGGCGCAACTCTCGGGCGGGCAGTTGCAGCGCGTCTGCATTGGCCGGGCGCTGGCCACCAAGCCGGACCTGCTGGTGCTCGACGAGCCCACCAGCTCGCTCGATGTGTCGGTGCGCGCCGGCATCTTGCAACTGCTGGACACGCTGCGGCGTGAAACCGGCGTGGCCATGCTGTTCATCTCACACGACCTCGAAACCATTCATGCGCTGTGTGACCGGGTGGTGGTGCTGTACCTGGGTTGTGAAGTGGAAACCGGCCCGGTGGACGCCGTGTTCAACAAGCCGGCGCATCCTTACACCCAGGCCCTGCTGTCTGCCCAGCTGTTTGCAGACCCGACTGTCAAGACCGTGCGCCAGCATCTGCAAGGTGAAATTCCCAGCCCGCTGGCAGCACCACCGGGTTGCCCGTTTTCAACCCGCTGCCCGGTCTATGAGGCCCGCTGTGACGCCGGCTTACCGCCCATGCACCTGGACCGCGAGGGTTTTCATGCAGCGCGCTGCATTCGCCTGTCGCCCGATCGTTTTCCCTCTTTGACTGAAACCAACTGATGTCCACTTTATATCCGCGCTTATTGGGTCCAGGCAAGCTTGGCCGGCACACCACCAAAAACCGCGTCTGGATGACCAGCCACGCCACCTTGCTGGTCAAAGACCACCTGTTCACCGATGCACACGTGGACTACTACGTCGAGCGCGCCAAGGGCGGGGCCGCGGTGATCACCATGGAAGCGATGGCGGTGCACGAGTCCACCCAGCCCTATCCGGGCAAGGCTTTTGCCTTTGATCCGCGCATGATCGGCGAGTTCCGCAAGATCGCGGCGGCGGTGCACAACCACGACACCTTGATCCTGGCGCAGGCCTGGCACCGGGGCCGGCAGACCAACAGCGTGACCAGCCGCGTGCCGGTGTGGGCGCCGTCCGCCATTCCCTGCTCGGTCTACCGCGAGATGCCCAAGGTGATGGAGGCTGAGGACATTGAGCAGATCATTCACGGCTACCGGTTGACTGCGCGCCATGCGGTCGAGGGCGATCTGGACGGCATTGAACTGGGTGCGGCCTCGCACGGTTATCTGCTTAACCAGTTTTTGTCGCCGGCCACCAACCACCGCGAAGACGAATACGGCGGCTCACTGGAGAACCGCATGCGCATCGTCATGCGGATCATCGACGCCGCGCGCGAAGAAGTGGGGCCTGACGCCATCGTCGGCCTGCGTCTGAACAGCGACGACGGCATGCAAGGCGGCCTGGGTCCGGTGGAGTGGGCCGAGATTGCCAAACACCTGGCAGCCACCGGCAAGCTCGACTACATCTCCTGCTCTCAGGGCACTTACCTGAACCGCATGATGATCTACCCGACCTCACCCGAGGAGCACGGCTTTCAGATGGCCGCTACGCGCCAGGTCAAGGCCAGTATCGATTTGCCGGTGGTGGGCGTGGGCCGTATCACCACGCCGGACGAGGCTGAAGCCATTTTGCGTGCGGGCGATTGCGATTTTGTTGGCATGACGCGCGCGCTGATTGCCGATGCTTTCTGGGTGCGCAAGGCCGAACAAGGCCAGGCCGACAAAATCCGCCCCTGCGTGGGCGCCAACTGGTGCATGGAATCGATTTTTGCGCACGCGCCGATTGCCTGCATCCACAACCCCTCGGTAGGCCGCGAAAAAACGCTGTCTGAAGAGCAAGTCACGCCCACGCTCAAGCCGCGCAACATCGCGGTGGTGGGTGCCGGGCCGGCCGGTTTGCGGGCTGCGCTCACGGCCTCAAAGCGCGGTCACAAGGTCACGCTGATCGAGCGCTCCAGCGAACTCGGTGGCCAGGTCGCCTGGATGGGCCGGGTGCACAGCGCCCGTGAACTATCAGACACCGCGGGCTGGCTGATCGCGCAGCTGCGCGACACCGACGTCGAGATCTATCGTGAGAGCGAAGCAACGGTGGAATTGCTCACCGAGGCCGGCTACGACGCGGTGATTGTGGCCACCGGCGCCACACACCTCAAACATGGCTGGTCGCCACTGCAACCGGCGCGCTGGGACGGGCCGGACATGGCCGGCAGCGCGCAGCCCTGGGTTTATTCCTGCGGCGACGTGTTGGGCCTGGCCCAGCCCCTGCGCGAAGGCAAAGGCCGCAAGGTGGTGGTGGTGGACACCTTGGGCGCACGCCAGGGCGTGCTGACGGCTGAGTACCTGGCCCGTGCCGGCTGGCAGGTGCAGTTTGTCACCCAGCTGGGCCAGCCCGCGCCCAACCTGGCCGCCAGCCGCGACTGGGGCAAAGCCTATGGCAGCTTGCGTCGGCTGGGCGTGGTCTTCACCACCGACCATGATCTGGCGGGGATTGGCGAGCACAGCGTCCGGTTTTTGGATGTTTACACCAAAGAGCCCAAGGAAGTCACCCACATCGATGCACTGGTGCTGGTCAATGGTGCCGCTTCGCAAAACCGTTTGTTCCACGAACTGCGCAGCGCGCGCAAGGACCTGGAAGTCCACCTGATTGGAGACGCCCTGGCACCGCGCCGCATCAACGACGCGATTTTCGAAGCCGAACTCGTGGCCCGAAAAATTTAAACCCTGATTTGCAACCTAAGCCGGAGACAACGCCATGAGCCCAGAAGGTCAAAAAGAACTCGACAAAATCCGCAAGGTGCGCGGCTACACCCTGCCGGTGCATGACACCCTGGCAGACCTGAACCCGGAATTTTTACGCCGCTACGGCGACCTGGCCTCGCATGTGTTGTTCGGGCCGGCCGAAGGCCGGGCGCTGGACCTCAAGACGCGCTTTCTGGTGCTGATCGGTGTGACCACCGCCGTCAAGGGCGACCCCGAGGGCATGGAGTGGAGCGTGGTGCGCGCCCTCAAAGCCGGCGCCACCTGGGACGAAGTGCGGGAAGCCGCTTTCATGGCTGCGCTGCCGGCCGGCATTCCGGCTTTTGAGAAGGCCTGCCTGACCTTCAATCTGCTTGAAAAAAACAAGGGCATGGTTCCGCAGGATGTCAGCGTCGTCAAGTCGGCTCAAAAATCAAAGGCGGCCAAGGCTGGCGTCAAAAAACCGGCGCCATCCAAGCCAGCGACGAAAAAGCCGTCTTCAAGCAAATCATCCAAAGCCAAGTGAGCTTAGCGACATGACTACAGCCAACAGCAAGCCCCGCGTGCGACGCGCTGTGGTGGTTGGCGCTTTCGGCGGCATTGGTGCAGCCACGGTCAGCCGGCTGGCAGCCGAAGGCTGGGACGTGTTGGCCATGGACCTGCCGCAGGCAGCGACTGCGCACAGTGCTGCGCCGCTGGTATTGGGGATTGACCTGGCAGACCCGGCCTCAATCTCTCTAGCCTTTGAGGCATTGACCTTGAACGTGGCACAGCACGGCCCACTGGATCTGCTGGCCGTGTGCTCGGGTATCGTCGATAACCAGAAAGTGGCGGCAGTCACCTTGGCGCACTGGCAAAACATGCTGGCCACCAACCTCACCGGCCCGTTTTTATGCTGCCAGCACAGCTACCCGCTGCTGCGTGATGGCGGGCGCATTGTGCTGCTGGGTTCGCTGTCGGGTCGCACGGGTGGCGTGCTCACAGGTGCTGCTTACGCAGCCACCAAAGGCGGCATTGAAAGCCTGGCCAAGTCCATGGCGCAGGAACTCGCGCCCAGAGGCATCACCGTGAATGTGATCGCGCCCGGCGCCATCGAAACGCCGATGCTGCGCGCCCACACGATCGAACGACAGCAAGGCATGGCGGCGGCCACACCGCTCAAGCGGCTGGGGCAGCCTGAAGAAATAGCTGGCGCCATTGTTTACCTGGCCAGCGCCGATGCCGGTTTCATCACGGGCAGTGTGATGCATATCAACGGCGGCATCCGGATGGACTGAGACAAGTCTTTCATGTCATCAACCCCGGTCAACGTGATCAAAGCCTACATGCCCATGGACTGGGGGCAACTGCATTACAGAACGGTGCCCGCTGACCCGGCCCTGCCCCTGTTGATCATGCTGCACCAGTCGCCGCTGTCTTCGCGCAATTACGAGGCTGTTCTGCCCCTGCTGGCGGGCCACTGCCGTCCGGTCGCGCTGGACACGCCGGGTTACGGCGGCTCCAGCGCCGTGCCGGAAGACTGGACAGTGGCGGACTATGCGCAGGTGGTCTGGGACGTCGCCGACCAGTTGGCAGCAAAACGGGTGTTTGTGTTCGGCCGCGCCACGGGCGCGGTGTTTGCGCTGGAGGCTGCACTGGCGCAGCCGCAGCGCGTGCAAGGTCTGGTCTTGCATGGCATGCCGGTCTACACCGATGCCGAACGCGCTGACCGCATGCAAAATTTTGCGCCGCCGTTTCCGGCTGCTGCCGATGGCGCCCACCTGACAGGCATCTGGCAGCGCATTCACAACGAGTACCCCTGGATAGGCCCCGAACTGGCCACCCATTTCGCGCAGGATTTCCTGTCTGCCGGGCCTGACTTCGCGCGCTCTTACCGGGCCATCTGGCGCTACGACTTGCCCCAGCGGGTGGCCGGTGGCTCAGACCTGCCGACGCTGCTGCTCGCAGGCAGCGCCGACCGCATCGCCTTCATGCACGCACGGGCTGTGGCGCTGCTGCCGCGGGCGCAAGCGGTGTGGCTCGAAGGAGCGACAGATTTCGTGGCCGAACAAGAGCCGGCACTGTTTGCCCGGCAACTCACCGACTTCATGGCCGCGCACTCTGCCGGCGCAAGGACACTTTGAGCGTGCCAACACCCGCCGCCACCTCCAGCGAATTCTCCGGGCAGCTTGCGCTCGTCACAGGCGCCGCCAGCGGCATCGGTGCCGCCTCTGCGCTGGCGCTGGCCGCGCGCGGTGCGCATGTGGTGTGCGCCGATATTCAGCCTGTAACCGCGACCCTGGCCACATTGCGCGAACGCGGTGGCCAGGGCTCTGAATTGCGCTTTGACCTGAGTGACCGGGGCAGTGTGGCCCGGGCCGTGGCGCAAGCCGCGCAGGCAGGCCGCATCGACATGCTGGTGGCCGCTGCGGGCATTGGTTTCTCAGGCCCGCTGCTGTCCAGTGACGAGGACTGGGACCGGGTGATCAAGACCAACCTGAGCGGCACCTTCGCCACCTTGCGTGCGGCCTGGCCGCACCTGCAGGCCAGCGGGCAGGGCCGCGTGGTGGTCGTCACCTCCATGGGGGCTTACCGCGGCGGCTTTCACTTCGGGCCCGAGTACAACGCTTCGAAGGCAGGCTTGATAGGTATGGTCCGGCACTTTGCCTTGCATGGCGGCCCCGACGGCATCCAGGTCAATGCCGTGGCCCCCGGCTTCATTGAAACCCCTTTTGTGGCCAGCCTGCCCTATGACGCTGCGGCCATCCCGCTGGGCCGACTGGGACAACCGGAGGATGTGGCCGAACCGGTTGCTTTCTTGTGCTCGCAAGCTGCCAGTTATGTGACCGGCACGGTGCTGCATGTCAACGGCGGGGTGTTTTACGGATGAGCATCCTGCCTGTTTCCAGCAACATCTCGCTCAAGGGCCATGTCGCCATCGTCAGCGGCGGGGCACGCGGCATTGGCGCGGCCGCAGCGCTGGCTTTGGCAGAGGCTGGTGCCAGCGTGGCCGTCTTTGATGTGCTGGCGGCCGGTGAAACGGTGGCTGCGGCCGCAGCCCGGGGCGCTGCCTGCCGCGGCTGGCAACTGGACATCAGCGATGAAGAAGCCGTCAACGCAGCTGTCGCCGAAGTCGTGGCCAGTCTGGGTCCGGTCTCCATCCTCGTGGCCGCCGCCGGGGTGATGCCCTCCGGGGCGGTGGACTCCGGACTGTCGCAATGGCGCCAGGTCTTGTCTGTCAACCTGGACGGCACGCGCCATCTGGTGGCAGCCTGCTACCCGGGCATGGCCCAGCGCGGCGATGGCCGGATCGTGCTGGTGACTTCCGTGGCAGCGCGCCAGGGCGGGCTGCTGGCCGGGGCCGAGTACTCTGCCTCCAAAGGCGCACTGCTCTCGTATGGTCGCCACATCGCACGCAACGGCGCCGCCCACGGCGTGCGCTGCAACATCGTCGCACCCGGCGTGATTGAAACCAGCATGAACGCCCACCTGCCCAAACCCGACCCGCAAACCCTGTCGGCCCGCCGCCTGGGCACGCCTGAAGACGTCGCTGGGCCCGTGGTGTTTTTGTGCTCAGACCGCGCCAACTACATCACCGGCATTGAGCTGCCAATCAACGGCGGGCAACTTTTTTACCCCTGAAGGCGGCGGCAGATGGATCCCCGCCTGCGCGGGGATGACGGGGTTCGGGGGCGGGGATGACGGACGGGGGCGGGGGCATGGATCCCCGCTTTCGCGGGGATGACGGGGGGATTTGTCATTCCTGCGGAGCCTGCCCTCGACCTGATCGGGGGGCAGGAATCCATCCCCTGCCCCTTCAACCCCTCAAGCCGTGGCGTTAACCACCGGCCTGAGCGCGGCAATCGCCAGCAGGCCGTCGAAGATCAGGCTGTCGACCAGTTCAAACTGGCAGGACATGCTGGGTGCCATTTTCCAGCCGGCGCCGCCTGTCATCAGGCACACCGGTTCTTCGCCGCAGTGGCGCATGACGTTGTCGACCATGCGCTGCACCGCGCCGGCAATGGCGAAGGTGCCGCCGCTGGTCAGGGCGTCGCTGGTGTTGACGGGGAAATCTTTGACGTCGCCGGTGGGCACACGCAAGCCAGCCGTGCCCGACTCGAGCGCGCGCAGCATGATGCCGTGACCGGGCAGGATAAAGCCGCCTAAAAATCGGCCTGTGGCGTCCAGCGCCTCCACCGTCACGGCCGTGCCGACCATCACCACGACGCAGGGTTTTTGGATGCCTTGGGCCAGCAGCCGGTGCCGCGCACCGATCAAGGCCACCCAGCGGTCTGCGCCCAGGCGAGCCGGGTGCTGGTAACCGTTGGTCACGCCGGCCTCTTGCGATGAGGGCACCACCCAGCGGGGCTGCGCATCCCAGTGCTCCATCTGCTCGGCAACCCGCCGCTTGACCGCGTCACCGGCAACGATGCAACCCAAAATAAGCGCTGGCTCGGGCATGCGGCTGAACTCGTCATCGGCCAGCTTGTCGATGTTCTCTAAAAACACCGCACCGTGTGCCAGCAAGCGCGCACCCGTCACGGGCGCCTCGTAGTGCGCCCATTTCAGTCGTGTGTTCCCTACGTCCAGGGCCAAAAAGGTCATGGCGCGGATTATGAACACTTTCAAAACGCGGGAAGTGGGGGATGGGTGCGGGGATGGATTCCTGCCCCCGATCAGGTCGAGGGCAGGCTCTGCGCAGGAATGACGGTGGTGAGCGCAGGAATGACGTTACCTTGCGTCATCCTCGCGAACGCGGGGATCCATCTGCGGATTCGGGGATGGATTCCTGCCCCCCGATCAGGTCGAGGGCAGGCTCTGCGCAGGAATGACGTTACCTTGCGTCATCCTCGCGAACGCGGGGATCCATCGGCGGATTTTTTAGTTTTGCCGCCAAGGCAAACCGCGCTGGCGCCAGCCGGCGAGGTGGTTGCGCTGGCCTGATGCGTCCGGGTCGCCTTCAAAGCCTTCGAGCACGTTGTAGGCTTGCAATCCGAGCCCGGTGGCGCGTTGGGCTGCGGCGATAGAGCGCACACCGCTGCGGCACAGCATCAGGACTTTGTGGCCGGCGGGCACGGCGGCGATGAGGCCGGCGTCAAAACCCGGGTTCAGGGCCATGCCGGGCCATTGTTTCCATGCCAGGGCCAAGGCGCCGGGCACAAAGCCGACCCACTCGCGTTCGGCGTCTGTGCGTACGTCCACCAGCACAGCTTGGCCGGCCTGCACCCATTGCCAAGCCAAGTGGGGCGAAATATCGCCGGCGTAGCCTGCCGCAGGCAAAGGGCCGTCTTGGGGACTGAAGGTGTAGGGCGTGGTGAGTGGCTTCATGGCTGCATTTTCTCAAAACCAAACTAAGCAATTTGATTGACAGGCGAGTTGAAATTTTTTCAGCCCGGCAAAAGGTAACTCAGTGGAAACCCTCTGTTTACGCCTTGTTTAATGATCGATCATCGCTGGTTAAACAGTTTTTCCCCCTATTTTTTTAACTGGAGACATCAAGATGAGCGACACCAAAACACCACGCCGCCGAGGCCTACTCAAGGGCGCCGCCATTGCTGCAGGCGCCATGAGCGCACCGATGATCGCCAATGCCCAGGCCGGCCCGATTTCCATGCGTTGGCAGAGCACTTGGCCAGCCAAGGACATCTTCCACGAATACGCCCTGGACTACGCCAAGAAGGTCAATGACATGACCGGCGGCGACCTGAAGATTGAAGTGCTGCCAGCCGGTGCTGTGGTGCCTGCTTTCGGTCTGCTCGAAGCTGTTTCTAAAGGTACGCTGGACGGCGGCCACGGCGTGCTGGGCTACCACTACGGCAAGCAAAACGCGCTGGCCCTGTGGAACTCCGGCCCGGCCTTCGGCATGGACGCCAACATGGTGCTGGCATGGCACAAGTACGGCGGCGGCGCTGAGCTGCTGGCCAAGCTGTACGCTTCGATCGGCGGCAACGTGCAGTCTTTCCTGTACGGCCCGATGTCCACACAGCCGCTGGGCTGGTTCAAAAAGCCCATCACCAAGTCAACTGACTTCAAGGGCCTGAAGTTCCGTACCAACGGCTTGGCCATTGACCTCTTTACCGCCATGGGCGCGGCCGTGAACGCATTGCCAGGCGGCGAGATCGTGCCGGCCATGGACCGCGGCCTGCTGGATGGTGCCGAGTTCAACAACGCCACTTCTGACCGTATTCTGGGCTTCCCTGACGTCTCCAAGGTCTGCATGCTGCAAAGCTATCACCAGAGCGCTGAGACTTTCGAGATCATGTTCAACAAACCTAAGTACGATGCGCTGCCAGCCAAGATGAAAGCCATCATTGCCGGCGCCACCGAGGCCGCTTCGGCTGACATGTCCTGGAAAGCGGTTGACCGTTATTCCAAAGACTACATCGAGCTGCAAACCAAGGACAAGGTCAAGTTCTACAAGACACCTGACGCCATCTTGCAAGAGCAGCTCAAGCTGTGGGACAACATCCTGACCAAGAAGTCGGCTGAAAATCCACTGTTCAAGGAAATCGTGGCTTCGCAAAAGGCTTTTGCCGAGCGCGCAGTCAAGTGGGACCAGGACACCAACATCAGCCGCCGTATGGCTGTGAACCATTTCTTCGGAGCCAAGAAAGCTGCACCGGCAAAAGCCGCACCGAAAAAAGCCTGATACTGAACCGGCTTTTCCCATCAGCCACTCGGACACAATCCGGGTGGCTGATTTACTTATAAAAGCACAATAATGCAAAAACTCCTACTCACCGTCGACAAGATCAGCACCGCTGCCGGGCAGTTTTTTTCCTGGCTGATCGTCGCGCTGACTTTCATGATCGCGTGGGAAGTCTTTTCCCGTTACGCGCTGGACAACCCGCACCCCTGGGCCTTCGACGTCATGAGCATGATGTATGGCTCGCTCTTCATGATGGCGGGCGCTTACACGCTGTCTAAAAACGGCCATGTGCGCGGCGACGTGCTGTACGGCTTTTTCCCGCCGCGCCTGCAGGCCGGCCTGGACCTGACGCTGTACATTTTGTTTTTTATTCCGGGCGTGGTGGCACTGGCCTGGGCGGGCTACGGTTTTGCCGCCGAGTCCTGGGCCATCAACGAGCACTCCAACGTGACTGCCAACGGCCCGCCGGTCTACCCTTTCAAGACCATCATCCCGATTGCCGGCGCCATTTTGCTGGCGCAGGGCCTGGTTGAAATCGTCCGCTGCATTGTTTGCCTGCAGCAAGGCGCCTGGCCTTCACGCGGTAATGACGTTGAAGAAGTTGACGTCGAAAAACTCAAACAAATGGTCAACGTCAAAGACGAAGACATCGCCAAACTTGACGCACTCATCGTGACGAACAAGGACAAGAAATAATGAGAAAAGAAGTCTGGTTTGGCCTGTCCATCATGGCTGCGGTCGTGTTGGCTGCCTTTATCCTGCTGCCCCCCGTGGCACAAATGACCAACGGCCATCTGGGCCTGTTGATGCTGGCACTGGTGGTGGTAGCCATCATGCTGGGTTTCCCCACGGCGTTCACCCTGATGGGCATGGGCATGCTGTTCGCCTGGATCGCTTACCGAAGTTCCAACCCTGCGCTGGCGGTTGAGCAAACGCTGGACCTGATGGTGCAGCGCACTTACTCGGTGATGTCCAACGACGTGCTGATTTCGATCCCGCTGTTTGTCTTCATGGGTTACCTGATTGAGCGTGCCAACCTGATTGAAAAGCTCTTTAAAAGCATGCACCTGGCGACAGCGCGTGTACCTGGCTCGCTGGCGGTGGCAACCATCATCACTTGCGCAATTTTTGCCACTGCCACCGGTATCGTCGGCGCCGTGGTCACGCTGATGGGCTTGCTGGCGCTGCCGGCCATGCTGCGGGCCGGTTACAGCGTGCAGCTGTCGGCCGGCGCCATCACAGCCGGTGGATGCCTGGGTATTTTGATACCGCCTTCGGTGATGCTGATCGTCTACGGCGCCACCGCCGGTGTGTCGGTGGTCAAGCTGTATGCCGGCGCATTTTTCCCCGGCATCATGCTGGCCGCGCTCTATGTGCTTTATGTGATCGTGATCGCCAAATGGAAGCCGCACCTGGCGCCGCCCATGTCGGCCGAAGACCGCGTCGTGCCCCTGCCGCCTTTTGCTCAAGTGGTCTCGACCACCGTGAGCAACAAGGTGCTGCCGGGTCTGATCCGCGCCATCAAGGGCAGCCGCAATGCGGCCGTGCCGCTGCGTGACTTGCTGAACCATTTGTTCATTGCCATCTTGCCCGTGCTGGCGGTGGCTTTGATCATGGGTGCGATTTTCCTCAAAGTCACTGCACCCCTGCCGCCGGCCGAGGTCGAAGGCGTGGTGGCCATGGGTGGCACGACGGTGGAAAGCGCCGAAGAAGAAACCAGCAGTGTCAGCGGATTGCAAGAGCCCGAAGAAGAAGACGGCGGCCTGAAACCGCCGCCTAGCTCTGATGCGCCTGTCACCACCGCCAAGGTAGAAGCCGACAAACCGGCAGAGGCCGCACAGGCCAGCCCTGCATCCACACCTGCGCCGCCGCCAGCCGCTGAAGCAGCCGCTGCAGAGCGGCTTCCTGCGCCGGCCAGCTTCTGGGTCGCCCTGGCCAGCTGCGCCGTGGCGCTTGCCATCTTTTACGCCTACTTCAGCTTCGCGCGGCTGGAGATCTTCAAGATGCTGCTGGGCTCCTTCTTCCCGCTGGCCGTGATGATCATGGCGGTGCTGGGCACCATCGTCTTCGGGCTGGCCACGCCCACCGAGGCGGCCGCCATGGGCTCGCTGGGCGGTTTGCTGCTGGCTGCAGCCTACAGACGCCTGAACATGCAAGTGATGAGGGAATCGGTCTACCTGACTGCCAAAACCAGCGCGATGGTGTGCTGGCTGTTTGTGGGTTCTAGCATTTTCTCTGCGGCTTTTGCGCTGCTGGGCGGGCAGGAACTGATCAACCAGTGGGTGCTGTCGCTGAACATGACCCCGGTGCAGTTCATGATCCTGGCGCAGGTGGTGATTTTCCTGCTGGGCTGGCCGCTGGAGTGGACCGAGATCATTGTGATTTTCATGCCGATCTTCATCCCTCTGCTGCCGCACTTCGGCATTGACCCGCTGTTCTTTGGCTTGCTGGTGGCGCTCAATTTGCAGACCGCCTTCCTCAGCCCGCCGGTGGCCATGGCGGCCTTTTACCTGAAAGGCGTGAGCCCGCCGCATGTCACGCTGAACCAGATTTTTGCCGGCATGCTGCCTTTCATGGCGATTCAGGTGTTTGCCATCTTCCTGCTGTACCAGTTCCCTGCGATCGGCCTGTGGCTGCCTGAAATGCTGTACAAATAATTACAGGGCGCTTGATTTTTCAGGGGCGCTACGGCGCCCCTTTTTTTTGGGGCCGGCTTGGGGGCTGCGAATGTCGCTAAGATTGACGTTAACGTCAACGTGATTCAAGCCTGCCGGCTTGCCCTGACGACTTCCACGGAGTCACACATGTCTGATCTGTCTGCCGAATTCAAGGCTCTGGCCAATTACCGCCCCACGCACAAGGTGCGCTTTGTCACGGCCGCCAGTTTGTTTGACGGGCATGACGCGGCCATCAACATCATGCGGCGCATCTTGCAGGGCATGGGCGCCGAGGTGATTCACCTGGGCCATAACCGCAGTGTGGACGAGGTGGTCACAGCCGCCTTGCAAGAGGACGCGCAGGGCATTGCCATCAGCTCGTACCAGGGCGGGCATGTGGAGTACTTCAAGTACATGATTGATTTGCTCAAATCCCGGGGCGGTGCGCACATCCAGGTGTTTGGCGGCGGTGGCGGCGTGATCGTGCCGCCCGAAATCCGCGAGCTGCACGCTTACGGCGTGACGCGCATCTACAGCCCAGAAGACGGGCAAAAAATGGGACTGGCCGGCATGATCGGCGAGATGGTCATGCGCTGCGACAAAGACCTGACCGGCTTTGCACCGCAGACCATGAAAGCCATTGAAGGCCATAGCGAGATGAATTGGCGCGCGCTGTCGCAACTGATCACCGCCCTGGAAAACGACAAGGCCGACGCGGCGCTGGTCCAGCAGATCCGCGAGCAGTCAAACAAGTGCAAGGTGCCGGTGCTCGGCATCACCGGCACGGGCGGTGCAGGCAAATCCTCACTGACCGACGAGCTGATACGCCGACTGCGACTGGACCAGGGCGACAGCTTGCGCATTGCGCTGATCAGCATCGACCCATCCCGCCGCAAGAGCGGTGGCGCGCTGCTGGGCGACCGCATCCGCATGAACGCGATCAGCCCCTGGTCGGTTAGCTCTTCACCAGTTCAAGCCGCCGAACCGGCTTTGCCGGGCGGCAGGCGGGCGGCCCCCGCGGGGGGCAGCGAAGCACACGCAGTGGCGAGCGTGGGGGCACGTGTGTTCATGAGAAGTCTCGCCACACGCGACTTCGGCTCAGAGATTTCCAAAGCCCTACCCGACGTGATCGCTGCCTGCAAGGTGGCCGGCTTTGACCTGGTCATCGTCGAAACCTCGGGCATAGGCCAGGGCGACGCCGCCATCGTGCCGCATGTCAATGTGCCCATGTATGTGATGACGCCTGAGTTTGGCGCAGCCAGCCAGCTCGAGAAAATCGACATGCTGGACTTTGCCGAGTTTGTTGCCATCAATAAGTTTGACCGCAAAGGTTCGCTGGACGCGCTGCGCGATGTGGCCAAACAAGTGCAGCGCAACCAGGAAGCCTGGACCACCCCCACCGAGCAGATGCCGGTGTTTGGCACCATGGCCGCGCGCTTTAACGACGACGGTGTGACCGCGCTGTACCAGGCGCTCAAGCCCCGGCTGGCCGAACTCGGCCTGCAACTCAAAGCCGGCACGCTGCCTCAGGTGGCGGTGCGCCACAGCACCAACCAGACCCCTGTGGTGCCGGCGGCGCGCACGCGCTACCTGGCTGAAATATCTGACACGGTTCGCGGCTACAAAAAACGGGCTGCCGCACAAGGCCAATTGGCGCGCGAAGTGCAGCAACTCAAGGCTGCTGCGGCCATGCTGAAAATCGACAAGCCAGGCCGAGCCCCCGCTGCGGAAGCAGCGCTTGACTTGGCAGGCCACCGCAAAGCACGCATGGATGCCGACGCACGCGAGCTGCTGGCTCAGTGGCCGGACATGCAAGCAGCCTACGCCGGCGACGAATACGTGGTCAAAATCCGTGACAAGGAAATCCGCACGGCGCTGGTCACGAAGTCTTTGTCAGGCACACCGATTCGTAAAGTCAGCCTCCCAAAATACCATGACGATGGCGAGCTGCTGCAGTGGCTGATGCTGGACAACGTGCCCGGCAGCTTTCCGTACACCGCAGGCACCTTTGCCTTCAAGCGCGAAGGTGAAGACCCGACCCGCATGTTTGCCGGCGAGGGCGATGCTTTTCGCACCAACACGCGCTTCAAGCTCTTGAGCTCGGGCATGGCGGCCAAGCGTCTTTCTACTGCCTTTGACTCGGTCACTCTGTACGGCAACGACCCGGACCTGCGTCCTGACATTTACGGCAAGGTGGGCAACAGCGGAGTGAGCATTGCCACCATCGAAGACATGAAGGTGCTCTACGGCGGCTTTGATTTGTGCAACCCCAGCACCTCGGTCAGCATGACCATCAACGGCCCGGCGCCCAGCATTCTGGCCATGTTCATGAACACGGCCATTGACCAAAATATCGATAAGTTCAAGCTAGAAAACGGTCGCGAACCGACAGATACCGAGACAGCCAAAATCAAAGAATGGGTGATGGCCAATGTGCGCGGCACGGTGCAGGCCGACATTTTGAAAGAAGACCAGGGCCAGAACACCTGCATTTTCAGCACAGAGTTCAGCCTCAAGGTGATGGGCGACGTGGCGCAGTACTTTGTAGACCACGACGTGCGCAACTTTTACAGCGTGTCCATCAGCGGTTACCACATCGCCGAAGCCGGTGCCAACCCGATCAGCCAGCTGGCTTTCACGCTGAGTAATGGCTTTACCTTTGTAGAAGCCTACCTGGCGCGCGGCATGCACATTGACGACTTTGCGCCTAACCTGTCGTTCTTCTTTAGCAACGGCATGGACCCGGAATACACCGTCATGGGCCGTGTGGCACGCCGCATCTGGGCGGTCGCCATGAAAGAAAAATACGGCGCCAACGAACGGTCCCAAAAGCTCAAATACCACATTCAAACCAGCGGCCGCAGCCTGCATGCGCAAGAGATCCAGTTCAACGACATACGCACCACGCTGCAAGCGCTGATTGCGATTTACGACAACTGCAACAGCCTGCACACCAACGCTTTTGACGAAGCCATCACCACGCCCACCGAAGACTCGGTGCGCCGCGCCATGGCCATCCAGCTCATCATCAACCGTGAATGGGGCCTGGCCAAAAACGAGAACCCGTCGCAAGGCGCTTTCATCATCGAAGAGCTCACCGAGCTGCTTGAAGAAGCCGTGCTGACCGAGTTCGAACGCATTGCCGAGCGCGGCGGCGTGTTGGGCGCCATGGAAACCGGTTACCAGCGCGGCCGCATCCAGGACGAGTCGATGCACTACGAAATGCTCAAGCACACCGGCGAGCTGCCCATCATCGGCGTCAACACCTTCCGCAACCCGCACGGTGACCAGGTGATGGACAAGTTAGAGCTCGCCCGTTCCACCGACGAAGAAAAGCAAAGCCAGCTGCAGCGCCTGCAAGCTTTTCATGCGCAGCATGCCAATGAATCACCAGCCATGCTCAAGCGTCTGCAGCAGGCCGTAATCCATAACGACAACGTGTTTGAAGTGCTGATGGACGCGGTGCGGGTTTGCTCGCTGGGGCAGATCACCAATGCGCTGTTTGAAGTCGGCGGACAGTACCGGCGCAGTATGTAAGTGCAGGCCATCTTGCCAGCGGTTAAAATGTTTATCAGTTATAAAAGCCCATAGGAACTTTCATGTCCAACCCGCACTCTCATTCTTCTACCGACCACAGCAAACCCGCTGAAGAAGTGGACGCCATCGAGGCCATCGTGCCCATGATGCCGATTGTTTTGCCATTGGCCGGCGGGGTACTGATTTTCATGCTCGCATTCATCGCCGTTGTCATGGCCTGATTCCGGCACACGGGCCGCTCAACGGCCCTCAGCTCAAAAACCCGCCCCGGCGGGTTTTTTTACGCCCTGGCAACATAAGGCTATGCAAGTTATGCATAAACATAGCTTGTAACCTCGCTGTAACTTAGGTCCGATGTTCTTAGAATGACCTTCCTTGGCGTTCAACACCTGCTCGCTTCAGGACATTTTTTGTAGGTTCGCGCCCGGATCCATCACAGCGCTATTTCGACAGCCACCCCTCCCATTTCGATGGCCGCCAGGCCAGACGGGGTAGTTGCCGAAATCACGTTTTTTAACCTTGGAGCTTTTTATGAACCACCCCGCCATGCCAGGGCTCGCACTGAATGTGCCCGCTCATGTCAAAAATGCCAAACTGATCGCCTGGGTCGCCGACGTGGCCGCCATGTGCCAACCGGATGCGGTTTACTGGTGCGACGGCAGCGAGGCCGAATACCAGCGACTGTGCCAGCGGCTGGTCGATGGCGGCACCATGCAAAAGCTCAACCCGCTCAAGCGCCCCAACAGCTTTCTGGCGCTGAGCGACCCCAGCGATGTGGCCCGCGTCGAAGACCGCACTTACATCTGCTCCGCCAAAAAAGAAGATGCCGGACCGACCAACAACTGGGTAGCCCCGGCCGAGATGCGCGCCACACTGGCGCCGCTGTTTGACGGCTGCATGAAAGGCCGCACGCTCTACGTGGTGCCTTTCTCTATGGGCCCCTTGGGCTCGCCGATTGCGCACATCGGCATCGAACTCTCAGACAGCCCCTACGTGGCGGTGAACATGAAGCTCATGACGCGCATGGGCCGCGCCGTGTATGACGTGTTGGGTGCCGAGGGCGATTTCGTGCCTTGCATTCACACTGTGGGCGCCCCGCTGGCCGCCGGGCAAAAAGACGTCGCATGGCCCTGCAACAAGACCAAGTACATCGTGCATTACCCCGAAACGCGTGAGATCTGGTCTTACGGCTCCGGCTACGGCGGCAATGCGCTGCTGGGCAAAAAATGCTTTGCGCTGCGCATCGCCTCCATCATGGGCCGCGACGAAGGCTGGCTGGCCGAGCACATGCTGATCCTGGGTGTGACCAACCCGCAAGGCCGTAAGTACCACGTGGCGGCAGCTTTCCCCAGCGCTTGCGGCAAGACCAATTTTTCGATGCTGGTGCCGCCGGCCGGCTTTGAGGGCTGGAAGGTCACCACCATCGGCGACGACATCGCCTGGATCAAGCCCTCGGCCGACGGCCGCCTGCGCGCCATCAACCCCGAGGCCGGCTACTTTGGCGTGGCCCCGGGCACCAACATGCTGACCAACCCGAACTGCATGCGCAGCCTGACCAAAGACACCATCTTCACCAACGTCGCGCTGACCGACGACGGCGATGTGTGGTGGGAAGGCATGGAGCATGACGCGCCCGGCAAGGCACTGCCGGCGCACCTGATTGACTGGCAGGGCCATGACTGGACACCCGAGATCGCCAAGCAGACCGGCGCCAAGGCCGCGCACCCGAACTCGCGCTTCACGGTGGCAGCCACCAACAACCCGGCGCTCGACAGCGCCTGGGACGACCCCAAGGGCGTGCCGATTGACGCCTTCATCTTCGGCGGCCGCCGCTCGACCACCGTGCCGCTGGTGACCGAAGCGCGTAACTGGACCGAAGGCGTTTACATGGCTGCGACCATGGGCTCTGAAACCACGGCCGCCATGGCCGGCGGCAACGGCAGCGTGCGCCGCGACCCGTTTGCCATGCTGCCCTTCACGGGCTACAACATGAGCGACTATTTCCAGCACTGGTTGGACATGGGCCAAAAGCTCGCTGCCAAGGGCGCCAAGCTGCCCAAAATTTACACCGCCAACTGGTTTCGCAAAGGCGAGGACGGCAAGTTTGTCTGGCCCGGTTACGGCGAAAACATGCGCGTACTCAAATGGATGATTGAGCGCATTGACGGCTCAGGTCAGGGGCATGAACACTTCAGCGGTATCAGCCCGCGTTACCAGGACTTGAACTGGACCGGCCTGAACTTCACTGCCGAACAGTTTGACACCGTCACGCGAATGAACAAAGCCGACTGGCAGCAAGAGATGGTGCTGCACACCGAGCTGTTCACGCAGCTGGCTCATCACCTGCCGCAAGCCCTGAAAGACACCAAGGCCGCCATCGAAAAACGAATGGCAGCCTGAAGTCTGGCGCTAAGGCTTAGCGCAGCTGGTTCAAAAAGGCGCGCAGGTCTGCGCTGCCCAGACGCAGGGCGCGCTGTGTCAGCACGGTCTGCGGGCCGGCTGCTGCGGTCTGCGCATCGTTCTCAGCGTTTTGACGGCTGAAAGCCACTTGCAAATCAGACATCACGCGCGAGTCTGTTTGCGCCATGCGCCACAGGCGCTGGTCAGCGCGGTTGCGGGCCTGTCGCTGAGCCCAGCCGTCCAAACCGCTGCGTGTCTTCTCGATCAAGCGATTGACCGTGCCGGACAGCAAGGCCAGTGCGGCAAAGCTGATAAGCCACAGTGCAATCCACAAGACCAGCAGATGGCCTTCGGCCACGCTGTCCATCACCTGGTAACCCACCACCAGCACGGCAGCCAGCACAGCGCAAAGCAACAAGGCAAGCGTGGCGCGTGCCGGCGACCAGCGCTTGCGCAAAGCCATGGCGCCTTCAATAGCGGACTCGATGCGGCTGACGCCGGGATGTTCCGTGGCGTACTCAATATTCACAAAACTGGTCATGATTTTTTCCTCTTGGTGCTGTTCATGCTGCGAAAGCTTGTTTTCAAACGAAAGCAAGCTTGAACAAGGCTTTGATACTAGGGTTATTACTCATGCTACTCAACTTTATATTTATGATTTAATTCATTCACAAAAGTGATTTACTATGTTGTCTGCACTTTTTTGCGAATGGAGTCTCCTTGAGCACCCCCAACTTCCGTACGCTGGACCTGAATTTGCTGCGCGTTTTTGACGAGGTGATGGCCGAGGGCAGCCTGACCCGGGCTGCCCGCAACCTGTCGCTGACGCAGCCGGCCGTGAGCAATGCCCTGCGGCGCCTGCGCGAAACGCTGGGTGACGAGCTGGTGCAGCGCAGCGGCCAGGGCATGGCGCCCACGCCACGCGCCCGCGCCATCTGGCCGGC
This sequence comes from Polaromonas sp., assembly GCA_044350025.1. Classification (GTDB taxonomy): domain Bacteria; phylum Pseudomonadota; class Gammaproteobacteria; order Burkholderiales; family Burkholderiaceae_C; genus Polaromonas. The sequence goes on along the minus strand of JBILIK010000019.1, from coordinate 27,962 downwards.
TGTACGCGAGGCGCTGGCGCAACTGCAAAGCTCTCTGATACCGAATGAATTTGTGCCGGCCGAGGCCAACACCAGCTTTGTGCTGGCCATGTCAGATGCAAGCGCCGCCGAACTGATTCCGGGCCTGACGGAAACCCTTGAAAAACAAGCACCGCGCGTGACGCTGCGCGTGGTGCCCCTGACCACCCGCGACCCGCGCCGCCTGCTCGACGAGGAGGCTTGCGACCTGGCGGTGGGCTACTTTCCCTCCATGCTGGCCGACTTGACGGCGCGCACCCAAAGCGGCGAGCCCCAGCCATTTTTTCACCAGCGGCTCTTTACCGGTGAGTATGTTTGCGTGATGCGCAAAGACCATCCGCTGGCCCAAGGCCCGTTGAGCATTGACGCATTTTGCGCAGCGCGTCACATGCTGGTGAGTTTTTCGGGCCGACCTTTCGGCTTTATAGACGAGGCACTTGCAACGCTGGGCCGAGAGCGCTTTGTGGTGCTGACAGTCAACCAGTTCTTCACCGCCGCCCGGGTGGTGGCCAACGCCAATTTGCTGACGGTGCTTCCGCTGCATTTTTTGAAGGTCACGGGTTTTGCCGATCAGCTGGTTTTCCGGCCCCTGCCCTTTGAGGTTTCACCGGTGCTGGTGGACGCGGTCTGGCACAGACGCAACCAACAGCGCAGCAGCCATGTATGGCTGCGCGAGGTGGTGCAAAGCGCCGCCAACTCCGCATTTCAGCAAACGCCCATCGCTTGATTGACGGACGCTTGATCGGTGAATATTCAGCTTTTGTCCGACCTGCACCTGGAGTCGCATCCGCATTTCTCAGCGCAGCCCCTGGCCGGCGCCGACGTGTTGGTGCTGGCGGGTGACATCGGCTCTTACCAGCACAACTCCGACTTGACGCGCCTGGGCGTGCCGGACTTCGGGCTGGCCCGCTTTTCACCCAGGCCGGTTCACGAGGGTGGTGCCGCATGGCCGACGCCGGTGATTTTTGTGCCCGGCAACCATGAATACGACGGCCTGGAGTTTGACGAGGCCTACCAGCGCCTGCGTCAGGCTTGTGAGCGCTGGGGCTTGATCTGGCTGGAGCAAGAAAGCGTGGTGCTGCAAGGCGTGCGCTTTGTGGGCTGCACGCTGTGGAGCGACTTTGACGCCTTGAGCAGCGCAGCCGGCACGCCAGCCAATGCAGCTGCAGCGCCGGGCGCGCTGGCCGAGCAATTGAAGGCGCGCGACAAAGCCTTCCGGGCCGCCAATTTTTACCTGCGTAAAAATCACAGCTTGCAAGCCGGCACGCCCATGTTGGCCGAACAGGTGCGTGAGCAGGCTTTGAAAAGTCAGCGCTGGCTGCGCCAGGCACTGGCCACCGGCTTTGACGGGCCCACCGTGGCGGTCACGCACTTTGCACCCAGCTTGCTCAGCGCCGACCCGCGCTACGGGCTGACACCGGGCACTGCCGGTTTTTGCAATGCGCTGGACGATCTGCTGCCGGCCGCTCAGCTGTGGCTGCACGGCCATCTGCACTGCCCGCAGGACTACGTCAGCCGGGGTTGCCGCGTGGTGGCCAACCCGCTGGGCTATGCCCGCAAAGGCGAGCAAAAAAACTACAGGCCGGAACTTTTGATCGGCGTCTGAGCCAAGCCGTCAAAGCAGGTAGCGAGCACCAGTGAGACGATCTCTTCGTCGCTGTGTTGCCCGCTGGCCTGCATGAATTCGAGCACCGGGTCACAAGCGCGCGAATACAAGGTGTAGAGCACCAAGAGCGGCGGCAGTTGGGGGTTCAAGCTGCCGTCTTGCTGCGCAGCTTCTATCCACTGACCGATGTGGTCGCTAACTTGCAGCAAACTGTCAAGGTAGTCGCGGTTGGCCAGAAGGGTGGCCCGCAGGCTGGAGTTCTGGCTGGGCAAAGAAGGCATTTGCCCGGCCAGTTGCACTTGCATCATCCAGCGCACCACGGCCTTGAGTTGCGCCAGCGGCTCAGCTTGCGCCGGGAGTTCAGCCAAAAAGTTCTTGGCCAGCTTGAGCAACCGGACCATGGCGGCGGCGGCCAGATCCTCTTTGCTGGGAAAGTGCTTGTACAAACTGGCTTTGGCAATGCCGACTTTGGCCGCCACTTCGTCGACGGTCATCAGGTCAAAGCCTTTTTCGGCCAGCAAGGAATTGACCGCCTCAACGATAGCGTCTTCGCGCGCCACCAACATTTGCGCTTTGAACGAGGGTTTGACGACGGGTTGGGTCGTCGCGCTGAGGGCAGCACCTGCCGGGGAAATAAAGGTCACCATGCATTGAATCTTATCGCAGCACTGGACTTAAAGTATTTTTTAAATACAGTTATTCCAAATAAAAATTAAATCGATTTCTTTATGACTATTAAGTTCATTTTCAAGCCTTGGCTGTCAGGCTTGCGCAGCCTCAGCTGCGCCCTTGCCTGAACCGAGGGTGAAGTAAAAGCACGCGCCTTCGCCGACGGCCGCTTCTGCCCAAATGCGACCACCGTGGCGTGACACGATGCGCCGCACCGTGGCCAAACCGATGCCGCTGCCTTCAAATTGCGACGGCGAATGCATTCGCTGGAATGGCGCAAACAGCTTGTCTGCATGGGCCATGTCAAAGCCCGCGCCCTTGTCCTTGACGTAATAGACCGGGTTGCCATCAGCATCCGTCTCTTGCCCGAAACTGATGCGTGTGATGGCCTGACCGGCGCTGAATTTCCAGGCGTTGCCCAGCAGGTTTTCCATCAGCTGCCTCAATAATCGATGGTCGCCGGTGGCACCCAGCCCCGGCTCGATCTGCGCCTGCAGGACGCGGGACGGTTCGCGTTCACTCAGCGACGCCAGCACCTCAGCGGCCATTGCGCTGAGGTCCACGGCTTCGCGGCGCAGCGGTTCGCGTGCCAACTTGGCCAATGACAGCAAGGCGTCTATCAACTCGCCCATTTGCACAACACCCGAGCGGATGCGTTGCAAAAAATGCCGGCTCTTGCCGATTTGCGATTCCGGCAGGCCTTCCATAGACATCTCGATCAAGCTGGCAAAACCATCGACAGCGCTCAAAGGGGTGCGCAGGTCGTGCGACACCGAATAACTGAAGGACTCCAGCTCCTGGTTGGCCAACTTGAGCTCGGTCGTGCGCCGTTGGACGCGGTCCTCCAGGCTGGCGTTCAGGTTGCGGATCTGCAGGTCGGCTTCTAAGCGCTCAAGCTCTGCGGAAGCGCGTGAAGCAAAAATCTGCAGCGTCGAATGCAGCAGCGCGGTCTGGCTTTCTTTGAGCGGCTCGCGAAACACCAACACCAGCACACCGGCCATCTGCCCCAGAGAATTTTCCAGCCGGTGGGCCGCATAGCCCTGGGCTCCGAACTCGCGCAGGATCGAAGACTCAGGGTACAAAATTTGCACATTCTCAGGCAGGATCAGGCTGGAGGTATGCGCTAAATCGCGGCAAGGTGTTTGCGAAATTTCATAGTCAAACTGTGGCACCACTTGGCCATTGAACACAGCGGCCACGCTGTGCCCGCGCAGCGGGTCATCTGGCAACACACGCGCCACCAGAGCGCCATTTGCACCCATGGCGTCGGACATATTGCGCACCAGCATTTCAAAAAAGTTGCCGCCGCTCTGCATAGACACACCGGCAGCCACCAGCGCGATCGCCTTCTCCATGCGGTTGCGCCACAAGCGCGAGCGTATGTTGTCAATGCCAAAACTCAGGTTGTCGGCTAACTCCTGTAGCAGACCGATCTCTTCGATGCGGGCTGATTGCGCTTCGGCCGAATACAGCGCCAGCACGCCCAGGGTCTGTCCGCCGTGGCGCAGCGGCAGAGCCAGCACGCTCCCGTAGCCGCGGGCCAGTGCCTCCCGGGCCAGCGGGAAATCTCCAGGCTTGGCTTGCAGGTCCGGGGACTCGCACACTTCATTGCGGCGGATCGCATCACAGGCCGAACCCGGGGTGCCGTCAGGCCCCTCAGACCAGCTCAGCTGCACGCAGCTGAGGTAGCCCGCCTCATGGCCGGCATGGGCCATGGGCTCGACGCTGCGGCCCTCATCATCACGCGCGTAGCCGACCCAGGCCATGCGGTAGCCGCCCACATCGACAGCCAGCCGGCAAATCTCAGCGAGCAATTGCAACTCGTCTTCTATCCGGGTCAAGGCACGGTTGCTCTGACTGAGCAACTTCAGCGCGCGCGTGCTGCGGGCCAGTTTGGCGTCGGCCAGTTTGCGAGCGGTGATGTCGCGCAGGGTGCCCACCACGCGCTCACCCACCAGATGCGCAAAATGGCGAACCCAGACGATCTCGCCGTCGGGCTTGATCAAGCGGCATTCGACCTCGGTGGGCAGACCGCCCAAATTGGCTTCTACGGCAGCCTTGACGGCCGCCAGGTCATCCGGATGCACGGTGCCCAGATAACGGCCCGGCTTGTCATAAAAGCTTTGCAGCTTGCGCCCGATCAGGCGTTCGCAGGCAGGGCTGATGTAGAGCAACTCGCCGGTGGTGGCGTTGCGGCTGTAAAAAACATCTTCGGTATTTTCGGCGAGCTCGCGAAATCGCTCCTCGCTGGCTTTGAGCGCAGCCTGGGCCTGCTCAAGCGCTTGGTTTGGCGAATTTTTTTCCATCACTGAAGCAAAACAAATGGCATCACTCGATGTTAGCCGAGTCGTCGTTTTATGCGTGCGTCATTTCATGGGCGTATTCTGTGTGGCATCGCAAGCCTGAATTTTGGAGTTAGTTACATGCCATGGTGGATGAATCAGTCGGCTGACGCCAAGCCCTTTTCAACGCTGCGCCGCTGGGCCAGCGTTGCAGTCCAAAGACTTCGCCGCGTCGGGCCTGAACAGCCGGCCGGGGTGAACCCGCCACCAGCCGACTTAGCGCCCGCAACAACGCAGCCATCTCAGCCAACTCAGCCAACTCAGCCATCTGCTGCGCCGGGCACCCAGGCGGTTTTGGCCTTCGAGGAAGATGAGGCAGATCAAGCAGATGAGGCAGCCGCGCCGGAATTGCTACCGACGCTGGAAGATCCACCGCCCAAAGCGCGCCGCGCGACCTTCACCCGGCAGGTGTTCGACTTTGATGGCGAGCGCTACGGATTTAATTTGTATGTACCCGCGCAAGCTGCGGCCGTGGATGCGCTGAACGCGCGCTTGCCGCTGCTGGTGATGCTGCACGGCTGCAAACAAGATGCGCCCGACTTCGCCCGCGGCACGGCCATGAACACCCTGGCCGCTCAAGCACCTTGTCTGGTGCTTTACCCGGAGCAGCTGACCAAGGCCAACCAGATGCGCTGCTGGAACTGGTTTGACACGGCTCACCAGGGCCGCAGTGCCGGCGAGCCTGCCATGCTGGCAGCTTTGACCCGGCTGATCATCGCCCGCTACCCGGTAGACGAGTCCAGGGTCTATATCGCCGGCCTGTCGGCAGGCGGCGCCATGGCCGCAATCGTTGCGGCCCATTACCCGGAGCTGTTCGCAGCCCTTGGCGTGCACTCGGGTCTGCCGACAGGCGCGGCCAAAGACGTGATGTCAGCCTTTCAAGCCATGCGCCTTGGCGGTCAGTACCGCAAGCTGGCGGGGTCGCCAGCGCGTGAACACCGGATGCCGACCATCGTTTTTCACGGCAGCGCAGACACCACCGTTCACCCCGACAACAGCCTGCGCATCGTGCAGGCCGCCACGGCAGCGCTGACGGCCAGCGGCTTGGCGCTTGAACACAAGGAAGCAGTGCTGGCCTCGGCGTCTGATAACGAGAGCCTGCGACAGGCAAAGCGCAGCGTCTACAGGGCCGGCGATGGCCGGAGTTTCTTAGAACACTGGACGGTTGATGGCAGCCCGCACGCCTGGGCAGGCGGTAACCCGGAAGGCAGTTACACAGATCCGCAGGCCCCCGGCGCCTCAGCGGCCATGCTGGCCTTTTTTCTGCAACACAGTCGCTAAAGACAAGGCAACCAGCCAAAAAAAACGGCCTGCCAAAGGCAGACCGTAGAGACAGCGGTGCAGCGCCAGGGCTGCACCTGAGAGGGAATTAACCGCCCTTGCTGGGGCGCTTGCCCGGGTTTTTCTTGCTGCGGGTCCATGAACCGCGCTCAAGACTGACTTTCTGGCCGTGGCCGGCAGTGCGTGTCATGCCGGGAGCAAGAGTAGGTTTAGGTGCGCACCTGTCGGCTTCGACTCGGATTTTTTTAGGCATGGAAGACTCCGGTTAAAAATAGCTGAATACCGGATTTTATGCCAAGGCCGCCAGCGGCAGGTTGAGCAGCAGGTTTTGAGGCTTCAGACGCAAGGCCCGCTCTTCGCTCATCATCAGCCCCAGGTAGACCGGCTTGCCCGCCACATCGGCACGCATTTCCTGCGGCTGATCAAACTCCAAACGAAACAGGCTGAGCAGGCGCTGCAGTCGCTCTGGCTCAACTGGTTTGTCTTCGTACAGGTCATTGAGCAAAGCCGAGGCATGCACATCCAGGCCCACATGCCAGCGCCAACCGGGGTCGTCAATTTTTTGTAAAGGCCGCACGCGCACCGCCACACCCAGCAGATGCTGCACCCATTTCTCCAGCACCCTCGCCAGCGCCGTCAGACCCGAGCGGGCCCGCGTCATGGTCAGCACCAGACCGTGGCTCAGGTCGTTTTTGACCTCGTGCGTGAGGTCGAGCAAAAAGTTGTAGCGCTCGCCGGCGCGCCAGTACTCGGCTGCGTTGTCGTCGCCCAGCACTTGCATGCGAACTTCTCGCATAGGCGCCTTGGCCTCAGCCAGCAGGCGGCCTATGTCGCCCAGACCGCCGGTGTCTTTGAGCATGTCCAGCACTCTCAGATCGCCGGCCAGAATCTGGCCCTGCTCTATGGTCAGGCGCTGCGGACGAAACAGCATTTCTGCTGCCCGTACTTCGTAAGCATCCTGACTGTCATGCAAAACATTGCGGGCGATTGCTTGCGCCAACAGGTCTAGAAAAAGTGGCGGCACGCCCATCACGCCGCGCCGGAACAGCCCCAGGTAGCAGGCCTCCAAACTACCCGCGGCCAGCAAGTCGTTGCGAAAGTTGACAAACAGTGTGTAGCTCTCGCGGGCGTCAGCGTCCTTGATGGCGGCCAGCTCCACCAAGCCAACAGCGCGGGCCGGCTCGGCTTGCAGCGCCGTGTGCAGCTTGATCTCGTTGGGGCAGGACTCGGGCAGCAGCGCCAATTCGGGTCGCTGCAAGAACAGCCGCAGGTAATCGTCGGTGGGAATCAGCCAGCCCCGCGCATTGCGCCGGAGCTGGTCAAAGCCGCTGGAGGGCCAAAAATTTTGCATGGGTGCGATGGTCGCACAAACCGGCCACCAGCCCTGGCAAATCAGGGCGCAGCAGCCGGCTCCAGCAAGCGCACCGCAAAAGGGTTGCGCTGGCGTGTGTCCACGGTCACATGCACGGCGCGCACATCACCGGCACCGGGCACTTCCAGCCGGGTGAGTTGCGGGATCGGTTTTTTATTCAGCGTAAAAGGCTGGTCAAAGCGAAAAACATGGCTGTCGCCGTGTATCAAGAGCACCGGGATTTTGGATTGCGCCGCCAGGGGTAGCAAAGTCTCGCCAATGCTGGCGCGGAAACCCGAGTGCGCAGGAAAGTCTTCCCACAGGCTCTTGGAATCAAATACATCGGCCTGCATGGCCAGCACAATGGCTTTGGCCTGTGACTGGGCTGCGCTTGCAAAGGCTTCACGTATCCAGGCGATGTTGGCTTTTTCACGCTCAAAAAATTCGGCCACGGCACGCGGGTCGCGCACTTCAAAGTTGTTGTTGCTGCCCACAATGTGCAGCGTGGCAAACACCACGCCCTGGTGCGTCCAGCGCTGGTTTTCTACAAACTTGGCAAAAGCGGGCGCCGCGGTTGACTGGTTCAGCACAGCCAATGGCTGCTTGCCCAGCGACAAACCCGGCTTGTAAAACGCAGCACGCAAAGCCTGCAGGCGCTCCAGTGGATCATGACCGCCATTGTTGGCGCGGTGGCAGTCGGTCCATTCGTTGTCCCCCGGCGTGAAGACCAGGGCACTGTCAAACAAACCGAAATGGCCGAGCTGCACTTTGGACTCTTCATCTGAGCACAGCGTAGAGCCCGATTTGAAGTCACCGATATGAATAGAAAAACTGGGGCGCTCCTGGTTGATAGAACTGATGAGCGATTTGTAGGGCGCGTAGCCCTGCGCCGCCTGGCCATAAGGCAAGTCACCCAATGCCACAAAACTAAAAGGCTGGGCCGCAACGCCCTGGGCGGCGACGCACAAGAGCGCAGCCATGTACCAGCGTTTGTAAAAAGAAATTATGCGCAAATTCATGGGGTGTTTCCTTTTTCAAAAACTTTATTCTTTGACATCTGCAAGTCGATTTGATGACGACGCGAGCCACTCGCTCAATACCAAGGCTCTGGTCGACGCGCGCTGACAGCGCAGCACCCTACCAGGGCAAGACTTTGCCCTGGTAGTCCACCAAAGCGCCGGTTTGAGCCGGCTCAAGACCCGCCAGCACCGTCAGCAACTCCGTGGCGGCTACTTCCGGCGGGCGTAGTTTGAGTCCGGCTTTGGTAAAAGGCTTTGACAGCGCCGTGTCCACAGTGCCCGGGTGCAATGCCACGCACAGCGCCTGGGGGTTGCGACGCTTGAGCTCGATGGCGGCCGTCTTGACCAGCTGGTTGAGTGCGGCCTTGGCTGCGCGGTAACCGTACCAGCCGCCCAGCGCGTTGTCGCCGATGCTACCGACTTTGGCCGACACAAAACCGGCCACGCAGCGACCCTGCCGGGGTAACAGCGGCAAGAAATGTTTCATGACCAGCGCCGGGCCGATGGCATTGACAAGAAAAACCTGGCGCAAGTAATCAGGATCCAGGTGCGACCAGCTGCGTTCAGGCTGACCTTGTACACCATGCAAAAAACCACTGGCCACAATCACGAGACGCAGCTCGGCGCCCTGCAATTGGCATTGCGACGCCACCCAGGCCGCGGCGTTTTGCAGACTGGTTTCGTCGCTGTAGTCGATGGCCGGCTGCGTGGCGCGTCCCAGCGCCAGCACACTGTCGATGCCGTGCCCGCCGGGTATGGACAAGGCTTGCACCAGCGCAGCGCCCATGCCGCCGCCCGCACCTATAACCAACGCCAAGGTCTTGGCAGGCGCTGCGGTGTTGGCACTGACGTTCATGTCGGCATCAAGACTCGTCATCAAGCAGCCGCACCCGCACGCTCTTGCCCTTGACCTTGCCGGCGCTGAGTTTTTGCAGCGCCTCGTCGGCAATGCGCCGGTCCAGCGCCACATAGGTCGAGTACTCGTTGACATTGATCTTGCCAACCTGCTCACGCGTGAAGCCGGCCTCGCCGGTCAGCGCGCCCAGCACATCGCCGGCGCGAATTTTTTCTTTGCGCCCGCCCACAATTTGCAGCGTCACCATGGGCGGCACCAGCGGCTCCTGGCTGGCCGGCGTCAGGTCTTCCACCTTGTGCCATTCGGACTCGGCGTTTTGCAATTGCTCGATGCGGCCGACCGCACCCATTTCGTTCATCGATGCCAAACTGATCGCCCAGCCCTCTTCGTCAGCGCGGCCGGTGCGGCCGATGCGGTGAATATGCACTTCGCTGTCGGGCGTCACATCCACATTGATGACCATCTCCAGCTGCGAAATGTCCAGCCCGCGCGCTGCCACGTCGGTGGCCACCAGCACCGAGCAACTGCGGTTAGAAAACTGCACCAGCACCTGGTCGCGTTCGCGCTGCTCCAGCTCGCCGTAAAGTGCCAGCGCACTGAAGCCCTGCGCCTTCAAAACCTGCACCAGTTCGCGGCACTGCAGCTTGGTGTTGCAAAAGGCCAGCGTGCTGGCCGGACGGTAATGGTTCAGCACCTTAGAGACCGTGTGCAGGCGTTCACTGTCCCGTACTTGGTACCAGCGCTGGCGGATTTTGTTGGCTTCGTGTTGCGCCTCAACCTTGACCGTCTGCGGCTGGCGCATGAACTGCTGGCTGAGTTTGGCAATGCCTTCGGGGTAAGTCGCTGAAAACAGCAGCGTCTGCCGCTCGGGCGGGCACTGGCGCGCCACTTTGGCAATGTCGTCAAAAAAGCCCATGTCGAGCATGCGGTCGGCTTCATCCAGCACCAAAGTGTTGAGCGCTTGCAGATCCAGATGGCCGCGCTCCAGATGGTCCATGATGCGGCCGGGCGTGCCGACCACAATGTGCGCGCCGTGCGCCAGGCTGGCGTTTTGCCCGCGCAGGGCCACACCGCCACACAGCGTGACGACCTTGATGTTTTCTTCAGCCCGCGCCAGCCGGCGGATCTCCTGCGTCACCTGGTCGGCCAGCTCGCGCGTCGGGCACAACACCATCGCCTGCACCGCAAAGCGCCGCGCGTTCAGGTTGGCCAGCAAAGCCAGCGCAAAAGCGGCGGTTTTGCCACTGCCGGTCTTGGCCTGCGCAATCAGGTCTTTGCCCAGCAGCGCAATCGGCAAACTGGCCGCCTGAATCGGCGTCATCTGGGTGTAACCGAGCAGTTGAAGATTGGCCAGCGCGGGAGGCGTCAAGGGCAGGCGGGCGAAATCGAGGGGGGCGGGGGGGGCAGTCATGTTTGGATTATCGGGGTCGGGGGGGTGGGGATGGATTCCTGCCCCCGATCAGGTCGAGGGCAGGCTCTGCGCAGGAATGACAGGAATGAGGCAGGGTTGACGGCTCTTGTTACGTCATCCTCCCGCATCCGGGGATCCATCCCCCTTTGCCGTCATCCTCGCGAATGCGGGGATCCATGACCCCGTCCCCTAGTCACCCACCAGTGGTAAGGTTTGTCTTACGGCTTTTTGGACAAAGGTGTTTATGGCGATGTATGACTTTGATTTGCTGGTCATCGGTGGCGGCAGTGGTGGTGTACGTGCTGCACGCATGGCGGCGCAACGCGGCGCCAAAGTTGCGCTGATAGAAGCGCAGGCCATGGGTGGCACTTGCGTGAACGTGGGTTGCATCCCCAAAAAACTTTACAGCTACGCCGCGCATTTTGCCGAATCATTTGAAGCCTCGCACGGCTTTGGCTGGGTCGGCCCTGCGCCGGTGCTGGACTGGTCTGCCCTCAAGGCCAACCGCGCACGTGAGATCACCCGCCTCAACGGTATTTACCTGCAACTGCTCAATGGCGCGGGCGTGCAGATCATTGAAGGCTGGGCCACGCTGGCAGACGCGCACACGGTGGCCGTTGGCGCGCAGCGTTTGACCGCGCAAAATATCCTGATCGCCACCGGCGGCAAACCCAGCGTGCCCGACATCGCCGGGCGCGAGCATGTCATCACATCGAACGAGATCTTTGACATCGACCCTTTCCCGAAGCGCATGCTGGTGGTCGGCGGTGGTTATATCGCTTGTGAATTCGCCTCCATCTTCAAGGGTCTGGGCGCGCAAGTCACGCAGCTGTACCGCGGCGCGCAAGTGCTGCGCGGCTTTGACGAAGAAATACGCGGCTTCATCGCAGCTGAGATGCGCAAGGCCGGTGTGGACCTGCGGCTGAACGCCGATGTGGCCGCCATCACAAAAGCCGACAACGGCCTGCACATCACGCTGCAAGACGGCAGCAGCCTCGAAGCCGATGCCGTGCTCTACGCCACCGGTCGCGTGCCGCTGGTGCAAGGACTGGGGCTGGAAGCGCTGGGCATCGCGCAAAAACCCGACGGCGCTATTGTGGTCAACGACAACTACCAAACCTCTCTACCGCACATTTACGCTGTGGGCGATGTCACCGCGCGCGTGCAACTGACGCCGGTGGCGCTGGGCGAAGCCATGGTGGTGGTCGACCATCTGCTGGGCGCAGCCGCCGGCAAGGCGCCGCGCAGCATGAGCTACGACTTCATTCCGACGGCGGTGTTCACGCACCCGAACATCGGCACGGTGGGTTTGACAGAAGCCCAAGCGCGCGAACGCTTTGGCGCGGTGCGTGTGTTCAAAAGCGAGTTCAAGGCGCTCATGCACACGCTCAGCGGCAGCAGCGAGCGCACCTTCATGAAGCTGCTGGTCGATGAAGCCTCAGACCGCGTGGTCGGCCTGCACATGGTGGGCGCCGAAGCCGGCGAGATCGTGCAGGGCTTTGCCGTGGCCATGAAAGCGGGTGCCACCAAAGCCGTGTTTGACAGCACCATCGGCATTCACCCGACGGCAGCCGAAGAATTTGTCACCATGCGCGAACCCGTGAAAGCCTGAACCAAGGTCAGACCCCATGAAACCCGCACCCTACCTGCCCGCCTTCATCGCGCCCACGCGCCACACCAACGCTGCCCAAGCGCTGGCCCAGGTGCAGCTGATTTACAGCCTGCAGATCGCCCACCTGCGCGACTGCATGCAGCGCTACGTGGCCGGCGAGACCCTGCCCGGCCGCGTGCGCGCCTGTTATCCCTTTGTGCGCATTCACACCAGCACGGTGACGCGCGCTATTCTGGAAACGCCGGACATGGAGCAACTGAGCTACGGCTTTGTGGCAGGACCTGGCCATTTCGAGACCACCCTGACCCGGCCCGAGCTGTACGGCCCCTACTATCTGGAGCAGTTCCGCCTGCTGCTGCAAAACCATTCCGTGGCACTCGAAGTAGGCACCAGTTCGCAGCCGATACCGGTGCATTTCTCATTTGCCGAGCGCGACCACATTGAAGGCAGCCTGAGCGCCGAGCGCCGCATGCTGATGCGCGACGCCTTTGACCTGCCCGACCTGGCCGCCATGGACGACGGCATTGCCAACGGCACGTTTGAAGCGCGCCCCGGTGAGCCGCAGCCGCTGGCGCTGTTTACGGCGGCGCGGGTCGATTACTCGCTGCAACGCCTGCGCCACTACACCGGCACCTCGCCAGACTGGTTTCAAAACTTTGTGCTGTTCACCAACTACCAGTTTTACATCGACGAGTTTGTGCGGCTGGGCCATGAAGAAATGCGTCGGGAGGGCAGCCCTTATGTGGCCTTTGTCGAGCCGGGTAATGTGGTGACAAGGCGCGCCGGTTTGCCGGCAGAGGCCGGTGACGCCTTCGGCCTGGCACCGCCACGCCTGCCGCAAATGCCCGGCTACCACCTGCTGCGCGCCGACCGCAGCGGCATCACCATGGTCAACATCGGTGTCGGCCCGGCCAACGCGAAAAACATCACCGACCACGTGGCCGTGCTCAGGCCGCATGCCTGGCTGATGTTGGGCCACTGCGCCGGCTTGCGCAGCAGCCAGCAACTGGGCGACTACGTGCTGGCACACGGTTATGTGCGCGAGGACCATGTGCTCGACGAAGAGCTGCCGCTGTGGGTGCCGATCCCGGCGCTGGCCGAGATCCAGATGGCCTTGCAGCAAGCGGTTGAAGATGTCACGCACCTGCAGGGGCCCGAACTCAAACGCATCATGCGCACCGGCACCGTGGCCAGCACCGACAACCGCAACTGGGAGCTGCTGCCAGCCAACCAGCCGCAGCGCCGTTTCAGCCAGAGCCGCGCGGTCGCGCTGGACATGGAAAGCGCGACGATCGCCGCCAACGGTTTTCGCTTTCGCGTGCCCTACGGCACCTTGCTGTGCGTGAGCGACAAACCGCTGCACGGCGAGATCAAGCTGCCCGGTATGGCCGACCACTTCTACCGCGAACGCGTAGACCAGCACCTGCGCATCGGTATCCGCGCGCTGGAGCTTTTGCGCAGCCAGGGCAGCAGCCAGTTGCACAGTCGCAAGCTGCGCAGTTTTTCAGAGGTAGCGTTTCAGTGAGAAGGCGGGAAGAAGATGGATCCCCGCATTCGCGAGGATGACGGATACCCTCGTTCAGGCCTCGGGCAATGCCAGTTGCGTCGGCTGACGTTTTTCGATGGCGAACTTGAGCAACGCGGCGCTGCGGAAAATGCCGTGCGCAAACTTGCCGTAGGGCAGCGTCACAAACAGCGCCATCACCGTGCCCAGGTGCACCGCCAGCAGCACGGCCATGGCGGCGCTGTCGCGCCAGACCAGCAGAGCCAGGCCGGTCAGGCTGATGAGGAAGAGCAAGGCGATAAAGCCGCGGTCCATGGGTTTTTGCGCAGCGTCGCCTTGGCTGGCGTGGCGACGCAAGTTGAGCCACAGCAAGCCGGCCGGCCCGATCAGCAAGCCGATGCCGCCCACCGTGCCCAAGATCACGGGCAGGCTGGTGTAGCCATAAGGGGCCTGCCAGTTGAACAGGTAGTGGTACAGCGTGGCCACCGAGGTGGAGGCAAAGCACAGCATGAAACCGTAAAAGGTCAGGTGGTGAAAGCGCCGGCGCCACAGCGTGGGCGCGTCGTCACCGTTCGGGCAGCCTTCAGCCGGCTCGTCGGCGCTGGTCTGGTTGGCACCGTCCAGGTACTTCAGGCGCAGCGCGGCCGAAGTGGCTTCGACTGCGGCCTCACCCAGTGCTTCAGATGCCTTGGCGGGTGACACATCACGCCAAAAACGAAGCACGCCCAATGTGAGCGCCAGCACAGCAAACAAGAAAATCGGTGCGAACATCAGCACCATCAAATTGTGCGGAAAGATAGCGTAAAAATTACCCGCCAGCGGCTTATGCCATAGCGTGCCATTCAGCCCGACAGCCAGCACCAGAAACAGTGCCAAAGCCGCCGCCAGCGCTAAGCAGATCATGAGGCCCTGGCGCTGGTAAAGCGCACCGAGCGCGGGCGGCCAGGCGTAGTCGGCATAGGTTTGCACGCGCACTTTGGCCATGGCCTGCGGCACATTGATAGCGAACTCGTGCGGCGGCGCGTACTGGCAGGCGTGGTAGCAGGCGCCGCAGTTGTGGCACAGATTGGCCAGGTAATGAATGTCAGCCTTGCCGAACTCCAGGTGCCGCGTCATGGCCGGGAACACGGCGCAAAAGCCTTCGCAGTAGCGGCAGGCGTTGCAGATCTGCATTTGCCGGGAGACTTCAGCCTCGTTCGCTGTCAGTTCGGGCAAGGCGCCGGAGGCCAGGGCCACCGCCTCGCGGGTCAGGGCTTCAAGCTGCTGCATGGCTGTCTTCCGTCAAATTTTTCAGGCTGCGTGCGGCCCGGGCAGCCTGTACGCCGGCGATGCGGCCGAAGGCCGTGCCAATCGTCATGCCGACACCGGCGGTGTAGCCCTTGCCCAGCACATTGCCGGCCATCAGCTCACCGGCGGCAAAGAGGTTAGGGCTGGGCTGGTCGGCAAAGCGGATGGCGGTGGTTTCGTCCACCTTCATGCCCAGGTAAGTGAAGGTGATGCCGGGCTTGAGCGCGTAACCGTAGAACGGCGCCGTGTCGATGGGCCGTGCCCAATGCGTTTTGGCCGGGCTCAGGCCTTCGGTGTGGCAGTCGTCGAGCACAGCATGGTCAAAGCTGCCGATGCGGCAGGCGGCGTTGTAGTCGTGCACGGTCTTGACGAAGGCTTGTTCGTCCAGCCCCAATTGGCGCGCCAGTTGCTCCAGCGTGTCGGCTTTCTCACCCGGAAACACCGGCGGCATGAAGCGGCCCACGGCCTTGGCGTCGATGATCGAAAACCCGCGCTGCCCGGGCTGCTGGGCCACCAGCCGGCCCCAGATGGCGTAGCGCTTGGGCCAGAAGTCTTCGCCCTCGTCATAAAAGCGCTGGGCCTGCTGGTTGACCACGATGCCCAGCGACACGCAGTCCACGCGGGTGCAAATGCCGCCGTCGTACAGCGGCGCGCGCGCGTCAATCGCCACGCAGTGGCTCTGGTCGGGCGCGCCGATGGTGTCAGCGCCCTGCGCCATCAGGTCCTTGAGCAGCACGCCCATGTTGAAGCGGGTACCGCGTATGGCGAAGTTGTCGGCCGGCCACTCACCGGCTTCGTTTTGGCCCCAGGCCTCGCGCAGCCATTCGCGGTTGGACTCGAAGCCGCCGCTGGCCACCACGCAGGCGCGCGCCTCAATGCGCTGCGCACCGGCCTGGCCGTTGACGTGCGCAGCAACAAAGCGGCCGGCGTCAAGCTCGAGCCGCTCGACTTCGGCCTCATAACGCACCTCGATGCCCAGTTGTTCTGCGCTGCGGTAGTAGGCATTCATCAGCGCCTTGCCGCCACCCATGAAGAACGCATTGGTGCGCGACAAATGCAGCGTGCCCGACAGCGAGGGCTGAAAGCGCACGCCGTGCTGGCGCATCCAACCGCGGCAGCTTGATGACTCACGGATGGCCAGGCGCGCCATGCTTTCGGTGGTCAGGCCGCCGGTGACCTTGAGCAGGTCTTGCCAGAATTCTTCTTCGGGGTAGGCTTCGGTCAGCACGTCTTGCGGCGCGTCATGCATGCAACGCAGGTTGCGCGTGTGCACCGAGTTGCCGCCGCGCCACTCGCGAGGCGCCGACTCGAGCACCAGCACGCTGGCGCCGGCTTCGCGCGCCATCAGGGCCGCGCACAAGGCAGCGTTGCCGCCACCGACCACCAGAACATCCAGCATTCACCAACCCCTTGTAAAAAAATCAATCTGCGCGGATTTGCGCCCGCTTAACGATGTCGCTCCACACCTTCTGCTCATTGGCAATGAAGGACGCGAACTCGCTGGCCGGCCCGCCACCGCCGATGGCGCTGTCGGTAGCAAAACGCGCTGTCACGGCCGAAGACTTCAAGGCCTTGAGCGACTCTTCCTGCAAAAGCTTGACCACGTCGGCCGGCGTGCCGGCGGGCGCCAGAATGCCGTACCACTGCGAGGTTTCGAAATTCTTGAAGCCCATTTCAGCCACGGTCGGCACATCCGGCAGGGTGGAAATGCGCTGCGCGGTACCCACGGCGATGGCGCGCAGTTTGCCGCTGCGGATGTAAGCACCCAGCGCCGGCAATCCGGCCGACGAGGCTTGCGTGCGACCGGCCAGCAGGTCAGTGAGCTGAGGGCCGGTGCCGCGGTAAGGAATGTGCGTGATGAACATGCCGGTAACCAGCTTGAGGTATTCCATGGCCAGATGGCCGGCGCTGGCATTGCCGGCAGAGCCGTAATTGAGCTGGCCGGGGTTCTTCTTGGCGTAGGCCACGAACTCTTTGAAGTTGGTCGCCGGCACGTCCGGGTGAATCACAAACACATTGGGCACTTTGGCCAGCAGCGTCACCGGCATGAAGTCTTTGTTGACGTCGTAGGGCTGGTTTTTCAGCATATAGGGGTTCACGGCCAGCGTGCCCACATGGCCCAGGATGATGGTGTGGCCATCCGGCGTGGCTTTGGCAACGTCTTGCATGGCTGTCACGCCGGCGCCACCTGGCTTGTTTTCAACAAAGACCGACTGGCCTAACTGCTTGGTCAATTCGGCCGCCACAGAGCGCGCCACGATCTCCGAGGTGCCGCCCGGAGCAAAGGGCACCACAAAGCGGATTGCTTTGGATGGCCAGGCCGACTGGCCGATAGCGGGCAGGGCCAAACTGGCAGCGCCAGCGCCGGCGGCTTGCAGGACAGTGCGGCGGGACAAGAAAGAAGTGCTCATGAAGGTCTCCGGGTAGTTATCAACCATGCAATGTATCGGCTTTGAGAGCCGGGCTTCACACCTTAGCGCGGTGCTGGCGCTTGCATCAGCGGATTATCCCTCGGGCCATGAAAGTCATGGCAGCTACTTTAGAGCCAGTCAGAGCAGCCCGGCAAGCAGGCGCAAAGCATGGGGCCATCACGCGAAGTGATGGCTAGGCTTTCAGCCTGGCACCCACCCAGCGACCCGACTGAACCGCCTCGCGGGCGCAGTCGGCCAGCACCACGCGCGCGGCCAGCGCCGCCGGCGAGAGCTCGTCGTCCGACAGGCTGCACAGCGCGCTGGCACGCAAAGCCAGCGGGTCACGCAGCTCAGTGAGTACAAAGCGCTGCCCGGCATCCGCAAAGCGTGCCACCGCCGCCCAAGGCTGCAGCGTGCAACCCAGGCCGCTGTCCACCGCGTCCATCAGCATGGCCAGCGAATCAATTTCAGCGATCACCGTGGGCTTGAACTTGGCGCGCGTAAAAGCACTGTCCAGCGTGCTGCGCAAGCCGTGTAAACCTGTTGGCAAAATCAGCGGCAAGCCGGCCAGCTGCGCCACGCTCAAGCGCTTGCGGGCCGGACTGCTTGCAGCGCGCCGCGACTCAATCAAGAACAGTTTTTCCTCGAGCAACGGCATCACGCTCAAGCGCCGGCCGGCCTGGCTGTCGAACAACATGGCCAGGTCCAGCTGACGGGCGTTCAGCATGGCCGTCAGGTGGCCCGACAGGCTTTCGACCACATGCAGGCGCACATCGGGGTAGCGCTCGCGCATGGCGCGCAGCAGCGGCAGGCCCAGCACGGCGGCGGTGGTCGGCGCCATGCCCACGCTGACGCTGCCGGTCAAACGCGCCTGCTGCGCCGCCCGAACAGCCTGCTCAGCGTGCCGCAGAACCAGCTGCGCCTCGTGAAAAAACGCCAGCCCGGCTTCGGTCGGCGTCACGCCCTTGGGGCTGCGTTGCAGCAGGCGGGTCGAGAGCTCGCTTTCGAGCCGGCTGATTTGCTGGCTCAGCGCCGATTGCACCAACTCCAAATCTTGCGCAGCGCCGCTGATACTGCCCAGCTCGACGACCCGGACAAAGTAGCGCAGTTGGCGCAGTTCCACCTTAAACCGCCGCGCGTGGCTTGACCAGCGCCGCCGCCTGCTTGGCGCGACTGCGGGCCACTTCGACGTCGGCATCAAAAGCCAGCGCCACGCCCATGCGGCGTTTGACAAAGCTCTCGGGCTTGCCAAAGAGGCGAATATCGGTGTGGGGCACGGCCAGTGCTTCGGCCACGCCGTCAAACACAATGCCTTTGGCATCAACGCCGCCATAAATGACGGCACTGGCACCCGGGCTTTTGAGTGCCGTGTTGACCGGCAGGCCCAAAATGGCGCGGGCATGCAACTCAAACTCGTTTTGCCACTGCGTGCACAGGGTCACCATGCCGGTATCGTGCGGGCGCGGGCTGACTTCGCTGAACCAGACCTCGTCGCCCTTGACGAAGAGCTCAACGCCAAACAGGCCCTGGCCGCCCAGGTTATCGGTCACCGCTTTAGCGATGTCGCGGCTTTTTTGCAAGCCGGCCGGGCGCATGGCTTGCGGCTGCCAGCTCTCCACATAGTCGCCGCTGACCTGCACGTGGCCGATCGGTTCGCAAAACTGCGTCTCGACCTGCCCGCCGGCGCCCACCGCACGCACGGTCAGCAACGTGATCTCGTAGTCAAAGTCAATGAAGCCTTCGACGATGACCCGGCCGTGGCTGACGCGGCCGCCGGCCATGGCGTAGTCCCAGGCAGCACTCACATCGGCCGGCCCGGCGATCTTGCTTTGGCCCTTGCCCGAGGAACTCATCACCGGTTTGACGATGCAGGGGTAGCCTATCTTCGTGTCAATGGCGGCCTGCAACTCGGCCAGCGAATCGCAAAACACATAGGGGCTGGTCGGCAGGCCCAGCGTCTCGGCGGCCAGGCGCCGGATGCCTTCGCGGTCCATGGTCAGGCGGGCCGCGCGGGCAGTGGGAATCACGCGTACCACGCCGGCGGCTTCCAGCTCTTCGAGCATGGGCGTGGCAATCGCTTCAATCTCAGGCACCACCAGGTGCGGCCGCTCTTTTTCAATCAAGGCCTTGAGTTGCGCCGGCTCGCTCATGGTGATGGTGCGCGCATGGTGAGCAACCTGCTGGCCGGGCGCGTTTTCGTAACGGTCTGCCGCAATGGTCTCCACACCCAGGCGCTGCAGCGCAATCAACACTTCTTTGCCCAACTCGCCCGAGCCCAGCAGCATGACCTTGGTGGCGTTTGGGGACAGGGGAGTGCCGATAGTTTTCATGGGGGGTCTGTAGTGGAAAGGGGAAGAAGATGAACGAATGAATTTTACCGATGCTGCACGCGGGGGCGGGGATGGATTCCTGCCCCCCGATCAGGTCGAGGGCAGGCTCCGCAGGAATGACGGCACTGAGTGAGAATGACGGCTCTTGTTCCTTCATCCTCGCGCATGCGGGGATCCACGGCCCCGTTTCCCGTCATCCTCGCCAAGGCGGGGATCCACTGCTCCGTTTTCCGTCATCCTCGCGAAGGCGGGGATCCACTGCTCCGTTTTCCGTCATCCTCGCGAAGGCGGGGATCCATCTCCCCGCGAGGCACAATCTCGCCATGAACCGCGACACCAGCAACCCGATTTTTTCTGTCAACTCACTCAGCAAGCGCTACGGCAGCACCACGGTCGTCAACGACCTGTCGTTTTCGATTGCGCCGGGCGAGTGCCTGGGCGTGATCGGGCCCAACGGCGCCGGCAAGACCACCACCATCCGCATGTGCCTGGGCCTGGCCACGCCGGACGCTGGCGAAGTGTCTTTCTTTCCCGGCGGCGGCGCGCCCGCGCTGCAAATGCCGGCCGACGCGCTGGCCATCAAGGCGCGGCTGGGCATCGTCAGCCAGTTCGACAGCCTAGACCCGGACTTCTCGTGCGCCGAAAACCTGCTGGTCTTTGGCCGCTACTTCGGCATGCCTGATGCGCTGATCAAGGCGCGCATTCCGCAGCTGCTCGAATTTGCCTCGCTCACGCACAAGGCAGACGCCAAGCTCAGCGAACTCTCGGGCGGCATGAAGCGGCGCCTGTCGCTGGCGCGCGCACTGGTCAATGACCCGCAACTGCTGCTGCTTGACGAGCCGACCACCGGCCTGGACCCGCAGGCCCGCCACCTGATGTGGGAGCGACTGCAGCGGCTGGTGCAGCAGGGCAAGTCGATCTTGCTGACCACGCACTTCATGGACGAGGCCGAGCGCCTGTGCAACCGCCTGCTGGTGCTGGACCACGGCCAGAAAATGACCGAAGGCACACCGCGCGATCTCATCGCCAACAACCTGGAGCCCGACGTGGTCGAGGTCTACGGCCAGGGCGCGCTGGCGCTGGCCGAGTCACCGCTTAAAGCGCTGGCCGCACGCACCGAAGTCAGCGGCGAGACGGTGTTTTTCTACACGCAGGACGCAAAGGCACTGCTGGCCGCGCTCACCGATTACCCGCAGCTGCGCACGCTGCACCGCCCGGCGAACCTGGAAGACCTCTTCCTCAAGCTCACCGGCCGCCAGATCCGCGAGGATGCATGATGAGCAACACACCCTCCCTGTGGCGCGCACCGCGCCTGAGCATGCGCTGGGTACCTGTGTTCCGCCGCAACCTGCTGGTCTGGCGCAAGCTCTTAATTCCCAGCCTGGTTGGAAACATCGCCGAGCCGCTGATCACGCTGGTCGCCTTTGGTTACGGTCTGGGCGCGCTGGTCGGGCAGGTGCAACTGGGCGGCGTGGCCGTGCCCTATATTTTGTTTTTGGCCAGCGGCTCCATCTGCATGAGCGCGATGAACGCCGCGTCTTTTGAGGCCCTGTATTCGGCTTTTTCGCGCATGCATGTGCAGCGCACCTGGGACGGCATCATGAACGCGCCGATACAGCTTGACGACGTGCTGATGGCCGAAATGCTGTGGGCCGCCTTCAAGTCGCTGTTCACCATCAGCGTGATTTTGCTGGTGATGCTGGCGCTGGACATCAGCCACAGCCCCATGCTGCTGCTGGCCTGGCCACTGTTGGGCCTGGTCGGCATCGTGTTCTCCAGCATTGCGCTGATTTTTAACGCTCTGGCCAAGGGCTACGACTTTTTCACCTACTACTTCACGCTCTTTCTCACACCCACCATGTTTTTGAGCGGTGTGTTTTTCCCGCGCGATCAATTGCCCGGCTTCATGCAAGTGATCTCGGAATTTTTGCCACTGACAGCGGCGGTCGAACTGATTCGCCCGCTCTTCATGGACCAATGGCCCGAACACAGCCTGCGGCACCTGGCCGTGCTGCTGGTGTACGCGGTGGGCGGCTTTTGGGTGGCGCTGGCGCTGACGCGCAAGCGGTTTAAAGGTTAAGCCTCTTCTTGGCTTCTTTCGCTTCTGGGTAAAGCCAGGGATGGGGGCAGCCTAAGGTGTGGCGGCCAACTTCGCAGAGACCAGGCGGTTGATGCTGACGCCCTGCTCAGCCGCCTCGGTAGCCAGGCTGCGGTGCACCAATGGCGGAATGCGAACCACAAAGCGCCCGCTGTAAGTTTTTTCAGCCAAGGCATTCGGCACCGCTTCACCGGAAGCCTTCATGTCTTCGACCACCTCCGCCACCACACGACGAATGCCGGCAAGGGCTTTTTCAGGGTTGGGGGCGAGCCAGGACAAGGAAGGAAATTCAGCACACAAACCAATGTGTTCATTGTCTTCAGCGGACCAAGTGACCCGGTAGGTGTAGTGATTGATGTTCATGAGTTAGCTCCTAGGCGTTCGATGGCGAGCAGGACTTGCCTGACCTTCAAATTTTGACCTACTTAAGGCTTACCGTTCTTTTCAATGAACGCCATCATGGCCGCCATGAAAGCTTCTCGCGCTTCCGGCTTCGCACCCAGGGAAGCGTTCAGCGTCTGCCCGTTGCCCCAGGTGTTTTTGCGGATCGTCAAGGGCCCGTAATAGGCGTTGTGCGCCATGTCCTCAAAGTAAGCCACTTCAATGGGCGCGCTGACGGCCTTGACGCTGTCCACCCACTCCAGCGGCGTTGGAATCAAAGCCTGCGGCTGGCTCTGGCCGCTGCAGCGCTGGCTGGTGCCAGGCGGGCTCAATTCAAAGCTGATGTTCAGGCGGCAAGGCGCTGTCAGCAGCCAGCGCCACATATCGTCTTGCGCCGCACCGAAGTTGTCGAGCCGGCCAAAGGCCAGCATCAACGGCACGCGGGTCTTGTCGGGCAGGCCCAGACCAATCGGCGTGATGCCCTCGGCAATGATGCCGCGCACATGCGCTGGGTCCACCATCGCGGCCAGGTTGGCCGCCACGGCGGCGCCGTTGGAAACGCCAAAGAAATAAATCCGCCGCGTGTCAATGTCCGTCCGGGTGATGGCCCATTGGTAAGCCGCCCAGGCGGTGGTCAGCAGCATGCGCTGACGCGCTTCGTTGCTGACCTGCAGTGCCCAGAAGCCGGAAGTGCGGCCCGTGAAACCCTGCATCTCATAAGCGTCAAACACCAGCGTCGCCATGCCTTTGCCATGAAAGGCCTGGTCTGAGGCCCGCACATCATTGATGCCGCCGCCACCGTGGACGCTGATCATGAGCGGTGCAGGCGCAGCCCCCGCCGGCCTTCTGAACTTCACGCTGGCGTGGCACGGGTCAAAGCCCGCCAGCTTGCCACGCACCGTGAAATACTGCGGCCGGATTTCAGCCAGTGCGGCATCGCCCTTTTGCTCTGGCCTGCAGTCCTGTGGTGTGACTTGGGCGTGAGCTGTGATGCTGGTCAGCAGGCTGAGGGTGATGAATAGAAGGCGGCAGATCGCTAAGCCCCCTGAATACATGGATTCCTGCTTTCGCAGGAATGACGCGTGGGTGACCAGCATCAGCGCTCAGAGATCAAAAAACACCGTCTCTTTGCCCACTGCGCTGTCTTGCATGTGAATGTCAAAACGGTAGGCCGGACCGGCGTTGGTGTCTTCACGCACCGCCACCAAAGTGGCGCGGCGCTCTGCAGGCACGCTGCTCAACACTTGGTCTTGGGCGTTGGCGGCTGCTTCGTCTGAAAAATAAATGCGCGTGAAGGTGTGTACCAGCAGGCCGCGCATGGTCACGCAAACGTCGATGAAAGGCGCCTGGCCATCGCCGCGAGCGCCTGGCTTGACGGTGTCAAAACTGAAATAGTTGCCGGCCAGTGTGCCGGTGCCGCAGCGGCCGAAACCGGCGAAGCCTTTGCGCTCGGACTCTTCCACGCTGGTAATTAATTGGCCGTTGGCGTCGGGCTGGTTGATCTCTATCAGCGCGTCGTTCACCGGCTTGCCGGCGCCGTCCAACACGCGGCCGGTGATACGGATGTGCTCGCCTTCGGCATGCGGCTGGGCCAGCACAGGTGTGAACAGGCTCTTGAAGTCGTAGCCGTATTGCGTGGGCGCCAGGCCGTAGGCGAAGTAAGGGCCGACGGTTTGTGAAGGGGTTTGTTGGTGTTGCGTCATGGCCCGGGCTTTATTCAAAACGCGTGGCTTTGGCGCCGCGCAGCACGATGTCGAACACATAGCCCAGCGCGTAGTCGGGCTGGGTCACGTCAAGGCTGAATTTGGAAACCATGGTTTCGCGCAGGTGCTCGGGCGCACCCATGTACATGGGGTCGTAGGGCAGCAGCGGGTCGCCGGGGAAATACATCTGCGTGATCAGGCGGCTGGCGAAGTAATCGCCAAACAGCGAGAAGTGAATGTGGTTGGGCCGCCAGGCGTTGGGATGGTTACCCCAAGGATAGGCGCCGGGCTTGATGGATTTGAAGGTGTAGCGGCCTTCGTTGTCGGTGAGGCAGCGGCCAGCACCCAGAAAGTTCGGGTCCAGCGGCGCGTCATGCTGGTCCACCTTGTGCACATAGCGGCCAGCGGCGTTGGCTTGCCAGACTTCGACCAGCGTGTTTTTGACGGGGCGTCCGTCTTCGTCCATCACGCGGCCGGTGACGATGATGCGCTCGCCCAGCGGCTCGCCGTTCATCACGGCGTTTTTGGTCATGTCGTTGTCGAACTCGCCCAACTGGACGGCGCTGTAAACAGGTGCATTGCGCTCGGCCAGCGCGTGCTTCATGGGCAGCAGCGCGTGTTTGGGGCCGCGCAAGCCGGTGGACTTGTAGCCCGGGTCAATGTGGGCGGGGTGGCAGGCCCAGTCGCGTGGGGAAAGGGTCTGCACGGTGTCGGCTGTCATGGCTGTCTCCAAAAGAGGGTAATTACGCAAGGGCCGTGGCAACCATTTAAATCAATCACAGATGCATTGCGCTCATAAAAAAGTATAGAGCAGAGGACTTTGATACCTGCGGGGGGGGGCAGGCATCCATCGCCTTCAGGCCACGCCAAAGCGCGCCGACAACTCGCCCAGGCCCAGTTCGGCGAGCACCTGCGTCAGCCGCTCGCGCGCTGCAGCGACGGCCGCCGGGCGCGGCTGCGTGGGCCGGCTGGCGATGATGAGTTCGTTTTTCATCGAGTGTTCCCAGCCCACCAGCTCTGTCACGGTCACCTCGTAGCCGTGGGCTTCGAGTTGCAGGCAGCGCAGCACGTTGGTGATCTGGCTGCCGAACTCGCGCGTGTGCAGCGGGTGTCGCCAGAGTTCGGCCAGCGGCGTGCGGGCCAGTGACAGTGCCTTGCTTTTTTTCAGCACACTGGCCACTTCAGCCTGGCAGCAGGGCACCAGCACCATGTGCCTGGCCTGGCGGGCCAGACCGAAAGCAATCGCGTCGTCGGTGGCGGTGTCGCAGGCGTGCAGCGCGGTGATGATGTCGACCACCGCTGGCAACTGGTCAGACGCGGTGGCTTCTTGGACGGACAGGTTTAAAAAAGACATGCGCGCAAAGCCCAGGCGCTGCGCCAGCTCACGCGACTTGGCGACCAGCTCGGCGCGGGTCTCGATGCCGTAGATGTGGCCGGTGGTTTTCTCGCCGCGGTGCGCAACATTGAAAAACAGGTCATACAAAATGAAACCCAGATACGACTTGCCGGCACCATGGTCGGCCAGGCTGGGCGACGGGTTGCGGGCAAACGCGTCGTTCAGCAGCGGCTCGATGAACTGGTACAGGTGGTAGACCTGCTTGAGTTTGCGCCGCGTGTCCTGGTTGAGCTTGCCCTCGCGCGTGAGGATGTGCAGCTCCTTGAGCAAGTCAATCGACTGGCCGGGGCGCAGCTCTTCAATGACCTGGGGTACCGGCACGGGTTTGAGCTTGGGAGGTTTGGGCATGCGCTGCTGAGTCTAACGCCGGGGTTTGGCTGCAGCGCCACAATCGGGGCATGAATGAACGCTTTGATGACCCGGCCGACGATGAAGACGACAGCCAGCCCGATGTGCACAACACCGACCGCCGCGTCGGGCTGGCGGATGCGGCTGCGCACCCTTACGAACTGCTCACGCCCGATGTGGTGCTGGACGCGCTGGCCAGCGTGGGCCTGTGGGGCGACGGCCGGCTGACGGCGCTGTCAAGCTATGAGAACCGCGTTTACCAAATTTCGCTAGAGAGCCCAGCACCCGGGAACAGTCAGGCTGAGGGCGTTGGCGACACCGTGGTCGCCAAGTTTTACCGCCCGGGCCGCTGGAGCGATGCGCAGATTCTGGAAGAGCACGCATTTGCCGCCGAGCTGATGGCAGCTGAGATTCCGGTGGTTGGCCCTTTGAGCTTGCAAGGCCAGACGCTGCACCACTTTGCCGGTTTTGCCTTCAGCGTGTCGCCGAGGCGCGGCGGGCGCCGGCCCGAGCTCGATGAGCTGTCGGTGCTCGAATGGATTGGCCGCTTTCTGGCGCGCATTCACACCGTGGGCGCGGCCGCACCTTTTGCACAGAGGCCGGCGCTGGACATCCAGAGCTTTGGCTACGCCAGCCGCGACCTGCTGCTGGCCGGTGACTACCTGCCGCTGGACATGGCTTCACGTTGGCGCGGCGCTTTTGACGAAGCCATGCAAGTGGCCGAGGGCGTGATGCAAGCCGCCGGCGCAGTGCGCACGCTGCGCCTGCACGGCGACTGCCACCCCGGCAATATTTTGTGGACGCCAGAAGGCACGCCGGGTGCCGGCCCGCACTTTGTGGACCTGGACGACGCGCGCAGCGGCCCGGCGGTGCAAGACCTGTGGATGCTGCTCTCGGGCGAACGGGCGCAGTGCACACGCCAGCTGGGCGCGCTGGTGGACGGCTACGAAGAATTCCGCGAATTTGACCGCCGCGAGCTGGCGCTGATCGAGCCGCTGCGCACGCTGCGCCTGGTGCACTACAGCGCCTGGCTGGCGCAGCGCTGGAGCGACCCGATCTTTCCGATCAACTTTCCGTGGTTCGGCTCCAGCGACTACTGGAAAGGCCAGGTGGATATGCTGGTCGAGCAGACCGAAGCGATGCAGGCTGCGCCGCTGGTGGTTTGAGGGCGCGGCGAATTCGGGGCGGGGATGGGGCGGGGATGGATTCCTGCCTACGCAGGAATGACGGAACTTAGCTGGAGTGACGGAAGTGGAATTCGTCATCCTCGCGAACGCGGGGATCCATGGCTGCTGCGTCATCCTCGCAAACACGGGGATCCATGACTGCTGCGTCATCCTGGCGAACGCGGGGATCCACGGCTGCTGCGTCATCCTCGCAAACACGGGGATCCATGACTGCTGCGTCATCCTCGCGAATGCGGGGATCCATGACTGCTGCGTCATCCTCGCGAATGCGGGGATCCATGGCTGCTGCGTCATCCTCGCGAACGCGGGGATCCATGCCCCCGCTTTTCAGCGCAACGGGTTGCTCAGCGCGCCTATCCCGTCAATCTCCACGCGCAGCATGTCGCCCGACTTGAGGTACTTGGGCGGCTTGAAGCCGATGCCCACACCCACCGGCGTGCCGGTGGCGATCAGGTCGCCCGGGTAAATCGTGATGCCGGCCGACAGGGTTTCGATCAGGGTTGGAATGTCAAAAATCAGGTCAGTGGTAGCCGCATCCTGGCGCAGTTCGTCGTTGACGTAGCAACGCACACGGGTGTTGGTGCCGTCGAGCTCGTCGGCGCTGACCAGCCAAGGGCCCATGGGGCAAAAGGTGTCAAAAGACTTGCCCAGCAACCACTGCGAATGACGGCCTTGCCAGTCGCGCGCGGTGACGTCATTGATGATGGTGTAGCCCCACACATGCTTGAGCGCATCGGCCTTGCTGATACCTTTGCCGCCCTTGCCGATCACCACGGTCAGCTCGGCCTCGTAGTCAATCGCGCTGGAGGCGGCGGGCATTTCAACCGCGGCATCCGGGCCGATGACCGACTCGGGCACCTTGCTGAAATAAATCGGAAAGGCCGGAATGTCGCCGCCTGATTTGGCGCTGCTGTCAAAGCCGCTGCCGGCGAATTCACGCGCGTGCTCGAAGTAGTTTTTACCGACGCAAAAGATGTTGCGGCGCGGCTTGGGCAGCGGCGCGGTCAGGCTCAACGCACGCATGGCGATGGCCGGCAACAGCGCGGGCAGGCCCCGGCCGTCGGCCAGGCGCTCGATGACGGGCAAGGCGCCCAAAGTGCGCTCGGCCGCGCTCAGCTCAAAAGGTTGAACCGAAGCCAGGTCAGCGGACAC
>JBILIK010000098.1:0-3469 GCA_044350025.1 Polaromonas sp. | reverse complement strand
CACCGACTTCGGCGTCTTCGTCGGTCTGGCTGCCGGCATCGACGGCCTGGTGCACCTGTCCGATTTGTCTTGGAACGAAACCGGCGAAGCCGCCGTTCGTAACTACAAAAAAGGTCAGGAAGTTGAAGCCATCGTGTTGGCTGTTGACGTGGACCGCGAACGCATCTCCCTGGGTATCAAGCAGCTCGACTCTGATCCGTTCACCACCTTCGTGTCGATCAACGACAAGGGCGCGATCGTGACCGGCAAGGTCAAGACCGTTGACGCCAAAGGTGCCGAGATTGATCTGGGCGAAGACATCATTGCTTACCTGCGCGCCAGCGAAATCAGCAGCGACCGCGTTGAAGATGCGCGCAACGTGCTCAAAGAAGGTGACGAAGTTTCCGCCGTGGTGGTCAACGTGGATCGCAAGACCCGCAACATCCAACTCTCGGTGAAAGCCAAGGACAACGCTGACCAGCAAGAAGCCATGGCCACGCTGAGCAAAGAGTCCTCACGAGACAACGCCGGTCTGACCAGTCTGGGTGCCTTGCTGCGCGCCAAGCTGGACAACAACAGCTAAGTCGACAACGATCCAAGACAAGCGGGGCGACAGACCTTTTCGGGTTTCTTGTCCCGCTTCCTTTTGGAACGCTGCGTTTTCAGTCTTTTTGCACCCAAGCCTTTCATGACCCGCTCAGACCTTGTTGAAGAACTGGCCAACCGTTTCAGCCAGTTGACCCACAGAGACGCCGAACACGCCGTCAAGACCATTCTTGACGCGGTCAGCGATGCCTTGGTGCGCGGTCACCGGATAGAGATACGCGGCTTTGGCAGCTTTTCTATTAATCACAGGCCGCCCCGCATGGGTCGCAACCCGCGCTCCGGCGAAAGCGTGGCCATTCCTGAAAAGCGCGTGCCGCATTTCAAACCCGGCAAAGCCCTGCGCGAGGCCGTTGATGCCCGCACCCAAGAGTTGCTGGCAGCGCCGCAAGCCAAGAAAACAAATCATCCCGCCCCAGTGGCACTCAAGGGAAAGGGGCTGGCTACAATCGCCAGACCCACCGGGAGAGCTGAGTGAAATACGTGCTGTGGCTGCTCAAAGCAGCCATTTTTTTTACGCTGTTTGCTTTTGCGCTGAATAACCAGCATGTTGTGTCCGTGTACTTCTTTTTTGGCACGGTTTGGCAAGCGCCGCTGGTGTTGGTGGTGCTGGCAGCCTTTTCGGCCGGTATGGCACTGGGCGTGCTGGTCATGATGCCGCGCTGGTGGAAAAACCGCCGTGCACAGTCCAAGCCGCCTGCAGCCCCCCCCACAGCCAACGATTTGCCCCATGGAATTTGATTACGCTTGGCTGTTGATGGCTTTTCCGCTGGCCTTTGCACTGGGCTGGCTGGCCTCCAGGCTGGACCTGCGGCAACTCCGCGTTGAAAACCGGCAAGCACCTAAAGCCTACTTTCGCGGTCTGAACTTCCTTCTCAACGAGCAGCAAGACCAGGCGATTGACGCCTTTATTGAAGCCGTGCAAAACGACCCGGACACCTCCGAGTTGCACTTTGCCCTGGGTAATCTTTTTCGCCGCCGTGGCGAATACGAGCGCGCTGTCCGCGTTCATGAACACCTGATGTCGCGTGGCGACTTGAGCGATGCCGAGCACAACCGAGCACAGCATGCGCTCGCACTTGATTTTTTAAAAGCCGGCCTGCTCGACCGCGCCGAAGCGGCACTGCAC
This sequence comes from Polaromonas sp., assembly GCA_044350025.1. Classification (GTDB taxonomy): domain Bacteria; phylum Pseudomonadota; class Gammaproteobacteria; order Burkholderiales; family Burkholderiaceae_C; genus Polaromonas. Next base: position 1,758 of record JBILIK010000098.1, on the reverse strand, counting down.
AAACTCGAAGGCACCAGCTACCAGGAGGAAGCTCGCCTGGCCTTGCTATCGATTTACGAGCGCTCCCGCGACTGGGCGCCAGCCACTGAAATTGCCGGCAAACTCGACGGCAGCAGCCGAGGCAGTTTTGGCGTGAGGCAGGCGCATTACCTTTGCGAACAAGCTCTGGCCAGCGTGGCAACCGGCGACACCGATCAAGCCTTGCTACTGCTACAGCAAGCCATCGGCTTGGCACCGGGTGCCGCCAGACCCTTGATTGAAAAAGCCAAACTGGAACACCAGCTGGGTCGAAACGTCGACGCCTTCAACACACTCACCCAGCTCGAGCAAGCCGCGCCCCAGTCCATGCCGCTCGCAGCTGAGCTGCTGGCCCAAGTAGCCAAAAGCTGCGGCCAGCAAACTGCTGCACTTAAAACGCTTAACAACAACTACGACACCCTGCCCTCGGTTGACGTGTTGGAAGCCATCATCCAACTGGGCAATGACACGCGCTCAGCGCGGGACTGGTACCTCAAACACCTGGAGACTCAACCATCGCTGCTGGCGGCCTCCCGCTGGATAGCCGGGGAACGTTTTGAAAACGAACAACCCCACAAGCTGGTGCAACGCGCCCTCGACCAGGCCACCAAACCCCTGATGCGCTACCGCTGCGCCGCCTGCGGCTTCGAAGCCAGCCAGCACTTCTGGCACTGCCCGGGTTGCCAGGCCTGGGACAGTTATCCGGCTAGGCGGATTGAGGAGCTTTAAGAGCTCAGGCGAACGAGTCTGCTTAGGCGCGGCACAAGCCCACAATACGCCCAAGCAATCGGGCCAGGTAACGCGGCTGAGGCAGCAGCAACCTGAGCACCAATGTCAGCAAAGCCAACAACAGTGTCTTACACCGCAAGCTATTGGCTAGCGCGGCGCCAAAGTACTTGCGCTCAAAAACCAGCTTAGACTGTGCATGGTGGTAGCCGCGAATGAACTCTGACTTCAGCGGGTTGGGCCCCTTCACCGAGCCCCGTGAAAGGTGCGTGATCTCGACCTCGGGTACGAGCACGATCTGCTGGCCTGCCAGAAAAACACGCTGGCACAAGTCTTCGTCTTCGTAGTAAAGAAAAAACGTCTCGTCAAAAAAACCAATTCGCTTCATCACATCCATGTTGAGCAGCATGACAGCGCCGCATACAAAGCCCACGCAACAAGGCCCATCAGCCTTGGGGCCTCTGGAGTCCCAATGCGTGGCCGGCCAGCGGTAGCTTACTTCAGGCGTGCCATTGCGCCGTATCAGGTGCGGCGCAATGATGGCGGCATCAGGAAATTCGGCCGCGGCTTGCAAGAGTCCGTCAAGAAACTCTTTTGTCGGCAAGCAGTCCGGGTTAAGCAACAGGGCGTAGGGAGTTTTAACCTGCGCCAGCGCACGGTTGTTGGCCGCGCCAAAGCCCAGGTTGCGGGCGTTGCGCAGCAATGAGGCCTGCGGCAGAGTCAATGGCAGTTGGGTCTGCAAGTCGTCATCGCTAGCGTTATCAACCACGATAATGTTGTGCATCGTTTGCAATCCAGCGGACAGGCCAGGCAAGCAGTGGGCGCTGTTGTAGGTCACCAACACCACAGTGACATTGTTAAATGCAACCATTTGGGTACCGCTACTCACACCATTTATTTAAATCTAGCGGATTCAAGTTCGAAGCGCAACGCGCTTTAAAGATTGATGGAACACCTCTGAAGGTGTTTTGAATCCAAGTCTTTTCCTCGGTCTGTTATTCAATCTGTTTTGAA
>JBILIK010000058.1:0-13798 GCA_044350025.1 Polaromonas sp. | reverse complement strand
ACACCGCGTGGTGTGTTGCTGACGCAAGCCGGTGTCACGCTTTACGAGTCTGCGCAGCGCATGTTGGCCGAGGCCGCCCGGGTGCGTGAACATCTGGCGCGCCGTCAGGACAACAGCAGCGCCACCGTGGTGTTGGGTGCTTCGCCAACGCTCGCAAGAGTTCTTCTGCCTAATTTGTTTGAGAGTTGCCAGCGATCGTTGGCGGGGGTCAAGCTGCGCGCGCGCGAGGCTTTTACCCCAGCTCTGCTGGACTGGCTGGAGCGTGGCATGGTGGACATGGCCATCGTGACCAATCCCGAGGCCGGCCGGCCCTTGACACTGCATCCTTTGCTGGGCGAGCCGCTGGCGCTGGTCTCGCATGTGTCGCTCAAGTTAGAGCCGGTTATCTCTGTCAGCCAGCTGGCCCGCATTCCTTTGCTGATGACGAGCTTGCATCGCTCCATTGTTGAAAGGCAGCTGTTGCCGGTGGGCGGGCATTTGATGGTGCAAGCTGAGATCGATTCTGTGGACTCCATCCGTGAGTTGGTTCAACAAGGCCAGTGGGCCACCATCATGCCGGTCTCGGTCTTCAAAGAGCCGCACACTGCCAAAACCATTCAGATATCTCAAATATCAGGTGTTCAGCTCAATCGCCTGTTGGTGCTGGCCACGCGAGTTGAGCGCAAGGACAACAGTGCGCAGCATGTGGTGCGCGAGATGATCGAATCCGAATTTGCACGGCTGTCCAGGCAAGGTGTTTTCAGCTTCGCCGGGCCGGACAAAGACAGGCCTTGAACCCGCGCAGCCCGCCAAAAGTGTGTGCTTGACCGCCGGTCAAACCGGGGTCAGGCGATGTCCACCACATGGGTGCCGTATTGGCCTAGCCGGCGGTCGGCGAAATAGCGAGTCAGGGTTTCTTTGACGGTGCGAAAAGCGATGTCGTCCCAGGGGATTTCAGCTTCGGTGAACAACCTGGCTTCCATGGTTTCATGGCCCGGGTCAAAGTCCGTGCTGAGCAGCTGTGCACGGTAAAACAAATGCACCTGGCCTACGCGCGCCACGTTCATGATGGCAAACAGGGCTTGCATTTCAAACTGAGCCCCGGCTTCTTCTTGCGTCTCCCGCGCAGCACCCTGGGCAGTCGTCTCGCCCAGCTCCATGAAGCCGGCCGGCAGTGTCCACATGCCTCGTCGCGGCTCGATATTGCGTTTGCACAGCAAAACCTGCTCGCCGGACTCGCCCCACACCGGCACGGTGCCCACTACATTGAGCGGGTTTTCATAGTGCACTGTGTGGCAGGCGGTGCAGATGGCGCGCTCCCGGGTGTCGCCATCGTCGGGCAAGCGGTAAGCCACGGCGAAGCCGCATTCTCGGCAGTGTTTCAGGGGCGTGCGTTGCATATTTCCGGTCAGTCTGACTTGCAGACTAACTCAAAGTGCTCCACCACAGGCGGCGATGCGAAAAATGGTCCCACAATCGCGCGCCAATCGGCAAATGCCGGAGATTGTCTGAAGCCGATGGTGTGGTCTTCTAAGCTTGCCCAGAAAATTTGCAGGATGTAGCGCTCCGGGCTTTCAATACCCTTGTTGACCTTGAACCCCTCAAAGCCTTTGGCGTGCGAAATCACGGTTTTCAGTCCGCGTTCAATAGCCTCGTCAAACGCCGCTTGCTGGCCAGGGTGTATGCGGATGTCTGCAAGTTCAAGAATCATGTTTTTCCTTTTGTGGTGCCCAGTCAGGGGATGTGTCTATTTTGGCTCGATTTTTAACCATCCATTCCGAGCCTGCCTTCTGCCTCTGAGACAATGTGTGAATGAGCGAAAACACGAGCGCCGCCATGGCAACGTCCCCCCCATCTTCAAGTGCGGGCAAACCTGCACCCCGCGTCGGCTTCGTGAGCCTGGGTTGCCCCAAGGCGCTGACCGATTCCGAACTGATCCTGACCCGCCTGAGTGCCGAGGGTTACGAAACCTCCAAGACGTTCGAGGGCGCTGACCTGGTCATCGTCAACACCTGCGGCTTCATTGACGACGCCGTGCGTGAAAGTCTGGACACCATTGGTGAAGCGCTGGCGGCCAACGGCAAGGTCATCGTCACTGGCTGCCTGGGTGCCAAAGCCGGTGACGACGGCGGCAACCTCGTCAAGCAAATGCATCCCAGCGTGCTCGCCGTGACAGGTCCGCACGCCACCCAGGAAGTCATGGACGCGGTTCACCTGAACCTGCCCAAGCCGCACGACCCCTTTGTTGATCTGGTGCCCAACTCTTTTGGTATTGCCGGCATCAAGCTCACCCCGCGGCATTACGCCTACCTCAAGATCAGCGAAGGCTGTAACCACCGCTGCACCTTCTGCATCATTCCGTCGATGCGCGGCGACCTGGTGTCACGCCCGATCGGTGATGTGCTGGGCGAAGCCCGTGCGCTGTTTGAAGGCGGCGTCAAAGAGCTGCTGGTGATCAGCCAGGACACCTCGGCTTACGGTGTGGACGTCAAATACCGCACCGGTTTTTACGACGGCAAGCCCGTCAAGACGCGCATGCTGGAGCTGGTCAAGACGCTTGGCGAGTTGGCCGAGCCCTATGGCGCCTGGGTACGCCTGCATTACGTTTACCCCTATCCGAGCGTGGACGAGGTGATTCCGCTGATGGCCACTGGCCTGGTGCTGCCTTACCTGGACGTGCCCTTGCAGCACAGCCACCCGGATGTGCTCAAGCGCATGAAGCGACCCGCCAGCGGCGAGAAAAACCTCGAACGCATTGCTCGCTGGCGCGAGATGTGCCCTGAGATCGTCATCCGCAGCACCTTTATTGCGGGTTTTCCGGGGGAGACCGAAGCCGAGTTTGATCATTTGCTCGACTTCATGCGCGAAGCCCGCATTGACCGTGCCGGCTGCTTTGCTTACAGCCCGGTCCAAGGCGCGGCTGCCAACGAGATTCCCGGCATGCTGCCTTTAGAAATACGCGAAGAGCGGCGCGCCCGTTTCATGGCGGTGGCTGAAGAGGTCTCCAGCCAAAAGCTGCGTGAGCGCGTGGGCGCTACCATGCAAGTACTGGTCGATTCCGCGCCGGCGTTGGGCCGCAAGGGCGGTATTGGTCGAAGCTACGCGGATGCGCCGGAAATTGACGGCACTGTCAAATTGCTGCCGCCCGAAAAGATCAGCAAGACCCTGAAAGTCGGTGAGTTCACCCGGGCCCGGATTGTGGGAAACCAAGGCCACGACCTGGTGGCTGTTCCCGTCTGAAAAGGTGGATGCCGGCCTATCAAGAGCCGTGCAGACGAAAAAAAGCCCACATTAGTGGGCTTTTTTAAGGTTTTTTTGGTCGGAGTACAAGGATTCGAACCTTGGACCCCCTGGTCCCAAACCAGGTGCGCTACCAGACTGCGCCACACTCCGACAAGTCTCAAATTATAGCCCGATAAGACCGGTTTTTACCCGATTTCGTTTTTTTGGTGCGCTCAGCGGCGCACCAGCTGGGTTTTGCCAAACAGGATTTCTTTGGCTTGTGCGTCGTTCACAGGGGGGCGCAGGGCGGTCAACACCTCTACACCGCGTTGAACTGCCGGGCGAGCGGCGATCAGGTCAAACCAGCGCTTGAGGTGCGGGTAGTCGGCCCAGTCGATGCCCTGGTTGGCCCAGTTGCGCAGCCAGGGGAAGATGGCCATGTCGGCAATGGTGTATTGATTGCCGGCGATGAATTTATGGCCGGAGAGTTGCTTGTCCATCACGCCGTAAAGGCGCTTGGTTTCGTTGGTGTAGCGGTTGATCGCGTACTCGACTTTTTCAGGTGCATAAATCCGAAAATGATGTGTTTGCCCGAGCATGGGCCCGACGCCGCCCATTTGGAACATCAGCCATTGCAGCACCTGGTATTTCAGCCGGTCTGTTTTGGGTAAAAACTTGCCGGTTTTGGCCGCCAGATAAAGCAAGATGGCGCCCGACTCAAACAGTGAAATGGGTTTGCCGTCCGGACCATTCGGGTCCACGATGGCGGGAATGCGGTTGTTCGGGCTGATGGCCAGAAACTCGGGCTTAAATTGATCACCCTTGCCGATATTGACCGGGATGGCCTGCCAATCGCGGCCTTCACGCAGACCGCACTCCTCGAGCATGATGTGGACCTTGTGGCCGTTGGGCGTGGCCCATGAGTAAACCTTGATCATGGTGTTTCCTGATGTAGTGCACAAAAAGGATTGACTTTAGTACAAAGCCAATCGGGTTGCAGACGGTCAGCGCTGACTTTGCTGCGCAAAGCGCCATGCTATCTGGGCCAGCGGCCCTGCACCTGCGGCAGAGGCCACGGCCTGCGCACTTGCAGCGGTGCCCGCTTCGATACGCTTGGCAATGCCTTGCAAAATCGCAGCCATGCGAAACAGGTTGTAGGCGAGGTAAAAATCCCAGTCGTTCAAAACCGCCTCGGGCGTACTCAACCCGGTACGCTCACAGTAACGCCGCACGTACTCAGCTTCTGTCGGAATACCCAGGCTTGGCAAGTCCAATCCGCCGATGCCGCGAAATGTGCCAGGGGGAATGTGCCAGCCCATGCAGTGGTAACTCAGATCGGCCAGCGGATGCCCCAGGGTTGAGAGCTCCCAGTCCAGAACTGCAAGCACGCGCGGCTCTGTGGGGTGAAAAATCAGGTTATCAAGTCTGAAGTCGCCGTGCACGATGGAGACCATGCCAGGGTCCATCGCCGCCGCTGGCACATGGGCCGGCAGCCAGGCCATGAGCTGGTCCATCTCGTCGATGGGCTGCGTGATGGAGGCGCTGTACTGCTTGCTCCAACGGCCGATCTGGCGCTCAAAATAATTGCCCGGTTTGCCGTAACCGGCCAGTCCACGCTCTGCAAACGGCACGCGGTGCAAAGCGCTGATAACGCGGTTCATTTCGTCGTAAATTTCGGCGCGTTCGACCTTTGTCATGCCGGGCAGTGACTGGTCCCAAAGAACCCGGCCTTCGACAAATTCCATGATGAAAAAAGCCCTGCCGATGACCGACTCGTCTTCGCACAGGCAGTGCATGCGGGGCGCCGGTACATCGGTGCCAGCCAGTCCTTGCATGACCTTGAACTCTCGCTCGACAGCGTGCGCCGAGGGCAGCAGCTTGGCCACCGGGCCCGGCTTGGTGCGCATCACATAGGCGCGCCCTGGGGTGATCAGTTTGTAGGTGGGGTTGGACTGACCGCCTTTGAAAATTTGTACCGTCAGCGGGCCTTGGAAGCCTTCTAAATGCTGCGACAGGTAAGTTCCTAAAGCGGGAATGTCAAAAGCATGTGACCCGCTGACTTCGCGGGTGCCTATGAAATGATCAAAGTTGCTCATGACTCAGCTGCGGGCGCAGAACTGCTGCCTTAAAAAAAGCGGGGTTTGCGTTTTTGTAAAAAAGCCTCTATGCCTTCGCCGGCGTTGCGGTGGTGCAGGTTTTTTACAAAGTGATCTCGCTCGCTCGCCAGTTGCTCGCTCAGCGTATGAGCCTGGGCATCATTGAGTAGATCTTTGATGCTGGCCAGCACGTTGGGAGCCCTTTCATTGAGCTGCTCCGCCAGTTGCAAAGCGGCCGACAGGGCGTTTGCGACCGGTACCAGCCCATGGACCAGACCCAGGGCGTGCAGCTGCGCCGCTGGTATACGCTCGCCCAGCATCAACAAGCGGGCGACCACGGTGCGCGGCAGGGCGCGCGCAAGCGCCCAGCTGCCGCCGCCATCGGGCGACAGGCCGACTGTGCTGTGCGCCATGACGAACACAGCGTTCTCGGCTGCCACCACGAAATCGCAGGCCAGCGCCAGCGAAAAACCGGCACCCGCGGCAGCGCCTTCAACGGCAGCGATGACCGGTTTGGGGAAGGTTCGGATAGAGTCCACCCAGCTGTGCAAGGCCTCGATACTTTGCGCCTGAACTTCTGCCGGTTTTTGCCGATTGGCCTGCAGTCTGAGCAGGTCAGCGCCGGCACAAAATGTGTTCCCTTCCCCGGTGATCACAACGCTGCGGATTTCGGAGTTGTTTTCAGCCGCATTCAGCGCTTCGACACCGGCGGCATAGATTTCGGGGCCCAGTGCGTTGCGATGCTCCGGGTTGCTGAGCGTCAGGATCAGCGTACTGCCTTCGCTGGTGCTTTTCAGGGCGCCTGCCATCTCAGCTTTCCTCTTGCAGCAGACTCAGACCGATGGCGCCGCGACGACGCAGCCAGGGTGAAGGCCGGTAGCGCGGATCCCCATAAACGGTTTGCATGTTGAACAAAACTTCGAGGACGTTGGTCGGGCCGTACAGATTGCCCATGGCCAGCGGCCCTTGCGGATAACCCAGCCCAAGGGTGACAGCGGTTTCCAGGTCTTGCGGGCTGCAAACGCCTTGCTGGCAGATGTCGCTGGCGATGTTGACGATGTGGGCGACCACGCGCTGCGTCACAAAGCCGCCGCTGTCGCGAATTACGCTGACGGCCTTGCCGTCGCGGGCAAACAGCGCATGGGCGGCGTCGCGCATGTCGGGACGGGTGGCCGGGTTGGTGGCCAGCACGCGGCGTTTGGTTTGCGCATCGTCGATCAGCATGTCGATGCCCACGGTGCGCGCCGGGTCCAGCCGCTCAACCACGGCCACGGTGGTGATGTCAAAGCCTAAAGGCGCTACCAGTGTCAGGGCGCTCATTGACGGTGAGGCGCCGGTCTCGATGGTGGCGCCCAGGGTTTTTAAAAGCAGCAGGAGTTCAGCACGGCGCGAGGCGCGCGGCGAGACCCAGACCGGCGGCATGTCGGTGACGACGGGCGCAGGGGGCTCGGTTGGCCATTCGGCCACGCCGTTGGCATAGCGGTAAAAACCTTCGCCGGTTTTTCTGCCCAGCAGGCCGCCGGCCAGCCGCTGCGCCGTGATGACGCTGGGGCGGTAGCGCGGCTCTTCGTAGTACTGGTGGTAGATGGATTCCATCACCGGGTGCGAGACGTCCAGCGCGGTCAGGTCCATCAATTCAAAAGGGCCGAGCTTGAAGCCGGCCTGGTCTTTCAGTATGCGGTCAATGGTGGCGAAATCGGCAATGCCTTCACTCACGATGCGCAGCGCTTCGGTGCCGTAACCGCGCCCGGCGTGGTTGACGATAAAGCCCGGCGTGTCTTGCGCCTGCACGGGGGTGTGACCCATTTGACGGGCGTATTGCGTCAGCCCCTCGCAGCATTCGGCGCTGGTTTTCAGGCCGCGGATGACCTCGACCACTTTCATCAGCGGCACCGGATTGAAAAAATGGTAACCGGCAAAGCGCTCACTGTGCTTCAGGCCGGCGGCAATCGTCGTGACTGACAAAGAGGAGGTGTTGGTGACCATCACAGCCTGGGCCGACACGATGGACTCCAGCTCAGTAAAGAGGACTTTTTTAACCTCAAGTCGCTCGACGATTGCTTCAATCACCAACTCGCAGTCGCTCAGCTCGGCCAGCGTGGCGGGCAGCGCCAGCCGCGCAACACAGGCTGCTGCTGCTGCGGCATCCATCTTGCCCTTGGCCACCAGCTTGTCCCATTGGCCGGATATCAATTCGCGGGCCCGGGTGCTGGCATGGGGGTCTTGGTCGAACAACTTGACCTGGCTGCCGGCCTGAGCAGCGATTTGGGCTATGCCCTGACCCATGGCGCCGGCACCGACGACAGCGATGGTTTTGTAGCGCGTGGGCATGCTTTAGCGGCGAACCTGGAGCGCGCCAGGATTCACAATGTTCGTCGGTGTGCCTTTGATGAAGTTCACAACATTGTCAAATGCAGCACCGAAGTAAAGCTCATAGCTTTCTTGCTCGACATAGCCGATGTGGGGTGTGCAAATGCAGTTTTCGAGTCGCAGCAAAGAGTGGCCCTGCAAGATCGGCTCAGACTCAAAAACGTCCACTGCGGCCATGCCAGGTCGTCCCCTGTTGAGGGCGGTAACCAGAGCGTCAGGCTCGATCAATTCCGCGCGTGAAGTGTTGACCAGCAGGGCCGTGGCTTTCATGAGCGACAGGTCCTCGAAGGTGACAATGCCCCGGGTGGCATCATTGAGACGCAAATGCAAGGTGAGTACGTCAGACTGGGCAAAAAAATCAGCTTTGTTCTCAGCCATTTCAAATCCGTCGGCCAGGGCCTGTTCACGGGAGGCATCCCGACCCCAAACCAGCACACGCATGCCAAATGCGCGACCGTAGCCGGCTATGAGCTTGCCGATTTTTCCGTAACTCCAGACTCCCAGCGTTTTGCCTTTGAGCACGGTGCCTAAACCAAAGTTAACCGGCATCGAGCTCGACTTCAGGCCGGCCTGTTGCCAGGCGCCATGCTTAAGGTGGGCGATGTACTGGGGCAGGCGACGAGTTGCCGTCATGATCAGCGCCCAGGTCATTTCTGCCGGAGCAATGGGAGAGCCCGCACCTTCTGCCACCACAATGCCGCGTTCCGTGCAAGCGGCCACATCAATGTGGTCACCGACTTTGCCGGTCTGCACGATCAGTTTGAGCTTGGGTAGTTTTTCAATCAATGTGCGCGGCATGTGCGTGCGCTCACGGATTAAAACGACCACGTCTGCGTCTTTCAGGCGAACCGATAGCTGGCCTATGCCTTTGACGGTGTTCGTGTAAACCTTTGCCTGGTAGGCGTCGAGTTTGGAGGCGCATTGCAGCTTGCGAACGGCGTCCTGGTAGTCATCAAGAATCACAATATTCATACTGATATTGTGCCTGCAAGCCGAAGAGGCAGCCGGGGCGGACAGCCTGAAATTTCAGAGCTGGTGTTCAGACGCCCGGCCCGACTCTCCCGGCTTCAATGAGCGCGCTGTGTCTGACTCATGCGTTCGAGTTCAGCGCAAACGTCGGCCATGCGACCCGTGATCACCATGCGACCGGCACAGGCCGGACTTGCGCCGGGTTCAAACTCGCGCAAAACCCGCAAACGCGATGCCGCATGACCTTGCGCAGCGTGGGTACGCGCCTGAAAGCAGGTCAGGGGTTTGGACCCCAGGACCGGCCGCTGTTGAGCCGGCTTGGCGATACCCGCCGTGCTTTTGCCAGCTTTTTTTTGAACGTAGCGTTCTTCAGACAGCTGGAGTTTTGCTGGAGCGGCCACAAACCAGCTTAAAAAACCGTGCAGTGGCGCCCACAGACCGGCAAGATGACCCGAAGAAAATGAAGCAGTGGTTCCCATGATGACTCCAATTGAGTGATGACACAGGCAGGATTTCTAAAGGGCCAGAGGCCACGGATTCTCAACACCAGGGTGTGGGTTCCTCATCAGAACCCGACGCCCGCCACCTGGCGCGAAAATTTTTGGGTGAATGTGTTTTTGCTGCAGAGTTACATCAGCATGGTGTTGCGGATCAGGCCGACGGCCAGGCCTTCAATCTCAAAGGGTTCCCCGGGCTGCACGATGATGGTCTCGAAGTCCGGGTTTTCTGGTAAGAGTTCAATATGGTTTTTAGTCCGGCGCAGCCGCTTGACGGTGACTTCATCACCGAGCCGCGCCACCACGATTTGACCGTTGCGAGCTTCTCTATTTTGTTGGACGGCCAGCAGGTCGCCGTCCATGATGCCGACGTCGCGCATGCTCATGCCGCGTACCTTGAGCAGGTAGTCGGGCTGGCGCTGAAACAAACTGGACTCAAAGTAATAGGTTTGCTCAATGTGCTCCTGCGCGAGAATAGGGCTGCCGGCGGCAACCCGGCCCACCAGGGGCAGGGCGAGCTGGGCCAGGCTTGGCAAGGGCAGGGAAAACTGTTTGTTGCGTGACTCATTGAGTGAGCGCAGGGTGTCACTGCGAAGTCGGATGCCGCGTGAAGTGCCGCTGACCAATTCGATGGCGCCTTTGCGAGCCAGAGCTTGCAGATGCTCTTCGGCGGCGTTGGCAGACTTGAAACCCAGTTCGCTGGCAATTTCTGCGCGCGTAGGGGGCGCGCCGGTGCGGGCGATGGCGCTTTGAATCAGCTCGAGGATCTGTTGCTGCCGTGCCGTGAGTTTGGGTCCTTCGGCCAGTCGGGAAATGTCGCTGAGAATGGTCATGGCATGGCTCCTGTTGAAGTTTTCGTTCGCCTACTGTGTTGTGTGCCGGGCTTTTGACAGCACTGTTCTAATAAACAGTAACTGTATTTTTATCCAGTTTTTGAAAGTTTGCAAGCAATGGGTCAAAAAATAGTGATTTTGGGCACCGGCGGCACCATTGCCGGAGCTGCAGCCAGTGCACTGGACCATACCGGCTACACCGCCGGGCAGCTGGGGGTGGCTGATTTGCTGGCAGGTTTACCGACTGCCGCGATGGTTGGCGGCGCTGATCGGTTTATGGTCGAACAGCTGGCACAAATCGACAGCAAGGACATGGGTTTTGAGGTCTGGGTCAAGCTGGCTCAGCGCGTGGCACACCACCTCTCACAGTCAGAAGTGCAGGCGGTACTCATCACCCACGGTACCGACACGCTAGAAGAGACAGCTTACTTTCTGCACGCGCTTCTGATGCCGTCCAAACCCGTGGTGCTGACCTGTGCCATGCGCCCGGCCACAGCCCTGGTGCCCGACGGCCCGCAAAATCTGATGGACGCGCTGGCCGTAGCGGTGAGTCCGGGGGCTGGCGGTGTGAGCGTTGTATGTGCCGGTGCGGTGTTTGGCGCAGAAGATGTGCAAAAAATTCATCCTTACCGCCTGAACGCTTTTAGTGCCGGCGACGCCGGACCGATTGCTTATGTCGAAGAGGGCCGGTTGCGCCAGTTAAGGCCCTGGCCGCATGCATCGACCGGTTTGCTGGAGGGCAGGGCTGCCTTGCTTGGTCGACTTACCGACACCCGCTGGCCACGTGTGGAGGTGGTGATGAGCCATGCCGGGGCCGATGGTTGGGTGGTCAGAGCTCTGGTTGAGGCCGGTGTGCAGGGCTTGGTGGTGAGCACCACCGGCAACGGTACGGTTCACCAGGACCTGGAAGCGGCCTTGCTGGAGGCCATGGCACAAGGGGTCAAAGTGCTGCGTGCTACCCGTTGCACGGAGGGCCGCATCCTCGAAGGGGCACATGATGCGCTGCCGGCCGCTCCCGGTTTGAACTCTGCCAAAGCCCGCATCGCTTTGATGCTGGCACTCATGCAATCGAGTTGATGTTTGCAGCGCAAAGCGCTGAGGGCGCTCAGTCTGCCAGTGCTTTGAATGCGCGTGCGGTTATTTCGTCCACGCTGCCGATGCCGCTGATGGCGCGGTATCGCGGTGCAAGGGCCGCATCTTTTTGGGCCCAATTGGCGTAGTAGTCCACCAGTGGTCGGGTCTGGGCGCTGTAGACCTCCAGGCGCTTTCGCACGGTTTCTTCTTTGTCGTCTTCGCGCTGGATCAGGGGCTCGCCCGTGACGTCGTCCACACCGCTGGTTTTGGGCGGGTTGTACTTGACATGGTAGGTGCGCCCTGAGGCGGCATGCGATCGGCGTCCGCTCATGCGCTCAATGATGGCCTCGAAAGGCACGTCAATTTCCAGCACGTAATCAAGCTTGACCCCGGCCGACTTCATGGCGTCAGCTTGCGGGATGGTTCGTGGAAAGCCGTCAAATAAAAAACCCTTGGCGCAATCTGCTTGCGTGATGCGCTCTTTAACCAGGTTGATGATCAGGTCATCGCTGACCAGACCCCCTGCATCCATGACTTTTTTGGCTTGCACGCCCAGCGGCGTTCCGGCCTTGACAGCGGCGCGCAGCATGTCACCCGTGGAGATTTGAGGAATGCTGTATTTCTGGCAAATGAAGGTGGCTTGTGTGCCTTTGCCAGCGCCCGGGGCGCCCAGTAATATCAGTCTCATGCTTGTCCTCGCTTTCAGGTAAATCTGCGCCCGGCCGCTTTGCGCAAGCCTTCGTTGTCTCGTTCTAATTGGCCTCGAAGATGGCCCGTTTATCGTCGCAAGGATAGCATGCAGGCCCTGGAAAATTGCTGACTGTCTGGTCAATCCTTGCCTGCGAGGGGTCAGGATGGGTCGGCCAGTAAACTGCGCACCCGTGCCAGGTCTTCGGGGGTGTCTACACCCATACCGGGCGGGTTTTGCGTGATGTGTACCGCGATGCGGTGACCGTGCCAAAGTGCGCGTAACTGCTCTAAGGATTCGAGTTGCTCAATGGGCGCCTGCGGCAGGGTCGGAAACTCGCACAAAAACCCGCTGCGGTAGCCGTAAATACCCACATGCCGCAGTGGCGGCGGCATGCTTGATGCATCCCACCAGTCGGTGCCCTCAAAGTCGCGGCCCAAGGGGATGGGTGCGCGGCTGAAGTAAAGGGCGGTGTTGCGTGAATCGAGGACGACTTTGACAATGTTGCGGTTGAGGTAATCGGCCAGTTGCTCTATGGCATGGGCTGCCGTGCTCATGGCGCAATCCGGGCGATCTTGGAGCAGCCTGGCCACGGCGTTGATCAGGGCCGGGTCGATCAGCGGTTCGTCACCCTGAACATTGACCACCACCTCGTCAGCGTGCAAACTCAGCAGCGTACAAGCTTCGGCCAGGCGGTCGCTGCCGCTGGGGTGATCGGCGCGCGTGAGCACTGCGCGCACGCCATGCTCTTCGCAGGCTTGGACAATCGCCGGGCTGTCTGTAGCCACCACCACCTGGGCGGCGCTGCTGAGCGCTGCACGCTTAGCGACCCGCACGACCATTGGTAGCCGGTTGATATCGGCCAGGGGCTTGTTCGGCAGGCGGGTCGAAGCCATGCGGGCCGGTATCAAAACCGTAAACCGCAAGGCTTCGCCGTCGGTCGGCTTGACAGGCGTGTTCAAAGTCCGAGCTCTTCGTCGCTCAGAACACGGGCTTCGTTTTCGAGCATCACGGGCAGGCCATCGCGCACCGGATAAGCCAGGCGGGCGCTACGGGAAATCAGCTCTTGCTTGTCGCGTTGGTACTCAAGCGGGCCTTTGGTCACGGGGCAGACCAGCAGTTCAAGAAGTTTGGTGTCCATGGCTTGATGGTAATGGAGAAAGCAAGGGGCGAAGGCGCTCGTCCAAGGCCTTGAAAAAATCCGGCTCCGGTGTAAAGACCAAAGGCACAGCCAGCAACATCAGGCCGGCTTGCGGGTAGAGCGCAAACAGTTTGACAGCGTCTTTTTCAGTGCACAGAAGACGCTGACGCTGGTTCCACAGGGGAGCGCCTGACAATGCATCATGGTCCGGCAGGGCCAGCGTTCGGGTAAGCCTTAGGCCCTGCTGGCGCAACATGTCAAAAAATACGCCGGGGTTGGCAATGGCCGCCACTGCTATCAGGTCTTCGTCTTGCAGGCTTTGTAGCGGCACCCGGGTGCCGTCAGCGGCCAGCGCCTCGCGCGCCAAACTACGGTTGGACTGGAAGCCGGCAAATGCAGGCTGACGGCCTGTGTGCAGCAGCAGATGCACTGGCGCTACAGATTGCGGGCCCTTAGCAGGCAAAGGCGGTTGAGGCTGCGGCCAGACTTCACGCAGCGGGCCGGCTGGCAGCAGCCAGCCGTTGCCAACGCCGCGGTCATCAAAGACTGCAATATTCAGATCGCGACGCAAGGCGTAATGCTGCAAGCCATCGTCGCAAATCACTGCGTCTGTGTCAGGATGGGCCGCCAGCAGGGCCTGCAGCGCGTCGCTGCGGCGATGGGCTACAAAAACCGGCGCGCCGGTACGCTGCTTGATCAACAGCGGCTCATCGCCACACAATTCTGCCGACAAATGCGGCAGCACTTCCAGACAAGTCTGGCCAAGCCGTCCATAACCGCGCGAGACCACACCGGGACGTCTGCCTGCGGCCTGCAGGTGCTGCACCATGGCCATGACCAGGGGTGTCTTGCCAGCGCCACCGGCCACCAGATTGCCCACCACCAAAACAGGAACGTCCGCAGCGTAGCTTTGCAGCCAATGGTGTTCA
>JBILIK010000057.1:0-13971 GCA_044350025.1 Polaromonas sp. | reverse complement strand
AGCCGGCCCACAGCACATCAGCAGCCAGCAATTGACTCAGGAGCTCACGCCCGTGCGGGTCCTGGCTGGCTCCCAGCAGCGCCAGACTGGCACCGGCCACATAAAGCAAACCGATCAGCGCCTCGCGCTGCACGGGCCAGCGCCTGGCCAGCCAGGCCACCCCGCCTGCGCACAGCAGCGCACCCGCGCTGGCCAGCAACTGCGTAAGCAGCCAGTTCGGGTGACTCACCAGTGCCGTCACCCACAGGGCCGCAGCGGCGGCGGCTTGCGCCACGGCCAGGTCTATAAACACCACACCCCGGGCCAGTACCTGCTCGCCCAGCGGGGCCAGGGCCAGCACCCCCAGCAACAAGGCCAGTAACGGGCTCCAGAACCAGGCATCGAAACTCATGGCCGGGCCACGCCGAGCAAGCTGTTCAACATGTTGTCTATCCAAAGCACAAGGCCCGCGGCGTCGGCGTCCTCGCTCACCGTGGCCGGCAGCACCAGCAGTGGCACGCTGCTGCCCAGCTGACCGGTAAGCCATTTTCCCGGCCGCGAGTCCTGGTAGCCGGCCACCACCACGGCCATCGGCGGCTTGGCCTGTAGACCCGAAAGCAAGCGTTGCAAGTGGCCGGGCGTGGGCGCCATTCCGGGCTTGGGTTCCAGGTCGGCTGTCTGCTGGATGCCCAGCCAGTCCCACAGGTAACCAAAGGTGGTGTGCTGCGCCGCCACCTGGCGTCCGCGCAGGGGCATGGCGCGCTGCTGCCACTGGGTCAGATGGCTTTTCCAGCGCATTTCAAAAGCGGCACGGCGTTGCTCGATGGCCGCTTTCTGCGCGGGGATCTGCACTTGCAATCGGGCGGCCAGTGCATTGGCCACCAGCAACAGGTTGCGTGGATCCAGATGCACATGCGGGTTGCCTTCTGCGTGAACATCACCGGCCCAGGGCGTGCCGATGGCACCCGGCTGCGGGTCGATCATGTTCACGTGGTCTGAGGCGAACAGCACATCCTGCACCCGTGCGTTGCCGGAGCGCTGCAAAAGCTTGGGTAACCAGCCGGCCTCGAGTGAAGCCCCGGTGCAAACCGCCAAATCGGCCTGGCGCAACTGGGCAATCAGTGCCGGCCTGGCTTCAATGTGGTGCGGGTCTTGCAATGAATGCGTTGCCACATGCACCCGGGCGTCGGGCAACATCACGCGGGTCAGCGCGGCCCATTCAGGTTCACAGGCAAACACGGTGAAGGCCGCCGCCGGGCCGGCCATCCACATTCCCATCAAAGTGACAGACACCATCCGCAAGCCGGCTACCCGGCGACGCCATTTAAAAAGCGTGCGCACCGTGGGCTCCAAAGGCCAGCACGTACTGCAGCTGGACAGAGCGCTTGCTGGCGTCGAGGAATGCGTCACCGGTGGCGCCGCGCTGGGTGGTGTACTGCAGGCGAAGCGTTTGCATGTGCGAAGGCTTCCAGGCCAGCATCAGGGCGTGCTCGCGCAAACGGGATTCATCGTCCGGCGCATTCACGCGCAGCCAGTCGGTTCGCGCGCCAACTTCCCAGTTGGGGTTCAGGCGCCAGGCCAGCGCCAGTGCATGGGCGCGGTGCATGTCACCAGATACGTCGGTGTTGTGGGCATAGATGCGGGCGGTCTCAAAAGTCAGCCTAACCTGCTGATCGCGGTTGTTGCCATTCGGTGCCCATTTCCAGGTGGCGTCCATCATCCAGGTCTTGCCGCCGGTGAACTGGGCGCCATGCGCATGCGCGTGCGCTTCTCCCTCGACATGCTCTTCCACCAGAGCTTCGCGTTCATTGCGAATGTGAGACAAACCCAGTTGCCAGCTTTGCGAGCGGCTCAGGTCATCGCCCAGCTTGGCCACCCAGGTTGTCATACCCACCTGACCTGGGGTGTTGATAACGTCTGCGATAAATCGTTTGCCGCGAAAACCTTCCATGCCCAGCATCAAGTACATGTCGGTCGCTGCGGTCCAGTTCAAGCGCAGCCCGTCATCGTTCCAGTGGCCGCCAAAAAACGCGCGGTAGAGCAAAGGGCGCTCAACAAAATCGTCTGCATGCGGATGCTGCTGGTTCAGGTAACCGATTTGCGAGGCAAATCGTCCGCCGCGTGCTTGCAGACCATAGGGCAAGGCCTTGGTCTCCAACCACGCTTCTTCGATCGTTTTTTGCAATTGACCGCCTTCTGTTTCGAAGGTGGCTGTCAGCTGTCCTTGGAAGTTCTTGCCAAGTGGTCCCGACAGCGTCAAGTCGCTGTGTCCCAATTGCAAGCCTTTGTCACGCGTGCCGACGGCCAGCGGTTTTGAGCTCATGCCCGCGTCCAGCACGGCGCCAAACTCCCAGCCATGATCACCATCCGCGTGGCTTGCGCCGCTGGCGGTCAGGGCCAGCACCAGCAGGGCGCATCGGGTGATTTTGTGTTGTTGGGTGCTCATGCTCGTGCTTCCTTTTTTTGATTGAAATTGCTTGGATTAAGATGATAATGATATGGCATTATCAATTAAAAGCAGTAAGCTACAACTCAGTTACGCTCAAAGTATGGAAAGAAACACACGACAGCGAACAGCCATCCGAGACGCCATCGCAGTGGCAAACCGCCCCCTGCTAGCGCAGGAAGTGCTAGACGCAGCGCAAACCGAGGTGCCAGGTTTGGGTATCGCGACGGTGTACCGCAACATCAAGTCGCTGGTTGAAGAAGCCGTCCTGCAAGAGGTACGCCTGCCGGGTGACAACCCGCGCTTTGAAATCGCCGGCCATAAGCACCATCACCACTTTCAGTGCACACAGTGCCAACGGGTATTTGATGTGCACGCCTGCCCGGGTGACATGTCCAGGCTGGCACCCGCAGGCTTCACGGTCGAAAACCATGATCTCACGCTGTACGGCCAATGCAAGGACTGCGCAGCCCCGGCGGCGACTTAAGGCAGTTTGTAGTCCTTGAGCTGTTCGCGCAAGCGGGTTTTGAGCATTTTGCCGGTCGCGCCAATCGGAATGGCGTCCACAAAGACAACATCGTCAGGGATCTGCCATTTGGCGGTCTTGCCCTCGTAAAACTTGAGCAATTCTTCGCGGCTGAGCTCGGTGCCCGGCTTTTTGACCACCGCAATGATGGGCCGCTCGTCCCACTTGGGGTGCGCCACGCCAATGCAGGCAGCCATGGCCACGGCGGGGTGGGCCACGGCGATGTTTTCAACGTCGATCGAGCTGATCCATTCGCCGCCCGACTTGATCACGTCCTTGCTGCGGTCGGTGATATGCATGTAGCCATCGGCGTCGATGGTAGCCACGTCGCCCGTGGGGAACCAGCCGTTGACCAGCGGGTCTCCGCCCTCGCCTTTGAAGTACGCCCGCACCACCCACGGCCCCTTGACATGCAGGTCGCCAAAGGTTTTACCGTCCCAGGGCAAGTTATTGCCGTCGGGATCAACAATTTTCATGTCCACGCCAAAAATCGAGCGCCCTTGCTTCAGGCGGATCTTCATTTTGTCGGCTTCGGGCAAGTCCTGGTGCTTATTTTTGAGCGTGCACAAGGTACCCAGCGGGCTCATCTCCGTCATGCCCCAGGCGTGCAGTACCTCGACACCGTAGTCGTCATTGAAGGCGGCGATCATGGCCGGCGGGCAGGCCGAGCCGCCAATCACCGTGCGCTTGAGCGTTGAAAACTTCAGGCCGGCCGGCTTCATGTGGCCCAGCAGCATTTGCCAGACGGTGGGCACGCCGGCGGCATAGGTGACCTTCTCGGACTCAATCAGCTCGTAAATCGACTTGCCGTCCAGCGCCGGGCCGGGAAACACCAGCTTGGTGCCGGTGAGCGAGGCAGAGTATGGAATGCCCCAGGCGTTGACGTGAAACATGGGCACCACGGGCAAGACGGCATCCCGCGCAGACAGGCTCATCACGTCGGGCAAGGCTGCGGCATAGGCGTGCAGCGTGGTCGAGCGGTGGCTGTACAAGGCCGCTTTGGGATTGCCGGTGGTGCCGCTGGTGTAGCACATGCTCGACGCTGAATTTTCATCAAAGACCGGCCATTGGTAGGTGTTGGATTGCCCGCCTATCCAGGCTTCGTAGCTCATCAAGCCGGGAATGCCAGAATCGGCCGGCAGCTTGTCAGCATCGCACAGGGCCACGTAGTGCCGGATGGTGCTGCACTTGCTGTGAACGGCCTGCACCAACGGCAGAAAACTCATGTCAAAGCACAGCACCTGGTCTTCAGCGTGATTGGCAATCCAGGCAATCAGGTCGGGGTGCAGACGCGGGTTGATGGTGTGCAACACCCGGCCCGAACCGCTGACACCGTAGTAAAGCTCAAAGTGGCGGTAGCCGTTCCAGGCCAGTGTAGCGACCCGGTCGCTGAATTGCAGCCCCATGGCGTCCAGTGCATTGGCCACCTGGCGTGCGCGACCGGCAGCGTCTTTGTAGGTGTAGCGGTGAATATCGCCCTCAACACGGCGCGAGACGATTTCAACGTCAGCGTGATGGCGTTCTGCGAAATCAATCAGGTTTGAAATCAGCAGCGGTTGGTCCTGCATTAAGCCCAGCATGTCGAGTCTCCATTTCAAGTTAAGCCGCATCATGCCGCAGTCAGCCGCGCCGGCCATGCGGGAATGCCCGAGTTTGCACAGGGCTTGAAGCTGTCATAGACAATACACGCATGACTTTGACCGCCACCGACCAGAGCAGTGCGCCCGCCCTTGCCACTCTGCGCTGGAATAACCGTTTTGCCAGCTTGGGGCCGGTTTTTGCCACAGCGCAAGACCTGCACCCGCTCAAAGAGCCTTACTGGATCAGCCGCAACGAGGCACTGGCTCGGGAACTGGGCTTGGACCAGTCCTGGTTGGCCTCGGTGCAAGCCTTGCAAGCCTTGACCGGCAACCAGCTCCTGGCCGGTGCCCAGCCGATCGCCAGCGTCTACAGCGGCCACCAGTTCGGCCAATGGGCCGGCCAGCTCGGTGACGGCCGGGCCACCCTGCTGGGTGAGTTGCAAACCCCGCAGGGCGGCGTAGAGCTGCAACTCAAGGGCGCCGGGCTCACGCCCTACTCCCGAATGGGCGACGGCCGGGCGGTGCTGCGCAGTTCTATCCGTGAATATTTGTGCTCGGAAGCCATGCACGGGCTGGGCATACCCTCCACGCGAGCGCTGTGCCTGAGCGGCTCTGATGACAAGGTACTTCGCGAAGACATAGAAACCGCCGCCGTGGTCACCCGCAGCGCGCCCAGCTTCATCCGCTTTGGCCACTTTGAGCATTTCAGCCATACCGACCAGCACGCCCAGCTCAAGACCCTGGCCGACTTTGTCATCGACCACTTTTACCCGGCCTGCCGCGATGCCGCGCAGCCCTACGCCGCTTTTTTGCAAGCGGTCAGCGAGCGCACGGCAGAACTCATGGCGGCATGGCAGTCGGTGGGCTTTTGCCACGGCGTCATGAACACCGACAACATGAGCATCCTGGGTTTGACGATTGACTACGGTCCCTTCCAGTTTCTGGATGCATTCAAGCCCGACCACATCTGCAACCACTCCGACAGCCAAGGCCGCTACGCCTACAACCGGCAGCCCAACATCGCTTACTGGAACCTGTTTTGTCTGGGACAGGCGCTGCTGCCGCTGATACCGCAACAAGAAGACGCCCTGGCCGCGCTGGAGTCTTACAAGACAGTCTTTCCTGCGGCGCTGCAAAAGCGCCTGCGCGCCAAGCTCGGTCTCCTCGATGACGCCGGGCAACATGACGACAAAGCCTTGATTGAAAGCACGCTCAAACTGCTGGCAGTCCATCAGATCGACCACACGATTTTCTGGCGCCGCTTGTGCCGCTTTAACAGCCCCGAAGGCCTGACATCAGTTCGCGATCTGTTTGTGGACCGGGCCGCTTTTGATGCCTGGGCCAGCGGCTACGCAGCGAGGCGGCAGCAGCAAGACAGCGCAGCAAGCACCCGCCTGATGCTCGCTACCAACCCCAAGTACGTTTTGCGAAACCACCTGGGCGAGCAAGCGATACGCGCTGCCAAAAACCGCGACTACTCTGTTGTTAACCAGCTGCTGCTGGTATTGCAGTCCCCATTTGAAGAGCACCCGGCGCATGAAGACATGGCCGGCTTTGCACCCGATTGGGCCGCCTCTTTGGAGATCAGTTGCAGCTCTTAAATACATCTAAGCAATAAAGAAAGCACCATGAACTACAAAATCCAAAAAACCGATGCCGAATGGGCTGCCCTGCTTGCCGAAAAAGGCGCAGAAGCCATAGCCTTTGAAGTCACCCGCCATGAAGCCACAGAACGCGCTTTCACCGGCAAATACGAAGGCAACAAAGCCGCCGGCATCTACACCTGCATCTGCTGCGACAAACCACTGTTTGACGCTGCCACCAAATACGAATCCGGCTCAGGCTGGCCGAGTTACTTTGCACCACTCGACAGCAGCGCCGTCGAAACCAAGGTGGACCGGTCCCTGTTCAGCCAACGCGTTGAAGTGCATTGCCCCGACTGCGGCGCACATTTGGGCCATGTGTTTGACGATGGCCCGGCTCCGACAGGCCTGCGCTACTGCATGAACTCGGCCTCGCTGGGTTTCAAGCCTGAGTAAAAAAACCGGAGATGGATCCCCGCATTCGCGAGGATGACGCAAAAAACTTCATTCCTGCGTCATCCCGCTCACTCCCCCGTGACCACCGTCATTCCTGCGCAGGCAGGAATCCATCCCCGAATCCCGCTTCATAATCTAAGCCATGAAAATTTTGTTTGACTTCTTACCGATTGCCCTTTTCTTCGGCATGTTCAAGTACGCCGAAGGCGAGCGCGAGTGGGCCGCCGCCCTGGCCACCGAATGGCTGGGCTTCATGGTGGCGGGTGGCGTGGTGGGGCCGTCAGAAGCCCCGGTGCTGCTGGCGACCGTGGTGGTGATTCTGGCCACGATGGCGCAGATCGTCTGGCTCAAAGGCAGCGGGCGCCAAGTCGACAAAATGCTTTGGGTCAGCCTGGGCCTGGTCTCCTTGCTTGGCGGCGCAACCATTTACTTTCACAGCGAAAGCTTCATCAAGTGGAAGCCCACCGTGCTCTATTGGGTGATGGGCGGGGCTTTGCTGATCGGTCAGCTGGTCTTCAAGAAAAACGGCATTCGAAGCCTGATGGGCGCACAAATCCGCTTGCCTGAGGCCGTTTGGCAGCGGGTGAACCTGAGCTGGGTTGCGTTTTTCACCGCCATGGGCTTTATCAACCTCTGGGTGGCTTACAGTTTTTCAACCAGCACCTGGGTGAATTTCAAACTTTTCGGCGGCTTGGGTTTGATGTTCGCCTTCGTCGCTGTGCAAGCCATCTACCTCAACAAGTACGTGACAGACAAAGACGGTGCAGCGTGAGTGCATCGCCGACTTTGCCGACTGTCGCGGCCATTGAAGCGCGACTGCAAACCGTGCTCAAACCCACGGCCCTGCAGGTGATTGACGAAAGTGCTGCGCACGCCGGCCATGCGGGCGCCAATGCAGAGGGTGCCGGCACGCACTTTCGCGTGCGTGTGGCTTCTGCGCTGTTTGATGGCAAGAGCCGCTTAGCGCGCCACCGCCTTGTGTATGATGCACTGCAAAATTTTATTGACCAGGGGCTGCATGCGCTGGCCATCGAGATCATTGACTCGCCCTGAGACTTTGGCGGCACGGCCAGGCAGGCAAGCTGCAGATTCGACAATCATTCAACAATTCGACTTATTTCACCTTTTCGATTCCAAGGATTTCTCATGAAAAAACAAGTTCTCATCGCCTCTGCTCTGTTCAGTCTGCTCAGCCTCGGCACAACTGCAGCGCTGGCGCAGAACATCGCCATCGTCAACGGCAAAGCTGTTCCTAAAGCCCGCATGGACAGCTTGTCACTGCAGCTCCAAAGCACCGGCCGCCCCATCACCCCTGAAGTTCAGGAACAGATGCGCCAGCATCTGATCGCACTGGAAGTGTTCACCCAAGAGGCCGATAAGCTGGGCCTGTCTTCGTCAGACGAGTTCAAGGCGCAAATGGAGCTGGCCCGTCAGACCGTGCTGGCCAACCAGCTGATCAAGGAGTTTGAAAAGAAAAACGCCATCACCGACGAGCTGCTCAAAGCAGAGTACGACAAGTTTGCCGCTGCCAACGGCGGTAAAGAGATCAAGGCGCGCCACATCCTGGTGGACAAAGAAGCCGATGCAACGGCCATCATTGCCAGCTTGAAAAAAGGCGCTAAGTTTGAGGACATCGCCAAAAAACGTTCCAAGGACACCGGCTCAGGCTCAAAAGGTGGCGACCTCGACTGGGCCAACCCGAGCAGCTATGTGCCGGAATTCAGTGCCGCACTGCAGGCACTTAAAAAAGGCCAGTTAACCGACAAAGCCGTGAAAACCCAATTTGGTTTTCACATCATCCGCGTGGACGATGTACGCGACATCAAGCTGCCCACATTTGACGAGGTCAAGCCGCAAATTGCTGACCAGATGAAACAAGACAAACGCGGCACTTACCAGCGTGATTTGCTGGGTAAAGCCAAGGTGGAGTGAGCGGTTGGCCCGAGCTTGAAAGCGCGGGCTAAATAAAACACCAGAAGCCGCTGCAGTAACCTGTGATCAGTTGCAGCAACAAATCCAGCAGCATGCCCAACAGCAGCACCGGCAACCCCAGGTAAATCATCGCCCAGCAGGCGGCCAGCAGTGTCGGGCGTGGCTCGGCAATGCGGTAACCCATCACTGCGTCATTTTTACGGCCTTGAAACAGGACTTTTAATTTTTTCATCATTGTTCCCGGATTCTAGTGATCTGCAGTCACAGCATGAAAGTGAGCCAAGCAAGATGAAAGTGCACTGGGAAGGTCTGAACAGCGCCACCTGGGATGCTGCCCATTCGCAAGCCCGTGCGCCCCTGCAGCAAGACTGGGCCTACGGCGCGAGCATGCAAATGATCGGCGTGACAGTTCTGCGTGCCATGGTTGAAGACGAAGGCACACCGGTGGCGCTGGCGCAATTCATACTGCGCCGCTGGGGCTCAGTGCTCAGTATGGCGCTGTGCTCCAGAGGGCCGGTGTGGCTGCAGGCCATGAGTGCCCAAGACAAAGCCCATGTTTACAAGAGCATTCGCAAGAGTTTGCCGCTCAAAGGCTTGCGGCTGGTGCTGATCACCCCCGAGGAAATACGCAGTGACAGCCTGGGCTTGTCCCCCTGGCGGCGAGTTATGACCAGCTATGCCACTGTGATGCTCGATTTAAAGCAAAGCCCCCAGGAGTTGCGGGCCGGACTGGACGCCAAATGGCGAAACCGCCTGGTGGCAGCGGAGGCCAGCGAACTCAAAGTGCAGCGCATGGGCAGCAACCCCGGCCAATACCGCTGGCTGCTGGACCAGGAAGAAGCGCAGCGCCAGCAACGGGGTTTTGCGGGTTTGCCTTTGCCCTTTTTCGATGCCTACATTTTGTCGCGCAAACAGCCCGACAAAACCGTGCTCACCATGCGGGCAGACCTGGGACGCGAACGCGTGGCCGCCATGATGTTTTTACAGCACGGTCAGGCAGCCACTTACCAGGTCGGCTGGTCCAATGAACAAGGCCGGCAACTCAATGCCCATAACCTGCTGCTCTGGCAGGCCATAGCGGCTTTGCAGCAGCGCGGTATACAGGTATTGGACTTGGGTGGCATCAACACGGCCCGCAGCGCCGGCATTGCGCGCTTCAAGATCGGCACCGGCGGTGAGGTTCTTCAGCTTGCCGGTACTTACCTGTAAAGCGTGAGGCCTGTATAAAAAAGTCACCTTGTGCTTGAATTTCTACCATCAAAATTTAGCGTGGTCTTTGAAGTTGGCCTCCAGTCTGACCCAAATGCGGGTGAATCGATCCAGCGATGCCCCAGGCCAACAACAACATCGCGCCTCCTGCCGCAAAGA
This sequence comes from Polaromonas sp., assembly GCA_044350025.1. GTDB lineage: Bacteria > Pseudomonadota > Gammaproteobacteria > Burkholderiales > Burkholderiaceae_C > Polaromonas. The sequence continues at coordinate 4,101 of JBILIK010000057.1, read as the reverse complement.
CGCCCGCCACTGGCGAAAATTGCAGTACCAGCCAGGCCACGGCGGGTGCCAGGATGCCGGAGACGTCACGAAAGCTCGAATAAACAGCGGACATCTCTGTGCGCTGGGAGGGCTTGACCGACATCAGGAACGGCAGGCCGGCGCAGACATCGAGGAGTACCAGAAAAAACGAGGCAGCCACCAATACCGCCACCATGGCAAGCGGGAACGGTGACAGCAAAGCCGCCAAGATGAACAGCGTACCGCTGGCAGCAAAGCCGGTACGCACCGCATGACGCACTGAGTGGTGTTGCATCCAGCGCAGCATCAGCGGCGCCATGAACAAGCCTGCATTTGCCAAAGAACTTGCAATGCCGCCGACATGCTCTCCCAGACCGTTCTGCAAAGCATAAATTCCCACATAGACTGTGTAGAACCACCAACCGCAGGAGCGCAGCACAGCAAATAGCCAGCCCGCCAACAATCTGGGCTGGTGTAAAAACCGACTCAGGTAAGCCAACGGCTTACCGCCAACTCTTTCAGTTTGGCTGGAGGTGTGGGAAGTGGCTACGCGCAGCCACCAGAATGCGGCCAACATGGTAGCGGCTGCCATGCCCACAATCACAAAGGGTGCGCCGTGCCAATCCCCCAGCAGCCACACCCCCAAGGCTGGGCCCAGCGTCCAGCCCACGCCGCCGTAAATTATTCGCAGCGACTCGAATCGACTTAAATCTGACTTGGCAACGTTGTCCAACACATAGGCGTTGAAACAAACGAAAACCGTAGCAGTTGCTATCCCATGGCACAGCAGTGCGACCGTGATTAATTTACCTCCGACCATGCCGATTGCAGCCGATAGAACAAAGAGCATCGCCCCCGCGCTATACAGCCAGCGTCGCGCCAGGTAGCGCATCACCAGCGGCACCGTCAAGCCGGTTAGCAGCGACAGCACGCCGACTGCAAAATACATTTGAGAAACAACAAGCGCATCGCCCCAAGCGCGGAACATGAGCAGCGGGTAGATCGACAAAGCGACCCCGCGCACCAAGGAGTCGGTGGCGCCCACAACGGCGAAGGCACGTAAGCTTGGCCGATATTGCACACGCCCAGAGATCTGATCCAAGGGCGTCGTCAATGTAAGCCCGTCAAGTAGTTCAAGCCCGGCTGATGCTCGGCATGAGACAAGGGCCGGAGACTGCATTTACTGGGTAGCAAAATAGCTTGGGCTTGTGCTTTGGGTTCGAAAAGCTGAAGGCCGGATGTCGTCTCCCCGAGCCGATAGCTCCAGTCATGCGACCACAAGGTCTTGCACATCAATGCCCAAGCGAATACCCAAGGCTCGCAGCGCGGTCAGGGTATTGGGCGGGATAGGAATGCCGTTTCTCAGACGCTCCTGTCGACATGCCGCCTCCCGTTCGCCCGGCACTTGCACGCTGTCAAAACCCGGTGCCGGAGGGCAAGCGCGCAATTCAGCCAAACAAGATTCTGCCGCGGCGCGATAAGCGGAGGGCCCCCGAAACCGTGACAGATCAATAGCGATACAGATCCAATTCATGCCATCCATGGCCTGCCCAAGGATGGCCTCGCCAAGCAACTCTGCTATGAGCGCCATGCCGTATCCCTTGGGGCCGGCCATGGGCAAAATTGCACCGCCGTTGAAATAGTCATCTGGGTCGGTGGTGGGTCGGCCTTGGGCATCGATGCAGAGGCCCTCCGCCAGAGGGCGGCCGGACATCTTGGCCGCATAAATCTTGCCTCCAGCAGCCATGCCGGTAGCGAAATCGATCACCACCGGGCCGCGATCGCCGGCCGGAATGGCAAAGGCAAACGGATTGGTCGGCAGAAAGCCCCGCGCACCACCGTAAGGTGCCACCTGAGGCCAATCCTTGCGCGAGCCGCCACCAAACATGATGGTCAGGCAGCCGGCTTCGGCCCCGCGCTGGGCGAAAGCGCCTATGCGGCCCGTGTGATCCACATTGGCAACACCTACGGCAGCAATGCCATTGCTACTCACCCGGGCAAGCAGATGGTCGGTCGCCATGCGAAATGCCGGCATTCCCAGACCGTTTCCGCCATCGACCATGTCGCCCCCCCCTTCGGCTATGACCAGTTGAGGAACGGCCGAGGGCTGGTACTTGCCCGCGGCTGCTCGTTCAGCGTACCAGTCGAGCCGGAAGATACCATGCGAATAAACGCCGCAGAGGTCGGCGTCCACAAGATGTTCGGCGATTTCTGCAGCAATCAGTGGCTGACAGCCCAGGGCCGACATCACAGCAGTCCCGAAGCGGATCAGACCATCAGCGTTGAGACGTGGATCATGGTGTGAATTCACATCAATCATGTTGGCCCGCGTCACGTGTTGCAGGTATCAATTGATCACGCGCAATATGACAACAAATGCCGTGTCCACTGGCTGATAACTGCCATGGGGGGGCGGTGGTCTCGCAAATCGCACCCACTTTTTTGGGACAACGTCGCTGGAACGCACAGCCTTGAGCAGGTGGCGCCAGTTCCACAATATCCTCAGCCAGCAGAATCGGGCTCATGTCGGGCACCGGTTCGAGCACTGCACCCAGCAAAACCTCGGTATAGGGGTGAAATGGGGCGGCATAAACCTCGGCGGCAGGGCCAATCTCGCAAAGGCGCCCCTGGTAGAGCACAGCAACACTGTCGGCCAAGGCGCGAACCACAGCCAAGTCGTGCGATACGAACAAATAGGTCGTACCTTTATCGCGCTTGAGATCATTAAGCAGATCCAAAACCGCAGCCTGCACCGAGACGTCCAGGGCAGAAGTTACCTCATCGCACAACACAATGTCGGGCTCAGCGGCGAAAGCCCGTGCAATCGCCACACGCTGTTTTTCTCCGCCAGACATCTGGCTGGGCAGGCGGTCCAAGTAGTGGGCGCCCATACGTACGCGCTCAAGCAATTGGATACTGCGCTGGTACAAGGCTTCTCCAGAGAGACCGAAATAAAGACGTAAAGGCTGCGCCAGTATCTGCGCCACAGTATGTCGCGGGTTCAGGCTGTCGTCCGGATTCTGGAAGATCATTTGGACCCGGCGCAAGTGATCGGGAGGACGTTGGTCAACATGGGGTGCCAAGGACTGGTCTGCGCCCATGCTCATGCGGCCAGCAATCGGGGGGTTCAGGCCCGCAAGAGCTTTCAGAATACTGGACTTACCACTGCCTGACTCGCCCACCAATCCCATGGTTTGGCCAGCACCCACGCTGAATGTGATGTCCGCCACGGTATGAGGCACATCGGGTCGACGCCCAAGAAGTTGCTGCATCACAGTGGCCTGCGCATAGCTGATGGCCACTTGATTGAGGCTCAGGGCATCGGTAGCACCTGCTCCCGCTCGAAGAGCAGTGGTCCGGGCAGGCCGTGTCAAGGCCATTTCGCCAGACCGGTCATGAAAAAGGCAACGTGTGACCGCACCGTCCGGCAGAAACTGCAGGGCCGGACGACCACTGCGGCAGCTCGGTTGGGCCAAGGCACAACGCTCAACGAAAGAGCAACCATCGCCCACATCGCCGGGCAAGGGTTGGCGCCCTGGCAAAGCTTCAGGCAGGCTGCTTTGGGACAGCCTGGGTATTGAGTTTAGAAGGCCTCTGGCATAGGGATGCGCTGGGCTCAGTAGCACCTGTCGCGCCGAGCCCGCAAGCACCATCTCGCCGGCATAAAGTACGACAACACGGTCACACACCCTTGCGATGGCACCTAGATCATGGCTGACGTAGACCATGGCCGTTTGGGTCTCGCGATTGATATCACGCAATAAGGCCAGAATATGAGCCTGGGTGGTGACATCCAGCCCAGTGGTCGGTTCATCCAGCAAGAGCACGTCGGGCTCGCCCGCCAGCGCCATGGCGATCGCGACACGTTGTTGCTGGCCACCTGATAGTTCATGCGGGTAGCGCATTGCCATGGCTTGCGGATCGGGCATTCGCACCTGGCGCAATAAAGCCATCACGCGGTGCTCATGTTCGGCTGGCGGCAAGTCACTGTGCAGTGCTACCGCCTCCAAGATCTGGCTTCCAACGCGCAGGGTGGGCGTGAGCGACTGGCCAGCGTTTTGTGGCACAAGCGCTACCTTGCCACCGCGGACAAACTCCAAG
>JBILIK010000018.1:0-49629 GCA_044350025.1 Polaromonas sp. | reverse complement strand
CCCAGCGCCTTGAACACATTCATCTCCATCAGCATGAAGGCGATCAGGGTGTTGAACACCACCCACACCACGCGCCCGGGGTGGCTGTGCGTGAGGCGCGAGAAAAAGTTAGACCAGGCCAGCGAGCCGGCATAGGCGTTGGTGACGTTGATCTTGAGCTGAGACACCACCACGAACAGCGCCGTGGCAGCCACCGCCATGCCGTAGCTGGGGAACACATACTCGTAAGCGGCCAGGTACATCTGGTTGGGGTCGACGGCGCGCTCCGGCGGCACCATGTTGCGGATGGCCAGGTAAGCCAGAAGCACGCCGCACAGCATTTTGACGACGCCCAGCAAAACCCAACCCGGCCCGCCCGCCAGCACGCCGCCCCACCAGCGCCAACGTGTGGCCGGGGTATGCACGGGCATGAAGCGCAGGTAGTCCGCCTGCTCGCCCATTTGCGTGATGAGCGCAATGCCTACCGTTAGCCCAGCACCAAACAGGTGCAAATTAAAGCCACCTCCGGGATTTAACTCACCTGCATAGTGCACAACCCCCGCGAACGCACCAGGATCGCGCATCAGTACATAAACAAAAGGCAGCACCAGCATCAGCAACCAAATAGGCTGCGTCCACATTTGCAAGCGGCTGATGGTGGAGACGCCGTGCGTGACCAGTGGTATGACCACCACTGCGCAGATCAGGTAACCCCAGACCGGCGGGATGCCCAGCGCCAACTCCAGCGCATAGGCCATGACGGCGGCTTCGAGCGCAAAAAAAATGAAGGTGAAGGAGGCGTAGATCAGCGAGGTAAGCGTTGAGCCGATGTAGCCAAAACCCGCGCCCCGCGTGAGCAAATCCATGTCCAGGCCATAGCGGGCAGCGTAAATGCTGATGGGCAAGCCAGCCAGAAAGATGATGAGGCCGGTCACAAGAATGGCCCATAAAGCGTTGGCAAAGCCGTATTGCACCAGCAAAGTGGCGCCCACGGCTTCGAGAATCAAAAATGAGGCGGCGCCAAAAGCCGTGTTGGCCACCCGCCACTCAGACCACTTGCGAAAGCGCTGCGGCGTGTAGCGCAGGGCGTAGTCTTCCATGGTCTCGCTGGCGACCCAGCTGTTGTAATCGCGCCGTACCTTGATGATGCGCTGCACGGCTGGCGGCGCACGCAATGGCGAGCCGGAATCAGGCGGCGAAGTGGTGAGGGCGTCGTTCATGGGCAGGCGGTGAGCCCTTGTGTTGTGCAGTTTCTGTGCCACAGAAGGCGCAAAAGACTAGGCGGTGGCACTGTTCTTGCCTTTTAAAGCTTCAAGCCCCCTTAGACGGCCCATCCGGAAGAAGACCATGGAACTGACCCCCCGCGAAAAAGACAAGCTGCTGATTTTTACCGCCGGCCTGCTGGCCGAACGCCGCCGCGCCCGCGGCCTCAAGCTCAATTACCCCGAAGCCGTGGCGCTGATCAGCGCCGCCGTCATGGAAGGCGCGCGCGATGGCAAGACCGTGGCCGAGTTGATGAGCGATGGCCGCAACATCCTCACCCGCGCCGACGTGATGGACGGCATCGCCGAGATGATTCCTGATATCCAGATTGAAGCGACGTTTCCCGATGGCACCAAGCTGGTCACGGTGCATCAGCCGATCTGTTGATTCACCCTGTTGCGGCTCGCTTCGCGTAGCCGCCTCCCCCTCAAGGGGCAACAGCTTCGGCCCGGCAAAGCCGGTTCCGCGCTGTTACTTGGAAATTTGGTTAGTCGATTTTTTAGTTTTTTATTTTTGGAGTCCTTGATGCCTTTGCCAATTTTGAAACTGCTCTCCTTTGTGTTTGCCTTTCTTGCATGCGCACCGGCGCTGGCGCATGAGGGTCATGGTTTGGCTGGTTCGCACTGGCATGTGACGGACGCCTGGGGTTTTGTGGCGCTGGGTCTGGGTCTGGCGGCTGCTGTCTGGTTTTCTAAGGAAGACAAATGATGGCCATGGTCCCTGGCGAATACTTTATTGACGAGGGCGAACACGCGCTCAACCCGGGCCGCCGCACACTCACGCTGGTGGTGCAAAACACCGCCGACCGGCCCATCCAGGTGGGCTCGCACTATCACTTTGCCGAAACCAATGCAGCGCTGGGCTTTGACCGTGCGGCCGCGCGCGGCATGCGGCTGAACATCGCGTCGGGCATGGCGGTGCGCTTTGAGCCCGGCCAGCAACGCACGGTGGAGCTGGTGGACTACGCCGGGGAACGCAAGGTTTATGGTTTTCGCGGACTCACGCAGGGAGCACTTTGATGGCGAGCATTGGACGACGCGCTTACGCAGAAATGTTCGGGCCCACGGTCGGCGACCGTTTGCGCCTGGCCGACACCGAGCTGACGATTGAAGTGGAGGCCGACTACACGCTGCGCGCCGGCGGCTACGGCGAAGAAGTCAAGTTCGGCGGCGGCAAGACCATTCGCGACGGCATGGCGCAGTCGCAGGCCACGCGCGCGCAAGGCGCGGTGGACACCGTCATGACCAACGCGCTGATCATGGACCATTGGGGCATTGTCAAGGCCGACATCGGCTTGAAGGGCGGCCGTATCGCGGCCATCGGCAAGGCCGGCAACCCGGACGTGCAACCGGGCGTGGACATCATCATCGGCCCCGGGACCGAGATCATCAGCTGCGAAGGCATGATCGTCACCGCAGGCGGCATCGATTCGCACATTCACTTTATTTGCCCGCAGCAAATCGAGGAAGCGCTGAGCTCCGGCGTGACCACCATGCTGGGCGGCGGCACCGGCCCGGCCACCGGCACCTTTGCCACCACCTGCACGCCGGGGCCCTGGAACATCGAGCGCATGCTGCAAGCGGCCGACGCCTTTCCCATGAACCTGGGTTTTCTGGGCAAGGGCAATGCCAGCTTGCCGGATGCGCTGCACGAGCAGATCGATGCCGGTGTGATCGGCCTTAAATTGCACGAAGACTGGGGCAGCACGCCGGCCGCCATCAGCAACTGCCTCGACGTCGCTGAGGCCACCGACACGCAGGTGGCGATTCACTCCGACACGCTCAATGAATCAGGCTTTGTAGAAAACACCATCGAGGCCACCCAGGGCCGCAGCCTGTGCGCATTTCACACCGAGGGCGCGGGCGGCGGCCATGCGCCGGACATCATGCGCGTGGTCGGCGAGGCGAACTTTTTGCCGTCGTCCACCAACCCGACCATGCCCTACACCGTCAACACACTCGACGAGCACGTGGACATGCTGATGGTCTGCCACCACCTGGACCCGTCGATCGCCGAAGACCTGGCTTTTGCTGAAAGCCGCATCCGCAAAGAAACGATTGCGGCTGAAGACATCTTGCACGACCTTGGCGCCATCAGCATGATGAGCAGCGACAGCCAGGCCATGGGCCGCGTGGGCGAGGTCATCATCCGCACCTGGCAAAACGCTCACAAGATGAAGCAGCAACGCGGCTCCTTGCCAGAAGACAGCGCCCGCAACGACAACTTCCGCGCCAAGCGCTACATCAGCAAGTACACCATCAACCCGGCAATTGCTCACGGCATTTCGCACGAAGTAGGCTCTATCGAGGCCGGCAAGTGGGCTGATCTGGTGGTTTGGAAACCGGCGTTTTTCGGTATCAAACCGTCCCTTATTTTGAAGGGCGGCTTCATCGCCATGGCCGCCATGGGCGACCCGAACGCCTCCATCCCGACGCCGCAGCCGGTGCACTACCGGCCCATGTTCGGCGGCTTGGGCGGCGCGGTAGCCCGCGGTTCGCTGACTTTTGTGTCGCAAGCGGCGCAAGCAGCGGGCGTGAAAGAACGCTTTGGCCTGGCCAAGAACCTCAGCGCGGTAAAAAACATACGCGGCGTGCGCAAGCAGCACATGGTTCACAACGCCTACCTGCCGCGCATGGAAATCGACCCGCAAACCTACCAGGTGCGCGCCGACGGTCAGTTGCTGACCTGTGAGCCTGCCAGCAGCTTGCCGATGACGCAGCGCTACTTTTTGTTTTGAAAAAATGCAGCTCTTCAAAGCTCGTGCCAGGTCAGAAGCAACGACCGCTTATCGTTCGGCTGCTTAGCGAGCTTTGCTGTGCGTGCGAATCCAATCGGCCAGGGCTGCCTCATCCATCGTGCCCGCAGCGACTTCCATCACGACCAAGGTGGCATCCAACTGAGAGACAGTCAGGCGGTAGCCATTTGCGCCCAAAAACAAACCCATAGACAAAAATGCGGCCCGCTTGTTGCCATCTACGAAAGCATGGTTCTTGGCCAGCGCCACACTATAGGACGCAGCAAGGCGCGCAAAGTCGGGGTTTTCATAGAGGGCCAGATGGACAGGACGCGCCAGTGCAGAATCAAGCAATCCTTCGTTTCGCAAACCAGCAGCACCACCGTGCTCAGCCAGACTTTCGTCATGCAAGAGCAGCAGAACTTTGCGATTGACCCATTTCCACTGCGTCATTTTGCAAGTTGGTGGAAAGTGTCCCGGAACTCATGCATGAACTCGCGCCCCAGCTTCAATTGCTCTTCCATATCGGGGTCGTACGGGCTGAGCGTCAATCCGTTGACCGCTTCGCTGACATACAAGCAATCACCCTTTTCCACCTTGAGCCTTGCCAGGATTTCTTTGGGCAAAATCACACCTACCGAATTGCCGATTTGCGTGAGTTTGAGTACGGTCATGGCCAATCCCTCGAAGTTATAACGTTTGTTATATTACCTCCAACTTCCCGAACCTACAAGCCACCATGCTCCAAACCTCCAAAGTCATCTCTCAAGGCCACGGCCTGGCTCCCGTGTTGATCAAACGCGCCTCCACCGTCGAGCTGGACTGGGACGTGCGGCAAAAAAGCCGCTTCAACACCACCGACTCGCTGGGCCGGCACCTGGGTGTTTTTTTGCCGCGCGGCACGCTGCTGCGCGGTGGCGATATGCTTGTGGCTGAGGACGGCTCCATGGTCCGCGTGCTGGCTGCGCCGCAGGCGGTGTTGCGCATCAGCGCCTGCCCCACGCACGGTTCGCCCTTTGACCTGACACGCGCCGCCTACCACCTGGGCAACCGCCATGTGCCTATCGAGCTCAAGCCCGACCACCTGAAGATCGAGCCCGACCATGTGCTGGCCGACCTGCTGCGTGCCATGCACCTGATCGTGAACACGGTGGACGAAGCTTTTGAACCTGAGGGTGGCGCTTACAGTGCGGCCACGCATGCCGGCCATCACCATGGCGGCCATGCACATGACGATCATGGCGACCACAGTGACCACAGCCACGCCAAGACGACCGCCGCACCGCATGTGCACGGCCCGGACTGCGGGCACGACCACGGGCATGATCACAACCACAATCACGCGCACAGCCATGACCATGCCGCGCCGGCTTCAGTGTCCGTGCCCGTTCAGTTTCACGACCAGCGCCCGCCCAAGGCCTGAGCCGCGCCGCCCATGCCCAACCCAGTGGTTTCACCCACCGGCGAATTACCCGCCGCCAGCTTGCTGCAGCTCATCTGGCTGGCCTCGCCGGCCCTGCCCGTGGGCGGCTTTTCGTATTCCGAAGGCTTGGAAGCGGCTGTTGAGTGGGGTGGCATCAGCAATGAAGCCAGCGCGGCCGACTGGCTGAGCGCACAGCTGCAGCTGAGCCTGGCGCGCTCCGACCTGCCCGCAATAGCAAGCGCCATTGCCGCCTGGCGAGCCGCAGACTTGGACCGCGTGCGCGAACTCAATAGCTGGCTGTTGCAAACTCGCGAGACCAGCGAGATGCGCCAGCAAACCGAGCAGATGGGCAAGTCCCTGCTGGAGTGGCTGCGCAACCACGAAGGCGCTGATGCGGCGCACATCGCCGCCTGCGCTGCGCTGCCGCCCACCTACCCTGTGGCCTTTGCCCTGGCCGCTTCACCGACTGCTGCCAGCGTGCGAGACTGCCTGTTGGCCTATGCCTTTGGCTGGGCCGAAAATATGATGCAAGCCGCGCTCAAGTCAGTGCCTTTGGGCCAAAGCGCAGGGCAACGCCTGCTGGCCCGGCTCAGCCGCGAAATACCGCCGGCGGTCGAGGCTGCGCTGGTCATGCCCGATGCTGAGCGCCAGGCTTTTTCGCCCATGCTGGCTATTTTGTCGGCGCGGCATGAAACGCAGTACTCACGCCTGTTCCGTTCTTAAACTTTTACCTACTTCAAAGCCCGCCATGAGCCTGCACCACATTGCCAACCGAACCAAAAAACTACCGCCCCTGCGCGTGGGCATAGGCGGGCCCGTCGGCTCCGGCAAAACCACCTTGCTGGAAATGCTCTGCAAAGGCATGAAAGCCAAATACGACCTGGTGGCGATCACCAACGACATTTACACCAAGGAAGACCAGCGCCTGCTGACGGTGAGCGGCGCACTGGACGCCGAGCGCATCATGGGCGTCGAGACCGGCGGCTGCCCGCACACGGCGATTCGTGAAGACGCCTCGATCAACCTTGAGGCGATCGACCGGATGCTGGTCGATTTTCCGAATGCCGACGTGGTGTTTGTAGAGTCCGGCGGCGACAACCTGGCCGCCACCTTCAGCCCGGAGCTAAGCGACCTGACGATCTACGTGATCGACGTGGCCGCCGGCGAAAAAATTCCACGCAAGGGCGGCCCCGGCATCACCAAGAGCGACCTCTTCGTCATCAACAAGACCGACCTGGCCCCTTATGTGGGCGCCGACCTGGGCGTGATGGAAGCCGACACCGTGCGCATGCGCACCACAGCCAAGGGACTCAAACCTTTTGTGATGACCAACCTGAAGACAAAAACAGGCTTGGCGCAGGTGATCGAGTTCATCGAAATACGCGGCATGCTCAAACCCAACTGACAAGCGGCCTGTCAAGTGGCCCGCACAGGTTAAACTTTGTGTATTGGAAGCTTGGCAGAGTGGTCGATTGCACCGGTCTTGAAAACCGGCAAACCGAAAGGTTTCCAGGGTTCGAATCCCTGAGCTTCCGCCAATGCAAAGATCTCTGACTGGTTAACAGACACGGAGGTTCAAGCCCTGCAGCACGCGGGGCTTTTTTGTATCGCAAACTGAATGCGTCCGGCGGGCGCAGTTGAAATGGTCTTAGTCCCTCGTCAGCATCCAGTCTAAGAGCGTCAATCCATCTCAGCGGGCAGCTCAAAACCTTTACACAAATCAAGTAAAGCGGCCAGGTTGTCAACCTGCATTTTTTCGAATACCTGGGCGCGGTATTTTTTTACCGTGTCTGGCATGACGCTTAACTTTGAAGCAATGTCTTTGTTCCCATGGCCCAAAAGCATAAGCGCAAAAATTGACTTTTCGCGCCGGCTCAGCGACTCATAAAGTGCCTTTACACGCTTTGAGTGTTTGCGATTTTTGTGATGTTGCTGATCATGATTTAAGCCTTTTTCAATGGCTTCAACCAGCTGGGTATGTGAAAAAGGTTTCCACAAAAAATCTATCGCACCGCCCTTCATGGCATCGATGATTTCTTGACTACGGCTCTCGCCGCTGATGTAGATGATGGGTACGTCCGATCCCCTGGCGCGAAGGGATTTCTGTAAATCCAGCCCACTCATGATGGGCATACGCATGTCCAGCACCAAGACCGACGCTTCGAGATTTTCGTCAGTGGCCAAGAACTCCTTGGCACTGCCAAAGTCACTGACGCTGTAGCCTACATGGCGAAGCAAATTGCCCAGGTGAAGACGTATTTCGGCATCGTCATCGACGATGAAAACGTGTCCATTAGCTTTCATGCACCCGCCTTCTTAAATATAACAACTGTCAAGCACCTCGCATGCTCAGGACGCAGAGCCGCGCATCAAATCTGATTCTGATATTAAGCCAGATGCCAAGCTATGAACTCCCCTTTTGGGGGTGGTCTAAGTAGCGCAACAGTGAGAAATTGTGGGTTTTTCGATTCGGCCGATCTGAACAGGCGGGTGCCGTTACCCCCAACATTCAAAGTGATCCATGGAAGATAAAAATTACGCGCCAAACGATTTGCTCATCAACGAGGGGGTGTCATTTGTTGGCACAGCTCATGTGTCTGGTTGCGCAAAGGTCAATGGTAGCTTTACAGGCGAGTTGATTACCGAGACCCTGGTAATCGGTCAAACGGGACTGATTAAAGGCCTTGTGCGGGCTAAAGAAATTGATGTCTCCGGGGTCTTGATGGACGATGTCGTTTGCCAAGGTCTGCTTCAAATTCGCAATACAGGTACTGTGAACGGGAAGTTAACTTATTCTGATCTTGACATTGAGCGTGGCGGTAAGTTCGAAGGTGACATTAGCAACAAAATGATTTGACTATGTTGCAATTTTTCACCAAGCGGTTTTCTACAGATTTAGCCATTGACCTGGGGACCGCCAATACATTGATCTACGCTATCGGAAAAGGTGTCGTGCTGGATGAGCCCTCTGTGGTCGCCCTTCATAAAATGAATGGCCCGGGTGGCAAACGAAAATTGCTGGCGGTCGGGCACGAAGCCAAAATGATGCTGGGACGAGTTCCTCTGAATATCGAGGCGATTCGGCCGATGAAGGATGGCGTTATCGCTGACTTCGCCATCACGGAACAAATGCTCACGCACTTTATCCGCAAAGCTCATCCGCGCAGTCTTTTCCGCCCAAGTCCGAGAATCATTATTTGTGTGCCCTGCGGGTCTACCCAGGTAGAGCGTCGCGCCATACGCGAATCTGCGCTTGGAGCGGGTGCATCTGAAGTGTTTTTGATAGAAGAGCCAATGGCTGCAGCAATAGGAGCGGGCCTGCCTGTGGCGGATGCGTGCGGATCAATGGTGGTTGATATTGGTGGCGGTACCACCGAGGTTGGGGTTATATCCCTTGGCGGCATGGTTTACAAAGGAAGCGTACGCATTGGCGGTGATAAATTCGACGAGGCTATCGTGAACTACATACGACGCCACTTCGGCATGCTGATCGGGCTTCAAACAGCGGAGATGATCAAAAAGGAAGTCGCAGTTGCTTACCCGCAGGCCGAAGACAAGGAAATAACCATTACAGGCCGCAACATCAGCCAGGGAATACCGCAGTCATTTGTGATGAGCTCCGCCTCCACGCTAGAAGCCCTGACAGAGCCGCTGAATGGTCTGGTGATGGCCATCAAGGAAGCTCTGGAAAATACACCGCCTGAGCTTTGCTCTGACATCGCCGACAGGGGCATTTTGTTGACCGGCGGCGGTGCCATGCTTAAGAACTTAGACCAATTAATTGCCCAAGAAACCGGCTTGCCAGTGATGCTGGCTGAAGACCCGCTGACATGCGTGGTGAGAGGTTGCGGTTTAGCCTTAGGGAAACTGGACAGAATTGAAGGTATTTTTACCAACGATTGAACCGCATTGCGCTTGGCACATGCTTGGTAGAACGAATTCCAAAGATGCTTTTTAAAATTTCTTTGGGGAAGCCGTCCTTATGCAACTAGATACGCAAACCACCATTTTCATGATTTGTTTTGTGTACCTGATGCTGCATGGTGGCATTTGGCTTGCGTTGCAAGAGTACAGAAGCTACCAGGTCAAGTTGTGGTGTGCCTCAGGCCTGTTAAGTGGCGTTGCTGTGGTCTTGTTGGCCATGCGGGGAAGTATTCCCGAGTTTGCTTTCATGTACGTCGCTCAACTCTTCATGCTCTTAGGCACCTGGGGGCGGATGGTTGCATTGCGCATGTACCTTCCCGGACCGCATGAGCGTGTTTTTCTTAACTATAAAATTATCAGCGCAAGTTATTTTTGTGTTTTTAGTTTCTTAATTTACTTTTATCAAGCCGAATGGGAAGCGCTCGTCATTTTCAATGGCTTTTATGCCTTGTTTTGCTTTGAATATTGCCGAATTGGCATCAAGCTCAATCATTTGCAGGAATCTCTTGGGGCCAAGCTGCTGATCTGGGCCGGTCTGACTTTCAGCTTAACACTTGCAGTTCGTGCAGTCGGCGTGGGGATGGCCGGGACCATCGATGATATTTACATGGCCAGTCCGCACCAGGCCGTGATGGTGATTGGTCAGTTCATAGCCATCACGCTCAGCAATATTGCTTTTTTACGGATTTTTTTAGAGATAGCGGAAAGAAAAAAATTAGCCACCGCACACGAGCTGGCCGTCACCAACGAACGTGCAGACGCGATGCTGCTGAACAGCTTGAATTTAAATAAAATCTTGCAAGAACGTGAAGAAATTATCCGGCAACTTAGTTTGTTTAACAAAACTGCGGGCATGGGAGCTTTGGTTGCAAGCCTGGCACATGAACTTAATCAGCCGCTGACTGTTATTCAAATGAATACCGAGATGCTTGATTTGGTTTTATCTACAAACGATGACCGCCCGCAGAATCGTGAAAGTCTTCATGTTGCGCTTTCTGGCTTAAAAAAGGCCAATGTACGAGCAAGCACTGTTGTCAGCACACTTCGCGACATGTTTGGTAACGGCAGGAAGGCCGACTCAAATTTTGATATCAATCAAATTGTCAAAGATGTTTTATTGCTCTGTGAATCAGCCATCCATAAAAATTCAGTCGATGTGGAAATTGAACTGCATCCAGAGCCACTGATTTTTAAAGGTGACAAATCTCAGTTTCAGCAGGTTGTATTGAACCTCATCACCAATGCCAATGAAGCAATTTCACAAGATCTTGCGAGAAGAAGAAATATTTCTATTGCAACTCAACAGCGAGACCATCAGATTTTATTGAAGGTTTCGGACAGCGGCTCAGGTATAGCGCCGGAGATCCAGGCAACCATGTTTGAGTTGTTGCGTACCGACAAAATTAACGGGATGGGCATAGGTTTATGGCTCAGCAAAACGATTGTTGAGTTGCATAATGGATCGATTGAGTACGAGACGTCCAGCCAGCTTGGAACGTGCTTTACAGTGACGCTTCCCGCAACGCAGGGTGCTTTGCCCCGCTGATACCCGCCACTTATTTGCCACTTATTCCCAATTCATGCGCATCTGCATTCTTGACAATGACGTGATCGAAGCTGACGGAGTGCCGATTTGGGGTAGCTACGCCGCCATGTTCGAGACCTTGCTGCGTGCCGCAGGTTACCAGGGCCAAGTGGATGCTTTCAGTGCCCGACGGGGTCAATACCCACCCTCTTTCGATGCTTATGACGCCGTTTTACTCACGGGCAGCAGGTCCGACTCGTTTTCTGACGAAGCCTGGGTTGTGCAGTTGCGGGCGTGTGTTAGCGCGCTGCTGGCGCGGGGCCAAAAACTGGTCGGCGTGTGTTTTGGCCACCAACTGATTGCGCACTGCCTGGGGGCGCCGGTTGCACGTGCAGCGCAGGGCTGGGGGCTGGGCCGCACCGTCTACGACTGGCACGGGCCAGAGGGTGTTGCCAACCTTCAGGGCAAACTGGCTTTGCTGGCCAGCCACCAGGACCAGGTGTTGGAACTGCCCGAAGGCGCTACCTTGTTGGCCAGCAATGCACATTGTCCGGTTGCTGCGTACTCAATCAGCGAGCAAGTTTTGTGCGTGCAGCCTCACCCGGAATTTGATGCCCGCTATGCCGCTTTTTTACTTGGCAAGCGAAGGGCGATGTTCGGGGAAGCTGTTTACCAGGACCGCGTGGAATCCCTGCAGGAGGGCCATGACGGCATTCAGTTTGCTGCTTTTATGCTGAGATTTATCTATCCCGATCGGGCAAGCGCCTGAATGGGCCCGCGCTTTTGAGCGGCGAATGGCAACAAAAAATCAGGATCGCGCCGAACCTGCAGCCATGACCACCGACTGACCCAGCGCAGTGATGTAGGAATTGGCCAACTCTGTTGGAACAATGTATTTCACCCGGTTGTCGTCTTCGTCCACTTGCAAGTCAAGCATGCCCTTGAGTCGCAAGGTCTTCAGACGCCTGTGCACGGTGCTGGCGGAAGCGTCTTCACACATTCTCATGGTCAAAAGGACTGTTATTTTTTGGCCTTTGGACCAGGAAGTAGCCAATTGGTCCATCAGGCGTTCTTCGTGCTGATCCAACAGTGGGTACTTACTCGACAGACGCACCTTCTGCGCATTCGCTAAGAATTGAGGGTAAATGTCGAAATTTTTTGAATTATTTTGCACCTGGCAATATTAGCCAGAGCTAGCATAAATGCAAATTTCGTAGCCACCCGAGCAACTAATCGTTAAATCGAATTCAGCGATTCGGCCGGGGGAAACGTCAGGACAGGATCAAAAGCCCGGCGTGGGCTTTTGCTTTATCTGCGGATGACCAGATCGCCTTCGATGGTCGCACCACGACCAATGGTCAGCACCTGGTATGTGACGTGACCTTTGACGATGGCGCTGGCCGCGACCACCAATTCTCCGCAAATGGCAGTGCCTGAAAAAGAGCCCTTGATGTGCAAGCTGGCGCAGGAAACATTGCCTTCGACCTGACCACGCGGGCCGATGTTGATGCTGCTGGCTTTGATGGTGCCGCTGGTGCGGCCTTCGATGTGCAATATGCCGTCAGAAACAATATCACCGGTCAGAGAAAAACCTTCGCTGATCACTGTTGGCTTGTGGGTGTCAAGAACTGCTACGCCGGTGTTGCCGCGTTTGTTGTTCAAGGACTCATCGTTGACTGTAATCATGGTGGAGGTGCTTTCAGTTGCTGTAGCTTCAGGCGGCTCAGTTTTTGTTTTTTTGAACATAGTTAGCGGTATCTATGACTTTTTCCGGATCAACCGGATAGCCACCCACGGAGACTTCAAAGTGCAAATGTTTGCCCGTTGAGGAGCCCGTGTTACCCACCATGCCCAAGAGGGAATTCATGTCGACTTCTTGCCCCTCGCGAACACGCACATCGGCGAGATGGCCATAAAGCGTTTCAATACCGCGCTCATGGCGAACGATGACGGTGTTGCCATAGTCCTGGTAAGTGCGGGCCAGAATGACTTTGCCGGGCTTGGCGGGCTTGACCTCATCGCCACCATGCGTGAGCAGGTCCACGCCCATGTGCAACTTGGGGCGCCCGGTAATGGGGTGGGTACGGATACCGAATGAGGAAGAGACCGAATAATCACTGACTGGCATCTTGGTAGGCAAGGCACTCAGCACTTCCATCAGCGCATGGTTTTTGGCGATTTCTTCAGACAAGCGACCCCTGAGCAGCGGGTTTTTGGTGTCGATCCGCTCATTACCGAAACCGCCAATCGAAGCGCTGCCGTGGATGATCTTGATGGCTTTTTCAGACAGGCCCGAGGCATCCAGGCGGGCTTTCAAGGTTGTGTTTTCTGCAGACAAAGTCGAGGCAGAGCTCTTAACGAAGCGGCGGATTTCCAGGTCCCTGTCTCGAATGGCCTGCGCCAGCGCCAGCATGTCTTCGCGGCCCAGGGCGTTGGCACCACCTTCTGTCAAGTCAACTGCACTGCCGAGCAAAGCTTCGTAAATTTCATTGTGCGAGCGCTCCAGCCTTGAGTTGCCCAGCATCAACAGCAGGGACAGGGTGGACAACACAATGATGGAAGCTGAACTGGCGGTACCGACAACGATCATGCCGCGAACCACGTTGCGCTGAAGATGACCGGAAATTGAAAAGTACTTCAGATCGCCCTGTTGCTCCAGAATGATTCGGGAGTCGTGGTAATCCCTGCGCCAAAGCTTGGCCAGCTTGGCGGGCAAGGCCCCCAAGAATCTGGCGCTTTCACGCAAACGATTAACGAGCTGCAACATAAGCTGTAATTCAGGCCTGTGACTTGCCACCCAAAACAGGTGGCTCCACCGGTTTGCTGATCACTGGAGCGACCACAGGCGGGGTGCTCATGGCAGCTTTCGCTGGCAAAACAGCACCTTGAACCAAACCGCCGCGCTCAATTTCGATCTCGCCGTAGCTGGCATTGCCGTTGACCCGGCCGGTGCTTCTAATGATCAAGTGCTCTGAAGCCAGCAGGGTGTCATGCATTTCGCCAAAAACGTCTGCCTTGCGAACTTTCACATTGCCAACAATTTTGCCCTGAGCGCCTACTAGCAACTCATCAGCTTGCAACTCACCGTCCATAGAACCATTGATCACAGCACGGCCCGGTACGATAAATTTGCCGGAAACTGTAACGCCTTCGCCAATGACAATTGATCCGGCTTCGTTGTTGGTGCGGTCGTTCATGTTTGAGTCCTTAACCTGAGGTCGTTTGTGGGAATAAGTTCGAAAAGAAGTCGAAAGTTTGCTGGTGATAACAGACAGTCCAAATCCTCAATGCGGGCCAGATTTCATGTGAATTTGTTGGCGACTGAGGGCTCAAGTGAATTCACAAGACCTCAAAACACAACCGCTGACAAATCGCAAGCCGAGCACAAAGAATTAAAATCAATAGATTGAATTTACAAATTGAAACGATTTTATCATTTCAAGCGACGGGCAGTCAATCCAGAAAGTAAAAAAAACGACACTTCCGTGCTCATCCCTGGGGTTTGGCGCTGTTTTTGTCCCTCTGCAGTTGGCGCTTTCGCTTGGACTTGTTCAAGGAAGGGGGCTCGGGCGGACGGTTACGAAGGGCTGTTTCGCGGCGTTCCATTTCTGCCTTTTGGCGTCTTTTATTGCGTGTTGAGACTATATACCTGCCCAATGTGAAGCTGATAACGCAACTTAACACCAAGACCCATATCGCGCCCGGCTCTATGTCGAAAAGCATGTTCATGTTTACTTCACTCAATCAGATAAGAACAAAGATTGCAGATCATTGAGAAAGTCAAAGCCGCGCTCCGTGGGTCTGAGACTTGTCAGGTCACGCTCAATCAACCCTTTTCGCTCGGCTTCGTCCAGGCCGGTTTGCAAGGCGCTCACGGGCAAACCGGTTTTTTCAGCAAAGTCTTGCAACTTGAAACCATCGCGCAAACGCAGGGCATTGAGCATGTACTCAAAGGGCAAATCGGCGCGGCTAACTTCTGTCTCTTGAGTGACAGCCTCCCCTGCCAGGGCATTGTCTATATAGAGGCGGGGTTCGCGCCAGCGCACCTGGCGCACGATGCGGTGCGCAAAACTGAGTTTGCTGTGCGCCCCAGCCCCGATGCCCAGGTAGTCGCCAAATTGCCAGTAATTCAAGTTATGAAAGCAGCGGTGCCCGGGCTTGGCATAGGCCGAGACCTCATAGCGCTGCATGCCCGCTTGAGCGGTCATCTCGGTGATTCGGTCCAGCATGGCGTAGGCCAGGTCTTCCTCCGGAATCACCGGCGGAAACTTGGCAAAGTAGGTGTTGGGCTCAATGGTCAGGTGGTAAATAGAGATGTGGGGCGGATTCAAGGCCAATGCCTGGCGCATGTCTTTTTCGAGGCCTTCCAGGGTTTGGCCGGGCAAGGCATACATGATGTCCAGGTTAAAGGTCTCAAAGTTGGCAGCCGCTTCTTGCACTGCGGCAATCGCCTGCGCGCTGTCATGCACCCGGCCCAGCGCTTTCAAGTGCGCGTCATTGAAGCTTTGAACGCCGACTGACAGCCGCGTCACACCCGCACGGCGAAAGGCTTTGAAGCGGTCTTTTTCAAAGGTCCCCGGGTTGGCCTCCAGGGTGATTTCGCAGTCAGCGTCCAGCCGCAGCCGGGCGCGCAGCTCAGCGAGCAAGCGGTCGATCGCCGCCGGTGAAAAAAGGCTGGGCGTGCCGCCGCCGATGAAGATGCTGTGCACGCTGCGGCCCCAGATGAGCGGCAGCGAGGCCTCCAGGTCTGCGATCAGGGCATCAATGTAGCGCTGCTCCGGCGGCTCAACGCCGGCCATTTCATGTGAGTTGAAATCGCAGTAAGGGCATTTCTTGATGCACCAGGGCAGGTGCACATACAAAGACAGCGGTGGCAGCGCGGCCAGTTGCAGCGTGCCAGGGCGCATGTAGTGTTGAACGTCTTTCATGCGGCGAGCCAACGCTCCCGCATCAAGGCCATCATCTGCCGGGCGGCCAGACCCCGGTGACTGTGGGCGTTTTTGACATCCACCGGCAACTCGGCAAAGGTTTTGCCAAAGGCCGGGATGTACATCACCGGGTCAAAACCAAAACCGTTGCAGCCGACCGGCACGCGGGCAATTTCGCCAGCTACGCGGCCCACAGCTATCAGCGGCTCGGGGTCGTCGGCAGAGCGTACGGCCACCAGCGTACTCACCAGCGCAGCACGGCGGTCCGACTGCCCGGCCATTTGCTCGAGCAGGGCCCGCACATTGTTATCGTCACCTTTGGCGTAGCCGAACTGCATGGCGTAAAAAGCCGTGTCGACCCCCGGCAAACCGCCAAAAGCTTCTACGCACAGGCCGGCGTCGTCGGCCAGTGCAGGCAAACCGCTCTGGGCGGCCGCATGACGGGCTTTGGCCAGGGCGTTTTCAACAAAGGTGCGAAAAGGCTCATCCGCCTCACCAATCCCAAGCTCGGACTGGCGCAGCAACTCCACGCCCAGCGGCGCCAGCATAGCTTGCAGCTCGGCCAGCTTGCCTTGGTTGTTAGAGGCTAGAACGATTTTCACTGGGCAAAGCAGAGTAATGCGCTTCAGGTGGCCGCCAGGGTCTTTTTCTGCAAGGCCACCAATTCGCGAATCCCCTGCTCGGCCAGCCCCAGCAAGGCGTCCATTTCCAGCCTTGTAAACGCCACGCCCTCAGCCGTGCCCTGCACTTCCACATAGTGGCCGGCGCCGGTCATCACCACGTTCATGTCGGTGTCGCAGCCCACGTCTTCGGTGTACTCCAGGTCCAGCAGCGGCGTGCCTTGGACCATGCCGACCGAGATTGCCGCCACATGGTCAAGAATGGGCGACTCGCTGAGCTTGCCCTCTGCCAGCAATTTGTTGACAGCGTCTTGCGCCGCCACAAAAGCGCCGGTGATGGCGGCCGTGCGCGTGCCGCCGTCGGCCTGCAGCACGTCGCAGTCCAGGTAAATAGTTCGTTCTCCGAGTTTTTTCAGGTCAAACACAGCACGCATAGAGCGGCCGATCAGGCGTTGGATCTCTTGTGTGCGGCCGCTTTGCTTGCCGCGTGCAGCCTCGCGGTCGCTGCGGGTATGGGTGGCGCGCGGCAGCATGCCGTATTCAGCCGTCACCCAGCCTTCACCGCTGCCGCGCTTGTGGCCGGGGACTTTTTCTTCAACCGAGGCGGTGCACAGCACCTTGGTGTCGCCAAACTCAACCAGCACCGAGCCCTCAGCGTGCACGGTGTAGTGCCGCGTCATGCGCACGGGCCGGAGTTGTTGGGCCTGGCGGCCTGCAGAGCGTATGAAGGTGGGCTGGGTCATGGGAATCCGGAAAAATTGATGTTGAAATAAGAGAGTGCGGGAGCCATTATCTGCCGGGGACAAGCAGCCATACAGGCCAAGTAAACTAGGCCTCATCCGCTGCCGGCCTGGTGTGCGGGTTTCCAAATAAAATACACCCATGTCAGTCTTCAGCATGACGGGCTACGCTACCGCGCAGTCCAGCGCTCCCAAAGCCGCCGCCAGCGCCGAGGGTGCGAGCGAGCCCGGTGCGCGGCTGGGCATTGAAATCCGCTCGGTCAACAGCCGTTTCCTGGACCTCTCCTTTCGCCTTCCCGACGAATTGCGGCAGACCGAACCCGTTTTGCGCGAACTCCTGACCGCACAGCTCAAGCGCGGCAAAGTGGAAATGCGTGTTTGGCTGGAAAGCAGCAACGCCAGCAGTTTGCGGGCACCTTTGGCGCAAACGCTTCAGCGTCTGGGTTCTTTTGAAGACACGATCAAAGCCTGGATGCCCCAAGCAGCCGGCTTGAGCGTGGCCGATGTTTTGCGCATCGCGGTCAATGAAGACCGACAAGCTCACGATTTTGGCGACGAGTTGCTCAAGCTGGCCAAAAAGGCCGTCAAAGAGTTGCTTCAAGCGCGCGAGCGTGAGGGTGCACGGCTGTCTGCCATGCTGACCGATCGCACAGCGCAGCTGCGTACCCTGTCAAAGCAAGCCGGGACGCTGGTACCCAAGCTGGTCGAGCAACAAAAAAATCGATTCATGGAGCGCTGGCAAGACGCCATGGCACTGACCGACAACGCCGCCCTGCCTGAGGCTGCTCAAGACCGGGCGCTGACAGAAGCCACCGCCTTTGCCATTCGCATCGACGTGGCCGAAGAGGTCACCCGCCTGGCCTCACATCTCGACGAGATAGACCGCCTGCTGGCCAAGGGCGGCGAAGTCGGCAAGCGCCTGGACTTTTTGATTCAAGAACTGCACCGCGAGGCCAACACCATGGGCTCTAAATCCGCAGCCCTGGAGCTCACTCTTATTTCAGTGGACATGAAAGTGCTGATTGAGCAAATTCGTGAACAGGTCCAGAACATCGAATAAACCCACCTCCCGGCCGCGCCAGCATGAGGCCGGTCAATTGCCAGCTCCATTAACCGCTCTGTTTAAACCGCTCTCATTTTTATGGACTATCCAGGAAACCTGTTTGTTGTTGCAGCGCCCAGCGGCGCCGGCAAATCCAGCCTTGTCAAAGCCCTGCTGGAAATCGATGCCCGCGTGCAGCCTGCGGTCTCCCACACCACGCGGCCGCCGCGCGGACAGGAAAAGCATGGCCGCGAGTATTATTTTTTGTCGGGTGATGAATTCGACGGCATGGTCGAGCGCAACGGCTTTCTGGAATGGGCCCATGTGCACGGACACCGCTACGGTACCTCGCGCCAGGCCATCGAAGAGCGTATGCAAAACGGCTCTGATGTCATTTTGGAAATTGACTTCCAAGGCGCTATCAATATCAAGAAAATTTTCTCCAATGCTGTGCTGATCTTCATCCTGCCGCCTGGCTGGGAAGAGCTGCGCTCCCGGCTGCAGCGCCGCGGGGAAGACACGGCCGAGGTCATTGAGTTGCGTCTGAAAAATGCCGCCATCGAGATGGCCCAGGCCCGGGAATTTGACTTCGTTATAATCAACGAATTGTTCGAGCGTGCGGTTTTCGACCTGAAAACCATTGTTCACGCTCAGCGGCTTAAGTTTTCGGCCCAGCGGCGTGCCCGCGCTGACATCTTCAAAGCCCTGAACATTACTTGAAAACCACGCTGCGCCCAGCGCTTTATTGCTTACCCGGAGATCATCATGGCCCGCATCACAGTTGAAGACTGCCTGGAAAAAATCCCCAACCGTTTCGAACTGGTACTGGCTGCCACCTACCGCGCCCGCATGCTCAGTCAGGGTCATGCCCCCAAGATCGAAAGCAAGAACAAGCCTGGCGTGACCGCCCTGCGTGAAATTGCAGCTGGCAAGATCGGCTTGGAGATGCTCAAAAAAGTCCCGCTTTAAGTAGCTGGACTGCCCCTCCTAAAGCACCGCCCGGCGGTGCTTTTTTCTTTGGCGGCAACGCCAAACAGCCCGTGCCAAGCCAGACAGGGCGCGCTCGCGCTACATTTGAGGTATGGGCGCCCTGCTTTCTCCTCTGTTGGCCAAACCGACGCCGGCTGCTGTCAATGCAGCTGCGGCCAGTTTCGCCGCGCTCACAGCCAAACTCGATTACATGAGTGCTGCCGACGTGGACAACGTCCGCAGCGCCTACCGTTATGCCGATGAAGCCCATCTGGGCCAGTTGCGCAACAGTGGCGAGCCCTACATCACCCACCCGATTGCCGTCGCGCAACAGTGCGCAGAATGGAAGCTCGATGCCCAGGCCCTGATGGCGGCGCTGCTGCATGACGCCATAGAAGACTGCGGCGTGACCAAGCCCGAGCTGATCGAGCGTTTTGGCGCGCCCGTGGCCGAGCTGGTGGACGGTCTGACCAAGCTCGAAAAGCTCGAATTCAACACCCGCGAAGAAAACCAGGCGGAGTCTTTCCGCAAAATGCTGCTGGCCATGGCGCGCGACGTGCGCGTCATTCTGATCAAGCTTGCCGATCGAACCCATAACATGCGCACCTTGAGCGATGTGCCGCGAGACAAGTGGGCCCGCATTGCCAGCGAAACCCTGGACATTTACGTCCCCATTGCCCACCGACTGGGCTTAAACACCACCTACCGTGAACTCCAGGACCTGGCATTCCGGCATCTGCACCCTTGGCGCTATGCCGCTTTAGCCAAAGCACTGACTCGCGCCCGGGGTCGACGCCGCGACGTCATCAAGCGCGTACAAGGTGAGCTGGACGAGGCCTTCGAATCAGCCCATATTCCAGTGCGCATTTACGGCCGTGAAAAAACGCTTTATTCGATTTACCGCAAGATGGACGACAAGCATTTGTCCTTTGCGCAGGTCACCGATATTTATGGCTTTCGCATCATCGTGGGCGGGCTGACCGCTTGCTACACAGCCATGGGCGTGCTGCATCAGCTCTACAAACCCATGCCCGGCCGCTTCAAGGACTACATTGCCATTCCGAAAATCAATGGCTACCAGTCGCTGCACACCACTCTGATTGGTCCCTTTGGCACCAACATCGAGTTTCAAATGCGCACCGAGGCCATGCATGTGGTGGCCGAATCCGGTGTCGCAGCACATTGGCTTTACAAGGCGACAGATCCCGACAGCGATGCTTCGCAAAGCCTGGGCACGCAGTGGCTGCAATCGCTGCTGGACATACAACAGGAAACCCGTGATGCGGCTGAGTTCTGGGACCATGTCAAGATCGACCTGTTTCCCGATGCGGTGTATGTCTTCACGCCCAAAAGCAAGATCATGGCGATGCCGCGCGGTGCGACCATCGTCGACTTTGCCTACGCGATTCACAGCGATATCGGCGACCGGGCCGTGGCGGCCAAGATCAATGGTGAGCAAGTGCCCTTGCGCTCCGAACTACACAACGGTGACGTGATCGAAGTCGTCACTGGCACGGTGCCCAACCCCAACCCGGCCTGGCTGGGTTTTGTGCGTACCGGCCGGGCGCGCTCGAAAATCCGGCATCACCTTAAAACCATGGCGCTGAGCGAGTCGCAGGACCTCGGCGAAAAAATGCTGACTCAAGCGCTGTGCGCCGAAGGCATAGACAAGCTGCCGACAGACGACGAAACCAGCCGTCACTTATGGGAAAAAATCCTGCGCTTCAGCGGCAACCGCTCGCGCGCCGACTTGTTGACTGACATAGGTCTAGGCAAGCGCATTGCCAGCATTGTGGCCAAGCGTATCGTCAAACTGCTGGTAGAAACAGGGCAGCGTCCAGACGCACTGCTCATCAGCCGGGCGCGCTTTACTGAGCATGAATCCGTCTCCCAAGGCTCGCTGCTGATCGATGGCAGCGAAGGGGCCTCGGTACAGTTGGCCAAGTGCTGCAAACCTATCCCCGGCGACAGCATCATGGGCTACCTGGGCCGAGGTGAAGGCCTGGTGGTGCACACCGACGACTGTGCCATGGCCAAGCGCTTGGTACACCGGGACAGAGAGCGCTTTATCGCTGTTGACTGGTCGGACGAGCCCAGCCGCTCTTTTGAAACCGGCTTGATGGTGACCGTCGTCAACGGCAAAGGGGTGTTGGCGCGTGTAGCCGCCGCCATGGCTGCCGCCGAGGCCGATATTACCCAGGTTGACATGGCCCAGGAGTCCACACAAGACGCGGCCGAGTTGCGCTTTGGCGTCTCAGTGCGTGACCGTGTTCACCTGGCAGCCATCATCCGTGGGGTCAAGCGCACACCTTCCGTGTTGCGCGTGCAAAGGCTCAAACCAGGCATTCAGTCCGGCGGCGCCGGATAACGCACTTGCAAGACCTCGAGCAGTTGCACACCCTGCGGTGTGACCAAGCTGAGCTCATCACCCACGCGGGCCTTGAGCAGGGTTCGGGCAACCGGTGACACCCAGCTGATTTCGCCGGCAGCGCTGTCGGCCTCGTCAATGCCCATGATGGTGACGCAGCGCTCGGTCTGCCCGTCAACCAGGTAGACCACCGTGGCGCCAAAGAAAATCTGGTCGCGCCCGTGGTGCACAGACGGATCGGTGATCTCGGCAAGTTCAAGGCGCTGGGTCAGGAAACGTATGCGCCGGTCAATCTCGCGCAAACGTTTTTTACCGTAGATGTAGTCGCCGTTTTCAGACCGGTCGCCGTTGCTGGCAGCCCAATGAACAATGTCCACGACTTTGGGCCGTTCGGTGTCGATGAGCTCGAACAACTCCGCTTTGAGCCTGGCATACCCGGCCGGCGTGATGTAGTTGCGCGAGCCTGCAGGAAGCGGCGGCAAAGACGATGCGTCCTCGTCCGGGTCAGTTTCCGCAGCGTTAGCTTGGCTCATAGCGTGACGTTTTAAACGCCCAGAATAGCATTGCCGGGCCGCTAAAGCGCTTGCAAAGGCACATCCAGCACGAAAGCGGTCCCTTGCCCTGGGGCTGATCGGATTGTCAATTTTCCGCCCAAGGCTTCGACTGCGCAACGAACAACGTCCAGACCCACCCCCCGACCGGACAACGCCGTGACTGCCGGCGCGGTTGAAAAACCAGGCTTTAGCACCAAAGCCCATACGGCTTCATCAGTGACAGGATCGGGGAGCGACAGGCCAAGCTGGTGAGCCCGGCCCAAGATGGCTTCCCGTGACAAGCCGGCCCCATCGTCTTGAACTTCGACCTGCAAGCTGCTGTCGCTGCTGCGCAGCGACAAGGTCAAGGTCCCTTGAGCGGGCTTGCCCGACACAACCCGACGCTCTGGCGGCTCTATGCCGTGATCACAGCTGTTTCGCAGCAAATGCACCAAGGCCTCACTGATGTGCGCCATCACAAAACGGTCTAGCTCGAGCTCGCTGCCCTTGACATGGAGCACGATGTCTTTGCCCAGTTGTTTAGCCAGGTTTTCAACGAGCAAAGGAAAACGCTTGAGCACCTCTGCAGCGCGCACCCGGCGCGAGGCCGCCAGGGTTTGCCGCAAGTCCTCTGTCGCCTGCGTGAGGGCCTGAAGACTGATGCCAATGCCAGGCTGATTCAGCACCCCGCCTTGCTCAAGCAGCAGCCTGAGTTGTGCTTGGGCTTTGCACGCCTCTTGTAACTGCATCTGCATTTTTTGCAAATGCGCTACGGGCACCTTGATGCTTGAAGCAGCGCTCAGCGGCTCGCTGGCTTGCACCCTCATCAGCGCAGGCGATGGTGTATCTGCAGGCATCGCTTGAACCACCAGTTTGCCGGCGGCCACATGCAAAGACAACACTTGCACCAGGGCCTCCCGGGAGCAGCTTGAAGTCAGCACCCACCGAAGGCAGTCAGGGCGAGGCGAGCTCTCTTGCTGAACAAGGCCCAACTCCGGCAAATCCTTGAACATCTCACGAGCAGCCACTGCGTCGTCATCGGCATCCAGGGGGCCGAGCAAGATTTCCCACTGCAAAGAAGGCTCGGGTACAGCCGATTTGTCCAGTTCCTCTGCATCGAAAAACGCCAGACTGACCAGCAGGCTTTGATGAACTTCGGCGGCAACTGGATCGCCCCGGTGATTGATCATGTCTTCCAAGGTCCAACAAACCTGGGTCATCACAGAAGCCAGCTCCTGCGACCACTGCAGGCGGCGCGTCAGCAAGCCCTCCAGCAGCGATTCAGTTCCATGAACCAGTTCGGCCACAGGGCTCAGCCCCAAAGCCGCGGCTGTACCTTTGAGCGAATGCATGGAACGGAACATGGACTGCCAAAGCGAGTGCTCCGCAGGGCCGTCGCCAATGCCTGCCAGCGCTGACGCCATCCGCCCCAGGTGATCAAGAGACTCTTGCCTGAAGAGCTCGTCGCTCGCCACCTGGTCGTCCGGCTGCTGTTGAATGGCGCGGGTCATGCCAGCACCCGCTGAGCGCCCAAGAACGCCAGACCGGAATTTCCCTTACAGGTCGCCGCGTAAAAAAGGAGTCTTTGAAGAGCAAAAACCATATCAAACCCGCTCAATGTATGATTACTTTATTCGTAATAAATTAACTTAAATTATTCACAAAGATTTATCTTAATCTGAAAATGCTTCAGTCTGAGTTGGCCCAACAACGCATTGCGATCGCCCAAATGATGCACGACGACGTGTGCGGAAATTTGACGGCTCTCCTGCATGACATGCACTGGATCCTTGCGCACAGCGACCAGCCCGTCATTCAGGAAAGAGCAAAGATCAGTCTGGACACGGTCAAATCCGCACTGAACTTCAGCCAGCAGCTCATGTCGGAGTTGCACCCCGCAGATCTGGAACAAGGCTTGACACAGGCCATTGCGCTCTTGCTGACACGTTTTTCTCACCGCGCCGGCATTAAGCCGCGCTGCAGCTTGGCGCCTGGGCTGAACTCACTGCCCGAAGCCCTGCGCCTCTTGATCTATCGAACTTTTCAAGAGGCCCTGACCAACATCCTCAAGCACGCCCAAGCCTCTGAAGTGTCAGCGTCCCTGACCTGGAAAAACGATGAAATCCGCCTTCAGATCACCGATAACGGGCGCGGGCTGGACGCCAGTCCATCGCTGCGGTCGGGCTTGGGACTCAGGTCTCTGAGCCATAGAGCGCTGGCATTGGGTGGACATTGTCATGTCCGCTGCGCAAGCGATGGCAAGGGCACCTGCGTTGAACTCACCGCTCCCGTGGTTCCGTCTTTAAGCCAACACACAAGCCAATGATTGAAGTCGCCATTTGTGATGACCACGAGCTGGTCCGGCTTGGAATTCGCCGTACCCTGGAGTCCGAAGTTGACATTCGCGTCGCAGGGGAAGCCGCCAATTACCAGGATCTGCGAGAACTCATGCGGGAAAAGCGCGTGGATGTTTTGCTGCTGGATCTGAACCTGACGGGCCGCAGCGGCATGGAAATTCTCCAGGCACTGCAGAATGAGGCCATCAAGATCCTGGTGATTTCCATGCATCCCGAGGAGCAGTACGCGCTGCGTTGTCTGCGTGCAGGCGCCGAAGGTTACATCCAAAAAACCACGGCACCCAGCGAGCTCATCAAGGCCATTCGCCTGCTGATGGCGGGGCGCAGGTACTTGACGGCAACCACCGCCGAGATGCTGATAGACGGGCTCAGCTCTCCAAATGCTGCGGCTCCGCATGACGCCTTGTCAGAACGTGAGTTGCAAACACTCAGGCTGATGGCCCAGGGCAAGCGCCTGTCTGACATTGCATCGGAGCTGGTCCTCAGTCCTAAAACGGTGAGCGTGTACCGAAGCCGGCTGCTGGAGAAACTGGGTCTTTCAACCAACGGACAGCTGATTCTTTACGCCATCGAACATCAATTGAATTGACCTTGGCGCTTTAGCGGACGAACCAGAACCTGCTGAGCGCACCCTCCAGCAAAGCCAGAAGGGACCTGTCCATCAAGGGAAGGGTGAGCGCAAGCCCACCCAAGCCGGTGACCAGCGTGATCGGAAAGCCAATCGCGAAAATGTTCATTTGTGGAGCAATCCGCGACATGATTCCCAAGGCCAGGTTGGCAAGAAGA
This sequence comes from Polaromonas sp., assembly GCA_044350025.1. GTDB lineage: Bacteria > Pseudomonadota > Gammaproteobacteria > Burkholderiales > Burkholderiaceae_C > Polaromonas. Next base: position 24,438 of record JBILIK010000018.1, on the reverse strand, counting down.
AGTAAAACGGTCAAAGGCAGCGCCATCCAAAATGCGCTGGCAAAAACTTGAGCGCCCATCTCATGCAAGCGCGCCTGCCGGAGCATGTCCACCACGCCGCTGCCCAAGGGAATCCGCTCGTAGCTTCGGACCACGGCCATAAGCAGCAGCAAATGGCCATTGATCGTAATGAACAGCAGCGCCGTCAATTGACCGAAAAAGCTGGCCAATGCACTGCCTTGCGTGCTGCTGGCAGGGTCAAAAAAGCCAGCAAAGTTCAACCCCATTTGCAAACCAATCAACTCGCCCGCCAGCTCCGCCGCCGCAAAAACAAGCCGGACGGCAAAGCCGATGCTCAAGCCGACCAGAACTTCGTGAACTGTGGTGTCAATGGCGTTGGGGCCGTTCAGAGGCACGACAGGCTGGTTCAAGATAGCGCCACTGGCACCCCAGGCCACAAGCAGCGCCAAGGCGACACGAATCCGCACGGGCAATGCGCGCGAAGAAAAGATGGGCGCTACTGAAAAGACCGCAAGAATACGCAAGAACGGCCAAAAAATGGGGGAAAGCCAGCCCATCAAGATTTGCTCGTTAAAACCAATCATGAGCTGCTAGATGATGAGACTGGGCAAGGACTCCAGAGTCCGCTGTAAGTAGTCCACCAGCGTTGTCAACATCCAGGGGCCTGCGAACGCGAACACGGCCACGGCTGCCAGTAGTTTCGGAACGAAAGACAAACTGGCTTCATTAATTTGAGTGATCGCCTGAAAAACACTGACGATAAAACCAACCAACAGCACGGCCACGAGAACAGGCATGGCCACCATGAGCAGCAGGAATAGGGCTTCTTGCCCTTTCGACAAGACCATTTGAGCGTCCATAGGTCTTCCTTTGCCTACTTGAAGCTGGCAGCCAGCGATCCGAGCAACAAGTTCCAACCATCGGCCAGAACGAAGAGCATCAGCTTGAATGGAAGCGCAACGAGGACAGGCGAGATCATCATCATGCCCAGCGACATCAAGATGCTGGCGACCACCAGGTCAATGACCAGAAATGGCACGAAAATCATGAAGCCGGCTTGGAAGGCTGTCTTCAATTCGCTGGTGACGAAAGCCGGCACCAGAACGCGCAGTGAAACGGCTTCTGGAGCCACGCCGGGCTCTACCCTGGCCAAGCGTGCAAAAAGCGCCAAGTCCGACTGCCGTGTCTGGCGCAGCATGAACTCACGCATGGGCTGCTCGGCATTGGCCGCCGCTTGCTCAAAAGTGGCAGATTTGTTGATGTAGGGCTTCCAGGCGTCTTGATAAACCTTGTCAAACGTGGGCCCCATCACGAAGAAGGTCAAAAACAAAGACAAGCCGATGATGACCTGATTCGGTGGCACCGCCTGGGTACCCAGCGCCTGGCGAAGCAGCGACAAAACAATCACGATCCGGGTAAAACCCGTCATCATCAGCACCAGCGCCGGTATGAAAGAAAGGGCCGTGAAAAATAAAAGTGTCTGTATCGGAACCGAAAAATTGCTTGAAGCGCCGCCGCCTCCTATCAGCAAAGGAAGCGTGGGCCCCGTCTGAGACAGCGCCAGCCCTGAAAAACCCGCGCCAGCCAGACCCGCCAGGAAAGCAAAGGTGTGGCGCCATTTAATCCTGGACATGCGTTCTTTCTTCAGGCTGCAAAGCCATGGTGTGCAAGCAAGTGATGGCCTGCGGTGTGACGCCGAGGACAAGCTGAAACCGGGCCTCTTTGGGTCCCATTTCAAGCGTGACCACCTTTTGCTGCGGCCCCAAGGGCACGCTCGTCACAATCCGGGCGGCGCTAGGTGCCATCGGACCCCAGGCTTTTTTCCGGACCAACCAGCGAACCGCAAAGGGCAGGCACGCCAGGCCCACCACCAGCAAGGCCCATGCCGCCAAGGACCCGCTCAAATCAGCCTCCATGCTGCTTGCTCGCCCGGCGCAGACGCTCTGACGGCGTCACCACATCCGTCAGTCGTATGCCAAATTTCTCGTTGACCACGACAACCTCACCTTGCGCAATCAGGTAGCCATTGACCAGCACATCCATGGGCCCACCGGCCATGGAGTCGAGCTCCACCACCGAGCCCTGTGCAAGCTGGAGGATGTATTTGATTGGTACGCGAGTTCGGCCTAGCTCCACAGACAACTGGACCGGAATCTCCAGCACCATGCTGATGTCGCCAAGGCGTGCGGCGCTGTCACTGGTGCCGGCAGATGAACCCTCGTTTTGCAGGGGACCCAGCTTGTCATCAGAAAAGCTCTTGGCAGCTTTTTGATCATTCTCATCCTTCAACGCGTCTGCCCATGCAGCCATCGTTTCCTTGTCTTGTTTGTCGTCGCTCATTCTTAAACTCCAAACCTTGTTGTTTCCCTGACGCCCAGACTCCGTTCAACGCGTATGGCGTACTTGCCGTTGTGCGTGCCGTAGTGGCACTCCACGACGGGTACGCCCCCGACAGATGCCGTGACCATTTGCGGCTGTTGCAGTTCAATGAAATCGCCCGGGCGAATCGCCAGCAATTGGGAAATGGTGAGTTGGGCCGAGGCCAGCTCAGCGACAAGATCAACCTCTGCGGCCTGTATTTCCCGCGAAAGCATATTGCCCCAACGCTGGTCCACTTCCACCGCATCGCCCTGGGTCGTTGAGTACAAAACGTCTCTGATGGGTTCGAGCGTCGAATAGGGAATGCATATGTGCAGCAGGCCGGAAACGTCGCCAATGTCAAGGCCAAAGGTGGTGGACACAACCATCTCGCTAGGGGCTGCGATACTGGCAAATTGAGGCAGCATCTCGGAGCGCTGGTACTCTAGAGACAGGGGATAAATACCCTTCCAGGCCTTCACGTATTCTTCTGTGATCACATGCGTGAGACGGCGAATGATGCGCTGCTCAGTGCCTGTGAAATCCCGGCCTTCAATGCGCGTCTGGTACTTCGCATTTCCACCGAACAATGCATCGATGATTCCAAATATGAGTACAGGATCGCAAACGATCAGCCCGGAGCCGCGCAATGGGCGAACCGACACAATATTGAAGTTGGTCGGTACGGTAAGCTCACGCAAAAATAAGTTGTATTTGTGGACCTGCACGGGTCGCACCGAAATATCGGGGCTGCGCCTGATCAGGTTGTAAAGACCGACACGCAAATTGCGTGCAAACCGTTCGTTCACAATTTCCATGGTGGGCATGCGTCCGCGGACGATGCGCTCCTGATTGGAAATATTGTAAGAATTCGACGATGCTTCTTCGGAGTAGCTATCGCTCGCGTCGGCGGCTGCAAAGTCAAGTTCGTCCAACAGAACGTCAACTTGAGCTTGCGATAAAAACTCTTTTCTCATGACCATGCTACTGAATGATGAGACTGGAAAACAGCACCTGAACCACCGGATTAGGTGCTTGCGATGCGGCGGGGGCTGATGCTTCTTCAAGGGCAGGGTCAATGCCAAAAGCACGACCCGCTTCCAACAGAATGTCTGCGGCCAACCGCTCCTTGCCTTCCTTGGTGAGCAAATCCTGCGCTTTGCGTTCAGACAAGCTGATCAAGATGCTGTTGCGGATACTCGGCAGCACTTTTTTAACATCCTCGAGCAATTTCGCATTTCGAATCTGAAACGTGATGCCCACCTGGGCAAAACGGCCTCCGCCCTCATCGCCCAAGTTAATCACCACAGGCTCTAGCAGCAGGTAAACGGTGGAACCCGCTGGCTTGAGCTCAGGCGCAGTTTGAGCATTTTCGAGCTTGGGCTTTAAATAAAAAAACCAACCGACACCACCTGCCGAGCCCAACCCCACCAAGGCAAGCATCAACCACAACCTGCGGCGTGATCTAGGTTTGCCGGGTGCTTCTTCTGATGATTTTTCGTTGGCGTCCGGCAAACTATTTCCTTTGAATCACAGCGATCAATCTGCTTCAAGAAAAGATCAAGACCTGCAGATGAAAAAAACCAATGAATCAGATTATTCGTTCCCGTCAGAACTTTGATCCCTCAAAAAGGACGTCAAATTGCCTCTAATTGCGCTTCTAAGAAATTAAGAATGAAACCCGGGCATGTTCAGTTAAACAAATACATCCAGGGTTCGACCGGCAGAAGTTGGCCCGCGCCTTGGGGGGCTCAGAGCCTCGCCAGAAGTTTCAGCGACCGAACGCCTGGCAGCGGGTTCACCCCAGAGCGGACCGGGTCTGGCCTCACGCCCTGACTGTGCATCTGCGCCCGAACCGGCGACAGAAGCATCCGTTAACTGAAGGCCCTGCGCGGACATGAGATCGGAAAGCTGCTCTATTTGCGTTGTCAATGCCTCTTGGCAGGCGAGCACGTCCGTGCGAAACATCACGCTGGCCTGCTGGCCATTCATTTCTATGCGAACGAGCACCGGGTTCGCACTGGGCTCTTGCAGACGGAGCTCGGCAACTTGCAAATTCTGACTGACCCAGGTGTCGACTTGCTCGGCCAGATGCTGCGCGAAATCTACTGAGGCAGTGGATTTTGCAGTCGGCGAGACCATGCCCCCCAGCTCAGGCACCCAGGCACCACGCACATCTGTGATGTGTTGAACGTCGGTCAAAGCGGCGGGCGCTGCGTTTTGCTCCATCTCATGGGGCTTTGCAACAACGGACACGGCACCAAATTGCGCCAGCACCACAGCAGCACTGTCCAAAGGACGCGGCTCAACAGACAAGCGTGGGCCTGCAGCTTCTTTCAAACCAGGCCAGGCTTGCAAACTTGGCTTGGGTGCGGCAGCGCTCGACAGGCTCACAGCAAAGGGCGTTGGCAAAGCCTGGGCTGGGATCAGACCGACTGTCCCAGACACTGCTCTGTCAATTGGCGTGCCAGGGGCTACCGGGTGAGCACGCGCCGGGCTGGCCGTATCAGAATTAAAAGCCCTGACCAACACCTCAGCCGATGCGCGACCCGGCGCCTGATTCACGGCGCTCAAACTCAGGGAAGCGCCAGATAATGCTGGCAAGACGGGCAAGGCCGGCAAGGTCTCACGCGCTGGATCCATCATTACAAATCCAACCGGAATCTCAGTCTGGCTGGCAGAAGACGATGCATGGCCAGAGCCCGCCAGATTGATCTGCTCAGGCAAATGGTTGGCAGTGCCCCAAGCAGTCGCAACAAGGCTTGCTTGCGCAAGTCCGGTCTGAGACGGTGCAGCTTGAAAAGGTTCCGCCTGCGAGGGGTCGGCTTGCGTCAAGCCAGTCTGCACCAAGCCAGTCTGCAGTGAGCTGGTCTGCACCATGCTGTTTGGCGTGTCTGCACCGCTCGCGGGGATTTGGAGAGCGCCACCCCAAGCGGCTCCCAGCTGCGACGGCCAAAATGGCAAGACTGAAGAAGCGACTGCTTCAGGGATAACCAGACCCGGGCCGGACTCATCGTCCACTTTTTCCCCGGGGCGGGACAGGGATGACGCGCTGCCTTGCGACGCCTTGCCAAGCAAATCAATCTCGCCTGCTGATTCTGTCAATGGCAGCTGCGTGTTGTCAGCGGCATGGGCGTTTGCCGCTACAGCAGCGCGTCTACCCCCTGGCGTGGCTCTGAGCAGCGCCTCAAAATTTGAAACTGATTCGTCAGCGCCAGACAAAACGATCGGGCGTTTGTCAGACGGCGGCGCAGCGCCCAGAATGGCCACAGGCGACAGGGCAGCAGGCATAGCTTTCATGGCGAATTTCCCTTCATTGCACTTTGCATGTTGCGAGCCAGCTTCATTAAAGCGAGCTCATCCCATTGTTTTTGCTCTGCTCGCAACACGGCCGTTTGGGCTTTCAATTGCAAGCGCTCTTGGTACCGGACCAGGCCATGCAAGCGCTGCTCAGCGCTTTGCAAGGCCACTCTCGCAGCCTCTACCTGACGCCCCTGCTCCAGGATCACCTTGCTTTGCAAATCCAAAGTCAGCTGGAGGCGGTCAACGAAGCGATGGTGATGATGCAAAAGGGGCTGGCTCGTTGGCGCCCTGGTGCGCAAGAACCAGCGTTGGTCTGTCTCTTGTGCGTAACCCTGCAATTGCTGCAGCTGCTGCTCGGCCGCTTGCCTGGACTGCTGTGCAAGCTGCAGCTGTCTGAGCCGCTGGTCTCTTAAGCGAGTTACCAGATCAATGGCCATGTCGAGTGCGGTCGAAGCAGTCATGGCTGCGCCCTATCTGCTGACTGACCAGGACTCATCAAGGCTTGAAGGGCGTCGATGCTGAAGTGAAAATCAGAAGCCTCGTTCATGCCCTGGCGCAGAAAACTGTTCATAGACTCACTCTTTTCAATCGCCAGATCCAAGGTTTGATCCGATCCAGGCACATAGGCCCCGACCTGAAGCAGATCCCGACCACGGGCATAACTCCCCTGCAATGCCCTGAAACGGCGCGCACACTCCACATGCGCGGGGGCAACGACGTTGTGCATCACGCGGGAGGCCGATTGCGCAACATCAATCGCGGGGTAATGCCCTTCTTCTGCCAGAGCGCGCGTCAGGACAATGTGTCCATCCAAGATCGCCCGAGCCGCGTCGGCAATGGGATCTTGCTGGTCATCGCCTTCGGTCAACACCGTGTAAAAAGCAGTGATAGAGCCGCCGCCCGCCGGTCCATTACCGCTGCGCTCAACCAGCTGCGGAAGGCGCGCAAAGCACGAAGGCGGATAGCCTTTGGCAGCAGGAGGCTCGCCAATGGCCAACGCGATTTCCCTTTGTGCCATGGCATAGCGCGTCAGGGAATCCATCAAAAGCAAAACATGCTGACCCTGATCCCGAAAATACTCTGCAATGCTGCTCGCATAGTCGGCACCTTGCAGGCGTAACAGCGGCGGCGCATCGGCCGGTGCTGCCACCACCACCGAACGCGCCCGCCCGGTGTGTCCCAGTATTTCCTCAATGAATTCCTTGACCTCACGCCCTCGTTCGCCAATCAGGCCGACAACGATGACATCGGCAGCGGTGTAACGGGCCATCATGCCCAGCAACACACTTTTACCAACACCCGAGCCCGCAAAAAGACCCAGCCGCTGACCACGACCGACCGTGAGCAAAGCGTTGATGGCACGAACGCCAGTGTCCAAAGGCAAGCGCACAGGTTCGCGGTCCATGGCATTGATGGGCGAACGATCCAAGGACGATGCAGACACATCCACCAGGTGTCCAGCGCGATCCATGGGTGTGCCCTGGGCGTCGACGACGCGCCCCAGCAGACCCGGTCCGATGGGCAAGGTCAAGCCGCCCTCAGAGGCTGGTGGCCGCGTCGCTTCAGGGTTGGCGCCCCACCGAGGACTTGCATTAAAAGCAGGTGCGGGCCTTATCGACGCACCGCTGCGCAAGCCCTGAACCACACCGGCAGGCATCAGGTGAGCGCGCGCTCCGGTGAATCCCACCACCTCGGCCAGCATGGGCGCTTGTCCTTGCGCCTCCACCAGACATTGCGCACCGACGGGAACACGCAGACCCCGTCCTTCCAGCACCAGGCCCGATGCGCGGGTCAGCGTACCGCTGATTTGAAAAGGGACAGGCTTGTCCAGTCGTTCAGACGCGCTCTTTAAAAAATGATGCCAATGGCGAGCGATTTCACTGCGCATCGGGGTCTTTCTCTTGCCAAGGTATTGACAAACCGAGCGCAGCCACGGCCCGTTCCCAGCGACGTGGCACGCTGGCATCGATGTGTGCCCCGGCAGACTCGACAAGGCAACCTCCAGTTGCAACAGCTGGATCAGATCTCCACTCCAAAGCGCGGCCTTCCAGGGCAGCGGGCAAATGCGCTTGCAATTGGAGCAGGTCGTCAGGGTGAAGTCGAATCACTGCAAGCTCAGCATCCTCGATGAGCATGCCCAGCGCTTCCACAATGACAGGCATCATGGTGTTGACAGTGACTTCAGAGAGCTCACGCCGCAACACCTGGCGACTTAAACCGCAGACCAGGCTCAGCACCTCATCAGCCAAGCTGGCCTGCACATCGCCTACGCCCTGCCTTGCAGATTGGAGCAGCGCTTGCAAGTTCTCGGCAGCCTGGCGCTGAAGCTCGAGCTTGAGCCTTTGCAGCTCTTCGTGCAGTTCCAGTTCTGCAACAGCGCGTCCAGCGGCTAGGCCTTGCGCGTAGGCTTCTTCACAGGCTTGTTTGAGTTCAACAGCCGACTTGCCACGCTTGTCAGCATCGTCATATGGCAAGGACATATCGCCAAATTGCCAAGGCACCAGCTCAGAAATTTCTTCGTGGCGAATAAGGCCTGACGCACGCTTGAGTCGAAACCTAGACAAAGCTGTCATTGCTGCTGCCTCCCAGCGTAATCTGACCCTCGTCGGCCAGCCTGCGAACAGTTTTGACGATTTCCTTTTGCTGCGCCACAACCTCGGACAAACGAACAGGTCCGAGCAATTCAAGATCCTCGCGCAAGGACTGACCCGCACGTGCGGACAAATTACCCAGAATTTTTTCGCGCAAGCTGTCCGAGGCACCCTTGAGCGCCAGAACCAGCTTGTCGGCCGCAACTTCGCGCATGGCAAGCTGAATAGACCTGTCATCGAGATTGAGAAGATCTTCAAAGACATACATGTTGTCCAGGATCTTCTGAGCCAGGTCAGCGTCCTCATCGCGAATGGCCTCTAAGACCTCGCTTTCTATCGTCACGCCCAAGAAATTGATGATTTCTGCAGCTGACTTGATACCACCGAGGTTAGTCTTGATAATTTTTTCACCACCCGACAGTGAGCGGTAAAGCACATCATTGAGATCTTGCAATGCAGTGGGCTGAATGCCCTCGAGATTGGCAATGCGCATGATGATGTCGTGGCGCATCAGCTCTGTGAATTCCTTCAAGACGTTGGCAATTAACTCGTAATCGAGATGAACCAGAATCGCCGCAACAATCTGCGGATGCTCATTGCGCAGCAGCTCAGCGATAGACACCGCATCCATCCACTTCAGGCTCTCGATGCCCGAGACATCATGGCCTTCCATGATTCGATCCAGCAGCATGTTCGCCTTGTCCACGCCCAAGGCTCGCTGCAAGACATTGCGTACGTAGCTGTTGGAATCACCAACCAGCAAAGTTTGTGACGAGGTGATGTCTGCAAACTTTCCCAAAACCCGCTCAACGCGCTCACGACTGACGGAGCGCAAGCCAGTAATAGCCTCGCTCAACCTCTGAACGTCTTTGGGCGACAAGAATTTAAAAACTTCAGCGGCCGCATCTTCTCCCAGCGACATCATCAGCACGGCCGCGTTCATCAGGCCTTTGTCTTCCATAGACATGGTGCTAAGTCTTCTAGGCTGGATCGCCGCTGATCCAGGTCTTCATGATGTCCGCCACTGCGGCGGGATTTTCCAACGCAAGCTTGCGTGCACCCTTGAGCCGATCATCCGCACTCATAGACGCAAAAACGATGGGGGGCGGGGCTGGCGGTGGTGGGGGTAAGGCAACAGCCACGGGAACGGGTGGGCGCTCCGGAATCTCGGCAGCGACCGCATCCAAAAGTGGTTCGACCGCTTGTGCCGCCTTGCGCAGGCCGCGCAGCATGGGCCTGACAACAATAAACAAAGCCAGCGAAGCCACCACGACAGAACCTAGGAGCCAAGCCAAGGAACGGAACAACGTGTGCATTTCAGACTGCTGCCACCAGGCTGGCAATGGAGCTTCAGGCATCATTTCGACATTGAAAGCCGCATTCATCAAATTGACAGAGTCACCACGCTCACGCTGAAATCCAACCGCGTCACGAACCAAGGCTGTCATCTGCAACAACTGTTCTGGCTCCAAGGGCTTTGTCACGGCTGCGGCACCCTGCCCTTGAGCCTGGTGATTGATCACAACGGCTGCGCTCACCCGCTTGATCACGCCCGATGCTTCACGGACAACCCGGGTTGTGCGATCAACTTCGTAATTGATCACTGACTCGCGCTTTCCGTTCAGAGCACCCGCGCTACCGGCAGCATCCATCGTCTGAGCCGGTCCATTGACAGGCGAGGTCACAGGTGCTGGGGGCTGATTCGTGGCTGAGCCGGGAACGCCTGCTGCCAAATTGTTTGAAACACCATTCCCGTTTTCAACAATTTGCTTGCTGCGGACAGCACTTTCAAGCTGGTTTGGCGTGTGGGTCTGCTGGGTCATTTCTTTTTCAGAAAAGTCAAGCTCCAGCGTCACTTGGGCTTTGACGTTTTGACGGCCCACAACGGGCGCGAGAATGTCCTGAATGCGCTGAACATAAGACTGCTCGAGCTGCTTGACATGCTGCATTTGCTGAGAGCTGGCGCCAGTCACAGCGTCCGCAGGAGACGACAAGAGATTGCCGCTATCGTCAACCACACTGACCGCTTTGGGGTCGAGCTCTGAAACGCTGGAGGCCACCAGATGCACGATGCCGGCCACTTGCGTGCGATCCAGACTCCGGCCCGGATGCAAACTCAATAAAACCGAAGCGGATGGTTTTTGCTGCTCTCTGAAAAAACCGTTTTGGTTGGGCAGGGCCAGATGAATACGTGCTGATTGCACAGTTCCCAAGGATTGAATTGAGCGAGTCAACTCTCCTTCGAGGCCGCGCTGAAAAGTCAGACGCTCTTGAAATTGAGTCATTCCAAACCGGCCGGAATCCATCAGCTCAAAGCCCACGGTTGAACCTTTGGGCAGACCCAGCGTTGCCAAACGCAAGCGCGTTTCATGAACTTTTTCAGCCGGCACCATGATGGCGCCGCCTTCAGCATTCTTGTAGGGAATATTGAGCTGTGAGAGTTGGGCAAGCACAGCCCCGCCGTCTTTGTCAGAAAGGTTGACGTACAACACTTTCCAGTCGGACTGACGGCTCATGAAAAATCCGGCCGCCAACAAAATAATCAGCAACAAGGCGGCGGCCACCAAACGCACCTGCTGTGCGCGGTTGGGCATCACCAAGGGCATAGGAGGAGCAGTTGAAACTATATTAGTGGCCACGACTGGTTCTTTGGTAGAAAGTTTCACAGACATCGGAGTCGCAAGGTGCGACGCTGACTTAACCGTGATTATTCAAGCCCACCATGGCATGGAGTCCAAAAATAGCCGGGTCTTCACCGGCTAATTCATGCCTTAAGCCTTCGAGGAGTCACCTAGCATTCGGCCACGTGCCTTCACTCAAGGCCTTGGTATGTATCGCCCGGATTCTTTGGAAAGGAATAGGCTATGGAACTCCGCATTTCACCCATGACGCAAACACCTGCGATGGCAAGGCTGTCTGCAGCAAGCCGAGGAATGTCAGGAAACAGCGTTCAAGACACTGGCTTTGCCAGCACGCTCAAGGGTGCGCTGAGTTCAGTGAGCGAATCGCAAAACCAGGCGCAGGCTCTTCAGCGCGAAGTTCAGCTTGAAAACCCGAATGTCAGCATTGAAGAAACCATGGTGGCCATGCAAAAGGCTCAACTCGGGTTTCAGGCCACGCTGCACGTCAGAAACCGCATGGTTCAAGCCTATACAGACATCATGAACATGCAGGTCTGAGCTCTTGGGGTCTTTAGCCTAGTGAACCAGGGAACGCCCACTCATCAAAAGATCAATATCCTCCAGCCAAGGCTCGGCCAGGCAGCGGATCTGAGCATCATTTTGCAAGATACGCATCATGATGCCTGTTTTGACTTTGCGGGCTTCAGGCGTTAATGACTCCACTTTGCTTTGGAGCCGAAGTTTTGAAATGATGAGCGAGCAGACCGCCTCACATTCAACAACCTCTTCCCAGCAACCGTCTTGGGCCGACACCAGCATCTTTTGACTGGTCGCCTCAATCGCATGGTAATGATCCAACAGATTCATCACAAAAACTCCTACTGTACGCTTGTACCAGCGGCCACTTGCTTCCAGGCACCCGCCACCGTTTCAATCAAACTGGCCACCTCGCGAACCTTGCTGACGTCGTTGTAAAAATTCGCCTCTGTCAAGGTCTTGGCACAGTAGACGTACAAATCGTTCAGCGATTGAGAAAGCTCGCCGCCGCGGCGCATGTCCAGGCCTGATCGCAAGCCTTCTTCAATGATGCGAACCGCATGACCGATGGCCAAGCCTTTTTCCGGCATTTGGTCTTGCGCCAACGCGTTTTCAGCTTTCAAAAGCTGCACGCGCAGCGCATCAAACAACATGGTCACCAATTGGGGGCCTGAAGCAAGGTTGACCTGGGTTGCCGTACTCACCTGGCGGTAAGCGTTCGTGGCACGGGCATGGGTGGCTAAGAACATAAAACTCCCGATTCAATCAAGGTAAAACAATGTTTAGAAAACCAGTCACTTTCCAGTCTTTTGGAGGAGTGACAGTTGCTGGCTCACGTAGCTGTTGATGGAATTGAGTCTGCCAACCTTGGTATCCATCGCGTTATAAACCGCATACAGGCGAGCTTGCGTGCGTTCAGCCCGCTCATTGACACGCTCCTGGTCGCTGCTGTTTCGCTTCATACCCGCCTGCAAAGCTTCTGTGCGGACCGTGACGCGGCCATCGCTGGAGAGCGCGCCCTTGACAAAGTCAACCACCTGCAGACCAAAGCCTCTGGGCTGGCCTGAAGTGTTTGACCCAAAGAACTGCTTGAGATCGACTGGCTTTTCCAAGGCAGCATCAAGCTTGCTGCTGTTGACGGCCAAAGAGCCATTGAGCTGGAGAGTTATGCCAAGATCTTGTAGTCGCGCCAAGGGCTGTCCCGTCAACTCGGTGCGCATCAGGCCGCGCAAGGAATTTTGCAGACCCACTGCAGTCGAGTCCCCTTGCAAGGGTGCCGCAGATTTCGCTTCGGGGCTGTACTTCATGGCGTTTGCCAAAGTCGAATTGACCGTGTTGTAGGCATCCACCAAAGCCTGAATACTCTTCTTCACGGCCTCTTTGTCTTGCTCTAACTTGATCTCGACGGGCTCCGTTGTCACTTGCGTGAGTTTGAGCGACACGCCGGGCAAAGCTTGAGCAACCGAGTTGCTGGACGACTTGAATTCCAGGCCATCGACCTGGAATCTTGCATCTTGGGCTTGCTGAGAAGGGCGCAGCTCATCAAACGACGATGCCAAGCTGACATTAAAGCCAGAGGCCGCACCCGTCTGAGTTGAACGCAGGACAAGCCGCTCGCCTTCTGCGGACTGAACCACCATGGCCTCCACGCCACTGCTGCTGCTGTTGATCTTGCCGGCAATTGCCGCGAGCGTATTGGCACTGTCATCAATGGTGATCGTGACAGCCGCGCCACCCGTTGAAACAAAGGCACCCGTAGCCCAACTGCCCTGCTGAAGCATCAGCAAGCCGTTACCCAGCTGGCCGGGCGCCACGACAGTGACTTGCTTCGTGGCCAAGGCGGTGACTTCCACAGAAAAGCTGGCCGATTTAGACCCGGGCACAGCGGTGGCGGAAATCGCAGCCGGGTTGGAAGAGCTGACCGTCATGCCACTCCAGCCACTGGAGGAGCTCAGCTTTTGGGCTGCATCCTCCAAGCTGGACAACTGGGATTTCACCTGGCCGTAGAGCGACAGGCGCGACTGCACGGAGCTTGCAGCCTTTTGCAGTTGGACCAGCGGCTGCCTCTCCATCTCAACCAGCGAGTTGACAATACCGTTGATATCCAAACCACTGCCAATTCCGGGTGATGAGATAGAGGGCATGCTGGAATTTCCTTAAGAATGCAATCAAACGGTCTCTTGAATTGCGTGCCAGTCAAGCACGCAGCAAGGACAAAACACTTTGCGGCTGCTGGTTGGCCTGGGCCACCATGGCACTACCAGCCTGCGACAAGATCTGAGCGCGTGACAGGTTGGCGGTTTCTTGGGCATAGTCCGCGTCCATGATCCGGCTGCGTGCAGCGGACTGGTTTTCGTAACTGATTTGTAGGTAAGAGATCGAATTTTCAAAGCGACTTTGTGCGGCGCCAAGTACCGAACGCTCTGTGCTGACAAAATCAATGGCGGCATCGATATCGTCGATGACAGCGAGAATATCAGTTGCATCAGCAGTGTTATCGATCACCGCCCGCCCGGTAGCATCAAGGTCATCACCAGCAACAGTCGTTATAGCCACCGCCGCGGTCATATCTGTAGTGGTGACAGTGAGCTGGTTTTCTTCTGATGTATTAGCACCCACTTGGAACACCTGCGCATCAGCATCAGCGGCCAAGATCTTTCGGCTGTTGAAGGTGGTAGCCGTGAAAATACGTTGTATTTCTTTGGAAAGTTCACCAAATTCATTGTCCAGGGAGTCTTTGTCGTTGTCGGAGTTTGACGCATTGGCTGCCTGCACGGCCAACTCACGCATACGCTGCAAAAGTTCATTGGACTTACCGAGCGCACCCTCAGCGGTTTGCGCCAGAGAAATACCGTCGTTAGCATTACGCAACGCCACGTTCATACCGCGCATTTGCGAGGTCATCCGCTCGGCAATCGCCAAGCCGGCAGCGTCGTCTTTGGCGCTGTTCACGCGCAGACCCGAGGACAAGCGTGCCATGGTCGTGGCCAGCTGATTTTGTGAGTTTGAGAGGGCGCGCTGTGAATTGAGCGACGTGATGTTGGTATTGATAACTGAGGCCATGAAATTACTCCCGATTTAAGTTGGACAAACACTGACTTCAGGCTTGAAGCGATTGCTTGAGCATGAATGCTTAAGAATCACCGGCCATTGTTTTCTTTATCGGGGCTTTCAAGCACAAACTTAAATTTTTTTTTAGTACGCGTCCCATCCAGCATGCAAAAAAAGTAAGACGCTTGGATGCTTTTTTGTGCAGAGACCGCGCTCATGATGCGGCTGCGTGAAGACGACTGGCTTATTGAAGGGATCTGCAAATAAGAGCTTGCGTTGTCTAAGCGGCTTTGACAGCTGCCTCATAGCGAGCGCTCTGAGCTGACTAGACCCATGAGGGTATCAATGAGCGCATCAACGATTGTTTTAAACGATCGCTTGAACAAGCGCTTCTATTGAGCAAGCTCACCGAATTTGGATTGCTGAGGGGGGCTGAGCAGCGCAGGCAAGGAGGTCTTGCTGAGATTTACGCCTAGATGTGCGTAAGGTTTTTACCTAGCCAACCCTCCAAAAGGATTACTATGTACGAATAAAAACTGACTTAATGAACAGTTAAGTACTAATTAAGTTTTGCGTCTCGACGTTCAACAATCTAACTCATCAACATGTGGGGTAGCTCAATACCTCTTCCCAGCCACCTTTTACCGGAGAACTCGATATGGACAAAGAGCAAATTCTGGCTGAGATCAGAGAAGCCAACCTGACTTACCTGATGCTCGCCCAGCGCCTGATCAGCCATGACCGTGTTGAAGCCATCTACCGCCTGGGTATTTCGGAAGAAACCGCAGACATTCTTGGCGCCCTGTCATCAGCCCAAGTGCTGAAAATTGCCAGCGGCAACATGCTACTTTGCCATATGCGCGTTACAGATGAGATTGTGTGGCAGCTGCTGACAAACCACAAGCTTAAAAAGGTGGACAACGAAAATACCTCGCGCCTGCACGCCCAGATTCTCATGGCCGGGCGTTATGCCGAGGCCCTTTGAGCCAGGCAGAGCACAAAACCATGAGCGCCAAAAGTATCCTTGATGAATCACGCCAGATTGCGCGTGCAGTCAAACTCATTCAACTGGGTGCACGCCTGCAGGTGCTCGAAAGCGAAACCGATCTTTCTTACGAAAGACTGTTGCGTCTTTACAAAGAGGTGGCGGGTAAATCATCTCCGAAGGGTCAACTGCCCTACTCCACAGACTGGTTCCTGACCTGGCAGCCAAACATTCATGCCTCTTTGTTTGCCAACATTTTTTTTTACCTGAGCAAGACAAGCCCTGAAGACGATATCGATGTCGTTATAAAAGCTTACGGCCTTTACACAGAGCAAATCAATGAACTGGCCATGGACACCAAGCTGTCCGTGACGCGCGCCTGGCTGCTGACCAAATTTCTGGTTAACAACATGCTGGTTTTGACACGCTGCACAGATTGCGGCGGCATGTTCATCAGTGAGCCTTATGAGAACAGCCGCCATTTCGTGTGCGGTCTGTGCGCTCCGCCAGCGCGGGCTGGCAAGGGTGCTGGTGCTGGCTGCCTGCAGGTGCACTAGTTAGCCTATGTTTGTCGGCATCGGTTACTTGATTGCCCTGGGCTGCATTTTTGGCGGCTACATGCTTCATGGCGGCAACATGACAGTTGTGCTGGCCGCTTTGCCGGCTGAAATGATGGTGATCATTGGTGGAGCGCTGGGTGCCTTTGTGGTGAATAACCAGACCAAAGTCATCAAGTCCACTTTGAAGGCTATACCCAGTGCCATCAAAACCTCAACGCATACAAAAGCCAGTTACCTGGAGCTGATGGCATTGCTTTTTGACATCTTACAAAAATGCCGTAAAGGGGGCTTGGTGTCCATTGAAATGGATGTCGACGAACCTCAGAACTCAGACCTGTTCAACAAGTATCCCAATATCGCGGCCAATCAACTCCTGATTGAATTTCTGACGGACTATTTGCGCATGATGGTTTCAGGCAATCTCAATGCCCATGAGATTGAAGTGCTCATGGACAGCGAAATTGAAACTTTTGAGCAGGAAGCACACGCACCCGTTGCAGCGGTTGCACGGGTCGCCGGCGGCCTGCCGGCCTTCGGTATCGTTGCGGCCGTTCTCGGTGTGATCAACACCATGGGTTCAGTCGGTCAACCGCCCGCCGTGCTGGGAGCCATGATCGGATCAGCACTGGTCGGGACTTTTCTGGGTATCTTGCTGGCTTACGGCATCGTCGAGCCTCTGGGTGGCCTGATTGAGCAGCGCGCTGACGACGAAGCAAAAAAACTACTTTGTATCAAGGCCACCTTGCTGGCCAGCATGCAGGGCTACAACCCCACTACATGCATTGAATTCGGCCGCAAAGTTCTGTTTTCAACAGAGCGCCCGACGTTCAACGAGATGGAAACACATGTTCGCAGAGCCCGCTGAAGACAGCGCCTGGAGAGGCACATGAATCAAACCGGCAAGCCGCTTCAACCCATCATCATCAAGAGGGTCAAAAAGAAAGGCAAAGGGAACCTTCACGGCGCCTGGAAGATTGCGTATGCCGACTTCGTGACGGCCATGATGGCTTTCTTCCTGCTAATGTGGCTGCTTGGATCAACGAGCAAAGGTGATTTGCTGGGTATCGAGTCTTATTTCAACAATCCCATTACGGTATCCCTTTTGGGAGGCGCCGCAAGTGGCACCAGCATGTCCATCTTGCCGGGAGGAGGTCCCCGACTTGACCGCTCAGCGGAAAACATCGGCCCCACCAATGATGCGCTGGACAAGCCCAAAACCGAAAGGACGGCAGCGCAAGCCACTGGGGCACGGGAAGAAGCCAGGCGATTGGTGCAGCTGAAAAGCAAAATCATGGCGCTTCTGAAAGAACGTCCAGGCCTGGCCGAGCACATCGGTCAGATCCGGATGGAAATCACCGCAGATGGCTTGCGTATTCAGATTGTCGATGACCAAAAGCGCCCGATGTTCGATATCGGAAAGTCAGAGGTCAAGCCTTACATGCGAGAGATCTTGCGTGAAATCGGTTCGGCCATCAAAGATGCTGACAACCCCATCAGCCTGACGGGGCACACCGATTCAACACCGTATGGCATGGGCGAGCGCGGCTACAGCAACTGGGAGTTGTCGTCCGACCGCGCTAATTCCTCCCGCAGAGAGTTGGTTGCAGGTGGTATGCCCGAAGGAAAAATCAAACGGGTCGCAGGCATGGCCTCGACGGACCCGCTTTTGCCCACAGACACCGTCGACCCCATCAACCGCCGCATCAGCATTGTGGTGATGACCCGAGAGGCAGCAGCAAGGCTGCTAGGCACCGGCTCAAGCACTGACTCCATGAAAGACAAAGGAAGCTCATGACTGCTCAAAAATCCGTACTGCGCTTTCTCATCGTTGATGACTTTTCGACCATGCGAAGAATTATTCGGGGATTGCTCAAGGAAGCGGGCTACGTCGAAGCCGATGAAGCCGAAGATGGCCAGATCGGCTTGCAAAAGCTGTATGTCAGCCAATTCGACTTCGTCATCACTGACGTCAATATGCCGAACATGAACGGCTTTGAGATGCTGCAAAGCATGAAGCAGGATGAAAAGCTAAAGGGCATTCCGGTCTTGATGATCACGGCAGAGGCCAGCAAAGATGATGTGCTCAGGGCGGCCAAAATCGGCGCTGCCGGCTACATCGTCAAACCCTTTTCAAAGGCCACGCTCGAAGAAAAAATCAGCAAGATCCTCAGACGCAACGCCAATAAAAGCCTGGCTTGACCTGCTAGGCCAACCCCAGGCTGCTAAGGCGGTAGATGCATCAAAAAAGGCGGTGCACATGCGCTTATTCTTGCTTTATGCGCCCGATCAGATTGAGAAAATGAGTGCACCTCATACGCTGCTTGCTCAAAACCCATGGATTCAAGCCAGGACAAAAATTTACCGCCTACCGAACGTCGCTTGGAAAAAGCGCGCAAGGACGGGCAAGTGGCGCATTCGCAGCACCTGTCGCATTTCGCCGTGCTGGGTGGCGGTGCCTTTGCCTTGTTTGGTTTAGTACATCTGGCTGTTGAACGGCTGCTGGTCATGCTGCAAAGCCAACTTCGATTTGACGCCAACACCTTGGCCGAGCCTGCACTCATGGCACAACAGACCATGGAGCTGACCTTCTCGGGTTTGCTCGTCAGCCTGCCGTTCGGGCTGATCGTCATGGCTTTGAGTGTGCTCGCATCTCTGAGCGTGACAGGCCTGCTGATCACCTTCAAGCCCTTGACGCCGGACTTGAGCAAGCTCAATCCCTTGAGCGGTATGGGCAGAATTTTTTCCCGCGCCAAAGCCGTTGAAGTGGCGCAGTTAATCATCATCATTGCCGTTTTGGCGGTGGTGATCGTGACTTATGTGAACACGCATCTAGAGGAGATGGCGGCGCTGGCCTTGCAAGCTGATCAGGCCGCGCTCAAAGCGGCCAGCCACTGGATGGTCTCCGGCTTGGGCATGATGCTGCTGGTCATCGCTATCGTGGCTGCGATTGATGTTCCTGTCCAGATCACTTTGCACAAGTCGCAGCTCAAAATGTCTGAACAAGAGGTTCGAGAAGAGCATAAGGAATCTGAAGGTAACCCGGAAACAAAAAACAGAAGGCGAGCGCGCCAGCGAGAGATTGCCCAGCGCCAGAGTATTCGGCAAGTCCCCAAAGCTGACTTCGTCGTTGTCAACCCGACGCACTATGCCGTGGCACTGCGCTACGACGAATCCAGCATGGGCGCACCCCGCGTCATTGCCAAAGGTGTTGATCTTGTTGCGTTGAAGATACGTGAGGTGGCACGCCACCATGAAGTGCCCTTGCTGGAGGCGCCTATGCTGGCCCGGGCACTGTACGCACATGCCGAGTTAGATGAGGACATACCTGCGGCTCTGTACACCGCCGTCGCTCAGGTTTTGGCCTATGTGTACCGCATGCGGGCCGCCATGCGGGGCGAGGAGCCCTTCCCCGCACACTGCCCTGTGCCGGAAATTCCACCTGAACTCGATCCTCTGCACGCCAATGCCCTGAAGGAATCCAACACATGAATGCCTTGATGCAACTCTGGAATGGCGCCCGGCGTCATCGCAGCACAGCGATGCAAGGCATTGCCGCGCCCCTGATCGTGGTTGCCATTTTGTCCATGATGGTGCTGCCCCTGCCCGCATGGATGTTGGACATCTTTTTCACGATCAACCTGGCCGTCGCCATCATGGTCATGATGGTGGCTGCCTACATGGTCCGGCCACTGGACTTCGCAGCTTTCCCCACCGTGCTGTTGCTCACCACACTGCTTCGCCTTTCGCTGAACGTGGCGTCCACACGCGTGGTGCTGCTTGAAGGACACACCGGCCCCGGGGCGGCCGGCGCGGTGATCGAGGCCTTTGGCCACTTTATGATCGGCGGCAACTTTGCGGTGGGTTTGATCGTTTTCATCATCCTGGTCGTGATCAATTTCATCGTGATCACGAAAGGCTCTGAACGCATTGCCGAAGTGTCTGCGCGCTTTACCCTGGATGCGATGCCAGGCAAGCAAATGGCCATCGATGCCGACCTGAACGCAGGCTTGATTGATGACAAAGAGGCCAAACGCCGACGTGCAGAAGTTGGAGAGGAAGCAGACTTCTTTGGCTCCATGGATGGCGCCTCGAAGTTTGTGCGGGGCGACGCCATCGCTGGCATCTTGATTCTGATCATCAGCATCTTGGGCGGCTTTGCCATCGGCATGCTGCAGCACGACCTGTCGGCCGGTCAGGCGGCCAACACCTACATCTTGCTGGCCGTGGGTGATGCACTGGTGGCGCAAATACCGGGTCTGTTGATCTCGGTGGCCGCAGCCATGGTGGTTTCGCGTGTGGGTACCGAGCACGACATCAGCGGCCAGATCATGCGGCAAATGTTTGCCTCGCCGCTGGTGATGGGCATCACATCGGCCATGCTGATTCTTCTGGGTCTGATCCCGGGCATGCCTCACTTTGTCTTTATTCCTATCGGTGCGGCCATCGGCTATGCCGCCTGGTTGACATCGCGCAAGCCTTTAGAGAGCATAGACAGTGATACCGCGCCGCCGCCAGCCGATGATGGCGAAGCCACCTGGGACGACCTCCAACACGTCGATTTGCTGGGACTGGAGCTCGGCTACCGTTTGATCACCTTGGTGGACAAAGACCGCCAAGGCGATCTGCTCGGACGCATCAAAGGCGTACGACGCAAGTTTGCGCAAGACATCGGATTCCTTCCACCGCCTGTTCATGTGCGCGACAACCTGGAACTCAAACCGAGTGGCTACCGGATCACGATGCGCGGCGTGGTGATGGGGGAAGGCGAAGCCTTTCCGGGCATGCACCTGGCCATTAACCCCGGGGGCTCAAGAATGCAGTTGATCGGCACCGCAACGACCGACCCCGCTTTTGGCTTGCCAGCCACTTGGATCAATGAGCAACAACTCGAGTCGTCCCAGGCCAATGGCTTTACGGTGGTGGACTGTGAAACCGTCATCGTTACGCACCTGTCGCATCTGATGCAGACACAAGCCTCCAAGCTGCTGAGCAGGACAGAGACTCAGCAACTCGTCGAGCATGTGACGAACTCTGCGCCGAAATTGATCGAGGATGTGATTCCAAAATTTGTTTCCATACCCGTTTTTCAAAAAGTGCTTCAGCTTTTGCTGGATGAGGGCGTCCATATTCGTGACATCCGTACCATTGTCGAAACACTGGCCGAACACAGCACGGTGCAAGACCCTGCAGAACTGGCGCGGCGGATTCGCATAGCGCTGGCACCTGCGATCGTTCAGCAAATTTACGGGCCGGTCAAAGAGCTTGACGTGATGGCCATCGACCCGCCGCTGGAGCGTCTGCTCATGCAAGCCTTGGGGCATTCAGACAACAGCAGCGCCTTGGACCCGGGTGTTGCGGACATGCTCAGCCATGCTGCGGCAGAGCTGTCACAAGAGCAGGAAGAAAGTGGAATTCCGGCTTGCCTGCTGGTGCCGGATGCCATTCGCGTCCCGATAGCCAAACTGCTGCGCCGGATTGCGCCAAGGCTCCAGGTTCTGGCACACAGCGAAATCCCTGACACACACAGCATTCGAATCGGTCCGATATTAAGAGGTAGAGGCACATGAGCGTACAAAAATTTACCGCCCAGACGAACAGCGAAGCACTGGCCAAAGCAAGACAGGCCTTTGGTGAGCGCACCTTGATACTGTCTAGCCGCCCCATTGCCGGCGGCGTTGAAGTGACAGCCGCCGAGGAGCAGTTGATGCCCGCGACGCGCGGTGTGCACATCGAAAAAACCGCCAGCCCAAGCCAGGGCTACTCTTTGCGTTCTCAGGAATCAGTATCCGTAGCCGAGGACACAGAGGCCATGGCCATGAGCACGCTGTCATTTCAACAATATGTTCGCGAGCGTTTGATGCGCAAGCAGCTTGAAGAATCAGGCAAGCTGGCTGCCCCAGTGCTTTCGAATGCAGCACCCTCCGAGCCGCAGGCCCGACCTGTGCGAACAGCCAGATCGGGCGCCGACAAATCTTCCCTGGATGCAAACGATGCGCCCAGCCTGCGCGCAGAAATCCGTGATTTGAAAGCCTTGATGGAGGATCGCCTGCATGCCGTGGCCTGGCTGGGCCAGGCCCAACAGCGACCGCAAATTACCGCCTTGATGCTCAAACTCGCTGGCGCGGGCTATTCGGCAGATCTGATCCGAACGCTGCTCTTGAATTTCCCCGAGGGCCTCACCAACCAGCAGGCTATCCGGCGGGTCGCCGCAACCCTGACAGACAACTTACCCACCGACGCGGGTAAGCCCACACTCCTGGAAGCCGGTGGCACTTTGGCCCTGGTAGGAGCCAGCGGCGTTGGCAAAACTACGGCGACTGCAGCCTT
The DNA here is from genome assembly GCA_044350025.1 of Polaromonas sp. Taxonomy (GTDB): domain Bacteria; phylum Pseudomonadota; class Gammaproteobacteria; order Burkholderiales; family Burkholderiaceae_C; genus Polaromonas. The sequence continues at coordinate 2,105 of JBILIK010000018.1, read as the reverse complement.
GGCCGCCAAGTGCGTTGAACAGCACGGTGCAGCCAGCGTTGGCATTGTCACGCTGGACACTGTACGACCAGGCGCGCACGAGCAACTCAGGCACATCACGCGTGAACTGGGGGTGGTAGCGCATGCCGCGCCTGATGCGGCAGTATTGCGTGACTTGCTTCAGCTGTGGTCTGGCAAACACATGGTGCTGATCGACACACCGGGCATCATGCCCAATCGCCAGGGGGTTGATGCCTTGAGCCTGCTCGATTTACCCGAACTTGAGCAACTGCTGGTAGTCAATGCAGCAGCTGACAGTGAAGTGCAACATGCATTTTTTCAAAAAATGTTGCCCAACTCGCAGGTAACGGGCGTGGTGCTGACGCGCCGTGACGAAGCCCGCAAGCTCGGCCCCATCATTAACAACTTGCTGCGCCACCGCATTCCATTGCGCGGCAGCACGATGGGCCAACCGACCGCGCACAACTGGCAAGCTGCGGATGCGTTCGAGCTGGTTGCTCAAACGCTGAAAGCGCCAGGCGAGCTGGCTTTCATGCCTAAAAAGGATGACTTGCACATGCTTTTTAATCAAGTCGGTCCGACTTGGGCTATGCAGGGTCAGCGCCTAGACGCGTAAAAACGTTTCAGAGCGTGCTTATAAAAAGCTTCGATGTACAACCCCAAAGGACAACTCAACCGCGATGCACTGCTCAAGCAGTACACGCCGCTGGTGCGGCGCATGGCTCACTACATGATCGCCAAGGTCCCGGCAAGCGTTGAAGTGGATGATTTGATTCAGACGGGGATGATCGGCCTGGCAGATGCTATTACCCGCTACGAGAGCGGCCATGGTGCGCAGTTCGAGACTTTTGCGACGCAGCGCATACGGGGATCGATGATCGATGAGTTGCGCGACACCGATTGGCTTTCGCGAACATCGCGTAAAGAGCAAAAAGACATTGAACGGGCGATACACAAGCTAGAGCAACGCTTCGGTCGAAGCCCGCACGAGCAGGAGATATCCGACGAGCTGGGTGTGTCGCTGGCAGATTACCAAGACATGCTGACCAAGGCACGCGGCTCGCAGCTGATCTATCTGGAGGACTTAACGGGACGCGATGACGAGGACGACGATGTGCTCGATCGACATGTCAGCGACGAAGATGCAAACCCTCTGAATATATTGCAGAACCAAAAAATGCGAGAAGCATTGGTGGAGGCTATCAAGGTATTGCCCGAGCGCGAGCAATTCATCATGGGCATGTATTACGAGCAGGACATGAACCTGAAAGAAATTGCCGAAGTACTGAAGATTACCGAAGCCCGCGTCAGTCAGCTGCACAGCCAGACTGTGGCGCGGCTGCGCTCGCGACTACGTAGCTACTAGGCCCTAGCGGTCACACAGATGTGTCGACTTGGCACGCATTAGGCAAAAGCCCAAACATGCGCAAGATCGCCTTGTTGACTTGCACCGGTGATATTTTGTGCAGATTGCCGCGCTGGCTCACCTGCTGGGCATCACCGTTTTCAATGGTGCGTGCCATGTCCAGTGCCGGCCAATAAACACCAGTGTGACTCCCGATAGCGCTCAAGACCCTGTCAGGCAAAGGAGCCCGCTGCAACACCGCTGGCATACGCTCATCGAGAATCAAGTCCAGCTGCGAAAACAAGCCGCTGAGATAAAGCTCTTTTTGCAAGTCCTGGTCTAAGCCGGCATCGAGCAAGTACTCGGTCAGCAAAGCGCGAAACACCATTTGTGTACGCAAGGGTTGCAAATCAGCACTGCCACTGGCACCAAGCTGCTGCTCAGTCAGCCAGTCACTGACCATCTTCAGGCCCACCAAAGTCAGCCCGCGGCGCAAGCTAGCAATGTCTGTGCGGCGGCCAACCGCGACGGAATTGATGAAACGTAAAAAGCGATAAGCCAGAACTGGATCACGGCTGAGTATTTGCTCAAGTTGATCAATGGATGCATCTTTGTCTACCGCTTTGAGCATCGCCATGACCGTGGACAAGCTTGGAGCGCTGGCCTCAGCTTTATTGGCCTGTACAAGCCCTTTGCCAGACCAGCCCATGTGCCCCCAGCTTTTCTTGACGTCCAGGCAGTGATTGAGCAACTCGCGGCT
>JBILIK010000056.1:0-14025 GCA_044350025.1 Polaromonas sp. | reverse complement strand
GCACCGAGCCGATGCCGCCGATCACGATGACGATCATGGCGGTGATCAGGATGGGCTCCCCCATGCCGGTCTGCACCGACAGGATGGGGCCGCTCATCAGGCCGGCCACACCGGCCAGGGCCGCACCCAGCGCAAAGATGGTGGCATTGAGTAGCTTGATGTTGACCCCCAACGCGGCAACGATGGTCGGGTTGCTCGAGCCCGCGCGTATCAGCATGCCGACGCGGGTTTTGTTGATCAGCACATAGCAGCCCAGCGCCACCAGCAATCCGACCACGATGATGGCAAAGCGATAAGCCGAGTAAGAAATGCCCAGCAAGTTGATGGTGCCTGACAGGGCGGGCGGCACGTTCATGTAAACCGGCGAAGCGCCCCAGACCCAGCGGGTGATCTCATTGAAAAACAAAATCAGACCGAAAGTGGCCAGCACCTGGTCCAGGTGGTCACGGGCATACAGGCGCGAAGCCACCACACGCTCAACCAGAAAACCCAGCGCAGCGCTGCCGGCGATACCGACCAATGCGGCCAGGACGAAGGAATCTGTTTTGGCGTAAGCACTCGCAGCAAAGTAGGCGCCCATCATGTACAGGCTGCCATGCGCCAGATTGACAAAATTCATGATACCGAAGACCAGCGTCAGGCCGGCCGACAACATGAACAGCAGAACACCCAGCTGCAAGCCGTTGAGGATCTGTATAAAAAACAGTGACGTGGTCATGGCGCGCGCAACACAGCCAAGCACTTGCGTTCCGGCTTGGTTAAAAAACAGGGCATAAAAGGCATCGCTAAACGAAAGTTAAAAAAAGACCTGGCCGGCAGGGCCGGTCAGGTCTGTCGCAAAGGGCAAAGCTTACTTCAGAGCGCACTCTTTGTAGTAAGCGTCTGCATGGTCTTTGAGCACCACGCCCCTGTTGACCAAAGCAGCCTGACCCGATGCATCCTTGGCCACATCCACGCGGTAGAAGTTGCGGATCGGGAACTGGTTGGTGTTGAACTTGAAGGGACCGGCCACCGAGTTGAAGACGGATGACTTCAAAGCAGCGCGCAAGGTCTCTTTGTTATCGGCCCTGCCGCCGGTCTTGATCAGCGCAGCATGGATCAAAGAGGCTGCGTCATAGCTTTGGGCTGCATACAAAGAAGGCACCCGGTTGTACTTTTTCTTGAAGTCGTCCACAAACTTTTTGTTTTGCGGATTGTCCAGGTCAGCGCTGTAGGGCGAGCCGGTCACCACGCCCAGGGCGATGTCTTTGAGCGCTGGCAAAGTCGTGCCGTCCACCGTCGACGTTGACAGCAAGGGCAGCTTGCCCAAAAGGCCGGCTTGCTGGTATTGCTTGACGAAGTTCACGCCCATGCCGCCGGGGTAGAACACATAAATGGCGTCCGGCTTGGCAGCTTGCAGCTGGGCGATTTCAGCCGAGTAGTCGGGTTGGTTGACCTGGGTGTAGACCTCGTCGAGCACCTGGCCTTTGTACATGCGCTTGAAACCGGACAAGGCGTCTTTACCGGCCTGGTAGTTAGGCGCGAGCAAATAAACCTTTTTGTAGCCGGAGTCGGTGGCGTGCTGGCCCATGGACTCGTGCAGCGAGTCGTTGTTCCAGGACGTTGAGAAAAACAGCGGGCTGCAGCCTTTGCCGGTCAGAGGCGAGGGGCCGGCATTCGAGCCGACCAGCAGCACACCTGCATCAGTGATGGGCTTGTGAATGGCCATCATGACGTTGGAGAAAGTCACGCCGGTGATGATATTGACCTTGTCGCGCTCAATGAGTTTTTGCGCCAGTTGCACGCCCAGGTCGGTCTTGAGCTGGTCGTCTTCTTTGATCACTTGAACAGTCGCGCCACCCAATTTGCCGCCGTTGTGTTCCACGCCGAGCATGAAAGCGTCGTACTGGTCCTGGCCCAAAGCACCGGCCGGGCCGGACAAAGTACCCAGAAAACCGATCTTCACCGTCTGCTGCGCCTGCGCAGACAAGCTGCAGGCGGCCAGGCCCAAAACCACCACCAGGCTGTTCAACTTGAATTTCATAAATCCCCCCGTTGTAAAAAATACGCGTTAAAGAAGATAGCTTCGCAGAAAAAATAGTTTAGGCATAAACATAATCTCGTCAATACCGGATAACCCGAGACGGCCTAAGCAGGTTGCACCCCAGTCGCCAGCGCCCTTGTAGCACGCCTGGCATGCCAAGCCGCCCAGTCGCGGCCGGGGTGTACTTCACCGCAGGCCGGGCAGGTGCCCTCGAGCACAGTGGAGAGACCGCCCCCCTCCTAGACAAGCAGATATGGCAAGACACCAACCTGACCGTCTTTGGGGTTGATGTTGTCAAGAGCGGGCGAGGTTGCTGTTTTGCTCAGTCATTGAGCAGCCTGTTAAGACGACCTGTAGAAGCCTTCAAATAATATCAATTGCCATTAAATCCTAAGAGGGAATAATTGATTTATAGCAACGGGCCAACAGATGAGATAAATTTAATCCAGTTGCATGATTTATGTTAGAAGCACCTTCCGCGAGTCGCTTGCAACCGTTGCAAAAAGTTCTTGATGAATGATTCAAATTGAATTACCAGATTAATAGCTTTACTCTTTTCATATGAAGGAATCCAATGAGTGACTCTCCGTCAGATCCATCGTCTAATAAGCCATTCAAAGTAGATTTGTTAGAAGGTTATCGTTATGCATGGTGCTCATGCGGATTGAGTAACTTTCAACCATTTTGTGACGGCTCGCACACCATGTCTAAAGAGGGTTTGAAACCGATCATATTCAACCAGGCCAAAGACGAAACCGTTTTTTTGTGTGGGTGTAAAAAAACCCTCAAAGGCCCCCGTTGTGATGGCAGCCATAATTCAATTAAATAACAAGAATCAAAGGATTAAATAATTATGTTTGCAGAAGAAGACGAATTAAATGCCGACCCCAATAAGTATGTAGTCATGGACTCCAACACAATGACTTGGAAAAATACGAGTTGCAAAGGGTTTTCATATAAATTACTAGAAAAAGTAGTTGACCCTCGTAAAGGTCGATCGACTGCGCTGATAAAGCTGGATCCAGGTACCACCTTACCAACAGAAACTCTTGATGAACGCTGCGACATTTTAGTTCTTGAAGGCGAACTCAATGATGGACATTCTCTACATGGTACACATACATTCATTAGGAGCCAACCGGGCGACATTCAAACACTATCGAGTCAAACCGGGTGTGTTTTATATTTAAAACGCCGCAAACCAATTCGCAAAACTGATACTGATCGGTTGTTGATTGATGCCAAAAAAATCGAATGGAAACCTTACCCGGCACGTGGCGCCAGAGTGCTTCACCTTTACCGCGATCAGCATGGCGTTGAGGCTGCGCGCTTGGTTGATGTCTACCCCGACAAGCAGATTCCTACCCATGACCATGCAATGGGAGACGAAACCTTTGTAGTCGGGGGAGTCATTATGGATGAGCACGGTAGCTACGAAGCGGGCGTCTGGATTCGCACACCTATTGGCATACCACACACCCCTTTTACCAAAAAAGATAATGTCATTATGCTTATACGTGATGGCGATATGGTTTGGTAAAAGATGCTCAAAGTTTCTCCTTAAAAATCTGCACTCCAAAGCTCAAATCTGCAACTCAATTTAAACTTACTGAGGTATGAAATGAAATCATTTAAAGGAATTTATTTTGGTAAGCTTGCAGCATTGATGCTGACTAGTTTTTTATCAATTCAAGTTTTCGCCCAAGCATTTCCATCAAAACCAATCAAAATCATCGCACCATTTTCGCCCGGTGGTTCTGTTGATTTAATGGCGCGCTACATATGTTTATCCTTTACCAAGTCGTTTGGTCAAGATTGCGTTGTAGAAAATAAAGCTGGCGCCGGCGGAATGATCGGTATGTCCGCAATGCTCGCAGCCCCAGCGGATGGTCACACTTTGGCCATGATGCCGAGCAATCTTTCGATTATCCCTTCGCTATATGCCAAAGTTCCCTATGACACGCTCAAGGATGTGGCCCCCATAGCGCTAGTTTCATCTACTCCACTAATGGTTGGAACTCATCCCAGCGTACCCGCAAAATCATTTCAAGAGCTGATCAGCTATATCCAGCAAAGTAAAGGAAAAGTTTCTTTTACAGCGTGTGGTTCAGCATCTCCCCAACACTTGGCTGGAGAAATGCTCGGAAACATAGCCTCCTTGAATTGGACACATATTCCCTACAAAGGATGTGCTGATGCTATGGTTGGCGTTATTTCTGGGGACATCCCAATATGGTTTAGTAACTACACGCACTTTGCCCCCCAAATCAAAGCGGGAAAGCTTAAGGGTTTTGCGATGCTTGGCGCAAACCGGACAAGTTTTGCGCCAGAGTACCCCACCGTTTCAGAGTCAGGTTTCCCCGGGTTCGAGGCCTCCGTCTGGTACGGGCTTGTAGGTTCGTCAAAAATTCCTGCGTCTGTGATTGCCAGACTGAACGAGGAAGTAAACAAAGCTTTAAATTCACCCGACATGAAGGAAAAACTACGTCAGGGTGAGTATGAACCAATTGGTGGTTCAGCTCAGAAATTTGGTGAGGTCATCAGGTCAGACATCATTAAGTTTGATACGGTTATTAAAAAGGCAGGGATAAAAGCCGAATAACTGCAGTGCGCAGTCAGCCCCTGTCCAGTATTGTCCAAGTGTGGCTGCAAAAAAATCATTGACTGGTTGATGCTTAAGTCCATGCAGGTTTAGGCGTGCCGGCCTTTGACTTGCATCTGTTCAAAGTCAGGGCGCCAATAGTTTGGCTTGCGCCATTTTTTGAGAGGTTTGCGCGCCCGCCGGCACAAATCCGCGCGGCTGGCCGGAACCCACGATGATCAGGCTCTGGCTCATGCCGCGCTGTCAGACTTCAACGACTTCAAAGTCAGACTTGGCCACGCCGCAGTCAGGGCAGGCCCAGCTCGCGGGCACATCGGCCCACAGCGTGCCAGCGGCGATACCGTCCTCAGGTCGCCCTGCGGCCTCGTCGTACAGAAAACCACACACGATGCAAATATAAGTTTTCATGAAAATTTACAGGCAATGAAAAAATAGGCCCCGTTAGTCTGCAGTGAGACCCCGATAGAACAAGGTTGAGGGGCGGATTTACATGCTTGCAGATTTGTCACGTACCGCATGCCAGGCCTGCCAGTCGCGGCCGGGGTGTACTTCACCGCAGGCCGGGCAGGTTCGCAGGGCCGGCGCAGCGTTGTAAAAAACGCCAAAAGCACGTGGCAAATCTTCCACGATGCTTTGCATCTGCAACTCCGAGCGGTGAACCAGCGTGCCGCAATGGGCGCAGTACCACTCAAAAGCATCGAGCACGCCAGCCGGACGCGAGCGCTCCAGCACCATGCACAGGCTGCCAGCCTCCGGCCGCTGGGGTGAGTGGCGCACATGCGGTGGCATCAAGAAAATATCGCCCTCATGCAAATCTATGCGTTCAAACTGACCGCGGTCTATCACCAGCAAATGGGCGCTGCCTTTGAACTGGTGAAAGTACTCTTCATAGGGATCGTCATGAAAATCGGTGCGCTGGTTGGGTCCGCCCACTACCGTGACGATCAGGTCGGTGTCTTGCCAGATCTGCTGGTTGCCTACCGGGGGCTTGAGCAAATGCTGGTTGTCTTCAATCCACTTTGGAAAATTGATGGGTTTGAGCATGGCGGACTCCTTAGGGGTGTTGTCAGATCACGACCGTTGCAGTTTCATTGAGGATACATCGCAGCACACTGTAGGCTGTCATGAGCGATGTGCGCGGATTTTGCGGGTCAGGCAAACCGACCAGGCGTGTATTCATCAAGCCGCCGGCGCCCTCAGCCTCGATTTCATGCACATTGCCGCCGGCCAGCGGGTCGGCAATCATCTCGACGGTGGTGCCCTCAAAACCCAGCCCCGCCAGCGCGACCGTGGCAGCCACATTGGCGTTGCGCGGGTATTGCAGCGCGGCCTCACGGGCAGAGCCGCGAAAAAATGTGGCCGCTTGCGTCAGCGCGCCCAAATCAAGCAGCTGCTCGGCGGCGCTGCCGGCCCAAGCCTGCGGCGGCTTGCGCGAGCGGTAAGTGACCTGGCGCAGGCCGGCCAGGCGCGCGGCCGCCAGCCAGTCCACTCCGCCAATGGCACCGGCCGGCAACAGCAAGCGCTTACCGGCAGCGCGCGCGGCCTGTACCAGCGCAGCTTCTCGCGCCGGCTCGGCCAGCGCTCCAATCGAAACCACCAGCAAGTCCACACCGGCCTGCAACACGGCCACGCCGTACAGGTCCACCGCCTGATGCCCGGCGCATTCGACCACCAGGGTGGGCTGGCGCTGCAGCAGCTCCGGCAGCCGGTCAACCATCAGCGCAGCAGCCTGCGGCGCCAGCGCCTGCGAGGCTGCGCGATCGCGCACCAACACAGCGACCAACTCGACCTGGTCGGCATGGGCCAGAAGCAAGCGGTGCACTGCCGCCCCAATGGCGCCGTAACCGATCAATGCGATTTTTTGCTTCATGGCCATTTGTATTTCAAACAGAAGATGATTTCAAAATGTGTTGCACTGCGCGCCGCATCAAGACCGCTGCCAGATGCGCCCGGTAGTCAGCCGAAGCATGAATATCGCCCATGGCGATGCCGGCGTCCAGCACGCAACCCAGCAGCGCTTCGGGCGCCAGCCGGCGTTGCAAGGCCTGCTCGGCAGCCTCCCAGCGGTAAATGCCGCTGCCCAGGCCGGTCACCGCCACGCGCACCACGCTTCCCACTTGTGCGACGGCCACGCCAGTCATGGCAAAGCGCGAGGCGGGTTGCTCGAACTTGATGTAATGCGCATGCTGCGTGGCCGGGAACTGCACACCGAGCACAACTTCGTCGGGCTCCAGGGCGGTGCTGAAAAGTCCGGTGAAAAATTCGTCGGCCGGCAGTTGGCGACGGTCGGTACAGACCGTGCCATTGAGAGCCATCACGCCGGCAGGCCAGCAGGCCGCCGGGTCGGCGTTGGCAATGGAGCCGCCCAGCGTGCCGCGCTGTCGGATCTGCTGGTCGCCAATACCGCCAGCAAGTTGCGCCAGCATGGGCGCCAGTTGCTTGACCAGGGGCGATGCGGCCACGCTGGCGTGGCTGCACATAGCGCCTATCCACAGGCCGCCGCCCTGCGCACGCAGGCCGCTCAGTTCCGGCAGGTCCTGCAAGTCAATCAGCATGGAGGGCTCTGACAAGCGCAGCTTGATGGCCGGCAGCAAGCTTTGCCCGCCGGCCAGCATTTTGGCTTCGGGGTCTTCTCGCAACCAGGCCACGGCCTGATCCACACGTGCGGGCCGCTGGTAGTCAAAGTCCATCACGTTGCGGCTCCGCCCGGGCCGGATGCCCGCATGTTCTGCAAGCCTTCACAAACTGCATTGACGATGCCGCGGTAACCGGTGCAGCGGCACAGGTTGCCGCACAGCGCCTGGCTGACGGCTTGCGCCTCTGCGGGCACGCCCTCGGCCGCCATGGCCACGCCGCGCATGACCATGCCCGGCGTGCAAAAACCGCATTGCAGCGCGTGGTGCCGGCCAAAGGCTTGCTGCATGGGGTGCAAGCTGCCATCAGCGTTTTCCAGTCCTTCAATGGTCAGCACGCTGGCGCCGTTGACCTGCAGTGCCAAGACGTTGCAGGACTTGGTGGCCGCGCCGTCCACCAGCAACGTGCAGGCGCCGCACTGGGCGGTGTCGCAGCCCTGGTGGGTGCCTGTCAGCCCGAGTTGCCCGCGCAGCACATCCACCAGCAAGGTCGATGGCGGCAGCGCCATTTCCACCGGCAGGCCGTTGACCTGCAAGCGTATCGGCATGAGCAATGGAGTGGACATGGGCGGGCGGGTCTCGGGCATCAGCTCAGACGCAGACCGCTGCGCGCGAGGGCTTCGCGGGTGGCTTGCTTTTCGGCTTCAGTCAGTTGCAGCAAAGGCCGGCGCACCGGCCCGCCTGCCTGCCCGAGCAGCTCCAGCCAGTACTTGCTGTAAGCCTGTGGCTTACCCTTGGGACGCGACTGTTTAAAGGCCTGACGCGCCGGGTTCAGGCTGTCGCGCATGACGCGCGCTTCGGCATGTTTACCTTCAAAAGCCAGCTGCGTGTAAGCATTGATGCGCTGGTCCACCGCCGTCTGCAACAAGAAAGGCGGGGTCGAGCACAGGTACAGCCGCCAGCCCAGCTCGATCACGTTGTCCAGCCACTCCTCTTCAGAAGCCGTGCTGACAATGATCTTGTCGCCGGCTATTTCGGTCAGGCGCTTGTAGAGCGCACGCTCCACGCTGTACTTGATGGCCACGATGTTAGGAAGCTCAGCAATGCGGGCGCACAGCTCGGGGCTCATGACATAACCGCAATCGGGGTGGTTCCACAAAGCAATGCCGATGTCCAGCTGCTCGCTGAGGTAGCGGTAGTACTCGTAAATGGTCTCGTCGGTGTCTGCACCGAAATGCAAAACCGGGCTGTGCACCACGATGTAGTCGGCGCCGACGTTTTGAGAGTGACGCGCCAGCGCCAGCACCACATCCAGGTTGGTGTCCGAGCACGAGCTGACGATGCCGCAATGGCCGTCAGCTTCTTCAACCGCCAGCTCAAAAGAACGCATGCGCTCGGCCACCGACATGGAGAAAAATTCGCCCTGTTTGCCCGACACAAACAGACCGCCGAGCTTGAGCGTTTGCGCCCAATGGCGCAAGTTGCGGCGGTAGGCCGCCTCGTCCATCGCCAGGCTGTCGTCAAAGGGCGTCATGGTGGCGGCCCAAACGCCACGAAAGTTCTCGCGTGCGTACTCTTTGGCTTCTGATTTTTTATATTTCATGAGGTCCGGTCTCCGTGGGATGCTTGCATGGCCCGCCACAAGCGTTCGGCGGTCAAAGGGAAATCAAGTATTTTTTCACCCAGGGGTGAAAGCGCATCGGCCGCTGCATTGAGCAGCGCGGCCGGCACGCCGATGCAGCCGGCCTCGCCCACGCCTTTAGCGCCCAGCAAGTTGGCATGGGTGCTGGTGCTTGTGCTGGCAGTCAGGCTTTCGAGCTCGACCGTCGGCATCTCGTCGGCGCGCGGTATCGCGTAGTCCATGAGTGATCCTGTGAGCAGCTGGCCGTCCTCGTCATAGACGATGCGCTCGAGCATGGCCTGCCCCAGGCCTTGCGCCAGACCGCCCAGCAACTGGCCTTCAGCAAGCTGCGGCGAGATGATGCGGCCGGCGTCGTCCACCCAGACCAGGCGCTCGATGTGCGGCTGCCCGGTCTCAGGGTCTATGGCCATGCGGGCGATCACGCAGCCGTAGCTCCAGGCTTCGGCGGCTGCGGTGTAAACCGTGTCTTCAACGATGGGCAGCTGCTCGCCGGCATCGCGCCGGCGTGCTGTCTCTCTGGCAGCCTGCAACACGGCGCTGCCGCCTATGGCCATGCTGCGGCTGGCCAGCGCACCTATGCCGGCCGGGCAACTGGCGGTGTCGCCTTCGATCACAGTGACCAGCGCCGGGTCGCAGCCCAGCGCCTCTGCGGCAATGGCAGCGTAACTGGTCTGGTGGCCCTGCCCTTGCGAGGCCGAACCGCTGGCCACCTGGACCCGGCCGTCCGGCAGCAAGCTGACACGGGCGCTTTCCCAGCCCTGGCCGCAGGGCTCGACATACAGGGCCAGCCCGATGCCCACCAATTCGCCGGCAGCGCGTCGCCGGGCTTGCTCGCGCCGTTCATGGGCATAGTCAAACCGCGCGCAGGCCTGCTCGAGTGCAGCGCGGTAGTCACCGGCGTCCAGGTTTTCGCCGGTCAGCGTGACATGCGGCAAGTCGCGCACCAGATTGCGCAAACGAAGCTCGACCGGATCGATCCCGCTCTGGCGGGCCGCCATCTCGACCAAGCGCTCCATGAGCAGGGCCGCTTCCGGGCGCCCTGCCCCGCGGTAAATATGAACCGCCGCCGCGTTGGACATAGCCGCTTGCGCGGCAATGTCGATGCTGCTCACCAGGTAGGGCCCGGGCAGAATGCGCGCTGCATTGCGCGCCGGCACCACGGCGCTGAAGGCCAACCAGGCGCCAACGGAGAAATTCATGTCGGCTTGCAAGTGCACAAAGCGGCCCTGTGCATCCAGCCACAACTCGCCTTCAAGCCGGGCGCCACGGCCCTGTGTGGCCGAGGTGAATTCTTCTGAGCGCGAGGATGTCCACTTCACGCTGGCTTGCAGATGATGTGCCGCAAAAGCGACGACCAGCTCTTCAGCTGCGACCGAAGCCTTGGCGCCGAAGGCGCCACCCACGTCCGGCGCAATCACGCGCACCTGCGTCAGCGCTAAACCCAGGCTGCGTGCGATGTCTGCTCGCGCTCGCGAAGGCGTCTGCGTACCCAACCAGGCGGTCAGCAGGGCTGTCCTGGGGCACCACTGCGCCAGCATGGCGCGAGGCTCTAGCGACATACTGATCACGCGGGCTTGCTGGTGAATCAAGTGCACCTTGTGCACGGCCTGCCATTGCGACCTATCGCCTGCCTGGTGCCGAACTCGGCTGGCTGTTTGCGCACCGGCACCGCCGTCGCCCATGGCGGGCTCAGCGTCATAGTCCACCTCTACCAGCTCGGCGGCATGCTGCGCAGCATACAAACTGCGCGCCACCACCAGGGCAATAGGCTGACCCAGAAAATCGACCCGCTTGCGCGCCAACAAAGGAAAGTCAGGCAAGGGCTGCAAAGGCAACAGCGGATTGGCAGGCGGCATGTTGAGCGCGCCCAATTGCGCCGCGTCGATGACTGCCAGCACGTCCGCACCGGCACGGGCAGCTTGCAAGTCCAGACTGCGCAGTCGGGCACAGGCATAGGTGCTGCGTACAAACACCGCGTAAAGCATGCCGGGCACTTGCAGGTCATGCACATACTGCCCGCGCCCGGTCAGCAGGCGGCGGTCTTCAGCCCGGGCCAAACCGTCTGGGCGTTGGTCTGCCTCTGACAAGGTGTCAGCGTGCATGCTCAGGAGATGCGTGCGCCAAGTACATGAATGTATTAAAGCCGCATGGAGCCGGCCGGACAAGCCATAAATATTGAAGGCTTCTTCAGCTTAACTTGGGAGTGCGCTCTGGGCGACAATGGCGGCTCATCTATTTGGAGCCCGGAGCCATGACTGATTTGTCACAACGTTTTCAGACCGCCGTCGCTGATTCGAAAGAACTGGACAGCCGCCCTGACAATGCCACCATGCTCAAACTGTATGCCTTGTACAAGCAGGCCACGGAGGGCGATGCGCCCGACGAAGGCCCCGGCGACATGATCGGGAAATTCAAGCACAAGTCATGGCTTGAAAAGCGTGGCATGAGTGCCGACGCGGCCATGCAGGCTTACATCGATTTGGTCGCAACGCTGCAATAAACCGCTTGGCGCAAGTGGCATCAAGCTTTGGCCGGGCCGGTCCAGACCGTCTTGATGTTGGTGAATTCGTGCAGCCCCAAGTAGCCGAGTTCACGACCATAGCCGGACTGCTTGGTGCCGCCAAAGGGCAGGCGCGGGTCAGAGGCCACCATGCCGTTCACAAAGACTGCGCCGCAATCAATCTGGTGCGACAACAAGCGCGCCCGTTCCATGTCGCGAGTCCATAAAGAGGCACCCAAGCCAAAGGGCGTGCCGTTGGCCACCATGATCGCTTCGTCCACCGACTTCACCCGGATGATGGCTGCTGCGGGTCCGAAGGTTTCTTCTCTGGCAACCGTCATGGCGGGCAAGACATGGTCAAGCACCGTGGGTTGATAGAAAGCGCCGGGCCCCTCAATGGGGTTTCCACCCGTGAGTAATTTCGCTCCCTCTCGCACCGAGGTTACAACCTGTGCATGCAATTCATCGCGCAGGTTACGACGCGCCATCGAACCGATGGTGCTGGCAGGGGCAAATGGGTCGCCGACCACGAGCTTTTGCGTTATCGCTACAAAGGCCTCCACAAAGCGCTCGGCCACGGACTCTTCCACAATGAAACGTTTGGATGAAATGCAACTTTGCCCGGTGTTCTGAAAGCGCGCCTTCACGCCCACCGCAGCGGCGGCCTCGATGTCGGCATCAGCCAGCACGATGAAGGGGTCCGAGCCGCCCAACTCCAGCACCTGTTTTTTCAGCGCCTGACCAGCCACTGACGCAATGCTGCGCCCCACCGGGGTCGAGCCGGTGAAAGTAACGGCGGCAATGCGATCGTCCTGAATCAATCGGGGAACCGCAGAAGCGCCCACCATCATGGTGCAAAACAAACCCTCGGGCAGTCCGGCGTCTTTGAACACCTGCTCCAGCGCCAGCGCGCACTGCGGCACGTTGCTGGCATGCTTGAGCACCAAGCCGTTACCACCAATGAGCACGGGCGCAGCCGCCCGCATGACCTGCCAGAAAGGATAGTTCCAGGGCATCACGGCCAGCACCAAACCGAGCGGGTCATAAACAATGCGGCTGTCTGTGGCGGCGCTGGCCACCACCTGGTCAGCCAGAAAGACCGGGCCTTGCTCGGCATAAAAATCAAGGTTCCACGCGCATTTTTCAACCTCGCCCAAAGCCTCACTCAAGGGCTTGCCCATTTCCAGGGTGATGATTCTGGCGAGTGCCTCTTTTTGCTGGCGCAGCGTGGCGGCAACCTTGTTCAGGTAGGGCCTGCGCGCCTGCACGCCGAGCCGGGCCCAGCTTTTTTGTGCCTTGTCCGCTTGCGCCAGTTGGCGATCAATTTGCTGCTCTGTGTGGACTGCAAACTCGGCGAGCAGCTGGTCTGTGGCGGGATTGATGGAGGAGATCATGTGCTGGCCTCTTGAGTAAGGGGGGCAATGCCCAGCTCCCGGGCCAGGGCGTTAAGTTCAGTGACAAGGGGGTTGACTATTGGAATGCCGCCGCTTTGGTAGCGCTGACGACGCTCGTGGCTTTGTTCGCCGGGCAGCCAGATGCGCTCTACACCGGGCAGTTTTTCACTGTTTCGAATGTCTTTGACCACCACATCGACCGCGTGCTTGAAGACCGCGGGGTCGCCAAAAGCGCTCAGGTCCATCACCAAAATAGCCTGGCCGGTGTTGGTGATGCTCACGTGGTCGGCATTGAAGTCCACCACTTCGCGCCCCATGGCCGCGCCGCCCAGCGTGCCGGCCAGCAGGCCGACGATGAGGGCAAGTCCATAACCCTTGTGCTCGCCGATCGGCAATAAAAAACCCTCTTCGGCGCGCTTCGGGTCGGTCAGCGGTTTGCCTTGACGGTCGATCATCCAGCCCTCGGGCATCATCTCACCGCGCTTGGCCTTGGCCTTGACCTTGCCGTAAGCGGCCACGGTGGTGGCCATGTCGAGCACCACAGGCGGCTCGTCAGCCGTCGGAATGCCGGCGGCAATCGGATTGGTCGACAGCAGCATGTCCATACCGCCCCAGGGCGGCAAATGGTTGGCGTTGCCCACGGCAAAGTACAAGCCCAGCATGTCGTGCTGCAAGGGCTTGCGCGCATACAAAGAGGCCGGCCCGGCATGGTTGCTAAAGCGGGTGTTGACCCAGGCCACGCCGCACTCGCGGGCTTTTTCAATGGCCAGGTCCACCGCGTGCGACACCACCAGGTGGCCCATGCCGTTGTCGCCATCCACCACGGCCATGGCGGCGCGCTCGTGCACCACTTTGATGACCGGGTTTTTGTTGATGCCACCGGCCTTGATGCGCTTGATGTACATGGGCAGACGGATCACGCCGTGGCCATCGGATCCCTGCATATCCGCCTCGGCCATCAAGGTCGCCACTTGGCGGGCATCGGCTGGCGGCAAGCCCTGGCTGCTCAGCGCAGCCTCAATAAAATCTCGAAGCGCCTCGAAACTCAGGATTGTGGAATTGGCATGGGTGTTCAAGATGACAAGCCCTCAGAAACAGCCGGGGACCAAAGCATTGAATTAGTGGGCAACATCAGAGTCAACAGGGTTGAAAAAGCGAAGTGCATACTGTAAAAAGCGCTTGTGGCCTTGTCCAATGCTGAATTCGTTGAAGCCCATATCAATTTGCTATTTAAGGGAGTTAAGCACTTCCCGACCGGAGAAAGCTAAATGCAGCCGCTTGAGGCCGCAAA
>JBILIK010000055.1:0-14308 GCA_044350025.1 Polaromonas sp. | reverse complement strand
TTGCCGGAGATGGATTCCGGGTCAAGCCAGCAATGACAGACCAGGGACTTAGGCGGTGGCTAGAACAGCTTCCAGCGCATCCACAAACATCGCCGCCACGTCAAAGCCCGTCTGGTTAAAAATTTCCTGAAAGCAGGTCGGGCTGGTCACGTTGATCTCGGTCACGCAATCACCAATCACGTCAATGCCGGCCAGCAAGAGGCCGCGTGCGGCCAGCACCGGGCCGACGGCCTCGGCGATCTCGCGGTCGCGTGCTGAAAGCGCTTGCGCCACGCCCAAGCCGCCGGCGGCTAGGTTGCCACGCACTTCATTGCCCTGCGGAATGCGCGCCAGGCAAAAAGGCACGGGCTTGCCGCCGATCACTAGCACGCGTTTGTCGCCCTGGGCGATCTCGGGCAAAAACTTTTGCACCATCACGCTTTGCGCGCCGTCTTTGTTCAGCGTCTCGATGATGCTGCCCAGGTTCATGCCGTCGGCCTTGACGCGAAAAATACCCATGCCGCCCATGCCGTCCAGCGGCTTCAAGATGATGTCCTGGTGCTCGGCATGAAAGCGCTTGATGTCCTGCGCGTCACGCGTGACCAGCGTCGGGCCGATGAATTGCGCGAACTCCATGATGGCGAGCTTTTCAGGGTGGTCGCGCAGCGCACGCGGCTTGTTGAAAACGCGCGCGCCTTCGCGCTCAGCTTGTTCCAGCAAATGCGTGCTGTAGAAATACTCGCTGTCAAAAGGCGGGTCTTTGCGCATGATGACGGCGCCAAAGTCTTTGAGTGCTTGCGGCCGCTCATCAGGCTTTTGCTGCTTGGCTGTGAACCAGTTGACAGCGTTGCCGGTCAATTGGATGTCGCGCACAAAGGCCGTCACCGGCGCGCCGCGCTGCCACATGATGTCCTTGGGCTCGCAGACGCTGATGCTGTGGCCGCGCCGCTGGGCCTCACGCATCATCACAAAGCTGGTGTCCTTGTGAATTTTGAAGGACTCAAGCGGGTCAGCAACGAAAAGAATGTTCATGGCTGGATTTTGGCAGGTCGCCGGCCCTGCCCTCAAATCTCGATCTTCGAGCCCAGTTCCACCACCGAGTTGTTGGGCAGCTTCAGGAAGTCGGCCGCGCCGCTGGCGTTGTGGTGCATTTGCGCAAACAGCTTTTCGCGCCAGGTGGCCATGCCGCCGCCTATGGTCGGGATCACGGTGTCACGAGACAAAAAGTAGCTGGTGGTCATGCTTTCCAACTCGCAGCCCCGGTCTTTGAGGTTTTCCAGTGCTTTGGGCACATTGGGGTCGTTCTTGAAGCCGTAATGCAAAACCACTTGCCAGCAGTTGTGACCCAGCGACTCGATCTCCAGCCGCTTGTCCAGGCTGATCCAGGGCACTTCGTGGTTTTGCACCGTGACAAACAGGTTTTGCGCGTGCAGCACCTTGTTGTGTTTGAGGTTGTGAAGCAGTGCGTTGGGCACCGTGCCGCTTTCGGCCGTCAGAAAAACAGCCGTGCCATCGACCCGGGCTGGCGGGCTGATGAACACAGATTCCAAAAAAGACGGCAGGTCAATGGCGTCGGAGCGCAATTTGCTGTTGAGCAGTTCACGGCCTTTTTTCCAGGTGATCATCAGCGTGAAAATCGCGCCGCCGATAACCAGTGGAAACCAGCCACCGGCAAACAGCTTCATCATGTTGGAGGCAAAGAAGGCAAAGTCCACCGCAAAGAAAATGCCGGTAGCTAGCAAGCAGAGCCACAGCGGGTACTTCCAGCCGTAGCGGATCACGTAAAAGGTCAGTATGGTAGTGATCAGCATGTCGGTACACACCGCAATGCCGTAGGCCGCCGCCAGGTTGCTGGACGAGCGAAACAGCAGCACCGCCAGCACGATGGTGACAAACAGGCCCCAGTTAACCAGCGGCATGTAGATCTGACCGGTGTCGCGCACGCTGGTGTGCTGGATGTTCAGGCGCGGCAGGTAACCGAGCTGGATGACTTGTTTGGTCACGCTGAAAGCACCCGTGATCAGCGCTTGTGAGGCAATCACGGTGGCCATGGTGGCCAGCAGCACCAGCGGCACCAGAGCCCATTCGGGCGCCATCAGGTAAAAAGGATTTTTAACGGCTTCGGGGTTCTTCAGCAGCAAGGCACCCTGGCCAAAATAGTTCAGCGTCAGTGAAGGCATGACCACTGAGAACCAGGCCAGGCGAATCGGTTTTTTGCCGAAGTGCCCGAGGTCGGCATAAAGCGCCTCGGCGCCGGTCACGCACAGCACCACGGCGCCCAAAATAATGAAGGTGGTTCCGGGGTTGGTCCACATGAATGTCAGCGCGTAATGCGGGCTGACGGCTTGCAAAATGGCCGGGTAAGTGACGATTTGCGAAACACCCAGCAAGGCCAGCACGCCAAACCACACCAGCGTGATGGGCCCGAAGAACTTGCCGATGCCGGCCGTTCCGCGTCTTTGCACGGCAAACAGGCCAAACAAAATAATCAGCGTTGCCGGGATCACATAGCTTTTGAAGGCCGGCGAAATCACCTCCAGCCCTTCGACCGCCGACAACACGGAAATAGCCGGGGTGATGACGCCGTCGCCATAAAACAGGGACGTACCAAAGATGCCGATCAGCAAAAGCACGCGCCGCAGGCGGGGCTTGTCTTTGACCGCCTGCGAAGCCAGCGCCAGCATGGCCACCAGGCCGCCCTCGCCGTTGTTGTCTGCGCGCAGCACCAGGAGTACGTACTTGATCGAGACGATCAGCGTCAGTGTCCAGAAAAAGATGGACAAGATGCCGTAGACATTGGCTGGAATAAATTCGACATGCCCGGAGCCGAAGACTTCCTTGATGGCATACAGAACACTGGTGCCGATGTCGCCGTAGACGACACCGATAGCGCCCAGGGTGAGCGCTGTGAGGGATGTTTTTGAGCTGGTCACAAAAAATTCCCCTGTTGGCGTACTCAGCGTCTGGGGGAATGGTTGTAGAGAGGTTGGATATTTTGCGCCTGAGCCGCTGCTGCGCAAGCCGGGCTGGACTAAGCTGGCACAAAAAACTTGGGTTTTGTTGCAACGCAGCAACTGAAGACGGCGCCGCAGGCCTTTTGCCGGCCGGTGGTCCTTAAACCCTTGTCAAAAAGGCCTCAGTCGTAGACCTCGGCCAGCGGATCCGTGCCTTCGAGCTCGTAACTGGCGGCCAGCATGGCCAGGCGGGCAATCACGCCGTACATGTAAAAGCGGTTCGGGCTGCTGGAGCCGGGCTTGCGGCCAGGCTGGGGCAGGCGGGAGCTGTCGGCAAAAGCCAGCGGCACAAAGCTGGCACCGGGGGCGTTCAGGCTTTCGTCGACAGCACGCTCGGCATGCACCCGGTAAAAACCGCCCACCACAAAGCGGTCCATCATGTAGACAACCGGCTCGGCCACGGCATCGTTGACGCGCTCATTGGTCAGCACGCCTTCTTGGACGATCACCTCGGTGAGTGTCAGTCCCTCTTGGGGCTTGATGTTTTGCAGGTCCAGGTCTTTGACGTCGCGCACCGTCATGATGCCCATGCCGCAATTGCCGTTGTCTGCTTTGACAATGACAAATGGCTTGTCGTTAATGCCGTACTCTTTGTACTTGCGCCGGATTTTGGTCAGCAAGGCATCTACATGGCTGCTCAGGCTGTCCATGCCCACGCCCGCTGCAAAGTCCACTTCACCACACTTGGCGTACAGCGGATTGATCAACCACGGGTCCATGCCCAGCAGCTTGCCAAAGCGCTTGGCCACCTCTTCATAAGCTTGAAAGTGGCGTGACTTGCGCCGTACTGACCAGCAAGCGTGCAGCGGCGGCAGCAAAAACTGCTCGTTCAGGTCTTCGAGCATGCCGGGAATGCCGGCCGACAAGTCGTTGTTCAGCAAAATTGTGCAGGGGTCAAAATCTTTGAGCCCCAGGCGCGTGTCGCTGCGGATCAGCGGCTCGATGGTGATGGCTTCGCCGTTGGGCACGTTAAAGCTGGTCGGTTCTTTGATCTCGGGGTTGAGCGAGCCAAAGCGCACGTTCAGCCCGGCCTGGTGAAAGATGCGCTTGAGCTGCAGCAGGTTGGACAGGTAAAAAGTATTGTGCGTGTGGTTCTCTGGCACCACCAACAAATTGCGCGCCTCAGGGCAGATTTTTTCGATGGCCGCCATCGCCGCCTGCACTGCCAGTGGCAGCATCTCCGGGGTCAGGTTGTTCCAGCCGCTGGGAAACAGGTTGGTGTCTACCGGCGCGAGTTTGAAGCCCGAATTGCGCACATCCACCGAGGTGTAAAACGGCGGCGTGTGCTCCATCCACTCCAGGCGAAACCAGCGCTCGATGGCCGGCATAGAGTCCAGGACGCGCTGCTCCAACTCGTTGATCGGGCCGTTCAGAGCGGTGATGAGATGGGGAACCATGCGGCCACTTTCAGGTCAAATATTGTTCTCAGTGCGAAACCGCTTACCGATACTACCCACAGATGGTGACATTTCTACGGCTTGCAATACCAGCCGGCTGTTCATTCCCGAACTTCACCTTCGCCCAGCACCACGTACTTGAGCGATGTCAGCCCCTCGATGCCGACCGGCCCGCGGGCGTGGAACTTGTCGGTGCTGATGCCGATCTCGGCGCCCAGGCCGAACTCGAAGCCGTCGGCAAAGCGCGTGCTGGTGTTGACCATGACGCTGGCCGAATCGACCTCACGCAAAAAGCGTTGGGCGCGATCGCGGTCACGCGTGATGATGGCGTCGGTGTGGTGGCTGGAGTAGCGGTTGATGTGATCAATCGCCTCATCGACGCCGGCCACCACCTTGATGCTGATGATGGGCGCCAGGTATTCCTCGTACCAGTCCTGCTCTGTAGCTGCCTTGAGCGTGGCGCCGGGCTGGGCCGCTTGCAGTAGTGCCAGCGATTCGGCGTCGCAGCGCATCTCAACACCCTTCGCCGCGTAAATAGCGCCGATGGCAGGCAGAAATTCGGCAGCAGCAGCTCGCGCTACCAGCAGCCCTTCGGCGGCGTTGCAGGGGCTGTACTTCTGGGTTTTGGCGTTATCGGCCACGTTCACGGCCATGGCCATGTCGCACAAGTCATCCACATACACATGACAGTTGCCGTCCAGGTGTTTGATGACAGGCACTTTGGCGTCGCGGCTGATGCGCTCGATCAAACCTTTGCCGCCGCGCGGAATGATGACGTCCACATAGTGCGGCATGGTGATCAGCATGCCGACGGCTTCGCGGTCGGTGCTGGGCACCAGTTGCACCGCGTCGGCCGGCAGACCGGCCGCCACCAGCGCCTGCTGCACCAGGGCGGCCAGTGCCTTGTTCGATTCAATCGCTTCAGAGCCGCCGCGCAAGATGCAGACGTTACCGCTTTTGATGGCCAGCGAAGCAGCCTCGATGGTGACGTTGGGCCGGCTCTCGTAAATCATGCCGAACACGCCAATGGGTACGCGCATCTGACCGACGCGGATGCCGCTGGCTTGCTGTTTCATGCCGATGATCTCGCCGATCACGTCGGGCATGGCGGCCAACTGCTCGCAGCCCACGGCCACGGTTTCCAGCGCGTCGGCGCTGAGTTTCAGGCGGTCCAGCATGGGGCCGGACAAGCCGGCAGCGGCTGCGCGGATCAGGTCGCGCTGGTTGGCAGTTTGCAGTGCGGCAAAGTTCTCGCGCAGCAGGGCGGCCAGCTGGGCCAGCGCCTGGTTTTTGAGGGCAGCCGGCGCTTTGGCCATCAAGGCCGAGGCGGCTTTGGCCTGGCTCCCCAGCGTTTGCATCAGGCGCGCAATATCGCCGTCTTTGACGGGGACTGTGGAGAGGTCGGGCGCGTTCATGCCCCCATTTTGCCGCAAGCGTCCATGCACTCGTTTATCCGCGGCTGCCTGGGTACCCGGATTCAATGCAGTTGTTGCCGCCGCCCTTGAGCGCTCGAAGGCGCTTTGTATTTTTCTCGGTGCTTTTCAAGTGACCGTTTGCAAGGCGTGCGGTGCTGGTTGGCGGCCGGTGATCAGGCGCTCCATCAGTTCTTGGACAGACCGTATCTCCCGACCGAAGGGGAGCGTACCGGCGCCGCGAAAGAACAGACCTTTGTCGATTTCACCAGCCATCGCATGACCGAGTTGCTGGTCAATGCAGAACTGGCCCATGGCGGCGTTGCCATCGCGCAGTCCGCAGTGGCTCAGGCAGTCAAAAGACATATTGCACTTTTTCTTTTCGTGGGCATTCGCCTGCAGCTTGTGCTCAATGCGCAGGTATTTGTTGAGCCAGGGGGTGCGCACGGCGCGTGCCGGCAGGCCGGCCACACTGATGAACTCCACCATGTCTTCCTGCCCGGCCTCTGCCAACACCCGTTTGAAGGCCGGGTCTGCATCGCATTCCAGGGTGACGGCAAAGGCCGTGCCCAGCTGCACCGCCGCCGCTCCCAGCGCCTGAAGACGCAGGATGTCAGCATGGCTGCTGATACCACCTGCTGCAATCAAGGGGATCTCGCGCTCAATGCCCGCGCTCTTGAAGAACGCCAGCACCTGCGGAATCACACTCTCAAAGTCAAAGCGCGGGTCTTGCAGGTCAGCCACTTTGGCAGCGCCCAAGTGACCGCCCGCCAGGCGCGGATGCTCAATCACGATGGCGTCCGGTAATCGGGCTTTCTTTTCCCATTTGCGAACCACCAGCTGCACACCGCGCGCGTCCGACAAAATCGGTATCAAGGCCGTAGCCGGAAAGTCTCGCGCGATCTCGGGCAAGTCCAGCGGCAGGCCGGCGCCGACGACGATGGCATCGGCGCCGCTGGCCAGTGCCTGGCGTACATAAGCTTCGTAAGCGCTCAGCGCTTTCATCACGTTGACCGCGATCAGGCCCTTGCCGCCGGCGATCTGGCGGGCGCCTTGTATCTCGCGGTCCAGCGCCAGCAGGTTGGCCGCGTCAATCAGCTCGCGCGCATTGGCTTCTTTGTCCAGGTGGCCGGTTTGCGCAATCAGGTCAGGGTGGCGCCGGCGCAGGTCCACAGCCGAGACCGTGCCCATCGCGCCCAAGCGGGCCACGGCGCCGGCCAGGCCGCTGGCGGAAACACCCACGCCCATACCGCCTTGGACCACGGGCAGCAATTCCCGACCGGCCAGTTGAAGCGGGCGCAAGCCGCCAGCCAGTGCCAAATCACTGAGGATTGATTGGTTCATCGTTTTCCGCCTCTGGTTGAAATGGGCCTATGCCCATGTTCAAGGCTAACGATGACGGCAGGTCCTGACCTTGTTATGCATCAAGCGCAGGCGTTTTTTTCTGCCATGCTCAGCTGTTTAGGCGTCAGCGCTGCAGTGGGCGCGCGCTGCGGCCGGCCTGCGGCGCAGCACAACTGCTGCACAACATGCCGGCCAGCCTGTGCAGCGATTGCCAGCCATCGCTTGGCCAGTCGGGCTGCTTGAGGCCTTTGACGATGCCGTCCACCTTGTGCGCTGACTGCAGCAGCTTGGCCAAGGTGGGCTCGTCGATTTGAGGCAGGACCCGCTCGAACAGCTTTTCTTTGGCGCCCCAAACGCGGTTCTCTCTGAGCGCCATCGGCAAGGGCCGGCCGGCAGCCATGGCGTCTTTGACACGTTTCAAGCTGCGTATGTCTTCGGCCAGTGCCCAGTGCACCAGCACCTCGGACTCACCTTCGGCCTGCAGGCCGTCGAGCATGCGGGCCACGCGCAGGCCCTGGCCGGCGAGCACCGCTTCTGACAATTTAAAGACGTCATAACGCGCCACATTGAGAACGGCGTTTTCAACCTGGTCAAAACTCAGCACTGTGGGCTGGCGCGGGTTGAGCGTGGGGTACAGCAGCGCGAGCTTCTGGATTTCCTGGTGCGCTGCCAGCAGATTGCCTTCGACGCGCTCGGCAAAAAAATGCAGGGTGCGCTGGCCTTCTTCGCCGGGTGCGACCTGCAGGCTGTGCTGCTGCAAGCGCTGGGCTATCCAGGCCGGCAGGTTGCGGCGATCCACCGGGTCCAGCCGGATGGTCAGGCCAAAGCTCTCGAGCGCGCCAAACCAGGCGCTCTTGGTACTCAGGCTGTCGAGTTTGGGCAGCAGCACCAGCGTCAGCGTAGCGTCGTCGCCCTGGGCGCGCTCGGCGATTTGCTGGAGTGCAAGCGAGCCGTCTTTGCCCGGTTTACCGCTGGGGATGCGGATTTCTACAATTTGCTTGTCGGCAAACAGGCTGAGCGAGCCGCCGCTGGCGAGCACCTCGCTCCAGTCGAAATGGGCGCCGGCCACAGTGTGCACTGTGCGTTCGGTCTGGCCGAGCTGGCGGGCATGGGCGCGCAGCGTGTCGGCACATTCCTGCACCAGCAAGGGTTCGTCGCCATACAGCGTGTAAAGGCTTTTGAGCCCGCGCTGCAGGTGTTCAGAGAGTTGCGCGCTGGCCAGTTGCATGGGGCAATCTTACGCCCGGAGTTTTTTTAGAACGCGCGCACAGAAGACAGCCGGCGCATGATTTGCTGAACCAGGTCGCTTTGCATGTCGCGGTACAGCAAAGCTTCTTCGTTTTCTTTGGCCAGGGCAGCGCTTTCGTTGTAGCTGATGTCGCGTTGCTGTTGCAGTTCGGTCAGCTCCATCAATTCCCTGTCCTGGGGGGTGCGCAGCCGGAAAGAAAAAAGCATGCGCAGCTGGAACTCCCGCACCTGGCCGGCGCTGCTGGTGCCCAGCACGGTTTTTTCGCGCCGGTCCGCCAGGACATCCAGAATCACGTCGGCTTCCAGCATTTGCTGCGGGTTGGAGATCACGCGCAGCGCGCTGTTGGCCGTCAGGGCACGCCGGAGGTCGTCGCCCAGACCGGAGCCCGCCGGCGCATTGACATAGATGGATTTGAACGCGAAATTAGGCGTGCCGCGAAGGCGAAATCCGCAGCCGGCAGTCAGCAGTACGCCCGCACCAGCCAGTGACAACATGAGGCGACGTTGCATGATCTGAACTCCTTGTTAGACGACGATGTTGACAAGCCGGCCCGGCACAACAATCACTTTCTTGGGGGCAGCGCCGTTGGCGGCGCGCACAAAAGCTTCGCTGACCAGTGCCGCAGCCTCTATGGCGGCTTTGTCGGCGCCGGCCGGCACGGTCAGGGAGCCGCGCAGTTTGCCGTTGACTTGCAGCATGAGTTCGATCTCGTCTTGCTGCAGGGCGGCTTCGTCCACGCGGGGCCAGGGCGCGTCAAGCAGCTCGCCGTGTTCTGCGGCATAAGCCAAAGCGTTCCACAAGCCATGGGTGAGGTGAGGTGTGGCCGGGTAGAGGCAGCGCAGCAAAATACCAAAGCCTTCGCGCAGCGCTGCCAAGGACGCGGCATGAACTTCACCTTTGAAGTCTTCCAGCGCGTTGAGCATCTTCATGCTGCCTGAGACTACCGTGTTGTATTGCATGCGCTGGTAGTCGTAGTCCACCTGCTTGAAAATGGTGTAAACCTCGTGGCGCAGGCTTTTGCTGTCTTTGTCCGGTGTACCGGAGCCGGCTGCTGTGCCCATGCCCGCGAGCTTGAAGCCAAAGTTCCAGACGCGGCGCAAAAAGCGGTAAGAGCCTTCAACACCCGCGTCGTTCCACTCCAGCGTGGCCTCAGGGGGTGCGGTGAACATGGTGTACAGACGCGCCGTGTCAGCGCCGTATTTTTCAATCAGGTCTTGCGGATCGACGCCATTGTTCTTGCTCTTGCTCATGGTGCCCACACCTTCGTAGGTGATCAGCGTGCCGGCAGGCAAGTCGCCCTTGGCTTGTTTGAGCTTGGCGCCCAGCACTTTGCCGGCCTCGTCATGAAAGTCCTCGACCTCATGCGGCCAGAAATACTCGATACCGCCCTTGTCGGTCTTGCGGGTGTAGATGTGGTTCAGCACCATGCCCTGCGTCAGCAGCTTGGTGAAAGGCTCGTCAATTGTCACCAGGCCCAGGTCGCGCATGACCTTGGTCCAAAAGCGGGCGTAGAGCAAGTGCAATATCGCATGCTCGATGCCGCCAATGTACTGGTCCATGCCGCTGCCGCCGGTGGCTTTGGCCTGGTCCCGCATCCAGTAGTCGGTGCCGGCACCCACCATTTGAGCGCTGTTTTGCGGGTCGCAGTAGCGCATGAAGTACCAGGACGAATCGACAAAGGTGTCCATGGTGTCCGTCTCGCGCCGGGCGGCCTTGCCGCAAACGGGGCAGACCACGCCGGCATGAAAGCCTTCGTGCTTGATCAGCGGATTGCCCGAGCCGTCCGGCACACAGTCCTGCGGCAAGATGACGGGAAGGTCTTTTTCGGGGACTGGCACCGCGCCGTGTTCAGCGCAATGAATGATGGGGATCGGCGTGCCCCAGTAGCGCTGCCGGCTAACGCCCCAGTCACGCAAACGCCAGGTGGTTTTCTTCTCGCCCAGGCCTTTGGCGGCCAGGTCAGCCGCCACGGCGTTGAGGCAAGCCTTGAACACAAGGCCGTTGTAGGGGCCCGAATGGACCGCCACGCCCGTGCCTTTTTCGCCGTACCAGTCTTGCCAACGTGTTGCGTCAAAAGCGCGCAAGGACGAGGTGGCGGGTGCGCCGGGGGCCGATGTTGAGCCTGCGTCTGAGGCCCCCGGCGCGCCCGCTGCCTCGTCCGTCTTCGCCAAGCCCACCGCCACCACCTGCTTGATCGGCAAGTCGTACTTCAGGGCAAAAGCAAAGTCACGCTCATCATGCGCCGGCACACCCATCACAGCGCCGTCGCCGTAGCTCATCAGCACATAGTTGCCCACCCACACCGCCACTTGCTCGCCGGTGAGCGGGTGCGTGACAAACAAGCCCGTGGGCATGCCCACCTTGTCTTTCACCGCCAACTCCGCTTCGGTCGTGCCGCCGGCCTTGCACTCTTGCAGAAAAGCCGCCAGCTTCGGGTTGCCGGCCGCCGCGTGCAGCGCCAGCGGATGCTCAGGCGCCACGGCGCAAAAGGTCACGCCCATGATGGTGTCAGCGCGCGTGGTGAACACAAACATGCGGCCGTCGCCGATCAGTGCACCCGTTGCGTCTTTGATCTCATGCGGGAACGCAAAGCGCACGCCTTCGCTCTTGCCGATCCAGTTTTCCTGCATCAGGCGCACGCGCTCGGGCCAGCCCTTGAGCGTGGCCTTGTCGTTGCCGACCTGCACATGGTCCAGCAACTCTTGCGCGTAGTCGGTGATCTTGAGGTAGTAGCCCGGGATCTCGCGCTTTTCAACCACGGCGCCGGTGCGCCAGCCCTTGCCGTCGATCACCTGCTCATTGGCCAGCACGGTCTGGTCCACCGGGTCCCAGTTGACGACCTGCGTCTTGCGGTAGGCGATGCCTTTTTCCAGCATTTTTAAAAACAGCCACTGGTTCCACTTGTAGTACGTCGGGTCGCAGGTGGCGACTTCGCGGCGCCAGTCGATGGCCAGGCCCAGTGCCTGCATCTGCTGCTTCATGTAAGCGATGTTCTCGTAGGTCCACTTGGCAGGCGGCACGCCGTTTTTCAGCGCTGCGTTTTCAGCCGGCAGGCCAAAGGCGTCCCAACCCATGGGCATCAGCACGTTGTAGCCCTGCATGCGCAGGTAGCGCGTGAGCATGTCGTTGATGGTGTAGTTGCGCACGTGGCCCATGTGCAGCTTGCCGCTGGGGTAGGGCAGCATGGAGCAGGCGTAGTACTTGCCCTTGGGCTTGAGGTCGGTCGAGTCTTCGCTGACGCTGTAAGCGTCAGCAGCACGCCATTGAGTTTGCGCGTCTCGCTCGACGTCAAGGTGCTGGTATTTGTCTTGCATGGGGAAACCGGAAAAATCAAAAAGGCAGAAAAAATGTAGACCGGACTCAGCGGCTGGCCAGCGCCGGGGGCGGGCCGCCGGTGACAAAGCCCACGCGTGTCAGGCCGGCTTTTTGCGCAAGCCCCAGCACTTCAATGACTTTGCCGTAAGGCGCATTCTCGTCGGCGCGCAGCTGCACTTCGGCGTCCGGATAGCGCGCCGCTGTGCTTTGCAGGCTCTGGCTGAGCTCTGTCAGGGCCAGGGGCCGGTCGTCCAGAAAGGCTTGCCCGCTGCGGTCCACCACCAGGGAGACGCTGCGGGCTGCGTCGCTGACCTGGCCGGCTTCGGCCTTGGGCAATGTCAGCTTGATGGTGGTCGTCAGCAAAGGCGCTGTCAGGATGAAAATCACCACCAGCACCAGCATCACGTCAACCAGCGGCGTGACGTTGATCTGACTCATGGGCTCGCTGCTGCGGCTGCGCCCAAGGCGGCCAAAACCGGTGTTCATGGGCGCGCTTCGGGGCTTGTCAGCAGAAGGTCGCGCAGATCACGGGCAAAGCCTTCGAGATCGGCTTCAAGGCGGCCGATGCGGTGGTTGAAAACGTTGTAGGCCAACACAGCCGGAATGGCCACAGCCAGCCCCGCGGCCGTGACGACCAGCGCTTCACCCACCGGGCCGGCAATGCGCTCAATCGTGATCTGGCCGGCCGAGGCCATGCCGATCAGCGCCTGGTAGATGCCCCAAACTGTTCCCAACAGTCCGACAAAAGGTGCGATGGCCCCCACAGTGGCCAGCACGATCTGACCGTACTGCAACTTGCGCAGCACCTGTTCAAGGGCGTCGCGCAGCACGCGGGTCAGCTGCTGGCCGCGCTCGCCCGCGCCCGCCAGCGTGTTGCTGGCTGAAAGACGGGTGGCCGCGATCAAGGGCAGCACCAGGGACTCTCTGTCAAAGGCCTGCAGCCGCTGGCTGGCGTCAGCCAGCGAAGCAGATTGCCAGAACGCGGCAGTGCTGCGGCTGACATCGCGGCTGGCGCGCAGCAAGAGCCAGCTTTTCCACAAAATCAGCACCCAGCTGGCAACCGACATGATGAGCAGCAGCATGCCAACCAACCAGCCGACGGTATCGCCTTGCAAAGAGTTTTCAAGACCGGTCATGTCAAATTTTCCGCAACAGAGTGGGGCCGCTGAATCATTTCAGCTGGAGCACATCGAACATGTCAAACAAACCTTGGCGCTGCTGCGCCAGAAAGCGTGCGGCACGCAAGCTGCCTTGCGCATAGGTGGCACGGCTGGAGGACTTGTGGGTGATCTCGATGCGTTCGCCGGTGCCGGCAAACAGCACGGTGTGGTCGCCCACAATGTCACCGCCGCGTATGGTGGCAAAGCCGATACTCGACGGATCGCGCTCGCCGGTGACGCCTTCGCGCGCGTATACCGCGCAGTCTTTGAGGTCGCGGCCGAGCGCGCCGGCGATCACTTCGCCCATCTTGAGTGCCGTGCCGGATGGCGCATCAACCTTGTGGCGGTGGTGGGCTTCGATGATCTCGATGTCGTAGCCGGTAGACAGAGCCTTGGCAGCCATCTCCAGCAGCTTGAGCGTGACATTCACGCCCACGCTCATATTGGGAGCCATGACGATGGCGATGTCTTTGGCGATGGCAGCGATCTCGGCTTTTTGCGCATCGCTAAAGCCGGTGGTCCCGATGACGGCATGCACGCCAAGTTCGCGGCAAAGCTTCAAATGCGCCAGGGTGCCTTCGGGACGGGTGAAGTCAATCAGCACCCGGGCGCCGTTCAGACCCTGGCGCAGGTCGGCTGTGACGCACACGCCCGCTGGAGGTCCCGGGTAGCCGGCATCCTGACCCAGTGCCGGGCTGTCCGGGCGGTCAAGTGCGCCTGTCAGTCGCAAGTCATCTGATGCGCGAACCGCTTCGATCAGCATTTGCCCCATGCGGCCGGTGGCACCGGCGATGGCGATATCAAGCGGCGCCGGACCGGTGTGTGGCTTGACCGCGTTCACTGGCGCGGGCTTTCAAGGGGTGGGTAACTGGCCGCAGCAGCAGGGGCGGCGCTGGCCGGCACGCTTGCACTGGCGGCGCTGGTTGACTTGGGCGCCGCTTTGGCCGCGGCCTCCAGTTGCGCCGGCGTGGCTTGCAGGGACGGGATTTTGCCGGGGTTGTTGCGCTTGTCGAGTTTGGCGATGAACTCAGCCTCGGAGGGCATGGCATCGCCTTCAAAACGAGCCAGGGCTTCGCCATTGAAATAAACGGTGTAGCGAAATGACTGCTCAGGCGCACCTTGGCGCTTGAGGGTGAACACATAGTCCCAGCGGTCGGCATGAAAAAGGCTGGTCACCAGTGGCGTGCCCAGCAGGTTACGCACATCATTGCGGCTCAAGCCGGGGCGCAGCAGGGCGACTTGCTCACTGGACAAAAAATTGCCCTGAACCACGTCACTGCGGTAAGGCGTGATCCAGCCCGAAGGATTGATTTGAATCTCGCTGAGCTTGGCGCTGATGGCGGCGGTGCGCGCGCAACCCGTTAGCACCACACAGGAGGCAATAATCAAACCGGCCAGAAGTGGGTAGCGAGTGTTTGCAGACATGGTGGGAGGTGTA
>JBILIK010000017.1:0-52962 GCA_044350025.1 Polaromonas sp. | reverse complement strand
TCAAAAGACTTGCCCAGCAACCACTGCGAATGACGGCCTTGCCAGTCGCGCGCGGTGACGTCATTGATGATGGTGTAGCCCCACACATGCTTGAGCGCGTCAGCCTTGCTGATGCCTTTGCCGCCCTTGCCGATCACCACGGTCAGCTCGGCCTCGTAGTCAATTGCGCTGGAGGCGGCGGGCATTTCGACCGCGGCATCCGGGCCGACAACAGACTCGGGTACTTTGCTGAAATAAATCGGAAAGGCCGGAATGTCGCCGCCTGATTTGGCGCTGCTGTCAAAGCCGCTGCCGGCGAATTCACGCGCGTGTTCGAAGTAGTTTTTACCGACGCAAAAGATGTTGCGGCGCGGCTTGGGCAGCGGCGCGGTCAGCTGCAGATCGGCCATGGCGATGGCCGGCAAGAGCGCGGGCAAGCCCCGGCCGTCGGCCAGGCGCTCGATGACGGGTAAGGCGCCCAGCGTGCGCTCAGGCAAGCTCATGTCAAAAGGCTGCACCGAAGCGAGGTCTGCAGACACGATGCCAACGCCAGGCTGGCCTTGGTGTAAAAAGGCGGCGATTTTCATGCGGTTTCTTTGAAAGTGTGAAGGAGATTGCCGGTCAGGCAGAGCGGGCGGCGATAGAGACAGCGCTGAGGCCAAAAAATCAGGCGGATGGTAGCATGCCCTTCATCCCGACAAGACAGCCCCAAACGGTTAAACACCGGCCTGCGGCAGCCTTTCCCACAACTTCAGGAGACAAGCCATGAATCGTCGTTACACCCTGCTGGCAGCGCTGCTGCTGTCCAGTGCTTTTAGCGCCGTCGCGCAAAGCAGCTGGCCCACCCGCTCCATCACCATGATCGTGCCTTTTCCGCCCGGCGGCCTGGCCGACCTGGTGGCGCGCCCGGTGGCTGAAGCCATGTCGCGCGAGCTGGGCCAGCCGGTGGTGATTGAAAACAAAGCCGGTGCCGGCGGCGGTATCGGCATGAGTCTGGCAGCCAAGTCCAAGCCGGACGGCTACACCATGGTGATGGCCTTGTCCTCGCTGACCGTGCTGCCAGAAGCCGATGTGGTGCTGGGCCGCACGCCCATGTTTGGCCTGAACGACCTGCGTCCCGTGGCCCGCTACACCGCCGACCCGACCGTGCTGGCCGTGCGCGCTGAATCGCCCTGGAAGAGCGTGCAGGAATTTGTAGACGATGCACGCAAACGCCCGGGCGCCATCAACTACGGCTCCTCCGGCAACTACGGCACCATGCATGTGCCGATGGAAATCCTGGCCCAGGTCAGCGGCAGCAAACTCACGCACATCCCGTTCACCGGCGCCGGCCCGGCCGTGGTCGCCCTGCTGGGCGGGCAGATCGACGCCGTCTCCACCGGCCCGGCCACCGTGCTGCAGCATGTCAAGGCCGGCAAGCTGCGCGTGCTTGGCCACTGGGGCAACGAAAAGCTCGCCTCTATGCCAGACGTGACCAGCCTGAAAGACGCCGGCTTCAATGCCGAATACGCCCAGTGGTCCGGCCTGTTCATTCCGTCGGCCACCCCAGAACCGGTGGCCCAGCGTATCCGCGCCGCCGCCCGAGCAGCTGCCCAGGACGCCAAGGTCAAGGAAGTTATATTGGGCGCAGGCAGCCCGGTACAGTTCCAGGACAGCCCTGATTTTGAAAAATACGTTCAAGCCGATGCCAAGCGCATGGTCGACGTCGTCAAGAAAATCGGCAAAGTCCAATAATCTTTTTAGCCATCTTTTTTCACATTTATTAAACCCTTTGGAGACACCCATGCGCCGTCAACAATTTATGAGCGCCGCTCTGGCTGCTATCGGCCTGGCCAGCGTGCTGGTTCATGCACCCGCTGCGGCCCAGGCTTACCCCAGCCGCCCCGTCAAGATCGTCGTGCCCTTTGCCGTCGGCGGACCTGCTGACGTCTACGCGCGCTTCATCGCACAGCGCCTGACAGACAGCTTGGGCCAGTCTTTTGTGGTGGACAACAAACCCGGCGCAGGCTCGGTGATCGGCACCGACTTGGCTGCCAAGTCACCGGCTGACGGCTACACGCTGCTCTTGATGTCCAACACCCACACCGTCAACGAGACGCTGATCCCGGTCAAGCCTTTTGTGCTGATGCGCGACTTCGTGGCCGTGGCGCCCATCAACTTCTCGGACCTCGTGCTGGTGGCCAACCCCAAGGTGGCAGCCAACAACCTCAAAGACCTGCTCACCTTCGCCAAGGCCAACCCCGGCAAGCTGAACTACGCTTCGTCCGGCCCCGGCACGCCCTACCACATGGCCGGCGAATTGCTCAAGAGCATGGCCGACATCAATGCCGTTCACGTGCCCTACAAAGGCAGCTCGGGCGCGCGCACCGACGTGATTGGCGGCCAGGTTGATCTGATGTTTGACGCCGTCACCACCATGACCGAGCAAGTGCGCGCCGGCAAAGTCAAGGCACTGGCCACCACCGGCCTCAAGCGCTCTGACGTCATGCCCGACGTGCCCACACTGACCGAAGCCGGCGTGACCGGTTACGAAGCCACCATCTGGCTGGGCCTGATGGCGCCCACCGGCACACCCAAGGCTGTGGTCGACAAGCTCAACGAAGCCGTCTCCAAAATCGCCAGCCAGCCCGACGTGAAAGCCACCTGGACCAAGCAAGGCGCAGCGCCCATGGTCATGAACCCGACGGTGTTCGACAAGTACATGCGCGAGGACATCACCAAGTGGGCCGGCGTGATCAAGAAGGCGAACATCAAGCTTGACTGACACGCGCCGGGGGGCAGGGATGGATCCCCGCTTTCGCGAGGATGACGGATTCAACGCCGTCATTCCTTCCACCGCTCCGTTATTCCTCTCCGATTCGTCATTCCTGCCCCCCCGCGCCGTCATTCCTGCGGAGGCAGGAATCCATCCCCGACAATCTCTTCCATGAACACACTCCACCTCCTCAGCGCCGGCGCTGCGCAAGCGCTTGCCACCGGCATGCAAGCGCGTTTTTTACAACTGCACGGCCAGGCTCTTGCGCCGACCTTTGGCGCTGTAGGCGTCATGAAAGACAAGCTGCTGGCCGGCGCACCCTGTGATGTGATGATCCTCACCGATGCGCTGATCACCCAGCTGACATCGGGCGGGCATCTGCGGGCCGGCTCGGCCCGGCCCTTGGGCGTGGTGAAAACCGGCGTGGCCGTGAAAAGCGGCCACACCCGTCCGGCCGTCGGCACGCCGGACCAACTCAAGGCGGCCTTGCTGGCGGCCACGGGCATTTACACTGCCGACCCGGTCAACTCAACGGCCGGCATTCACTTCATGAAAGTGCTCAAGGCACTGGGCTTGGAGCAGGCGGTGGCGAACACACTGCGGCCTTTCCCGAACGGCGCTGCAGCCATGAAAGCACTGGCTGCATCAAATGAAGCTGGCCTGATCGGCTGCACGCAGAACACCGAGATCTTGTACATTGACGGCGTCGAGTTGATCGCCGACCTGCCCAAAGAGTTTGAACTGGCCACGGTGTACACCGCAGCGATTGGCACGCTAGCGCAATCGCCTGAAGCTGCCGCACAATTTATCGCATTGCTTGCCGGGCCTGAGGCGTCAGCACAGCGCGCCGCCGGCGGTTTTGAAGTCTGAACGCTTCAGGTGTTGACCGGCAGGGTCAACAAATGAAATGACAAGCCCTTGCCGTGCATGTCCAGGTTCAGCGAGTCGTTAACTCCGCCGTCCAGCACGTCTTCGAGCACAAAGTTCATAGCACCCAGGCCGGGCAGCAGGTAGCGCGTGACCAGACCGGGCTGGCGGTGCGCAAAGTGTGCTGCCACACGCTCGGGCGTGACTTGCGCCACCAGCAAGTCGTAGTCTTGCGCGCGGTAGGCAATCAAGCTGATGTTGACCTTGTTGCCCTTGTCGCCGGTGCGCGCGTGGGCCAGCGCGTAAAGTGTTTGTGCAGCCATGTCAGTGTGCCCCCTGAGCAAAGTCAAAGCAGGCCGGCACCTGCTCGCGTGCGATCAGACAGGACTGCATGGACAAACGCTGGCGTTTGGCCACACGCACACCACCGCCGCCAGCCGGCCCGCCCGTCCACAAAGCGGTCAGCTCACGCAGCAGGCGGTCCACCACGGTCACATCTTCATGCCGGCCGGCTACGCGCAATCGCACATCCAGGGCTTGCCCTGGCGGCGTTTGCTTTAACTGGCGATTGGCGTCGTCGCCCAGAATGCTGCTGACGCCGATCAAATCAAAACGCAGCGCCAGCAGCGCGCCCATGCGCTTTTGCAACACGTCCATGGCCAGGCGCGCACGGGCTTCGGCGTTGGGGCCTGCGTAAGAGATCTCACCCTCGCCCAGCCAACCGCCTTCAAAAAACACATTGGCCTTGAGCGTGGCCGTGCGGGGGTGGCCGCGCACGCCCGACAGGCGCACCCGGTCTGGGCCCACCGCCGTCACACTGGCGGCGCTGATGTCGGCCACCACATCGGGCGTGATGTAAGCGGCCGGGTCATGCACTTCATAGAGCAACTGCTCTTTGACCGTGCGCTCGTCCACCAGTCCGCCGGTGCCGTCGGCCTTGCTGATCACGCAGCTGCCGTCGGCCTCGATCTCGGCGATCGGAAAGCCCACGTTGTCCAGCCCCGGCACGTCTTTCATGCCCGGGTCGGCAAAGTAACCACCGCTGACCTGCGCGCCGCATTCCAGCAAATGGCCGGCCATAGTGCCGCCGGCCAGCGCGTCCCATTGCTCGCGGCCCCAGCCGAAATGCGCTATCGCCGGGCCCAGCGTGAGCGATGGGTCGGCCACCCGGCCGGTGACCACAATCTGCGCACCGGCGCGGATGGCGTCGGCAATCTCGAAAGCACCCTGGTAGACGTTGGCGCAGACAAAGCGCGCGGCGTCAAAACTTTCGCCCAGATGCGCCTGCACGATGGCGCGGCCTGCATCGTCAGACAAGTCATCGCCGCGCAGCACGGCAATGCGCGGGGGCGCAAGCCCGAGTTCTTGGGCCAGGCGCTGAATCAAGCGGGCAGCGCCGTCCGGGTTGGCCGCGCCGAAATTACCAACGATGGTGATGCCGTGCGCCAGGCAATCGGCCAGCACCGGGCGCAATTGCAGTTCGAGCAAAGGCTCGTAGCCCAGTTGCGGGTTGCTGCGTTTGCTCAAGTGCTGATTGGCCAGCGTGCGCTCGGCCAGGTTCTCGTAAATCATGGCCGCCGGGCCGCCGCGCGCAATCAGCGTGCGCACGACCGGCAGACCCGCGTCCACGCGGTCCCCCGAAAACCCTGCGCCACAACCCACCGCCAATGTCTGCATGCCAGCCCCTGTATGAACAGGCTGCAGTATGGCCCGATTTACACCAGCAAGGCGTTGACGCGGCGCACATAAGCGGCCGGGTCTTCAGGCAGGCCGCCTTCGGCCAGCAAGGCCTGGTCAAACAAAATATGCGCGAGGTCGTCAAACGGGCTGCCCTCGCTGGCTTCGAGTTTTTTGACCAGCGGATGCTGGGCATTGACTTCCAGAATCGGCTTGACTTCAGGCACCGGCTGGCCGGCTTGCTTGAGCATGCGCGCCAGCTGCGTGGACATGTCGCCGTCCTGCACCACCAGGCAAGCGGCAGAGTCCACCAGGCGCGTGGTGGCGCGCACGTCTTTGGCTTTGTCTTTCAGCGCTTCTTTCAGGCGGTCCAGCACCGGCTTGAACTGGGTCTGCGCCTCTTCGGCGGCTTTCTTTTCGTCCTCGTCCTGCAGCGTGCCGAGGTCCACCGCACCCTTGGCGACAGACTGCAGCGGCGTGCCGTCGAACTCGCGCAAAAAGCTCAGCGCCCACTCATCCACGCGGTCGGTCATGAGCAGCACTTCAATGCCTTTTTTGCGGAAGATCTCCAGCTGCGGGCTGTTGCGGGCAGCGGCCGGCGTGTCGGCAGTGATGTAGTAAATCGCCGCCTGGCCTTCTTTCATACGCCCCTTGTAGTCACTCAAGCTCACGCTGACCGTGTCTGTGGTCGAACTGGCAAAGCGCAGCAGCTTGGCCAGGCGGGCCAGGTTGGCAACGTCTTCGCCCAGGCCTTCTTTGAGCACCGCGCCAAACTCGGCGTAAAAGGCGCTGAATTTGTCGGCCTCGTTGGCGGCCAGCTCTTCAATCATGGACAGCACGCGGCGCGTGTTGCCTTCGCGGATGGCTTTGACAGCGCGGCTTTCCTGCAGCAACTCGCGCGAGACATTCAGCGGCAAATCCGACGAATCAACCACGCCTTTGACAAAGCGCAGGTAGGTCGGCATCAGGGCCTCGGCGTCGTCCATGATGAAGACGCGGCGCACATACAACTTGACGCCGGCCGCCTTGTCGCGGTTGAACAAATCCATGGGCGCCTTGGCCGGCAGAAACAAGAGCTGCGTGAACTCGGTGCCGCCTTCGACGCGGTTGTGCGTGTGGGCCAGCGGCGCCTGGTGGTCGTAGCTGATCTGCTTGTAGAACTCGTCGTACTGCTCTTGCGTGATGTCTTTCTTTGCGCGGCTCCACAGGGCGGCCGCCTGGTTCACGGTTTCCCATTCACCGGTTTTCGCCATCTCACCGGGCTGGTCGTTCTCGCCTTCTTTCCACTCTTCCTTTTCCATCTCGATGGGCAGGGAAATATGGTCTGAGTATTTGCTGATGATGCCCTTGAGCTTCCAGGCGTTGAGGTAGTCACCCGCGTCGTCTTTGAGGTGCAGGATCACGCTGGTGCCGCGCTCGGCGCGCTCGATCTGGTCGACATCGAACTCGCCGGTGCCGGCGCTGGCCCAGCGCACGCCTTCACCCGCCGGCAGGCCGGCGCGGCGGCTTTCCACGGTGATGCGGTCGGCCACAATGAAGCCGGCGTAAAAGCCCACGCCGAACTGGCCGATCAACTGCGAGTCGCTTTTCTGATCGCCCGAGAGCTTGGCGACAAACTCGCGCGTACCGCTTTTGGCGATGGTGCCCAGGTTGTCGATGGCTTCCTGCTGCGACAGGCCGATGCCATTGTCGGTGATGGTCAAGGTTTTAGCGGCCTTGTCAAAGCTGACGCGCACCTTGAGCTCCGGGGCGCTTTCGTACAGGCCGGCGTCATTCAGCGCTTCAAAGCGCAGCTTGTCGCAGGCGTCAGAGGCGTTGGAAATGAGTTCCCGCAAAAAGATGTCAGGGTTGGAATACAGCGAATGCGTGACCAGTTGCAGGAGCTGGGCGACTTCGGCTTGAAAGGCAAGAGTTTGTTTTTTCATGGAGAGCGAGTTGGGGATGATGGACTGGTTTTTCAAGGGCCGGATGGCCTGCAAGCCCCCTCAATGGGGATGCAAGCCGCTATTTTATTTGGCTGCCGGCACCGGCCGGGGGCTTGAGCCATTAAAGTCGGTCACATGAATGCCTCCGAATTCAGCGCTTTGCTGCTGCTGGCCACGGCCATGAGTTTCAGTCCCGGCCCCAACACCACCTTGTCGACTGCCATGGCGGCCAACCTCGGGCTGGCGCGGGCCATGCCTTTTGTGTGCGCCGTGCCTGTCGGCTGGGGCTTGTTGCTGACGCTGTGCTCACTGGGCGTGGGCGCTTTGGTGCTGGCACTGCCCTGGCTGGGCTGGGGCATCAAGCTGATAGGCGCGGCCTACCTGCTGTGGCTGGCCTACCGGCTGGCACAAACCAAGACCATGGGCCAGGCCGACAGCGCCATGGTGGTCGGCTTCTGGCAGGGAGTGGCTCTGCAATTTGTCAACATCAAGGCCTGGATGCTGGCGCTGGCCATCGTCAGCGGCTGGGTGGCCGGCCATGCCGACGCCGCGGCGCGGCTGGCGGTGGTGATGCCCGTGATGCTGGCCTATGCCTTTGTCAGCAACCTCACGTATGCGCTGGCCGGCTCGCTGCTGCGCCACTGGCTGGCCGGCCCTGACGGCAGCTGCACCCGGCTGCGCTGGTTCAACCGCATCATGGCCCTGGTGCTGGTGTTGACGGTCAGCTGGATGCTGCTGCGATGAAAGACACCAACGCGCTAAACCGGGGGCTTTGGCTGGGACTGGCCGGCATCGTTATTTTTGCCGCTACCTTGCCGCTGACGCGCCTGGCGGTGGGCACGCCCGAAGCGCCGCACATGTCCAGCATCTTTGTGGCACTGGCCCGGGCGGCACTGGCCGCCAGCCTGGCCGGGCTGTACCTGCTGGCCACGCGCGCGCCCTTGCCGCAGCGCCACGAGTGGCGGCCGCTGGCCCTGGTGGCGCTGGGCGTGGTGCTGGGTTTCCCGCTGTTGACTTCGGTGGCCCTGCGTTATGTAGAGGCCGCGCATGCGGGTGTGATCTTGGGCCTGATGCCCCTGCTCACAGCCGCTGCCGGCGCGCTGCTGCAACGCCAGCGGCCGGCTGCGGGCTTCTGGT
Source organism: Polaromonas sp. (assembly GCA_044350025.1). GTDB lineage: Bacteria > Pseudomonadota > Gammaproteobacteria > Burkholderiales > Burkholderiaceae_C > Polaromonas. The sequence continues at coordinate 44,622 of JBILIK010000017.1, read as the reverse complement.
GGTGTGCCGGCCTGGGCAGCGCGCTGGTGGTCACTTATGCGCTGGTACGCGCCGGCGCGGGCACGCACTTGCGCTTTGAACCGGCCGACTTGCTCTTGCTGGCCGCTGCCTTGTGCGCTGCCATGGGTTATGCCTTTGGCGGGCGCATGTCGCAAACCATGCGGCCAGAGCATGTGATCAGCTGGGCGCTGTTGCTGGCCCTGCCGCTCAGCCTGCCGGCCACCTGGCTGTTGTGGCCGGCCCAACCCGTGCCCGCCAGCGCCTGGGGGGCGCTGGTTTATTTGGGTGTGTTTTCCATGTGGCTGGGCTTTTTTGCCTGGTACCGCGGGCTGGTACTGGGCGGCACGGTGCGCGTGAGCCAGGTGCAGCTCTTGCAGCCCTTTATCACCATGCTGTTTGCAGTGCCGCTGCTGGGCGAAAAGCTGGATGCGTTGACTGTCGGCTTTGCGCTGGCGGTGATCTGCACGGTGTTTTTAAGCAAAAAAATGGCCGTGCATCCGGGCGGCAAATAAACTAAGCCAAAACACAGTCAAAGGATTGCCTATGGCTAGCGCCAACACACTGAAGATCTGGGGCCGCATGAGCTCCATCAATGTCAAAAAGGTGGTCTGGACTGCGCAGGAATTAGGCCTTGAGTTTCAGCGCAACGAAGCCGGCGGCCAGTTTGGTTTGGTCAGGACACCCGAGTACCTGCGGCTCAATCCCAACGCGCTGGTGCCGGTAATAGAAGACGGTGACTTCGTGCTGTGGGAATCGAATGTGATCGTGCGCTATCTCTGCGCCAAACACTCACCCGGCCAGCTCTACCCGAGCGATCTGCGCGAGCGATTTGAAGCCGAGCGCTGGATGGACTGGCAGCAAACCACTTTCAATCCGGCCAGCCGCCAGGGCTTCTGGCAACTGATTCGGACTGCGCCCGAACAGCGCAACGCGCATGCGATCAGCGATTCGAATGCGGCTGTCGAAGCCTTGCTGGCCACGCTGGACGCACAACTCGGACGCCACGCTTTTGTCGCGGGCGATCGTTTCACCATGGCCGATGTGTCGCTGGGCTGCGAGGCGCACCGCTGGTTTGGCCTGCCGCAGCCGCGCCAAAGCTGGCCCAAGGTCGAGCGCTGGTACCAGGGCTTGCGCGCGCGGCAAGCCAGCGCTGGCGTCCTCGACATGGCTCTGAGTTAGCGCCGGCCTGCTTCTTTAAGCACCAGCAACCCCACAATTCCATCGCCACTGCCTTTGCCACTTCCGACACCACACCATGCGCCAGCGCCCCTTCAAGCAAGTCGATGTGTTCACCGCGCAAGCCTATCTGGGCAACGCGCTGGCCGTGGTGCTGGACGGCGAAGGCTTGAGCGACGCCGACATGCAGCGTTTTGCGCGCTGGACCAATCTGTCGGAGACCACTTTTTTGCTGCCGCCTACCGACGCTGCAGCCGACTACCGGGTGCGCATTTTCACGCCCGGCGGCGAGCTGCCTTTTGCCGGCCATCCGACGCTGGGCAGCTGCCATGCCTGGCTGGAAGCAGGCGGGCAAGCGCAATCCGCAGAGCGCGTGGTTCAGCAGTGCGCCAAAGGGCTGGTGCAGATTACACGCGAGGCCGGCACAGGTGCTTCAAGTGCTTCAAGCTTTGCGGGCCGGCTGGCTTTTGCTGCGCCCTTATTGCAACGCAGCACACCGGCTGCGGCCGAGCTGGCCGAAGTCACGGCCGCGCTGGGCATCACACAGGCGCAAGTGCTGGCCGCGCAATCGCTGGACAATGGCCCTGTGTGGTTCAGCCTGCTGCTGGACTCGCCGGCCACTGTGCTGCAACTAACGCCCGACCACGCGAAGCTGGCACGGCTCGGTGTCAAGGTCGGTGTGGCCGGCATTTACCCGGAGGCCGCTGACGAGGGCAGCGACTCACCCCTGATACGCCGCGCCAACCGCGAAGCTGCCGCCTTTGGTGCGCGCTCTGTTGGCAGCGCCGCGCCCCGCCTGGAGGTGCGCGCCTTTGCCGCGGCCACCGGCATCAACGAAGACCCGGTCACCGGCAGCCTGAACGCCAGCCTGGCGCAATGGCTGATCGGCGACGGCCTGCTGCCCGAGCAGTACATTGCCTCGCAAGGCCTGAACATCGGCCGCGCCGGTCAGGTGCATGTGCGGCGCGACTCAGGCGGCCAAGTCTGGGTGGGCGGTGATTCTGTAACATGCGTCAAAGGGGAGGTGTTGCTATGAACCAGCAAATTTTGCGTACAACGGTCGATCACCTGGTGGTACTGGCTGCGACGCTGGACGAAGGCTCGCGCTGGTGCACCCGCCTGCTTGGCGTCACGCCTTCGCCGGGCGGGCAGCACCCGCTGATGGGCACGCACAACCGGCTGGTCAATATATCCAGCTTCGCCTATCCCGACACTTACCTGGAGATCATCGCCCTGGACCCGGAGGCCCAGAGCCAACGCGCACCCGGCCTCAAGCGCTGGTTTGACATCGACGACCCGGTGCTGCTCGCGCAGGTGGCGCGAGATGGCCCGCAGCTGATTCACTTTGTGGCGCGTTGCCCGGATGTGCAGCCGGCCATGTACGCCCTGGGCTCGCTGGGGCTGGACTGCGGCCAAGTGATAAAGGCCTCCCGGCCCACGCCTGAAGGCCTGCTGCAATGGCGCATCACCGTGCGCGACGATGGCCAGCGCCTGCTGGGCGGCGCGCTGCCCACGCTAATTCAGTGGGGCGAGCCGGGTGAAGCCGAGCCGGCCCACCCGACCCAGACCCTGCCCTACTCGGGCCTGCAACTGCAAGGCCTGCAACTGACGCACCCGACTCCCGAATGGATTGAAAGTGCCTGCGAGGCCATCGGCCTGGCCGGCATGCAGGTGCAAAACGGCACACCGGCTATACGCGCCACCTTGCAAACCGAGCGGGGCCTGGTGCAACTGAGCTCGCCGCCGCATTAAGCGCCACCGCATTAAGCACCGACCCCCTGCCCTTCTGGAGACAAATACCATGATCCATTTCAACCCCACTCCCGCATCGTTCACACGCCGCCACGCCATGGCGGCTGTGCTGGCCGCTGTGACCGCCGCACCTGTGCTGGCACAAATGCCAGCCGCTGCGCCGGCCTACCCGACGCAGCCCATCCGCCTGCTGGTGGGTTACGCGCCGGGCGGGCCCACCGACATCATTGCGCGCCTGGTGGCCACGCGGCTGCAAGAAGTGCTGGGCCAGACCGTGGTGGTTGAAAACAAGGCCGGCGCCAGCTCCAACATTGCGTCTGAAGAAGTGGCCCGCGCCAAACCCGACGGCCACACGCTGCTGCTGGGCACCATCGCCAACGCCACCAACATGACGTTTTACAAAAAGATGAACTACGACACCCTGCGTAGTTTTGCGCCCATCACCCAGCTGGTGGCCTCACCCAGCGTGCTGATGGTCAATGCCACGCTGCCGGTGCGCACTGTCAGCGAGTTGATTGCCCTGGGCAAAGCCAAACCGGGCACGCTGTCGTTTGCGTCGTCGGGCAATGGCGGCTCGCCGCACCTGGGCGGTGAGCTGCTCAAAATGCGCGCCGGCATGGACATGATTCACGTGCCCTACAAAGGCACTGCACCGGCCATGAACGCGCTGCTGTCGGGCGAGGTGTCCATGAGTTTTGTGACTTCGCTGTCAGCCATTCCCCAAGCCAAAAACCCCAAGCTGCGCGCCCTGGCCGTGGCCGGCACGCAGCGGCTGCCGCAACTGCCCGATGTGCCCACACTGATTGAGTCCGGACTGGCCGGTTTTGAAGTGAGTTCCTGGAGCGGCCTGATGGCACCGGCCGGCACACCGCCAGCCATCATTGCGCGACTGAACGCGGAAACCACCAAGATTCTGGCGCTGCCTGAAGTGCGCGCCACGCTGCTGGCCCAGGCTGCGCTGCCGGTGGGCAGCACACCCGATCAGTTCCGTAGCTACATCGCGGAAGAGATAGACCGCTGGGGCAAGGTCATCAAACTGACCGGCGCCACGCTCGAATAAAACGCCAGGCTTAAATAGTCCGCAGGCTTAAAAAGCCGGCAGGCTGTCGAACTCGGCCAGCAACTCTGCGAGTGCGCGGCCGCTGGCGTCCAGCACGGCGCGGCCCTTGTCGGCCGTGGCCGCCGCCGCGTTGCCGGCAGCGCCAGCAGGGTTCAGGTCTTGTGCGGCCCAGGCCAGCTTGACGCTGCGACCGTTGCCGATGATCGAAAAATCCCGCGCCCGCTGCCGGCTGGTGCTCTCAAAGTTCTGCGCCTGCCGCATGTCCACCCGCTCGGGGTGCAAGGCCAGCATCATCGATGTTTCGACATCACCGCCGTGCACGCCAAAGCGCTCTTCATCCGCGCCAAACAGCGCTTGCACCGCCGCCGGCAGCGGCAACGCAAAGGTGTTGACCATGGCCACTGTCATGCCGCAACGCGCTCGCAACTCGCGCCCGACGATGTCCATGGTGGACACATTGCCGCCATGTGAATTGAGCAGCATCAGTTTTTTGATGCCGGCGCGCGCCACGCATTCGCCTAGGTCCACCCAAGCCTGAATCAGCGTGGCCGCGCTCAGCGTCAGCGTGCCGGCAAACGCGGTGTGCTCCACGCTGCGGCCCACCGTTTGCGTCGGTAAAAAAAACACCGGCAAGCCAGCCGGCAAATGCGCCAGCGCATGCGCCACCACGCCATTAACCAGATCGGTGTCCACACTCAGCGGCAAGTGCGGGCCATGCTGCTCAGTGGCGGCCAGCGGCAACACGGCGATGCTGCGCGCCGCGTCAAGCTGCGCAAAGTCAGTGGTCTTGAGGTCGGCCCAGAAGCGGGGCAAAGGGGAAGTCATGGCCAATTCTGACATGCGGCGGGAATAAGGATTCGGGGATGGATTCCTGCCTACGCAGGAATGACAACTACCTCGTCATCCTCGCGCATGCAGGGATTCATCCCCGGCCCCCACTCCGTCATCCTCGCGAAAGCGGGGATCCATCCCCAAGCCCCTGACTCACATGCCGGCCCTGCCGCTGCGCCCTTGCCTGCCCGGCCGCCGTCAGCGGTTGGGCTATCGCCTGCAAGGCCTCTGCCAAACAAGCCGGCTTGCCGCGTGCGCCGCTGGCCTGGTAGTCGGCCAGCAGGGCCTCGCGTACCAAGGCTGGCGGCAAGCAGCGCTCGGCGCTCAGATACGCAAACAGCAAGTCCACCAGTTTCTCGTAAGCGAATTCATGCGTCTTGCCCGTGGTAGCCCACAGCCAGTCGCTGAAATTCAAAAACGCATCAAACGCAGCCACCGGCAAAGCCTCAGTGCCTTCGAGCAGCAGCGTGCGCGCGCGCATGAAGCGCCCCGAGTTGGCGACCATGTCCCAGTAGCGGGCAAAGCGCTGGATGCGTTGCAGCGTGGCAAAGTCAATCGTCGAGTTTTGCAAAATCGTGTACGGCGTTTGCGGGTCGTAGACCATCGCAAAGTCGGCCGTGTGCCGCGTGATCGGCGTGCCGCGCAAGCGCTTCAAAATGCCAAACTGAATCTCATGCGGGCGCAAAGCGTAAAGCCGGTCAAAGCCGGCGGCAAAGCTGTCCAGCGTTTCGCCGGGCAGGCCAAAGATCAAATCAGCATGCACATGCGCCTGGCTTTGCGTCACCAGCCAGCGCAGGTTGTCGGCGGTCTTGGTGTTGTCTTGCTTGCGCGAAATGCGCTGCTGCACCTCGGGGTTGAAACTCTGCACGCCCACTTCAAACTGCAGCGAGCCGGCCGGAAACTGCACGATCAATTCTTTCAGCCGGTCCGGCAGGCTGTCGGGCACCACCTCAAAGTGCACAAACAAATCAGACACGTCGCCAGCCACCTGCATGCGGTCTAAAAAAAACTGCAAGATGCGCACCGAATGCTCCACCTTCAAATTGAAAGTGCGGTCCACAAACTTGAAGTTGCGCGCGCCACGCGCATACAGCGCGGCCATCTCGACCATGAAGGCGTGCAGATCAAACGCCCAGGCCGTCTTGTCCAAAGACGAGAGGCAAAACTCGCACTTAAAGGGGCAACCGCGCGAGGCCTCCACATACAAGAGCCGCTTGGCAATGTCGTCGTCGGTGTACTCGCTGTACGGGTAAGCCAGCGCGTCCAAAGGCGGCTGTTCGCCGGCGATCACCTTCATCAGCGGCTGCGGGCCGTCGAGCAGCGCGCGGCATAGCTTGGGAAAGCTCACATCGCCCCAGCCCGTCACCACATGGTCGGCCAGCTGGCAAATCTCTTGCGATTCAGTTTCAAAGCTCACCTCGGGCCCTCCCAGCACCACCTTGATGTCGGGCCGCAGCGCCTTGAGCAGCCGCAGCACCTGCGTTGTCTCCACCACGTTCCAGATGTAGATGCCCAGGCCGATGACGCGGGGCTTGAGCGCCAGCAAGTCCTCCACGATCTGCGTGGGCCGCTGCTGGATGACGAACTCACGCAAAGCCGTTTGCGCCCGCAAGCCCGCGCCACCATGCCGGTCCATGTTGGCCAGCAGGCAGCGCAAACCCAGGGATGCGTGAATGAACTTGGCGTTGAGCGTAGCCAGCACGATGGGCGCAGACGCCGGCACGCCCGCTGGAGCGGCTGGGGTCGGCGGGGTGTGGCTTTGCATGGGGGGATTATCGAAGCAAGGGCGTGAGCGCTCTAAGCGAAAGGATTCAAGAGCCTCAAGGGTTCAGGCCAAAAACTAATAAACAATGCGTACTAAATAGAAGTTTATAACTACTCAAATGTTATAAACGCCGTCTTACGTACCTACTAAATAGCTCAAACCCGCTGATGGCCGACCACTACGAGGACTACACCCGCGAGCAACTTGTGCGGCTGCTGCGCGAGCGTGACAAGCGCCCGCGCTTCGGTCTGGTGTGGGAGCGTGACGAAATTGCGCACGACACGTCCATCAACAGTGACTTTGTGGCGCTGGACCGGGACGACAAGCTGTCTTGCGGCACTGGCCCGCAAGACAACCTGATCATTGAAGGCGACAACTTCGACGCCTTGCGCTACCTGCGCATGACGCATGCCGGCCGCATCAAGTGCATTTACATCGATCCGCCCTACAACACGGGCAACCGCGACTTCATTTACAACGACCGCTTTGTGGACAAGGAAGACGGCTACCGCCACTCCAAGTGGCTGGAGTTCATGTACCGCCGGCTTGAACTTGCCAAGGAGTTGCTGGCCGAGGACGGCGTTATCTTTGTGTCGATTGACGACAACGAGGTGTCTCGCTTGGCCTTGCTGATGGAGCAGGTGTTTGGTGCAAAAAATTGCTTAGCAAAACTCGTATGGCAAACCGATGGGAATTTCGATAACCAAGCCAGATTCAAGGTCTGCCATGAATATGTACTGGTGTACGCCGCCTCTGAAAATCGAGTCAAAGCACCGCCGGTGATTGATCCGAACACGGAAGAAACAGCGAAACTTTTTCTTAGTGAAATTAGAAACACCATTGTGAAAAATGGGCCAAAAAATCCAATTTCAGAGATTCATCTTCCCCGTGGATTTCCAGCTGATTTTGAATCAGGATCAATTCTGTCGCGTACGGATAAGTGGCCCCAATTCATGTCTGATGCCTTAGTTGTTGATGGGAAGCTCAGCAATGCGGTGACCATTAAAAGTGGGTGGGCAAATAAAAACCTATGCGCGCGCTTTATCGAATCAGGATTTAGCCCGGTATGGGATACAAAAAATCAATTAACGACGTTCGTCTTAACTGGGACAGGAGCGGTAGAAAACATAAAAGTCCGATCTGCAGATCAATCGCACGTCATCTCCGTAATCAAAAACGTTGGAAGCGTACAAGCGTCAGCAGCCGAACTTCTCGAACAAGGCATTGACTTCAGTTACCCGAAGCCGGTTGGTTTAATTAAATACTTGATGAGTATGGTCGTGGGCAACGACTTTATTGCTCTTGATTTTTTCGCGGGCTCGGGCACCACGGCCCAGGCCGTGCTCAACCTCAATCGCGAAGACGGTGGCAACCGGCGCTTCATCTTGGTTTCCAGCACCGAGGCCACGGACGAAGAGCCCGACAAAAACCTGTGCCGCGACGTGTGCGCCGAGCGCGTTCGGCGCGTGATGACGGGCTACACCGACAAAAAAGGCCAGCCGGTGGAGGGCCTGGGCGGCGGCTTTACATATTTGCGCTGCCGCCGCATCCCAACCGCCACAGTCTTTCGCAGCATTCAACACGCGCAAATCTGGACAGCGCTGCAACTGATTCATGAGGTGGCGCTAGAGCCTTATCAGGACGGCCTGCCGCTGCAAATGGCCGACACGGCGCAAGGCCTGGTGATCTACCTGCCCAAAGTCAACGAGGCCGTTCTGGAAGACTTGCTCTTTGCCGTGGGTTCGACCGCGCAAGCCGTGGTGTATTCATGGCAACCAGGCTTGCTGGCGCAGCGAATCACAGACCCGCGTGTGGCTTTTGAACCTATCCCTGCATTTCTGGTGCAGCGCTTTGGCGGCCGTACCAGCGCCCCCGGGGGCCGGGCATGAGTGCGCCCACGCCCAAGCGCTACCAGGGTGAAGCGGTCACCAACGCGCTGGAGATTTTTCGCCACGCTGAAAGTCAGCTCAGACAGACTTCAGACGACGCCAGCCGCGCAGCAGCCTCTGCCCATAACGGTTGCTTGCTTCTAGAAGCGCCCACGGGCTCCGGCAAAACACGGATGGCAGGCATGATTGCCCAGGCATTTTCAGATACAGCGCGTGACAGCAATGCGCACATCGTGTGGTTTTGGTTCACCCCGTTTGCGACGCTGGTCGAGCAAGCCAAAGAGGCGCTGCGCACCAGCTTTGCGGGCCTGCGCGTACGGGACCTGCAAACCGACAGGCAGGCGCGAGGCAGCCAAAGCGGTGATGTGTTTGTCACCACCTGGGCTTCTGTGGCCGCAGCCAACAGCGCCACCCGTCGCGTGCGCAGCCGCAGCGAGGCGGCGCTGTCGCTTGACGAGTTAATCAGCACGCTGCGCGATGACGGTTTTCGCATCGGGGTAGTGGTTGACGAGGCGCATTACGGCTTTTCCAAAGCCCCCGAAGCGGTACGCTTTTACAGCGAGACTTTACGGCCGGACTTCACACTTATGGTGACCGCTACGCCGGACGACGACGATGTAGAGAAGTTCAAAAAAGCCACCGGCGTTGGCTATTTGCACCGCATTCAGGTCAGCCGCAAGGATGCGGTCGAAGCCGGGCTGATCAAGGACGGCATCAGGTCGGTGGCCTACCTCGCAACCGATGATCAGAAGCCCCTGATTGACTTTGCCGCCACAGCGCTGGCCGACGGCTGGCGCATGCACACGGCCATCAAGCAGGACTTGCAGGCGGTGGGCGTGAAGTTGGTGCCCTTGATGCTAGTGCAGGTTCCGAATAGCGACACGGCGGTGGCTGAAGCGCGCACACGTCTGCTGGCGCTGGGGGTGGCCGAGGCCAAAATCGCGTCTTACACGGCCAAAGAACCCACCAGCGACCTGCTGGCCGTGGCGATTGACGAGACACGGGAGGTGTTGATATTCAAGGTGGCGGTGGCGCTGGGCTTTGACGCACCACGCGCCTTCACGCTGGTGTCCATGCGCGGCGCCAAAGACACCGACTTTGGCATCCAGGTGGTCGGGCGGATTCTGCGGGTGCATAGTCGCCTGCAAGGGCACACACTGGCAAACACTCTGCCTGACTTGTTGCGCAACGGCTATGTTTTTCTGGCGGATTCCAGCCAGCAAAGCGGACTGGTCAGCGCCGGCGAAAAGATCAACTCCATCCAAACCGGGCTGTCGCAGGTCTGCCCTTTTACCTTCTTGGTGAATGTGAGTGGGCAACACGAGATTCAGGTGAGTCAGGACGGACAAGGCGAACTGATCACGCGGCCCTATGCACGGCCGGCCTGGCTACCGCCGGCTTCAACGCCGGGCCAGGCTTTGCCGCCGGACTTGGCTTTGCTGCAACCGACACTCAGTGGTTTTCCGTTACCAGCAGCCAGCCCATTTGCGCCCGAGGCCGGCCAGCCAGCAATGCCAGCGCCGGCCCAACTACCGCGGGTGCCCTTGCTGCGTGACGGCCAGCCCTTGGTTCACTGCACAGAGCGGCTGCCACTGTCCACCGCCGACTTGCTTCAATGTATCGCTGCTTCCATAGCCTTTGACGAAAAGGTCTTGACGGCTGGCTTGCGCGAAACCGTGAAAGTGAACAGGCAAACGGTAGATGTTTTTGCGGACCGTGAGGAAATCGAGACGATGCAGGCCCGCCTGTCTGAAGACGAGATTGCACGTAGGGCACAAAACGTCTTGTTTGACGCCGACTATCTGGACCCGCGTGATCTGCACAACGCGCTGCTTGGCAGACTCCGGCGTGAATTCAACCACCTTGGCTTAAGCAGCCGCGTGGCGCCTGCAGAGCTTGAGCGGGCGCTGAACATCATCATGGCTGCATACCCCAACCTGTTGCGTAAGGCGGCGCGGGCCTGTGCTGCCAAGTTCAAGGAAGTGGTGGAAGCGGCGCCGCTGCCAGCTGCTGTCAACGGCATGATCGGCGGCAAGAGATCTCGACTGAATGTCTATGGCGTGATGCCGCAAGACCTCAACGAACCGGAAAAGCAGTTTGCCGGACTGCTGGACGCAGACACCTCGGGCAGCGTGTCTTACTGGTTTCGCAATGAATCGGAAAAGCCTTGGTCCATCGGCCTCGTGATGCCCGGCGGCAAGCGCTACTTTCCAGACTTCGCGATCAAGGTCACCGGCCGCAGCCGGGGCGACGGCCTGTTGCTGGTCGAGACCAAGGGCAAACACATTCTGAACGACGAAGGCTCGATTAACAAAGTGCAGGCCGAACACAAGGTTTACGGCGTACCGTTGATGCTGGCGCAAGACGAAAACGGTCGCTTCATGACGGTCAAGTATTTAGAGCAGTCGGGTCGAATTGCAGAGGACCAGGTTTTCCGGCTGGAGAACTTGGCGGGGTATTAATTAACGAGGCTGGACGGGAAGAGAAACGGGACCTGTCTGCCGCTAGCCCAAAAATTTCACTGTTGTACAGAAAAATGAACTCCCCTTACGAGTTAACCGCGCTCTCAGACATCGCAACCGCAATCGGCGTAGCTGTTGCAGCGTATCAACTTCGCAACTCTCGGCGTCAGGCCACTACGAGCTTTGAAGACTCATTGAATACGCAGTATCGACAGGTGATTGCACAGCTGCCCATAGAAGCGCTTTTTGGTGAGCCGCTTAAGCAGGATTTGTCAGGGTTGCTGCCGCACTTCTACAGGTACTTCGACCTGTGCAACGAACAGGCATTCCTGTTTAGCCTTGGGCGTGTGTCCGAAAAGACATGGAAGAACTGGGAAGAAGGAATCAAGGGCAACATGGCGCGACCGGCATTCAAGGCCGCATGGCACGAAGTGGCGCGACGTGCCAAGGGTGACTTCGAATCACTTCGCAAGCTTTGCCCGTTGGACGCGGTGAAAAGGGATGCACCGTGATGCGCAGGCTAGCTCTGCGAAAGTTTGGCGGGTGACCGCTAAAAAAAAGGGGCGGGCTCAAATGAATAAATTCTCTACCCCTTTACGGGCACACCTTCGTTGCAGGCCTGATCATCTTTAATTCAAAGCGAGAGAATATGAAGCCAAAAAGAATTACTGAGCGGATCAAGGATGAAGCTTTTGCTTTGCTGGAGGCGCACCCAAACGGACTTCGCTATTCCGATCTGCGCAACAAAATTCAAGAATCAGATGCTACATTCAAAAGTAACACCGTCCATGGCCGCATTTGGAACCTTGATGCATTATTTCCGGACAAGGTTTTCAAACCTTCTAAAGGGTTGTACCGACTGCTGAAATACAAGGATCAAGAGACCGAAGAAATCCCCTTGGCGGTTACGCTGCCCTTGGTTCAAACCAAAAACAAGGAAGAGGACTTTTACGCGCCATTTGCGGACTGGCTGACAAACGAGATTGAAGACGTAACCCACGCGATTCCGCTTGGTGGCAACCGGTTCAAGGACAAATGGGGCACGCCCGATGTCATCGGCAAAAAAGAGTCGCGACGCAGTGACGTTATCCAAGGACCAACCGAAATTGTCTCTGCTGAAATCAAAACAGACACTGGCCAGCTCATCACTGCATTTGGACAGGCTTGTGCTTACAAACTTTTCAGTCACAAAGCCTATTTAGTAATTCCGGTGCAGGCGGTAGATGATGAGATTTCACGCATTGACGCCCTATGCCAGATATTTGGCATAGGGCTGGTTACCTTTGATGTGTGCAAACTGGACGCTCCGGATTTTCGTATTTTGGTAAGGCCTTCAAGGCACGAACCAGACCTGTTTTACACAAACAGATATATGGCGAGAATTGAAAAGGATCTATTTCCCTAATTCGCCCACCCCGCCGCTCACTACACAGACGTAAAACGTGAAAATGGGTTCTGTTCTCAATTAGTCCACCATGCGGAACGTAAATTTAATTACTTTAAGCTTCGCGCAAATATGCCAATAACAAAGCTCATGACTGAAGCTCTTGACGGAAATGCTGAATCTCAGTATTGCCTTGGTCGTGCATACGACGATGGAGAACTCGTTCCGCGTAACTTGATGGAAGCGATATCGTGGTATCAAAAGGCTGCGGACCAGGGTCACGCACTTGCCTGCAAAGCTTTAGGCATTGAGACTAAAGCCTCGGAAGCTGAGTCCGCCCCGATTGGCGAACATCGCATTACAAAAATATACGGGCCTCCTGGTACTGGCAAGACTAGTGCTCTTATCGATTCTGTTGGCGAAGCAATCAGTTCAGGCTTAGCCCCAGACATGATTGGCTTCTTTTCGTTTACTAATAAAGCGACCGAAGAGGCCAAAAGTAAAATAAAACTTGTAGCAGAACCCAATTTTCCGTGCGGATTGCACTCAAATCGAGGCTATTAGCCGTGTGGAAAATGAATTCCAGCCCCTATTAATCTAGCCAAATTTAAGGATCACATGGTCACTTGCTATCTGCGTTACATCATTGACCCGTTCAAGCTTGATGAATTTGAGCATTACGGAAAACTCTGGATCCCGCTGCTTGAAAAGTTCGGTGGTCAGCACCACGGGTACTTCTTGCCATCAGAGGGTGCCAACAATGTTGCACTGGCCATGTTCACTTTTCCAAGTCTGGCCTTGTACGAAGCGTACCGGGCCAAGTCTTTTGAAGATCCGGAATGTCAAGCCGCATTTCAATACGCGAAAGATACGCGCTGCATCATCAGCTATGAGCGTAGTTTTTTCAGACCTGTTTTTGAGTGACCGGGGGCTGTTTCCTTGGTTATCCTAAAACGGTAGTAGAACCCAATAAAAACCAAGGGCCATACCAAAAATGCCAACATCGCAGCCCATCAGCTTTCCGATGAATTGTCATTTTCTGGAGCCCGCGCAACATGAAATTCCTTTTGACGCTTTGCACCTTGTGCGCCTTGTCATGGCCCAGCATGGCCCGGGACCTCACCATTGAGCTGCACTCGCCCGAATGGCTGACCAAGGCGCGCGAAGCGATTGACGGGAAAAACTACGATCTGGCCATCAATGTGCTCACGCAAGCCGATGAAAAGCAATCGGCCGATTGGCATAACCTGATGGGCTTTAGCTTGCGCTTGAAAAGCCCGCCACAGTTGGTACGCGCTGAACAGCATTACCAAACTGCGCTGGAAAAAAACCCGCTGCACCTGGGCGCTTTGGAGTACTACGGGGAGTTGCTTTTATTGAAGAACGATTTGGCAGGTGCTCAAACCATGCTCAAACGCCTTGAAATGGCTTGCACTCCAGGATGCGAAGAGTTGCGCGATCTGCATAAAAGTATGGCTGAGTTCAAAGCCAAAAAGTGAGCTTTGGGGCGGGGCGTTGGGTGAGCGGGTTCTTTTCCCAACTGACTGACTTTTGCGCTTATTTACTTGCTGCTGCAAAAGCGGTGGCGACAATCCTGACCATGCTTGGATGCAAGGTTCCAAGCTTGGGAGTTTGGCCATGCGGCGCATGGGGCGGGACTGAAAAGTACGCGTCGTTGAACGGAAGCTCCAGCACGTTTTTCAAGTCAAACTTGGTTTCGTAGCTCAGCCCTGCGTTGGTGTAGGCGGCAGGTTGCTCACTCTTTGCGATCCGAAACTCTCCACCGTAAAGGCGGTCCGTCTTTTGGCTGGTCCCGTACGCCACGGTTACAAAGATCTGACCTGCATCATCTGCTTTGGTCGAAACGATGAGGCCAGGGCGTGGCTTGGGTTTGGGGTGAATGTTGTCAGGGAAGTGGCACCAGACGATTTCGCCTGCTGTTGGTTCTGGCCACCAACGCATCAGGGGCTTTCCACTTCAAAAAGACTGCTGCGGAGGGTGCCGCCTTTGGCCTTGGGCGCTGACTTTTTAAGCTGATTGAGTTGGGCTTTGGTGAGGGCGCCTTCGTCGGCCTCGTATTGAGGCAAAAATTTGGTGGCCAGCTCATGCAGGGCCAAGTGAATCACCTGCGTCTCATCCACGCCCAGCACCTCCGCCAAGCGCTTGGTGGTTGTACGTGTCACGCCGGTTGCGCTGTCCTGCGGGCGGTAGCGAAAGGCGATTTGGGCTGTGGCGGTTTTCATTTTTTGGCTCCTCAACATTTGATATCTTTAAGATATCAAACGGGGTGAAGACTGTCAACAGAAAAATGGGTTCTGACCCCGATAACACGGGCATGTCGGCCCGAATCACCAGCCCCTCTTGACCGTATCTCAATAGAGATACACAATTGCCAAACTGGAGTAACTGAACATGGCCCATTCCACAATGCTGCACGTCCGCGTAGACGAAGACATCAAGGCGCAAGCCACAGAGGCGCTGGCATCCATGGGCTTGTCCGTGTCGGATGCCGTACGCATTTTGCTCAAGCGTGTGGTCAACGACCAGGCCTTCCCGCTGGAGTTGAAGGTGCCCAACGCACAGACCCGCGCAGCGATGGAAGAAGCCCGTGCAATGAACGCGGCGCGCACTGCCCGATTCAACGCTGCTGACGCCCTGATCAATGACCTCGAAGAAGCCCGCAAGCAGTAAACGGGCAACGCCGCCCAAGGCGTGCGACTACACCAAGACCTTTTTCAAAGACTGGGAACGCCTCTCGCGCTCTGGCCGCTACGACCTGAAGCGGCTGAAGGAAGCGATGCTGCTGCTCATCGCCCACGATGCTCCACTGGGGCCCGAATGGCTTGATCACCCTCTCAAGGGTGACTGGGCCGACCAATCCGTCGCTTTCTCGATCTAGCCGTGCCGGAGTAAAAGGGCTCTGTCCCAAATTGCCGACAAAGTAAACCAAAATTGCACAAATATGTATTTTTGGTTATTCTTGGCGAATGCCCAAAGCCGCCCAAGCCATCCTTAGCCTGCCCGGTTCCGCCCTGGTCTCCTTGGAGATGCTCGGTGAGAACTTGCGCCTGGCTCGCCTGCGGCGCAAAGAGTCGCTGCGCTCATGGGCGCTGCGCATGAATGTTTCGGTGCCAACCCTGACGGCAATGGAAAAAGGCGACCCGCGTGTCAGCATGGGGGTGTACGCCACGGCCTTGTGGCTCATGGGGCGAGATGAGGCGCTTCGTGATCTTGCCGCACCCGAAAACGACGCGCAAGCGCTGGCCAAAGAGATGCTGGTGATACAGACCAAGGGGAAAAAGCGCCATGGCTAAGGCTTATCAACCCCGGGATGCCATGAGTTTGTGGTGGCTTGGCGCCCCTGCTGGCATGCCGCGCCTGATTGGTCAATTGTTTCTGGCCGAAGGCAACCGCAAAGTCGGCCTGGAATATGACCCGGAATGGCTGCAGAACGGCTTTGCGCTGAGCGAAGACCTGCCGCTGGCCCGCGGTGTGTTTTTGCCCAAAGAGCGGGACATGGCGGCGGGTGCCGTGGACGACGCGCGTCCGGACCGTTGGGGGGAGCGGGTGATTCGCAGCCTCTACAAACCCGCCCGGCTGTCGGTGCTTGAATATCTTTATTTTGGGGGTGAGAACCGCTTCGGGGCCTTGGGCGTGTCGCTGGACCCGGCCAACTACCAGCCCAGCAGCGACGGCGTCTTGGCCAGTCTGGACAAACTGCCTGAGATGGAACGCGCCATCGCCGCCATTTTGGCGGGTGAGCACCTCAGCGAACCCTTGGCCCGACTGGTCAAGCCCGGCCCCTCGTTTGGGGGTGCCCGTCCCAAGTCGCTTATAGAGATGGAGGGCGCGCAGTGGGTGCTGAAGTTCTCCGAAGGGGAAGACTTCAATACCGAACTTGTGGAACACGCGACCATGCGCCTGGCGGCTCAATGCGGCGTGGATGTGGCTGAAACACGGGCGCTGCAGTTGCCGCGACGACATGCGCTTGCCGTCAAGCGCTTTGATCGCTCAGGTGCGCAACGATCGCATGTGATCTCTGCCAACACGGTGCTGCGGGCTGCGGGCTTGCCCATGGGCTACCCCGAGCTGGCGCAGAGCATGCGCCGGATAGCGCGGGCTGATGCCATCCGCACCCAACAAAAAGAGTTGTTCCGGCGCATGGTGTTCAACATCCTGATCGACAACACAGACGACCATGAAAAGAACCATGCCTTCGTCCGGGCGGAAGATGGGTTCTATGACCTCTCGCCTGCCTACGATGTGGTGCCTTCGGTCCAAGGGCTTGGCCAACAGCAACTTCGGGTGGGTAAGCACGAAGCCGAGTCATCCATAGAGAATGCTTTGTCTGAGGTACAGGCCTTCGGCTTGACAAAAGATGCGGCGGTCGAGGTGGTCAAACAGCTTGCCATCGCCGTGGATGGGTGGCAAGCACACTTCCGGTCGCTGGGGGTCAAAGAGCGCGACCTGGAAACAATGGCGCAGTACATCGACGGCCCGTATTTAAAAGCGCAGCGGGCTGCTTTCAGCCAGCCGAAGTGATGGCCCGCCCATGACCGGGTCCAACTTGGTTGGATGAGCGAAACGGGGTCTGACCCCAATTAACTCAATTAACTATGCCGGTGCTGGTGGTGCGCATCCGGCACATGCGGGTGCACATGGCGTTGCGGTGCGTGTTGGTGCCAATGGCTGTGCGGGCCGGTGGGCATGTCGGCGTGGGTGTGCAGGTGGTGGCCGTCGTCGTGGTTGGGGTCGTGTGAATGGGCGTGTTCGTGGTCCAGGGCTTCGTGCGTGTGTTCATGCGCGTGGGATTCGGCCAGGTGCAGCAGCACGCCCAGCAGCATCAGCGCGCCGCCGGCGGCCAGCAGCCAGCTGCTGCTGCGCTCGCCCATGGCCAGCGCGGCCAGCGCGCCTATGAAGGGCGCAAAGGCAAACACCGAGCCGGTGCGACCGGCGCCGAATTCGCGCTGGGCCAGCAAGTACAGCCGCAGGCTCAGGCCGTAGCCCGTAGCGCCCACGGCCAGCAGGGCCAGTGCCGCAGTGGCTGGCGGCCAGGCCTCGCCGGCCAGCCCCGCCAGTGCAAAGCTGGCCGCAGCGCCGATGGCGGCCTTGACCAGCACCACTTGCGACGGGTCGCGCTCGGCCACAGCGCGTGAGAGCGTGTTGTCTATGCCCCAGGCGGCAGTGGCGGCCAGCACCGCCAGCAGCCCTAGCAGTTGCACGCGCCCGACCAGCCCTTGCTCCAGCACCAGGGCCAGGCCGCCGGCCAGCAGCAAGGCCATGGCCAGGGCGACGCGCCGGTCCAGCGTTTCGCCGTACAGGCGCCAGGCCAGCAGCACGGTGAAGGCGGCTTCAAGGCTGAGCATGAGCGAGGCGCTAGAACCGCTGGTGTGCTGCAAACCCCAGGCCAGTGCCACCGGGCCGATGACGGCGCCCAGGGCGGCCATGGCCAGCAGGCGCGGCATGTCAGTGCGGCGCAAGCGCGCTTCACGCGTGGCCGGTTGGCGCAGGGCCAGGCCGACCAGTGCGGCGCCGGCATACAGCAAGGCGGCCGTGGTAAACGCACCCAGCCCCCGGCCAAAGTGCTGCACCAGCGGCGTGCTCAGGCCAAACAGCAGCGCGGCCAGCAATGCCAGAAGACCGCCACGCAAGGCGGGTGAAGTAGCTCGTTCAGTCATGCCGCTATTTTGCCGCCGTATCATCCGGCCATGCCTTTGACCACTGTTTTGATTTTTGCGCGCCTTTCATGCACCCTGCGGCGTGCCTTGCTGGCCGCGGCTTTGCCTCTTTGCTTGTGGGGCGCCCAGGCCACAGCGCAGAGCGTATTGCCCGGCAGCGCCGCCAAGTTGAGCAGCGTGGTGACCACCTCTGAGGTGCGCGCCGAATTGCTGGCGCATGCGCCGCAAGGCTTGGCCGCGGGCCAACCGCTGTGGCTGGGTTTGCAAATCACGCACCAGCCCGAGTGGCACACCTACTGGAAGAACCCGGGCGACTCTGGCCTGCCCACCGTGCTGGAGTGGACGCTGCCGGCCGGCGTGACAGCCGGTGACATTGCCTGGCCCACGCCTAAAAAAATTCCCATTGGCAACCTGGCCAATTACGGTTACGAAGGCACGGTCTTGCTGCCGGTGCCGCTCACGGTGGCGCCCGGTTTTAAAGACGAGCAGCTGAGCGTGCGGCTCAAGGCTTCGTGGTTGGTGTGCCGGCGCGAATGCATTCCGCAAGAAGGCGAGTTTGTGTTGAATGTGCCGGCGCGCAGTTCTTTCGCAGCGCAGGGCGCAGCCTTTGAAGCGGCGCGCAAGGCCAGCCCCCAAGCGCTTAAGGGCGGCAGCGGGCAGGCCACGCCAGAAGATAAAAACGTTCGCGTGTCGGTGACCGGACTGCCTTCCAACATGCACGGCAAAGCGCTTGAGTTTTTCCCGGAAACCACCGGCGTGACCGAGCCGGCCGGCGTTATCACGCAGGGCTGGCAGGGCGGCGTGTGGACGGCGCAGGTGCCGCTGTCGGCGCTGCGCAGTGAGAGCCCAACACAGCTGCCGGTGGTGCTGGCGCTGGCCAATGGCAGCCAGGGTGCGCAAGCCTGGCGCCTTGAGTTGCCGGTGCAAGGCAACTGGCCGGCCGTGGCGCCTGTGGCCGCAGTGTCGCCCGCGCTGGAAGCGGCGCTCAAAGCCAACCTGAACCAAGCCACGCCGGCGCCGTTGGGGGCCTGGCTGCTGGCGCTGCTGGGCGCTTTGGTGGGTGGTTTGATTTTGAACCTCATGCCTTGCGTGTTTCCGGTGCTGGCGATCAAGATGGTTGGCTTTGTGCAGGTCAAAGACCCTGCGGCCCGACTGCGTTCTGGCGCGGCTTACACCGCCGGGGTGGTGCTGTCGTTTTTGGCGCTGGGCGGCTTGCTGCTGGTGCTGCGTGCGGCCGGCGAGCAACTGGGCTGGGGCTTTCAGTTGCAAAGCCCGGCGGTGGTGGCGGGCCTGGCCTTGCTGTTTACCTTGCTGGGCCTGAACCTGGCGGGATTGTTTGAGTTTGGCCAGCTGCTGCCCAGCCGCTTGGCCGGCCTGCAAGCCAAGAGCCCCACGGTCAATGACTTTTTGTCGGGCGTGCTGGCCACTGCCATTGCCTCGCCTTGCACCGCGCCGTTCATGGGCGCTTCGCTGGGTTTGGCGGTGGGCTTGCCGGCCTTGCAGGCGCTGGCCGTGTTTGCCGCCATTGGCCTGGGCATGGCGCTGCCTTATGCGCTGGCCAGTGCGCTGCCCGCCGTGGCGCGCGTGATGCCGCGGCCGGGGCCGTGGATGGTTGGCTTTCGGCAGTTGATGGCTTTTCCGATGTTTGCCACTGTGGTCTGGCTGGTCTGGGTGTTGGGCCAGCAAAGTGGCATTGACGGCGCAGGCGCGCTGCTGGGCCTCTTGGTGTTGATGGCGCTGCTGGTTTGGGCTTTCACGCTGCAAGGGCGGCCGCGCACGCTGGCCGTGGCGGCAGTGCTGGCACTGAACGCCTGGGCCTGGTGGGCTGCCGGTGCGCTGCTGGTCACGCCGCTGCCTGCCGGGCCGGCCGCGACTGTGGCCGCCACCGAGCGCTGGCAACCCTGGGCGCCAGGGCGCGTGGCCGAACTCAATGCCCAGGGGCGCAGCGTGCTGGTGGACTTCACCGCCGCCTGGTGCGTGACCTGCCAGTACAACAAAAAAACCGCGCTGGCCAACAGCGCCGTGCTGGCCGATGTAGACGCCAAAAACGTGGCCTTGCTGCGCGCCGACTGGACGCGCCGCGACCCGGCCGTGACTGCTGCCCTGCGCGAGCTCGGACGCTCCGGCGTACCTTTGTATGTGATCTACGCCCCCGGGCGTGCGCCGGTGCTGCTGTCAGAGATTTTGTCGGTGGACGAATTGCGCCGCGAGCTGGCCAAACTCTGAGCCCAGAAGGCGGCCGAAGTCCTGAGACAATCAGGCCATGTTTGCACCTTTACAAAACGACAGCTTTTTGCGCGCCTGCTGGCGCCAGGCCACTCCCCACACCCCCGTCTGGCTGATGCGCCAGGCCGGCCGCTATTTGCCTGAGTACCGCGACACGCGGGCTAAGGCGGGCAGCTTCATGGGGCTGGCCACCAACACCGACTACGCGACCGAGGTGACGCTGCAACCGCTGGAGCGTTACCCGCTGGACGCGGCCATTTTGTTCAGCGACATCCTGACGTTGCCCGACGCCATGGGCCTGGGCCTGTCGTTTGCGCTGGGCGAGGGGCCGAAGTTTGCCACCGCCGTGCGCGACGAGGCGGCCGTGGCCAAGCTCGAAGTGCCCGACATGGCCAAGCTGCGCTATGTGTTTGACGCGGTCACCTCGATTCGCAAAGCGCTCAATGGCCGGGTGCCGCTGATCGGCTTTTCAGGCAGCCCCTGGACGCTGGCTTGCTACATGGTTGAAGGCCAGGGCTCTGACGACTACCGCCTGGTCAAGACCATGCTGTACCAGCGCCCCGACCTGATGCACCGCATGCTGGCCGTCAACGCCGACGCGGTGGCCGCCTACCTGAACGCGCAGATTGAAGCCGGCGCACAGGCGGTGATGATTTTTGACAGCTGGGGCGGCGTGCTGGCCGACGGTGCTTTTCAGCAGTTCAGCCTGGCCTACACCGCACGCGTGCTGGCCCAGCTCAAACGTGAACACGATGGCGTGAAGATTCCGCGCCTGGTCTTCACCAAGGGAGGCGGCTTGTGGCTTGATGACATGGCCCCGCTCGACTGCGAGGTGCTGGGCCTGGACTGGACAGTCAACCTGGCCAAGGCGCGCGCGCTGGTGGGCGGCGCAGTGGGCGGGCCGGGCAAGGCGCTGCAAGGCAATATAGACCCCCATGTGCTGTTTGCCCAGCCGGCGCAGATTGAGGCTGAAGTGGCCAGCGTGCTGAACAGCTTTGGCAAGCCGCACACGGACGCAACCACCACGGGCCCTACGCACATCTTCAACCTGGGTCACGGCATCAGCCAGTTCACCCCGCCCGAGCATGTGGCTGCGCTGGTGAATGCCGTGCACACGCATTCGCGCCACCTGCGGCAAGGTGCATGAGGACGCTTACCAAGGTTTTAAAACGCCCAGCCTTTGCGTCAAGACTTGAAACACACTAATCGTTTTTCATTCATTAGCACAAAAAAAAGACACCGCGCAAGTGACTTATGCACAAAAATAATGCTCCATTTCAGTGAACAGTGACAAAAGCTCTCAACAACGCTACAAAAGGCATAGCGAGCGTAAGTTGTTGATTTATATGGATTCACATAGTCTGCTTTTTTTACGGGCATTCTGGGAAAGCCCTTGATTTCAAAGGGCTGGCGTGCCGTGAAACCGAACTATCAACAAAGTTATCCACAGAAACTCTGGAAAACTGAAAGTAGGTTGTAAATCAAGCACTTAGAGACACATGCGCAAGTGAAGTCAGGGCAAACCACTACAAACATTTATTTTTGGCTGCGCATTGTGGTGGCCGCGCCGGCCCACAGTGGCATTGGCGGGCCATTGACTTACCGAAGTGAGTTACCACTGGCGCCGGGTCAATTGGTGCGCGTGCCGCTGGGGCGACGTGAGGTGCTGGGCGTGGTCTGGGAAACGCTGCCGGACAGCGGTGATCTGGCACCCGAACAAGCCCGTGAGGTGCTGGGCGCCCTCGAAGCACTGCCGCCACTCAACGCCACCTGGCGCAGTCTGGTGGCTTTCACGGCGGGCTACTACCAGCGCTCGCTGGGCGAAGTCGCCCTGGCCGCGCTGCCACCCCAGCTGCGCGAGCTCACGCCGGTGCAGCTGGCGCGGCGGCTCAAGCGCCCGCAGGCCGACACCTCCAGCGCCGAAACGCCGCAAGATAGCCTGACGCTCAGCCCTGAGCAAACAGCCGCGCTACTGCAACTGCGCACAGATGCACGCCCGGCCCTGCTGTTTGGCAGCACCGGCAGCGGCAAGACCGAGGTCTACCTGCGTGCCGCCGCCCGCGTGCTGGCCGAAGACCCAGAAGCCCAAGTGCTGGTGATGGTGCCCGAGATCAACCTGACGCCGCAGTTGCAGGCGCGCTTTGAAACTCGTTTTGCGCACCTGGGGCGCGAGCGCGTGGTGGCGCTGCACAGCGGCCTGACGCCGGCGCAGCGCCTCAAAAGCTGGCTGGCGGCGCACGCCGGCACGGCGCGGCTGGTGCTGGGCACGCGCATGGCGGTGCTGGCATCGATGCCGAATTTGCGGCTGATCGTGGTCGATGAAGAACACGACCCGAGCTACAAGCAACAAGAAGGTGCCCGCTACTCAGCGCGTGACCTGGCGGTGTACCGCGGGCGGCTGGAGGGCCAGCGACAGGCAGAAGCCGCCGGGCCGCCTCAAGCCGCTGAAGCTCCGCCAGCCCCGGGCGCAGCGCCGGCCTGCAATGTGATTCTTGGTTCGGCCACACCATCGCTGGAAAGCTGGCAAGCCACCTTAACCGGCCGCTACCAGCGCCTGAGCATGCACGAGCGCATAGGCGCGCAAACCGACGCTGGCAGCGTTCAGGGCGAGCTGCCCAAGGTGCGCCTGGTGGACATGAACCACCAGCCCAAGCACTGCACGCTGGCGCCGCCGCTGCTGGCGGCGATTGCCGAGCGCATTGCGCGCGGCGAGCAGTCACTGATTTTTTTGAACCGGCGCGGCTACGCACCCGTGCTGGCCTGCCACGACTGCGGCTGGAAAAGCGAATGCCCGTATTGCAGTGCTTACCGGGTGTTTCACAAAATAGACCGCACGCTGCGCTGCCACCACTGCGGCTTCACCGAGCGCGTGCCGCGTGCCTGCCCGTCCTGCGGCAATGTAGACATTGCCCCGGTGGGCCGCGGCACTGAGCGGCTTGAAGAACACCTGGCCGAACTGCTGCAAGGCATCACAAGGCCGGACGGCAGCCCACTGGTGATTGCGCGCATTGACGCTGACACCACGCGGCTCAAGGGCACGCTCGAGTCGCAACTGGCCAGCGTGCACGCCGGCGAGGTCGACGTGCTGGTGGGCACGCAAATGATTGCCAAGGGCCATGACTTCAGGCACATCACGCTGGTGGCCGCGGTCAACCCCGACGGTGCGCTGTTTTCCAGCGACTTCCGGGCGCCTGAGCGCTTGTTTGGTTTGTTGATGCAGGCCAGCGGGCGGGCCGGGCGCAATGCGGCGCAAGGCGCGCAAAGCGAAATGTGGGTGCAGAGCTTTCACCCGCAACACCCGCTGTTTGATGCGCTTCAAAAACACGATTACCCGGCTTTTGCGGCGCAAGAACTGGCCGACCGGGAAGCCGCCGGCATGTCGCCCTTCGGCTTTAGCGCGCTGGTGCGTGCCGAGGCACGCAGCCAGGACATCGCCCAAGGTTTTTTGAATGCCGCCGCGGCCGCCGCGCAGGCGCAGGCTCTGCCGGGGCATGAGCTGGTCACACCCTACCCGGCAGTTCCCATGACGATTCAGCGCGTGGCCAACATAGAGCGCGCGCAGATGCTGGTAGAAAGCGCCTCACGCGTGGCGCTGCAGCGCTTTTTAGCGGCGTGGCAACCGGTCATGGATGCCACGCGCCAGCAGGCTGAATTCAAGCCGCTGATTCGCTGGGCGATCGACGTCGACCCCCTGGCGATCTGAGCGGCCCGCCGTCTTCAGGCTTTGACGGTTTCCAGCGCCGCGTTGAAGGTGGCACTGGGGCGCATGACGGCCGTCATTTTGGCCGTGTCCGGCTTGAAGTAACCACCGATGTCCACCGGTTTGCCTTGTACCGCATTGAGCTCGCCAACGATTTTTTGCTCGTTGTCGGTCAGGCTCTTGGCCAGTGGCGCAAACAGTGCTTGCATCGCTTTGTCTTGCGTCTGCTCAGCCAATGCCTGGGCCCAGTACAGGGTCAGGTAGAACTGGCTGCCGCGGTTGTCGAGCTGGCCGGTTTTGGGTGAGGGGTTCTTGCTGTTGTCCAGCAGTTTGCCGGTGGCAGCGTCCAGGGTCTTGGCCAACAACTTGGCTTTGTCGTTCGCCGTTTTGATGCCCAGGTCTTCCAGGCTGGCGGCAATCGCCAAAAACTCACCCAGCGAGTCCCAGCGCAGGTGGTTTTCTTCGGTCAGTTGTTGCACGTGCTTAGGCGCTGAGCCGCCGGCACCTGTTTCATACAAACCGCCACCGGCCATCAAAGGCACGACCGACAGCATTTTGGAGCTGGTGCCGAGTTCCATGATGGGGAACAGGTCGGTCAGATAGTCACGCAAAATATTGCCGGTTACCGAGATGGTGTCCTGGCCTCGCACCACACGCTCCAGGGTGTAGCGCATGGCGCGCACTTGCGACATGATCTGGATGTCCAGCCCGCTGGTGTCGTGGTCTTTGAGGTACAGCTCGACCTTTTTGATGATCTCGTTTTCGTGCGGGCGGTAAGTGTCCAGCCAGAAGACGGCGGGCATGCCGGAGTTGCGCGCGCGGGTAACCGCCAGTTTGACCCAGTCGCGGATCGGTGCGTCCTTGACCTGGCACATGCGCCAGATGTCGCCTTCTTCGACGTTTTGCGTCAGCAGCACCTGGCCGGTGGCGATGTCCACAATGCGCGCTTCACCGTCCTCGGCCACCTCAAAAGTTTTGTCGTGCGAGCCGTACTCTTCAGCTTGCTGCGCCATCAGACCAACGTTGGGCACGGTGCCCATGGTGACGGGGTCAAAGTTGCCGTTGGTCTTGCAGAAGTTAATGACTTCCTGGTAGATGCGCGCAAAGGTACTTTCGGGATTGATCGCCTTGGTGTCTTTGGGCTTGCCGTCGGCGCCCCACATTTTGCCGCCCAGGCGGATCATGGCGGCCATCGAGGCGTCCACAATCACGTCGTTGGGTGCGTGCAGGTTGGAGATGCCCTTGGCCGAGTCGACCATGGCCAGCTCGGGCCGGTGCTCGTGGCAGGCGTGCAGGTCACGGATGACTTCGTCGCGCTGGGTGGTCGGCAGGCTTTCGAGCTTTTCGTAAAGGCTGGACAGGCCGTTGTTGACGTTCACGCCCAACTTGTCAAACAGCTTGCCGTGCTTGGCAAAAGCGTCCTTGTAGTAGACCCGAACCGCGTGACCGAACACGATGGGGTGCGAGATCTTCATCATGGTGGCCTTGACGTGCAAAGACAGCATGAGGCCGGTCTTGCGCGCGTCTTCCATCTGCTCTTCATAAAACTCGTAGAGCGCTTTCTTGCTCATGAACATGCTGTCAATGATCTCGCCGGCTTTGAGCGACACCTTGGGTTTGAGCACTGTGGCTTTGCCGGCCGCATTGACCAGTTCCATGCGCACGTCGCAGGCTTTGTCCAGCGTCATGGACTTTTCACCGTGATAGAAGTCGCCCTTTTTCATGTGCGCAACATGGGTGCGTGAGGCCATGCTCCACTCAGCCATGCTGTGCGGATGCTTGCGGGCAAAGTTTTTAACCGCCAGCGGAGCGCGGCGGTCGGAGTTGCCTTCGCGCAGCACCGGGTTGACGGCACTGCCCAGGCATCGGGAGTAGCGCGCCAGCGTGGCTTTGTCGGCGTCGGTTTTCGGGTCTTCAGGCAAATTGGGCAGCTTGTAGCCGTGGGCTTGCAGTTCCCGGATGGCCTCGGTCATCTGGTGCACGGTGGCGCTGATGTTGGGCAGCTTGATGATGTTGGTGTCCGGCAGCAGCGTCAGGCGACCGAGCTCAGACAGGTTGTCTGGCATTTTTTGCTCGGGTGTCAGGACATCGGAAAACTCGCCCAGAATGCGGGCCGCCAGAGAAATGTCGCTCTCAACGATATCAATGCCGGCAGGCGCAGCAAAAGTGCGCAGAATCGGCAAAAGCGAACAAGTGGCCAGGTAAGGCGCCTCATCGGTCAATGTGTAAATAATTTTTGATTTTTTGTCAGCCATGATGTCCTTTTACTTTGAACTGGGAAGGTGATGGGGGTGCGTAGACCCGCAACCCGTGATCATAGGCGAGTCTTTTTACCCCCGGCGAAGGGGATGGATCCCCGCTTTCGCGAGGATGACCGAACCGAGGCGCGGGCATGTCCCGAACGCACCGTTATGCCTGTCCCTGTGTCATTCCTGTACCTGCGTCATTCCTTTCCCTGCGTCATTCCTTTCCCTGCGCCATTCCTGCGAAGAGCCTGCCCTCGACCTGATCGGGGGCAGGAATCCATCCCCAGGTTTTAAAAAAAGGCGGCGCCCGTGACCAGCGCCACTGCGCCCGCGAAGCTAAAGAAAGCCAACACAGTAGACAGCAAGATGATGCGGGCAATACGCCCGTTGTCTGCGCCAAAGCGTTCGGCCAGCAGGGAAACATTGCTGGCGCTGGGCAGGGCGGACAGCAGCACCAGCACCGTCAGGGCGAAGGGGTCCAGCGGCAAGCCCAGCTGAATGGCCGACAGGCCAATCAGGCCCACCAGCACAGGATGCACCACCAGCTTGATGAGCACCACCGGCACATAGTCCCGTGCTTGCGTTGGCGTGGTGGTGTTAATTTGCGAGCGTGCCAGCACGGCACCGATGGTGAACAGTGCCACCGGCGAGGCAGCGTCTGCCAACAAACCGACGGTAACAGCCACCGGGCCCGGCAATTCAAAGCCAATGGCCGAGGACACGCCGCCCAAGGCAATGGCCCAGGGCAGCGGATTGACCACCACGCCTTTGAGCGCCAGACGAAAAGCGCGGGCGGCGCCATGTTCGTCAGCGCCGTCCAGCCGCGACAGCGCAATGCACAGCGAGGAGGTGATGATCATGTCGACCGTGATCGAGACAATCGCCGGGCCCGCCGCCTTAGCGCCCAGCAGCGCGACCAAAAGGGGCACGCCCATGAAACCGGTGTTGGGAAAGGCCGCTACCAGCGCCCCGAAAGATGCGTCGTTCCAGCCGGTGCGCGGGCCGCGTGTGACGGCGATGGTGAAGCCCACCATGATCAGCGCACACAACAGATAAACGGCGATCAGGCTGACATCGAGCAGCTGCGCTATCGGCGTGCTGGCGCCAAAGCGGTACAGCATGCAGGGCAGTGCGAAATACAGCACAAAGCTGTTGAGCCCGGGTATCGCCGCCTGCGGCAGCATGGCCCGGCGCGCGGCGATATAGCCGCACAAAACCAGCACAAAAAACGGAAAGGTGACTAAAAGAATACTCAGCACAGCGCGTATTGTGACCCGCTTGGCCCATCGCCCCGGCGACTGGCTATGATGACCGCCATGCGGCCGTGAATGAGGGTCGCTTTTTCAGGCCCTGCCTGCGGCCGCACGCCGTTTAACACCCCCTCTTTTTTTCGTCCATGTCGTCTCCCTCGCCTTCAGCCGCCCTGGCTGGCCTGAACCCGGCCCAGCAGGCGGCCGTCAATTACATGCAGGGCCCTTGCCTGGTATTGGCGGGCGCCGGCTCGGGTAAGACGCGGGTGATCACGCACAAGATAAGCCGGCTGATCCAGGCGGGTCTCAAGCCCGAGCAGATTGCCGCCATTACCTTCACCAACAAAGCTGCGGCCGAGATGCGCGAGCGCGCCAAGAGCCTGATCGGCAAAAGCGCGCGCGGGGTGCTGATCTGCACTTTTCATGCACTGGGCGTGCGCATGCTGCGCCAAGACGGCGGCGAGCTGGGCCTGAAGCCACAGTTCAGCATTTTGGACAGCGACGATGTCACCAGCATCATCAAAGACGCCGGTGGCAGCACAGACGCTGCGACCGCGCGCCAATGGCAGTGGCGCATCAGCGCCTGGAAGAACAGCGGCCTGAACGCCGCCCAGGCCGAAGCCCAAGCCGACAACGATGAAGACCGCACGCTGGCGCGCATCATGGCGCGCTACGAAGAGCGGCTGACGGCCTACCAGAGCGTGGACTTTGACGACCTGATCGGCCTGCCGCTCAAGCTGCTGCAAGAGCACGCTGCGGTGCGTGACAAATGGCAGGCGGCCCTGGGCCATGTGCTGGTGGACGAATACCAGGACACCAATGCCACGCAGTACGAGCTGCTCAAGTTGCTGGTGGGCGCGCGCGGGGGCTTCACGGCAGTGGGCGACGACGACCAGTCCATCTACGGCTGGCGCGGCGCCACACTGGACAACCTCAAGCGCCTGCCGGTCGATTACCCGACGCTCAAGGTCGTCAAGCTCGAACAAAATTACCGCTCGACCAGCGCTATTTTGCGCGCGGCCAACAATGTGATCGGCCCCAACCCCAAGCTTTATCCGAAGACGCTGTTCAGCGAACTGGGCGAGGGCGAACCGGTGCGCGTGGTCGATTGCGACGGCGAAGAACACGAGGCCGAGCGCGTGGTCGCGCGCATCCAGAGCCTGCGTGCCGGCGGCCAGCTGCAGGCCCTTGGCAGCCAGCACAAAGAATGGAAAGACTTCAGCGTGCTGTACCGGGCCAATCACCAGGCCAAGGTATTTGAAAAGGCTTTTAGGCGTGCGCAGATTCCGTACAAGGTATCGGGCGGGCAAAGCTTTTTTGACCGCGCGGAAATCAAAGACTTGTGCAGTTGGCTGCGCCTGCTCAGCAACAACGACGACGACCCGGCTTTCATGCGCTCCGTCACCACGCCCAAGCGCGGTATCGGTCACACCACTTTGCAGGCGCTGGGCAACTTTGCGAGTTTGTACAAGCTCAGCCTGTTCGAGTCACTGTTCAGTCATTCGCTGGGCACAGTGTTACCGGCCAAGGCTGTAGGCTCCCTGCAAGAGTTTGGCCGCTACCTCAACGAGCTGGAGTACCGCGCCAAACACACGGTAGGCGCTGAAGATGCGCGTGTGTTCCTGACCGACTGGCTCAAAGACATTGACTACGAAAAGCATTTGTACGACTCGGAGGACAGCGAGACGGTGGCTGCTGGGCGTTGGAGCAACGTGATGGATTTTTGCGACTGGATGGCGCAGCGCTGTGGCGGTCAGTTGGAAGACGCGGTCGGCACCACCATGGAAAAAGAGCGCAAAAGCATGCTCGAGGTGATTCAGACCATTGCACTGCTGTCCACCATCAGCGAGCGCGAGGGCGAGCAGAACGTGGTGACCCTGTCCACACTGCACGCCGCCAAGGGACTGGAGTGGCCGCATGTGATGCTGGTCAGCTGCGTTGAGGGGCTGCTGCCCTTTAAGCTCGATGAAGAAAACGAACTGGGCACCAACGCCGACAGCATTGCGCTGCGCTTGCAGGAAGAGCGCCGCTTGATGTATGTGGGCATCACGCGTGCGCAGCGCACGCTGTCGGTGAGCTGGCTGCGCCGCCGCAAAAAAGGCCGTGACATGATTGCCGGCACCATCAGCCGCTTTGTGGGCGAGATGGGCTTGGACAAGACCACGGTGCGCGAAGACCCGCATGAAAAAATCCGTGCCCTGCGCGCCGAGTTTGCTCAGCGCGCGGCCGATGGCGCAGCGGCCAAAGCGCTGGCCGAATCCAAAGCCGGCTTTTAAGGCCTGTCATGAGCACGCACCGCATACACAGTTCACTGTTTTTAATTGCCGCTGCCCGCGGGTTTCTGGGCGCAGCATTGGCGCTGACGCTGGCTGGCGCGCAGGCTCAGCAAGTCAAACGGCCGGCAGATGCTGCTGCGGCACCAGCGGCGCCCTGCCCCGCTGCCAAGCAGGTGCTGGCGCCGCAGTTCTACGGGCAGTGGCTGGCGGTATTTGACAAGCCGCCCCGCGGCCTGCCGGTACAGGCCCTGGTGCTGCTGGAAAAGCACGCCGAGTTCAGCGACAGCCTGGCGGGCATGGTGCAACGCGACCTGCGCAGCGCCCCCGGCGGCAGGGTGGCGGGCCACGCCAGCCGCGCCCAGCTTGCCGGCGACATTGAAGCCGGTACGCTGATGCTGGACGAGTCTTCCAACGGCATCAATCTGACGGCCAGCTGGGACGGCCAGGTCGTCGAGGGCAGCTGCGGTCGCACGGTCAAAGGCCTGTGGAAAGACCTTAGCAACGAGGCCCTGCCCGATGCGCCTGATGTGCCTTTTGAGTTGACCCGGCAAAACGGCTGGTAAGTCACTGACCGGCAGGCGGTTTTTCAGTCACGCCTTTGTCACTGCAATGACCGCCAGTTGACTTAATCGCACCGCAGAATCGGCGCGATGCCATCAGGTTTTTATCTCATCCTTGCGGCTCAGTTTTTTTCTGCACTGGCTGACAATGCTTTGCTGATTGTCACGATTGCACTGCTGTCTGAGCAAGGTCTGCCTGTGTGGTGGGCGCCGCTGTTGAAGTTTGTATTCACGGTGTCTTATGTGGTGCTGGCTCCTTTTGTCGGACCGCTGGCTGACGCATTTCCTAAAGCGCGTCTGATGGCGTGGATGAATGGCATCAAGATTGTGGGCGTGTGCGCTTTGTTGCTGGGTTTTAACCCGCTGGTGGCTTTTGCCATTGCCGGTTTGGGTGCGGCCGCTTATGCGCCGGCCAAGTACGGGCTGATCACTGAAATCGTCGGTCCGGACCATCTGGTCAAAGCCAATGGCTGGCTGGAAACCTCCATCGTCTGCGCCGCCTTGTTGGGCGCCGTGCTCGGCGGGGTCCTGGTTAATTCCAGCGTCATGGCCGGCTTGGGCAGCCTGCCTTTGTTAGATACGCTGGTTTTGCACTCTGCGCTCTACCCTTCGCTGGTGGCGCTGCTGCTGATCTACGCACTGGCCAGCGTGCTGAACATGGGCATACCGCACAGCGGTGCAAAGTACCCGGCCAGTACACTGCACCCCATTGAGTTGATGAAGGATTTCTGGCGTGCCAACCGTTTGCTGTGGCGGGACGCAGAAGGTGGTTTGTCCTTGGGCGTGACCACGATTTTCTGGGGCCTGGGTGCGACGCTGCAATTTGTGGTGTTGAAGTGGTCGGCTGACATACTGGGTTTACCGCTGGAGCACTCGGCCTATTTGCAGGCGGCTGTGGCCGTCGGCGTGGTGGCGGGCGCAGGGATTGCCGGCCGCTGGATTGCGCTGCGAAACGCCAAGCGGGTTTTACCGGCGGGCGTGCTGATGGGCTTGCTCATTGTGGGCAGCGCCCATGTAACGCAGCTCAGCACCGCTCTGGTCGTGCTGACTGTCATGGGTGCAGTCGGCGGTATTTTGGTGGTACCGCTCAATGCGCTTTTGCAGCACCGCGGCTTCGTACTGTTAACTGCGGGCCGGTCGATTGCCGTTCAGGGTTTTAATGAAAACCTGAGCGTTTTATGCATGCTGGGGATTTACGCGGGTCTGGTGGCCGCCGATATTTCAATTATCAGCCTGATGACCCTGTTTGGCCTGTGTACCGCAGTCGCGCTGGGCCTGATGGTCAGACGCGCGAGGCGTTAAGCGGCGAGCTGCGCGGCGGGGTTCCGCTGTGCGTGATGAGACGGTTTGCATCGATCACTTCTTGCAGTTCGTTTTCGAATTTTTCAACAATGCAAGCCCAGTCCAGGCCTAGCGCTGTCTGACGCGCAGCTGCAGCCATGCTTTTGAGTTGCACCGGCTGCGCTGCGACTTGGCTCGCCGCAAAAACAAAATCTTCAGCATCGCGCATCGCCGCCAGGCGACCGTTGACACCGCTGACGATCATTTCTGCCGCCGCAGCGTAATTAAAAGCCACCACCGGCAGGCCACTGGCC
The DNA here is from genome assembly GCA_044350025.1 of Polaromonas sp. Lineage (GTDB taxonomy): Bacteria > Pseudomonadota > Gammaproteobacteria > Burkholderiales > Burkholderiaceae_C > Polaromonas. The sequence goes on along the minus strand of JBILIK010000017.1, from coordinate 12,772 downwards.
ATGGCTTCGGTGGTGACATTGCCAAATGTCTCTGTGAGACTGGGCATCAGAAACAGGTCGGCGGAGGCGTAGTGCTCGGCCAGGGTGTGACCGCGCAATTGCCCGGTGAAAATCGCCCCGGGGCACTTGAGTTTGAGCTCTTGCAGCATCGGGCCGTGACCCACCAGCACCAGGCGTGCGCTGGGCTGGCGTGCCTGTATCGCTTCGAATGCGCGCAGCAACAAGTCCAGATTTTTTTCTTTGGCAAGACGCCCGACACACAGCACTGCCAAATCTTGCGGGGCAAGCCCCCATTGTTGGCGCAGGGCATCACTGCGGTGTGCCGGGTCGTAAGCGACCGTATCGACGCCACGGCTGACTACTTTGAGCCTTTGAAAACCAACCGCTGCCAAAGACGCGCGCAAGGCTTCTGTGGGCACCATGGTGCAACCTGCAAGGTTGTGGAATTTTTTGAGATACGCCATGATGGGCTTGTATAAAAAGCCGACGCCGTAGTGCGTGCTGTAGCTTTGAAAATTAGTCCGGTAATCAGTAGACACCGGCAGCTTCAAGTACATGGCAGCGCGCAAAGCAGACCAGCCCAAGGGTCCCTCGGTAGCGATGTGGACAACGTCAGGTCGCTTGAGTTGCCACAGCCGAATCAAGGTACTTTTCGAAGGAATCCCCATGCGCAAGTCAGGATAGTTGGGGATAGGAAAGCCACGCATCAAGACTTCTTGGTAGCCTGCATACATGTCATCCTGGGCAGCGGCATCTGTGCCGTTTTGTCGCAATCTAATCAGCTGTACCGCGTGGTTGGCGTTGCGCAAACCTTCCACCACCTTGGACAGCGTCACGGCAACGCCGTTGACTTCCGGCGGGTAAGTTTCCGATACGACAGCAATGCGCAATGACCGGTTGTTGGCCGGGAAATTATCAACAACCAGATTTTGTGGGTATTCAAATTCCATGCCCGAATCTTGCAGGCATTTCATAACGCTTTTGTGACAAGCCTTTTTTAAATTGAAACTGTTGCGTCATGAAAATGTCATGCTTGCAGACTAAATTGGTGATTCAATACCCGCCTTAGTGCATTGCCTGTTGCTTCCTGAAAACTACTTGAGGTTCTTATGCCCGCAATTTTCGATGAATTGAAAACCCAGCGCTGGGATGACCACCGTTACTACCACCACAGCCGCATCAACCAGAGCCTGCACCTTGTTAGCGCCTTGAGCTTTGTTACTTCGTATGCGCTGCTGTTCGTCAACCCGGCCTGGGCTGCGCTGCTGGCATGGACAGTTTCTATGACGAGTCGCCAAGCGGGTCACTTCTTTTTCGAGCCACGCGGCTATGACCATGTGAACCAGGCCACTGACGAGCACAAAGAGGAAATAAAGATCGGCTACAACATCCGCCGCAAAATTGTGCTTCTGGCCATCTGGGCGCTGATGCCTGTGGTGCTCTGGATTGAGCCCTCACTCTTCGGTTTGATTGTTCCCGCTAACGGTTTGATGGAGTTTCTCAACGACGTCGGTCTGTCCTGGCTGGCCCTGGGTGTGGCCGGTCTGCTGTTTCGGGTGCTTCAGTTGTGGGTTCAAAAAGACCTGATGACCGGCTTGGTCTGGGCCTTGAAAATTATCACCGACCCCTTTCACGACATCATGCTGTACTACAAGGCGCCTTTGGCTTTGCTGCGCGGCGAGATGATCGACCCTATGGAACACGTGCGTCGCGATTGAACAGGCCCCATGGATTTGCCGGCAGAGTTTTCAAAAGCCCTGCCGGCAAGGCCCTCAGCGCGGTTGGCGCAACATCTCTCTGAAAATCCCTTTGCGAATGGTCTTGTTGCTTTGCTCAGGGCCATCCCACCAACCGGCATCTTGCATGTCTTGCGCCGCTTGAGTAAAGCGCTTGGCGACTTCGGCAAACTCCGCATCACCATAGTTCAAACTGAAAATGAGACGGCCACTGCCAACCCAGCTCAAGGCCAGTCCATGCGCGCGCAGGTAAAACTGCAGCATCCAGTTGTAGCGCGATGGCCTGGTGTAAAGCACCGTCCAGACCGTCGACATGTTGGCCACGCGAACCGGCAAGTCCTGCTGGGCCAACATGTTGTTGAGCAGATCGGCCCGGCCGTCCCAGCGCTCATCTATCCCCTCGTAAAGCCGGGCGATTTCAGGCGTCTGCTGGGCATCCAGAAACGCTTTCATGGCGCCCATCACATAGGGGTGCGCATTGAAAGTGCCCCGGGCAAAGCAAATGTCGCCGGGACGCTCTTCGCGGAAACGCTTCATGTATGTCGACCGGCCGCACACCACACCGACCGGCAAGCCGCCACCCAGTGTTTTTCCATAAGTCACCATGTCGGCCTGCACGCCAAAGTAGGCTTGCGCGCCGCCAGGTGCCAGCCTGAAACCGAGAAACACCTCGTCAAAAATCAAGACGATGCCGCGTTGGGTGCAAACCTCACGCAGCTGCTTGAGCCAAGCCGTGTAGGCCGCCCGGTCGTAGGCTACTTTGCGGCTGCTGTCGACCAGGGACGAGTCGCCCGGGGCCGGCGAATTGGGGTGCAGGGCTTGCAGGGGGTTGACCAAAACGCAGGCAATGTCTTTGCGGGTGCGCAGCACATGCAAGCTGCGCTCGTCCATGTCTTTGAGTGTGTGCGTTTCACGCGGGGGCAGCGGATTGCCCGGCCCCGGTTGAACATCTTCCCACCAGCCGTGGTACGAACCGCTGAAACGCACCAGATGGCTGCGCCTAGTGTGGTAGCGGGCCAGTCGCACGGCCTGCATCACGGCTTCTGTGCCGGACATGTGAAACGACACCTCGTCCAGACCGGAGATGGTTTTAAGGCGCTGCACATTCTCCAGCACGCAGGGATGGTAAGCACCGAGAACCGGGCCCAAGTCTTTGACTGTCTGCTGGCCGGCTTCGATGCTCGCCTTGTAGAAGTCGTAACCCAAGAGGTTCACGCCGTAAGAGCCGGTCAGGTCATAAAAAACGTTGTCGTCCAGGTCGGTGACGGTGACGCCCTGCGAAGCTTTCAAGAAGCTTCCGCTTTTGATGTGTCGGCTCAGGAAATCAGTGTATTGATAGGGCACCCGGTAACGGCCTGTGAACTGCATGTCCGAAATGATCTCCCGGGCGCTGGCGGTCATGGCGACACTTTGGGAAAAACGTGCAGCGTAAAGCGCAGCCAGTTTAAAAAACCCGTCGCGCCGGCGTTCAACCACCTCGCTGCCGGCGCCATCGGAGTTAAAAAACACGGTTTCGTCGTAGTTATAGCCAGGCAGCAGACCGGCAATACGCTTGGCGATGCGCGAGTGTCCGGCCAGCGACCGGTGTTTGGCACGCGAGAGTTCAAGTCTTTGCTTGGCTTTAGGCAATACCCAGGCCAGAGCGCCGAGTGCCAGCAGCGGAAATGCCATGCTTTGTTCCATACGTCTCCTTTAATGAATATTCAACCCTAACCAAGTTTGTTGACAGTCTTATGAAAATCGATTTTTTTCGTCAATTTTTTCTTCAGGAAGACATCAACTTCCTGCTGACCAACCGGGTGCCGCGCATTTTTCTGACGCGCTGCATGGGCTGGTTCAGCCAAATTCAAAGTCCGCTGCTGACGCGTTTGACGATTCGTGTCTGGCGCCTGTTCACGACGCTGGATCTGAGCGATGCCAAAAAACAGTCCTTTGGCAGCTTGCATGAGTGCTTCACCCGGGAGCTGCTGCCCGGCTCACGCACCGTCGATGCAGATGCAGCGGTCTTGTGCAGCCCTTGCGACGCTATCGTGGGCGCCTTCGGTCAGGTGGTAGATGGCATGGTGATGCAGGCCAAGGGCTTTCCGTACGCGGTGGCCGAGCTGTTTGGCCCCAGCCAGGACACGTCAGACTTCAAGGACGGTTGTTTTGTCACCCTGCGCCTGACCTCTGCCATGTACCACCGCTTTCATGCGCCGCACGACTTGCAGGTAGAACATGTCACTTACATCAGTGGCGACACCTGGAACGTCAACCCGATTGCGCTGCAAAGAGTTGAGCGCTTGTTTTGCCGCAATGAACGTGCGGTCTTGCGCACCCGCTTAAGTGCCACCGGTCATCCGATTGCACTGGTGCCTGTTGCGGCCATATTGGTGGCCAGCATGCGCTTTCATTTTCTGGATGTGCTGATGAACTTGCGCTACCGCGGCGCCAACGAAATCCCCTGCGCCGCCCGGTTCAGCAAAGGCCAGGAACTCGGCTGGTTTGAGCATGGCTCGACCATTATTTTATTTGCGCCGGCGGGCTTTCAAGTTTGCCAAGGCATTCAAACCGGCGAGGCGCTGCGCATGGGTCAGGCCTTATTACATTTACCCCAGACTCTAAGCAACTGACGACATGAACGAAAAGATCATCAGTCCATAATTCAGCCTGACTGATGGCAAGAATCAAACCCAAAATATCAGGAAAAACTTATGAAAATCAGCGTTTTTGGTGCCGGCTATGTGGGCTTGGTCACCGCCTCCTGCCTGTCGGAGATGGGCAATACCGTGGTGTGCATTGATGTTGATGCCAAACGAATTGCTGACTTGAAAAACGGCATATCGCCCATTCATGAAGCCGGGCTTGAGCCCATGCTTCAGCGCAACGCGGCAGCCGGTCGTCTGACTTTCACCAACGACGTGGCCGCAGCCGTAGAGCACGGCACGATCTTGTTCATTGCAGTGGGCACGCCAGCGGCCGAAGACGGCTCGGCCGACCTGCAACATGTGCTCAAGGTCGCCAAGACCATCGGCGAGAACATGCATGACTACAAAGTGGTGGTCAACAAAAGCACTGTGCCCGTGGGCACGGCAGACAGAGTGCGAGAGACCATTGGCAGCGTGCTTAAACAGCGCGACACGGCCCTGCCTTACGCGGTGGTGTCGAACCCGGAGTTTCTCAAAGAAGGTGTTGCGATTGAAGACTTCATGCGGCCGGATCGAGTGATTGTCGGTTGTGACAACGAACAAGCTGCGCTGCTCATGCGGGCGCTCTATGCGCCCTTTTTGCGCAACCGCAACCGCCTGATCATGATGGATGTGCGCAGCGCAGAGCTCACCAAGTATGTGGCCAATGCCATGCTGGCCACCCGCATCAGCTTCATGAACGAAATGGCGATGCTGGCCGAACAAGTTGGCGCAGACATTGAACAGGTTCGCGTCGGCATCGGCAGCGACTCGCGCATTGGCACCAGTTTCCTTTACGCCGGTTGCGGCTGGGGCGGCTCCTGCTTTCCCAAAGACGTTCGCGCCCTGGCCTACATGGCAGAAGACTCTGGCCTTGAATTGAGCATCATCAATGCCACCCAAACGGTCAATGACCGTCAGCGCAGCCTCTTGGGCAGACGCATCGTCAAGCGCTTTGGTGAAGACCTCAGTGGTTTGCAGTTTGCAGTTTGGGGCCTGGCTTTCAAACCGGGCACCGACGACATGCGCGAGGCGCCCAGCGTGGAGCTGATCAATGAATTGCTTCGCCGGGGCGCCAGGGTGCGGGCCTTTGACCCGGTGGCCATGCAGCGGGCGGCAGAGATCTGGGGAAAGCAAGCCGGCTTTGAACTTTGCAAAGACCCCATGGCCGCGGCTGAAGGCTCTGACGCACTGATTGTGGTGACCGAGTGGCATGAGTTCCGCAGCCCTGACTTTGCCCAGCTCACCAAGCTGCTGCGTCAGCCCGTGATCATGGACGGCCGCAACCTGTATGAGCCGCGCATGATGGCCGAGCTGGGCTTTGATTACACCGGTATCGGCCGCTCAGCCCGCGCTCAAGCCCTGGAGGCAGAAGCAGGCCGCTAAAGCGCTGCAAGCGAGCAGACACAAAAAAGCCCGCTGGCTCTGCGCCAGCGGGCTTTTTATTTGATGCGGGAGATTTACTTTTTATCGGCAGGCTTGACCCAGCCAGACACAGTGTCGGCAACCGACTTGGCAGATTCTACGGTGGAGTCATAGGCGCTTTGCAGTGTGCTGCAGCCGGCAACCATGAAACAGGCCAGAACCAACGAGGCGACTTTCAGTGCTTGAGTACGAGGCGTCATGGGACAGTGCTTTCTTGGGTTAGAAAAGACAGGGAATTAATGGTGGCCTGGGGCGGAATCGAACCACCGACACAAGGATTTTCAATCCTCTGCTCTACCGACTGAGCTACCGGGCCAAGCCGCGAATTATATATCAGCGAAACGCGGGGTTTCGTAGGGCTCAAGCTGCGCGTTTGCCGCGGCTCAAGTCCACGCCAAGTTGCTTGAGCTTTCGGTAAAGGTGGGTGCGCTCGAGGCCGGTTTTTTCAGCCACGCGGGTCATGGAGCCGCCTTCGCGGTGCAGGTGAAATTCGAAGTAGGCTTTTTCAAATTCATCACGCGCGTCGCGCAAGGGTTTTTCAAGAGCGAAACTTTGCGTAGGTTTGGGGCTGGTGTCTTCCACCGGCTCCAAAAAAGCAAGCGTGCCAGGCTGGCCAGCCCGCTCGCCGGTGTTCAGGCCGGCCTGGCTGCCCGGGGTTTTGCGGGCAGATTGTTTGGTCAAACCGTTTTCAACGGCTTGCAGCAGCTTTTGCAGCGTGATGGGTTTTTCCAGAAAAGCCATGGCGCCGATCTTGGTGGCTTCAACTGCGGTATCGATGGTGGCGTGACCACTCATCATGATGACCGGCATGGTCAGCTGGCCCGATGAAGACCACTCTTTAAGCAGCGTGACGCCGTCGGTGTCGGGCATCCAGATGTCCAGCAGGACCAGGTCTGGGCGCGCGCGGCTGCGGGCCAGCCGGGCCTGCGCGGCGTTTTCTGCCAGCTCTACCTGATGCCCTTCGTCGTTCAGGATTTCGGACAGCAGGTCACGGATGCCCAACTCGTCGTCCACCACCAGAATATTTGCCATTGAATCGCACCCTTGACGTTGCTTGGTCTGAAAAGCCTTTAAACCACAGCTGTTGTTATGCCACAACTGCGAATGATAACGACACTTGGGCGCCTTGTACCGCCCCGTCGGCCACGCGGTTGGAAATATCTATGCGTGCGCCGTGCTCGTCTGCAATTTTTTTCACCACGGCCAGGCCCAAACCTGTGCCTTTGCTTTTGGTCGTGACGTAGGGCTCGAAAGCGCGTTTCAAAATATGGTCAGGAAAACCCGAGCCGTTGTCGCGCACGATCAGGCGCACGCGGCGGGCGCTGCTCGAGTATTCGGTTTTCAAAGTGATTTGCACGGGGTGCTCGGCGCCGCGGCCTTCTTGCGCATCCTGAGCGTTTTGCAGCAGGTTATGAATCACCTGTCGCAACTGCTGGGCGTCGCCGCGGATGGCCGTAGCGGCCGGGTCGAGCTCCACGCGCACCGGCAAGACGCTGGCGTCATCGGCATAGAGTTGCATGACATCTGTCACCAGCGCATTGAGGTCCAGCGGCTTGAGCTCGGCCGTCGGCAGGCGGGCGTAATCCCGGAAGTCATTGACCAGGCGCTTCATGGCGTCGACCTGATCAACGATGGTCTTGACCGATTTGCTGAGCATGGCTTGCTCTGTGGGTTGCAGCTTGTCGCTGAGCTTCATCTCCAGCCGCTCGGCCGACAACTGGATCGGCGTGAGCGGGTTTTTGATCTCATGCGCCAGGCGCCTTGCCACTTCACCCCAGGCCTCTGCTCGCTGGGCTGAGACCATGGCCGAGACATCGTCAAACACCAGCAGACTTTCATCCGTACCGGGCATCTTGGCGCCGCGCGCAATCAACGTCACGGCGCCGTCCTCTGCGCCGGCCGGCCCGCCGTGCAGCTCAAAGGTCTGCTGCCAGTGCTCCAGGTTGTGTTCGGCGTTTTCAGCCAAATAGGCCTCAAACTGAGACTGCACGCCTCGGCCGAAGACGTCCAGCCCCGGCACCTCGGACAGCAACTGGCCGTGGTAAGTGCTCAGCGCGACGCGCAAAATACGCGCTGCACCCGGGTTGCTAGAGCGGATACGACCCTGGCTGTCGAGCACCAGCACGCCCGCGGTGAGGTTGTCCAAAATAGCCTGCAGATTGGCGCGGGCTGCGTCGACCTGGCTCATGCTTTGCTGCACGGCCGAGCGCGCATCTGAGAGTTGTTGCGTCATGTCGGCAAATGAACGCGTGAGTCCGCCCAACTCGTCCTTGCTGCTGAGCACCTCCTTGGGCCGCAGGTCGCCCTGCGCCACCTGGCGCACACCTTCGGCCAGCAACAAGAGCGGGCGCGCTAACTGGGTGCCCAGCAGCACAGCCAGCAACACGGCGCCAAATACCGCCAGAAACAGGCTCAGGGTGAGTGTGCCGATGTACATTTTGCGCAGACCGCTGCGGGCCAGCGCGCGTTCCTGGTATTCACGGTTGGCCTCTTGCACGGCAATGGCGTTGGCCACCAGTTCGGGGGGCAAGTCTTCAGCGGCTTGTAAAAACCGTTCGCTGCTGCTGAGCCCGAAGTTCGAATCACTGACCAGCGCAAGCGCCCGGATACGGGCAGTCGGTGCGGATGCGGCTGTGCCGGCCGTCAGCGTATCTTCCAAGCCCTCGATCTGGGTCGCCACCCGCTGCGTACGCGCCAGCCGGAACTGCTGCGCCGAAGGCCGGTCGGGCTGCAAAATAAAGCGGGACTGGCCGGCGCTGGAAATCAGCTGCCCGGAGGCTCCCCACAGCAACAGGTCTTTAGCGCCGATTTGCTCACGCAAGCGCTCCAGCGCCAAACCGGGTGAAGAGTCTTTGGCCAAAGACATTTGTGTTGCCGCCTGAAGTGTGCGGTTGCCCAGGTCAGCCGCCAGGGCGTCCAGCGACGAGCGACCCAAATTAAGACCGGCCGCCAAAGCGCTTTCAACCTTCACGTCAAACCAGCTTTCAATCGAACGCGAAACGAACTGGTAAGACACCACATAAATGGTCAGGCCCGGGAACATACCCACCAATGCAAAAATTGCCGCCAGCTTGAGCAGCAAGCGGCTGCCGAACTTGCGCTGGCGAAGCCGTAAAAACAAACGCACCACAATCCAGCCGATGGCCGCAAGCAAGACCGCAGCCACAGCGATGTTCAAACTTAAAAGCAGGGTGTAATTGCGCTCATACAGCTCGCGGTTGCCAGTGGCCAAGGTGAGCAGAAAAATGAGCACAAGACCCAAGGCCACCATCACGCCCACGCCCACGCCCAGCGTCCAGCGCATGGCGCGGTTGTAACGCGCGGGTTGCGGGCTCGGTAAGCTGCTCACTTGGGCGCTTCCACGGATGCGCCGTCTTTGATGCCGTCCTGCGAGGCGTCCTTCACGATATCGGCTACGGTGCTGGCTTGCAGCAGCATTTTTTGGCTGTGCTCTAACTCAATAGACCAGTCACGCTGGCCGGCCATACCGATCTGAAAAGGTCTGGGCAATTGGGACAGGTCGAGCTTGAAGCTGAACTTCAGCTTGTAATCTGCGCCGGGGCGAAGCTCGGCCGGCTCGGCGACCCTCCAGCGCGCCACGCGCTGGACAGCCGTCAGGGCCTCGGCCAGGGTGTCGTAATTTTGGTTGAAGGTGGCACGCAGGCTGCTGGTGCTGCCAATCAGGCCCGAGCCGATGTTGACCCGCCAGCGCCGGGTCAACGGCTGGTAAGCCAGCCGGATGGTGCGTGAGGCCGCAGCGGCGCGCTGGTCTATCCAGTACCAGCGTTCGCGCAGGATATCGACCTCCAGCACAAAGAAAAGTGGGATGCCTTTGAGCAAGGCATCTTCGACCACGGCAGGCAATTCAAAGCTCAGGTTGGCACTGAGGTAAATACCGTCTTCTGTGCTTTGCGTTTTGAGCTGAGTCAGCTGGGCACCCGCAGCGTTGGCAGGCCAGCTGGCGCACAAGGCGGCCCACAGCACGGCCATGACCAGCAGGCCCTGGAAGCTGCAACGCTTCGCGCAGCCCTTAAAGAGGCTGCTTTTCCAGCAGTGCATAATAAAAACCATCGTACTCACGCAGTAAATTGTCCGGGAATACAGGGTCCGCCATGCCGCTTTGGGGCAGCAAATGACCGGGGGACGGCAGCAATAGCGCCTCAGTGTGGTGCATAAGAAACGTTTCAATCTGCCCTTGCCCTTCTGCATTGAAAACCGAGCAGGTGCAATAGAGTAAACGCCCGCCCGGCCGCAGCAGCGGCCAAAGGGCCTCTAACAGGCGTTTTTGCTGGGCAGCCAGCTTCGCAATGTCGCCGGGGCGGCGCAACCAGCGCACATCAGGATGCCGGCGAACAATGCCGGAAGCGGTACAGGGCGCATCGAGCAAGATGCCGTCGAACATGCGGCCATCCCACCACCCGTCGGGCTGACCGGCGTCGGCCACCACAATCTGTGCCTTCAACTGCAGACGCTCCAGGTTGTGCGCAACGCGCTCGCAGCGCTGAGCGTCAATGTCCAGCGCCAGCACACTGGCTTCGGCCAATTCCAGCAGGTGCGCGGTTTTACCGCCGGGGGCAGCGCAGGCGTCGAGCAGCTGCAAGGGCTGGCCGGCGGGGGCTGTCAGCCCGGTCAGCAAGAGCTGCGCCGCAAGTTGGGCGCCGGCGTCCTGCACGGAAAAATGGCCCCCGGCATAACCGGGCAGCCGCGGTACGGGGCAGGCCGTTGACAGCAGCACGCCCTGCTCACCGACAGGCGCAGCGTCAATACCTGCGCTCTGCAAGGCCAGCAGGTAGTCGGGCCGGCTGATCTGGCGTTGGTTGACACGCAAGCAAAGGGGCGCGCGGCTGTTGTTGGCCTGCAAAATCGCTTGCCAGGCCTGCGGATGGTCTTTGCGGACACCGTCAATCCACCACTGAGGATGGTTCCAGACAGCCTGGGGTTTGCGCTCGCACGCGGCCAGCATGGTTTGGCTTTCGCGCAAAAACCGGCGCAGACAGCCGTTGATGAAACTCGCCTGGTGCCGGGTTTCTTCACCTTGCTTGGCAGCTTCTACCGCCTGGTCCACCAGGGTGTAAGCAGAGTAGAGCGATTCATCGACTTGCGCGGCCAGCGCCAGCGCCACACACAGCAGGGCATCGGCTTGCGGCGGTGGCTCGCGGCTGACCAGTTGCTGGCGCAAAGCCTCGGCCAAACCTAGCCAACGCAACGCATGAAAGCCCAGGGCCTGAACACCGGGCCGCAGGTGGGGCGCAAGGCGCTCCAGCTCGGCCGTCATGGAGCGGCCACCGCGCACCGCCATCAACAGTGCAGCGGCGCCTTGCAACTGCCGCCAAAGCGGTACTTGCTCTGGGTGCGCCGGCTCAGACATCCGTTTGGCCCAGACGCAGCGCAATGGCGGGCGTAAAGCCAAACAGTCTGGCCACCAAAAGGGTAGGAAACTGCAACTGTGCAGCGTTAAATTGCTGCGCAGCAAGGTTGAAAGCCTGACAGGCAAAAGTCAGTTTGCTCTGAATGGCGGTGAGCTGCTGGGCCAGCTCGCGCACCTTGGGGTCGGCTTGCATGGCCAGTGTTGAAACACCTGTCCACAGGTGGTCAAACTGTTGCTGCAGGCTTTCTTCGGCAGTCATTAACTGCGTGGCCAGCAGACCGCTGCTGGGCCTTGAGCGCAGCGCGTCGTTGGCAACGCTGACCGTCTTGCGCGCTTGCACCAGGGGCGCCAGTGCTTGCGGTTCGTGCTGCAGAAATTCGCCGGCCACCTCAACCAGTCTGAGAATCAGATCATGCCTTTCCTGAAATTGCAGATCAATCGCCACGAAGGCATCGGCAATCAGCTCCTTGAGCCGTACCAGCCGGTTGTAGGCGCCCAAGACCCAAAAAACCAGCACAGCCAGTAAGGCCAGCAAGGCAATGGAATTTGTACTCATGTCTAAATTTAACTTTCATGTACAAGACCAGAACACCGACTTTAGCTGACGCAGCCGCCGCATAAAAAAAGCCCCGTGCCTGAACCGGCACGGGGCTTTAACCTCAAGGCTGCGTCTGCGCTTAAAGCTGCATCAAGCCTGGCCGTCAGCGCCTTCGCTGGTCTCAGCCGGTGACAGTGCTTCCAGCTCAGCGGCTTCAGCTTCAGCAATCGCACGGCGCTCGGCGTCGTCCATTTGCTCCTTGGCTTTGCGCGCCTGGTGGTAAGCCATGCCGGTACCTGCAGGGATCAAACGACCGACGATCACGTTTTCCTTCAAGCCGCGCAACTCGTCGCGCTTGCCCATGATGGCCGCTTCGGTCAGCACGCGCGTGGTTTCCTGGAAGGAAGCTGCGGAGATGAACGAATCGGTAGAAAGCGATGCCTTGGTGATACCCAGCAACAGGTTGCTGAAGGTCGCCGGGATCTTGCCTTCGGCGCGCAGGGCGTCGTTGGCGTCCAGGATGACCGAGCGCTCGACCTGCTCGCCGGCAATGTAGGTGGAGTCACCAACACTCTCGACCACCACACGGCGCAGCATCTGACGAACAATCACTTCGATGTGTTTGTCGTTGATCTTCACACCCTGCAGACGGTAGACGTCCTGCACTTCATCGACGATATAGCGGGCCAGCTCTTCCATGCCCAGCAAACGCAGTATGTCTTGTGGATCGGCCGGGCCGTCCACGATCGACTCGCCCTTGTTCACCACCTGGCCTTCGTGCACGAGAATGTTTTTCTCTTTAGGCACCAGGTCTTCCCAGACCTTGCCTTCGGGGTCGGTGATCTGCAGGCGGATCTTGCCCTTGGTTTCTTTGCCGAAAGACACGGTACCGGTCATCTCTGCCAGCGTGCCTTTGTCTTTGGGCGTGCGGGCTTCGAACAGCTCGGCCACACGCGGCAGACCGCCGGTGATGTCGCGCGTTTTCTGACCTTCCACCGGGATACGCGCCAGCACTTCGCCGGGGCCCACGTCCTGACCG
>JBILIK010000016.1:0-52966 GCA_044350025.1 Polaromonas sp. | reverse complement strand
CGGCGTTTTCCCAGCACACCGGCCCGGTACAAGGTGTTGAGATGTTGCGACATATTGGGCTGGGTGGTCGGGATTTGACTGAGTAGTTCACTCACGTTTTTTTCAGCCACGCAAAGACTGCTGATAATTTTCAGCCGCATGGGCGCCGACATGACCCGAAAAACCTCGGCAGCCGACTCGAACACCGCGTCAGGCTCAGAGGACTCAGCAGCATGTTTGGTGGCAGATCGCTTGACCATGGTGATGGACTTTCTCAAGCCGGTACAGGCACTCTGCAGGGACCGACGGGCTCGACTATAGCTTTTTCAGGCACAAGACTTAGCTGCTCATCCGGTCCTTGATTTGCTGCAGCGCAGCCGGGTCGTCCATGGTGGTCAGGTCGCCGGCATCGCGGCCTTCGCAAATGGCCTGAATGGCACGGCGCAGCAATTTACCGCTGCGAGTCTTGGGCAGCGCCGTGACAAAGCGCACTCGTGCCGGCCGGGCAACAGCACCCAAATCACCATCGACACGCTTCATGATCTCGCCTTCGAGCTTGAGCGCAAGCGAAGGATCGTTGAGCGCGCTGGCATCTTTGAGCACCACAAAGGCCATGGCCACCTGCCCTTTGAGCTGGTCTGCCACGCCGACAACGGCCACTTCAGCGACCAGCGCATGGCCGGAAATACTCTCTTCTATCTCGCGCGTGCCCAGACGGTGACCGGCGACATTGATGACATCGTCGGTGCGGCCCAGAATGAAGTAGTAACCGTCCTCATCGCGGATGCCCCAATCAAAAGTGCTGTAGACCATCTTGCCTGGCACGCTCTTCCAGTAAGTGTTGACGAAGCGCGCATCGTCCTGCCAGATGGTTTGCATGAAGCCCGGCGGCGTCGGGCCTTCGAGCACAACCACGCCTTTTTCGTTGGGCTGGGTCAGCTCTTCGCCGGAGCTCTCATGCAAGAGCTTGACGCGGTAACCGTACATAGGCACGCCCGGGCTGCCAAACTTGCTGGGCGTTTGCTCGACGCCGTTGGCCACTGTGAGCAGCGGCCAGCCGGTTTCGGTTTGCCAGTAGTTGTCAATGATGGGCACTCGCAAGCCTTCACTGATCCAGCGGGCGGTGGGCTCATCCAGCGGCTCACCGGCCAGGAACAGCGCACGCAGGCTGGACAGGTCGTATTTTTGAAGCAGCGCCGGGTCTTGCTTTTTGAGCACGCGCACAGCCGTAGGCGCGCTGAACATGGCCGTGACCTTGTATTTTTCGACCAGGCTCCACCAGATGCCACCGTTGGGCTGGCCGTCCATGCCCTGGGTGGGCAGGCCTTCGTACATGATGGTGGCCATGCCGGCAATCAGCGGGCCGTAAACGATGTAGCTGTGACCGACCACCCAGCCGATGTCGCTGGTTGAAAAGAAAGTTTCGCCGGCACGGCCGTCGAAGATGTGCTTCATGCTGGCCGCCAGCGCCACCATGTAACCGGCCGTGTCGCGTTGCACACCTTTGGGCTTGCCGGTGGTGCCGCTGGTGTAGATGGTGTAGCTGATGTCGGTGGACTTCATCGGCTCGCAAGGCACTTGCGCGTCAAAGTTTTGCTGACGCAGTTCAGACCACAAATGGTCGCGGCCGGCCACCAGGTTCATGGGCGCGAGATGGCGGTCTGACAACAGCACTGCAGACGGCTTGTGTGCGGCCAGACGAATGGCTTCGTCCAGCAAGGGCTTGTAAGGCATGGCCTTGCCGCCGCGCGAGCCGCCATCGGCACTGACGATGACCTTGGGTGTGGCGTCGTCAATACGCGAGGCCAGCGAGCCGCTGGCAAAGCCGCCGAACACCACACAATGAATAGCGCCTATGCGGGCGCAGGCCAGCATGGCAAAAGCAGCGTCAGCCACCATGGGCATGTAGATCAGCACACGGTCGCCCTTTTGCACGCCCAATGCCTTCAAGCTGGCCGCCATGCGCTGGACTTCCCGGTGCAACTCGGCGAAGCTGTAACTTTTTTCGCTGCCGGTTTCGGTCGAGATGGCGATCAGCGCGGCCTGGTCGGCGCGTTCCTTGAGGTGCCGGTCCACTGCGTTGTAGCAAAGGTTGCTCAAGCCCCCTTCAAACCAATGGACAAATGGCGGCTTATCGTAGTTGCAGACCCGCTCGAAAGGCTTGAACCAGTCAACCAACTTGGCCTGTTCTGTCCAGAAGGCATCGGGCTGCTCAATGGACTGACGATAAAAATCGGCGTAACTCTTGGGGCTGGTCGCATTGCTCATCTCAGGTCTCCGGGAAAGTTGTAATTGGTTTGCGCTCAAGGCTGGATCTTGACCAGAATGCGGCCGCGCACCTTGCCCAGCATCAAGTCTTCGGCTTTTTCAGCAGCGCGTGCCAAGGGCACTTCTTCGATCATCAGTTCGAGCTTGGCCGGCTCCAGGTCTTGCGCTAAGCGCTGCCAGGCGAGTTGGCGGCGGGCCAGCGGCGCCATCACAGAGTCAATGCCTGCCAGCGTGACGCCGCGCAAGATGAAAGGCATGACAGTCGCCGGGAAATCTGCACCTTGCGCCAGTCCGCAGGCCGCGACCACGCCGCCATAGGCTGTCTGAGCGCAGGCATTGGCCAGGGTGTGCGAGCCGACCGCGTCCACCACGGCGGCCCAGCGTTCTTTTTGCAGGGGTTTGCCGGGAGCTGACAGACTGGCCCGGTCGATGACAGCGCCGGCACCGAGTTGCTGCAGGTAAGCGGCTTCAGAGGCCTTGCCGGTGGCAGCCACCACGTTGTAACCCAGCTTGCTGAGCAATGCCACCGCCGTGCTGCCGACACCTCCCGTAGCGCCTGTGACCAGCACCTCGCCGGCACCGGGCTTGACGCCGTGCTGCTCGAGCGCCAGCACGCAGAGCATGGCGGTGTAGCCGGCCGTGCCGATGGCCATGGCCTGGCGGGTGCTGAGCGCCGCCGGCAGCTTGACCAGTTGATCGCCCTGCAAGCTGGCTTGCTCGGCTAGCAAGCCCCAGCGCGTTTCGCCAAAACCCCAACCGTTGTGCACGAAGCGGTCGCCCACTTGCCAGGCCGGGTGATTCGACTGCGTGACCACGCCGGCGCCGTCTATTCCTGCGACCATGGGCCAGGCGCGCACCACCGGCCCGCGGTTGGTGATGGCCAGGCCGTCCTTGTAATTGAGACAGGAGTACTCAACGCGGCCGCGCACGTCGCCGGGCGGCAATTGCGACTCGCTCATCTCAGCCATGACCGCAGCGAAACCCGCATCGGTCTTATCTAGTAGCAAAGCTTTGAACATCTTGTTTGTCCCTTAAGTTCGGTCCGCCCTGAGCTGGTTCGCTGATAGATTGACCTTTAAACTGAATTCATAATTATTGATAACAGACTTGCGTCTGGCTGACGTTATTTAATCAAGGCCAAAGTTTCCCTGAAAAATGGGTGCTCTGCGGATCGCAACCATTCAAAGGCCACCATTTCGGTGGTCACCAGTTCTGCGCCGTTGCCGGCCAGACGGTCAAAAGCAGCATCGCGGTTGCGCTCGCTGCGCGAACTGCAGGCGTCGGTGACCACCCAGACATCGAACTCTTCCTGCAACAAATCAAGCGCCGTTTGCATCAGGCAGACATGCGCTTCACATCCGGCCAAGACAATGGTGCCGCGACCTTCTTCTTCGGCAGGCGCATTTTTTTTCAAATGCTTGGGCAGGCTGCGAGCGTTACCGCCAGCGGGAGTTTTGCGCACTGGTGGACGCAGCATGTCAGCCAAGCCATCCGCCACGGCACTGAAATGCATTTTTTGCAAAACCCGGCCGCCCGCCCCTTCAATGAGAGATTGAATTTCAGGCACATTCGGCCCCAGGCCTGCTTTTTCAGACATCTGTTCGGTACCCCAGAGCGGCACTTGCAGTGCCGCAGCCAAGCGCGCCAGTCGCACAGCGTTGGCAATCACCTGCTGACTTTCAAAAATCGCCGGCATCAGGCGCAGCTGGTAATCGACCAGAATAAGTTGTGAGTCGTCGGCGTCAAGCAGCATGGTCATCGTTTCAAAAAATAAAAGAGATCAAATCAAACGTTGGCGAACACGTTCCAGCAGCCCGATGACATAAGCATCAAACAGCAAAGTAGCATCTTGCCCGAACATCCGGATGCGGCCCGTGTGTTTGAGCAGGAGCAAACCCACACCGTGGGCAAACAACGCTGTGGTTTCACGCAAAGCCGCCTCCCCCGTTAAACCCAAAGCCTGCAAAGCCGCTTCACAGGGCTGCAGGGCGTCGTGTAAGCGCTTGTTGAGCTGCTCGTTCAAGGTGGCATTCAAGCCGCGCGGCCGCATGCCTTGCACCAGGTAAAAACCCAGATCCAACTCACGAGGATTGTCAGCATAAAAATCAAACCAGGCACTGGCCTTGGCTTCCAGCTGGGCCGCAGCGTCCATAGCACCCGTTCCGGCTTGGGCCACCTTGTCGTTCAGCCGCTCCAAGGATTCGGCCAGCAGCGCGCCGTAAATGGCTTCTTTACTGTCGTAGTAAAAATAGATGGCGCCGGGGGTGTAGCCCGCAGCACGCGCAATTTCACGAATACTGGCGCCTTCAATTCCCAGCTTTTCAAACACGGCACGGGCAGCATCGAGCACCAGTGCACGGCGCACGTCTGTCATGGCTTGCTGGCGCTCAATTTTGGCTTGCATGAAAGAAATATAGTCGCAATAAAGACAAAGACTTCAATCGTATGAAATTAAACGCTTGGACATATATTTAAACAGCGTTTAAAATTTTTAAAATTCATCACGGAGACGCCCATGAATGCAGCCCAGCCGATCGCTAATTTGATGTCCGGCGACGATTTCCGTGAGTCATTGAGGCGCTACAAACCCAGGGTTTTTCTGGACGGACAGGCTGTGGCCAGCGTAGCCGACGAGCCAGGCTTTACACCCGGTATCAATGCCATTGCGCTGACCTACGACTACGCACTGAAGCCGCGCTACGCGCCCATCATGACCGCGGTGCAACACACCAGCGGCAAACTGGTCAACCGCCTGACCCACATCAACACCAGCAGCGGCGACTTGCTCAACAAGCTGGAGGCGGTGCGCCTGGTCTGCCAGGAAACCGGCTGCGCGCAGCGCTACCTGACGCACGACGCCCTCAACGCCATCGGCCAAGTGTCCGCCCGCCTGGATGACGCCAAAGGCAGCACCGAGCACAGCGCCCGCTTTCTGGACTACCTGCACCGCGTGCAAGACCAGGACCTCACGCTGGGCATTGCCATGACCGACGCCAAAGGCGACCGCAGCAAGCGCCCGCATGAGCAGTCCAACGTAGACAGCTATGTGCACATCGTCGAGCGCAATGTACGGCGCAACGGCCGCTTGGGCATCGTGATTTCCGGCACCAAGGCCATCGTCACCGGCGCGCCCTATATGCACGAGTTGCTGGTCATGCCCTGCCGCAACATGGGTCGCGAGGACGCCGACTTTGCCGTCTGTTGCGCCGTGCCGGTGGATGCAGAAGGCATCACCATCATCGCCAGACCGGCCGGCCGGCCTGGCGAAAAAGTCGAGCATGGCGCACCACTTTTCAGCCGCAAATACGGCCAAAGCACGGGCGTGGTGATATTTGACAAGGTCTTCGTTCCTTGGGAGAGCGTGTTTTACGCCGGCGATTGGGAACACTCCGGTCACCTGACGTACAGCTACGCCACGCACCATCGACACACCTGCATAGGCGCGCGCGCCGGCTTCGGGGACTTGCTCATAGGCGCGGGTGCACTGATGTGCGAGGCCAACGGTTTTGACCCGGGCAAAGAAAGCCACTTGCGCGAGCAAATGGTCGAGCTCATCACCATCACCGAGAGCTTTTTCGCATGCGGTGTGGCCGCCAGCGTTTACGGCAAAGCCGACGAGCTCAGCAAAACCTTCATGCCCGACCCGGTGTTTTCCAACATCGGCAAGCTGTTGCTGGCCACCAAGATCTACGACATGCACCGCATCGCCCACTACGTCAGCGGCGGGCTGATCGTCACCCTGCCCGGGCCCGATGAAGACCACAACCCCGAGACCGGCGCCAAGCTGTCCGAAGTGCTGCGCGCCAACCCGGATGTGCCCTACGAGCAGCGCATCGAGACAGCTCGCTTCATTGAAGACCTGACCGCCGGCTACCAGGGCGGGTGGTACAGCGTCATCAGCCTGCACGGCGGCGGCTCGCCGGCCGCCATGAAGCAGGAGATTTACCGCAACTATCCCATCGGCTCCAAGGTCGAGCTGGTTGAACGCATTCTCGAGCGCGGTGTTGCGCACGACCCGGATCGCGCCATCACCCAAAACCGCCAGCCCGGCAAATGTTGCGATACCGGTTGCACCACACCCGGCCAGCCGGTCATGGTCGACCTACCGACACTTGAGGCGAGCTTGCCGTCCCGACGCGCCAAGGACTGAGCAGCCCATTTGCTGGCGCGCCGCTAACATGCTGGCATGCGCAACCCGAAATCTGTTCCCTGGCTCACGGCGGGTGAAGGCTTTCCGCCGGTAAGTCAAGCCTGGGCCGAAAGTGACCCAGCGCCCGGCTTGCTGGCAGCGGGCGGCTCCTTGGACATGCAAACTCTGCTTCAGGCTTATGGCCAGGGCATCTTTCCATGGTTCAGCCCGGGGCAGCCGATTTTGTGGTGGAGCCCCGAGCCGCGCATGGTTTTGCAAACAAGGAACTTCAAACTGCAACGTTCCCTGCAAAAAACCCTGCGTCGCTTTGTGCTGGAGCCTGGCTGCAGCTTGCGCTTTGACACTGTGTTCGAGCGCGTGATCAACGCTTGCGCGCAGACGCCGCGGGACGGCCAACCGGGCACCTGGATCGTTCCCGAGATGATCGACGCTTACATCAACCTGCACCGGGCCGGCCATGCGCACAGCGTTGAAACCTGGGTCAACGGCGAGTTGGTTGGCGGGCTTTATTGCGTTAATTTAGGCCACATGGTGTTTGGTGAATCCATGTTCTCGTACCAGAGCGATGCCTCCAAAATTGCATTGGCAGGGCTGGTTGCATTTTGCACAGCCCAAGGCATTGCCATGATTGATTGCCAGCAAAATACAGCGCATCTGGCCTCACTGGGGGCCGCAGAAATACCGCGTGCAGACTTCGTCGACCAGATCAAGCAAAACGCCCCAAAGCCCAGCCCGGTCTGGATTTTTGATACCCTCTACTGGCAACAAATTCTCAAGCCCCAGACGTGACGCATCTTAAAGACTTGCCACTGCAGAGCCTGCAGTTCTACGCCACTGCTCCCTACCCTTGCAGTTACTTGCCCGCGCGCCAAGCCCGCTCGCAAGTTGCGACGCCCAGCCATTTGATTCACAACGAGGCTTACTCCGAACTGGTGGCCCAGGGTTTCAGGCGCAGCGGAATGTTCACTTACCGCCCCTACTGCGACGGATGCCAGGCCTGTGTTCCTTTGCGCGTGCTGGCCAAAGAGTTCCAAGCTGACCGCAGCCTGCGCCGGGCCTGGGCTCAGCATCAACATCTTGAGGCACGCGTGCTCAAACTGTGCTTTGTGCCAGAGCACTACGCGCTCTACCTGCGTTACCAAAACGGCCGCCATGCGGGTGGCGGAATGGATCAGGACAGCATCGATCAGTACACACAATTTTTACTGCAAAGCCGGGTTAACTCGCGCCTGGTTGAGTTTCGGGAGCCCCGAGCCAAGGGCCAGGCGGGTGCACTCAAAATGGTTTCCATACTGGATGTGTTGAACGACGGTATCTCGGCGGTCTACACCTTTTATGAACCCGAAGCTCAAACCAGCTACGGCAACTACAGCGTGTTGTGGCAAATTGAACAAGCCCGCCAACTCGGTCTGGACTATCTGTATTTGGGTTACTGGATCGCTCAAAGTCCAAAAATGAAATACAAGTCCCGTTTTTCACCGCATGAGCTGCTCATCAGTGGCCAGTGGCAATTGCCTTGAGCCGGATGCGCTCATTCGAATTTCATAAAGTAAAATTGGGTCCAGAGCCCGATTCATGAAAAAAACAGACCTCAGCACACCCGCAACGCCCACCGTTCAAGTGATTGAGCGGATGTTCACCTTGCTCGATATCCTGGCCTCGCGCGAGGAAACCTTGTCCCTCAAGGAAATCAGCGAAAAATCCGGTTTACACCCCTCCACAGCGCACCGCATCCTCAATGACCTGGCCACTGGCCGCTTTGTCGAAAGGCCGGTATCTGGCAGCTACCGATTGGGCATGCGCTTGTTGGAGTTGGGCAATCTGGTCAAAGCGCGCCTGAGCGTGCGAGATGCCGCACTGGTGCCCATGCGCGAATTACACAAACTCACGCAGCAGCCCGTCAACCTCAGCATGCGCCAAGGCGATGAGATTGTCTATATAGAGCGCGCTTACAGTGAACGCTCGGGCATGCAAGTGGTACGCGCGATAGGCGGTCACGCCCCTTTGCACCTGACTTCGGTTGGCAAGCTGTTTTTAGCCTTTGACGACACGCAGCGACTGCGCAGCTACGCCACCCGCACCGGCTTGCCGGGCCATACGCGCAACAGCATTACCCAACTTGTCTCGCTTGAGCGGGAACTCGCCAAGGTGCGGCAATACCGAATAGCACGAGACAACGAGGAGCTGGAGCTGGGTGTGCGCTGCATGGCCGCCGGAATTTACGACGATCAGAACAAGCTGGTGGCTGGCTTGTCCATCTCAGCGCCTGCCGATAGGCTCGACGAGAGCTGGCTTCCAAAGCTACAAGCGACTGCCGGCGCCATATCAGCGGCCATGGGCTACCGAAACGACAAATAAAGACCTTCAGCCAGCTATCAGCTGGCTGAATTGCGCCTCGCTTATTTTTCGAACCATCAGAGGGCTTGACTCAACCCAGCGACGCACTCGCTCAGCGTCACCCAGGCGGCTTAACTTGCCCGCAGAGTCCAGAAACACCATGATGAGCTTGCGCCCGGCGATACGGGTCTGCATCACCAGGCATTGGCCGGCTTCGGAGATATAGCCGGTTTTTTGCAACCCGATATCCCAATCCGGGCTTTTCACCAGCCGGTTGGTGTTGTTGTACTGCAAGGTCTTGCGACCCACCTCAACGCTGTAACCGGTGGAGGTGGAGAGCTCGCGCAATGTAGCATCACCGTGCGCCGCGATCACCAGGGTTGCCAGGTCTTGCGCGCTGGACTGGTTTTGGCTCGACAAGCCGGTAGGCTCCACATAACGCGTGTCATTCATGCCCAACAGACGGGCCATGCTGTTCATCTGCCCGACAAACACGTCCATGCCACCCGGGTAGGTACGTCCCAAGGCATGGGCCGCACGATTTTCGCTGGCCATCAAGGCCAGGTGCAGCAACTCGCCGCGGGTCAGCATCGTGCCTACGCGCAAGCGAGAAGAGCTGCCTTTTTCGGTATCCACATCATCTTGGGTGACTGTGATGACTTCGTCCATGGATAGTTTGGCCGCGCTGATGATCACACCCGTCATGAGCTTGGTGATCGACGCAATCGGCAACACGGCGTTTTCGTTTTTACTCAGCAAAACTTCCCGCGTGTCTTGATCAATGACCAAGGCCACGCTGGACTTCAGGGACAAAGGATCAAAGGCGCCTTGCAAGCCGGCGATATGGCCAAAAGACAGCTTTTCGGGGATGGCTTTGCGCGCAGAAGCTTGCTTGAGTTTTCGCGCTTTAGTTTTAGCCACCTTCTGGCTGGGCGCGGCATGTTTGACGGCCTTGGTAACACGGTTCTTGGACTGTTTGTCATTTGTCTGGTCCGAGGCGGCACTGTAAGCAGGAAGTGACAGCACCAAGCCTAAACAGCAGACGCCAAAGCATCTGGACAAAAGCGCAAAACTCGTTTGAAAAAAGGGCATTCGGCTTCCGAGTGGGTCACAGGAACAAAGTCAAGCAGGTTTGCAGTGTATACAAAAACAAAAAACTATGCAATATCAAAAACTTGCGAGACTTTATTCATGTAAACCCGCCCATACGGCTGCTTAGCCCTGGGCCGGTACCCGGTCGGCCTTGCTGTGCAACTTGCTTAAAGCGCTCAGGTAAGCCTTGGCGGAGGCCACGATGATGTCCGGGTCTGCCCCAACACCGTTGACAATGCGGCCGCTGTTTTGCAGACGGACCGTGACTTCGCCCTGGCTTTCGGTGGAGCCGCTGATGGCGTTCACCGAGTAAAGCACCATCTCAGCCCCGCTTTTGACGTGGTTTTCAATGGCTTTGAGCGAGGCGTCGACCGGGCCGTTGCCGTCCGAGCTGCCCTTAACTTCCTTGCCATTGACAGTGAAAACCACGCTGGCCTGAGGCCGTTCGCCGGTCTCGCTGTGCTGAGACAGGGACACAAAACCGTATTGTTCGCGCTCTTGCAGAACGCTTTCATCACTGACCAGCGCCAGGATGTCTTCGTCAAAAATCTCGCTCTTGCGATCAGCCAGCTCCTTGAACTTGGCAAAAGCTGCATTGATGTCGGTCTCACTTTCCATCTGCACGCCCAGGTCCAGCAGGCGCTGCTTGAATGCGTTGCGACCACTGAGCTTGCCCAGCACCATCTTGCTGGCGCTCCAGCCCACGTCCTCTGCACGCATGATCTCGTAGGTTTCGCGGGCCTTGAGCATGCCGTCCTGGTGAATGCCGGAGGCATGGGCAAAGGCATTGGCACCCACCACCGCTTTGTTAGGCTGGACCACGAAGCCGGTGGTCTGGCTGACCATGCGGCTGGCAGCGACGATGTGCAGCGGGTCAATGTTCATGTCCAGATCAAAATAGTCGCGGCGTGTTTTCACGGCCATAACGATCTCTTCAAGCGAGCAATTGCCGGCACGCTCGCCCAGGCCATTGATGGTGCACTCCACCTGACGCGCACCGCCGATCTTCACGCCGGCCAGTGAGTTGGCCACTGCCATGCCCAGGTCGTTGTGGCAATGGACAGACCAGATCGCCTTGTCGCTGTTGGGCACGCGCTCGCGCAGGGTCTTGATGAAGTTACCGTAAAGCTCAGGAACGGCATAGCCGACAGTATCCGGCACGTTGATGGTGGTGGCGCCCTCTTTGATCACCGCCTCGAGAACGCGACACAGGTAGTCGACATCGCTGCGGTAACCGTCTTCCGGGCTGAACTCAACGTCACCCACCAGGTTGCGCGCAAAACGCACCGACAGCTTGGCTTGCTCGAGCACTTGCTCGGGCGTCATGCGAAGTTTTTTCTCCATGTGCAGCGCGCTGGTGGCGATGAAGGTGTGGATACGCGCCGAACGCGCGCCTTTGAGGGCTTCGGCAGCGCGGGAAATGTCGCGGTCATTGGCGCGTGAAAGCGAGCAAATCGTCGAATCCTTGATGGCGTTGGCAATCGCTTGGACGGCATCAAAATCGCCATTGGAACTGGCCGCAAAGCCGGCTTCAATAACGTCAACTTTGAGGCGCTCGAGCTGGCGGGCAATGCGCAGTTTTTCATCGCGCGTCATTGAGGCCCCCGGAGACTGCTCGCCATCGCGCAAGGTGGTGTCAAAAATGATCAATTTATCGGTCATAACGTATCCTCAAAAAACAAAAAAACAAAAATGAAATGACGAGTTGCAGCGCCGGAAATCAATACTGAGCCAAAGACTCATGGTAGCGCTGGATGCTGCTGGCGGGCCCTGCCTGAACAGGGAAGGAAAGTTGGGTACATATTCAAAGGGTTTATCAACATAGGGTTCTCGCAAGGGACAAAATCAAACGACCAATAAAAAACGGCCCGATGCTGCTGCAAACGGGCCGTTGATGGTTGACGCGTGCGCGCTACCGTCTCCGCCCCGAGGGAGGTAGCAATAGCAGCAGGCTGATCAAGTTCATGAAAGGCAATGTATCACAAAAAAATTCCCGGACTCATTTTTCCCGGATTCATTTGTGAAGATCGCGCTCTTCGGGTTCATCCGTGGATATGGAAATCACGCTGGTCTGCAAACCTTTGGCTTTACGCCAGCCATACAAAGCGTAGCCGGATAAGCCATACAAAACAAACAAGCCGAACATCACGGTTGGCGGGTCAATATTGATAACGGCGATACCCAGTGCGATCAGAACAATCACCGCAAAAGGCACGCTGCGCTTGAAGCTGATGTCTTTGAAACTGTAAAAAGGCACGTTGGTGACCATGGTCAGGCCGGCATACAGCGTCAAGGCAAACATGTACCAGCGCACTTCATAACCCTTCACGCCGGCATCGGCCATCAACCAGATGAAGCCGGCAACCAGAGCCGCCGCAGCCGGTGAAGGCAGACCCTGAAAGTAGCTCTTGTCCACCACACCCGTGTTAACGTTAAAGCGTGCCAGGCGCAGCGCCGCACAAGCGCAATAGACAAAAGCGGCAATCCAGCCCCAGCGCCCTAAGCTGGTGAGACCCCACACGTAAGCGATCAAGGCAGGTGCTGCACCAAAAGACACCATGTCGGACAAAGAGTCCATTTGTTCGCCAAAAGCGCTTTGGGTATTGGTCATGCGCGCAACACGGCCGTCCAGGCTGTCCAGCACCATGGCACAAAAAACACCGATTGCAGCCTGTCCAAAATTACCGTTCATGGCCATCACAATGGCGTAAAAGCCACCAAAAAGGGCGGCCAGCGTGAACAAGTTCGGCAACACATACAAACCCTTGCCGGGCTTTCGCGAGGCCACTTCAGCAGGAACCTGATCTGGCCTGTCAATACTACTCATGGGACACGCTCCAGGCAGGCTTAACCACCAGTTTGCCTGCTGCGGTCTGGGCGCAAGGCACCTTGGGCATGGCCGAATCCAAAAGACGGAAACAATTTTTGTTCATGTACCAAGGATAACAAAGGAACTCCCCGCGCCTATAAAGCCATTTGGCATGAGGACAATCGAAAAAAACCGCGCAAATGCTTGCGCGGCCTTGTTAACACCAATGCGGGCCACCGGGCCCGCCTGGCATCAGTTGCGCGTCTGGTCGACGAGTTTGTTTTTGGCAATCCAAGGCATCATGGCGCGCAACTGGGCGCCCACCACTTCAATGCTGTGGTCGGCTGTGTTGCGGCGGCGCGCGGTCATGCTCGGGTAGTTGGTGCGGCCTTCGAGGATGAACATCTTGGCATATTCACCGTTCTGGATGCGCTTGAGCGCGTTACGCATGGCAGCGCGCGACTCTTCGTTGATGACTTCAGGACCGGTCACGTACTCGCCGTACTCGGCGTTGTTTGAGATCGAGTAGTTCATGTTGGCAATACCGCCTTCATAGATCAGGTCGACGATCAGCTTGAGCTCGTGCAAGCACTCAAAGTAGGCCATCTCAGGTGCGTAGCCGGCTTCGACCAGGGTCTCGTAACCCATCTTGATCAGCTCGACAGCGCCGCCACACAAGACAGCTTGCTCACCGAACAGGTCGGTCTCGGTCTCTTCTTTGAAGTTGGTTTCAATGATGCCGGCCTTGCCGCCACCGTTGGCCATGGCATAGCTCAATGCCAGGTTGCGGGCCTTGCCGCTCTTGTCCTGGTGGACAGCGACCAGGTGCGGCACGCCGCCACCCTGGGTGTAGGTGTTGCGCACAGTGTGGCCCGGGGCCTTGGGTGCGACCATCCAGACGTCCAGGTCAGCACGCGGGATGACCTGGTTGTAGTGCACATTGAAACCGTGGGCAAAGGCTAGCGACGCGCCTTGCTTAATGTGCGGAGCAACGTTGTTGGTGTAAACCTCGGCGATTTGCTCGTCGGGCAACAGGATCATGACCACATCAGCGGCCTTGACGGCGTCATTAACTTCCATCACGTTCAGGCCGGCTTTGCCGACCTTGTCCCACGACGCGCCACCTTTGCGCAGACCGACGACGACCTTGACACCGCTGTCGTTCAGATTTTGTGCATGCGCATGACCCTGGCTACCGTAACCGATGATGGCCACTGTCTTGCCCTTGATCAGGCTCAGGTCGCAATCTTTGTCGTAGAAAACTTTCATTCTTATCTCCAGAAGTGGTGGTGGCGAAAATGCCCATCGACAGGCTCAGGGCGAATGCTTAACGTATGTCGCCACAAGAAATCCGTTCGCGCCCCGCCTGTCGAAAACGCGCGCGCGGATTGTTGAAAGATCAAACCCGCAGGATTCTCTCACCCCGGCCAATGCCGCTGGAGCCGGTGCGTACAGTTTCGAGAATTGCCGTGCGGTCAATCGCTTCCAGAAAAGCATCGTTCTTGGTCTGGTCACCGGTCAGCTCGATGGTGTAACTTTTTTCGGTGACATCGATGATGCGACCGCGGAAGATGTCTGCCATGCGCTTCATCTCTTCACGCTCCTTGCCGACCGCACGCACCTTGACCATCATCAGCTCGCGCTCGGTGTAAGCGCCTTCGGTCAGGTCCACAACCTTGATCACTTCAATAAGCCGGTTCAGGTGTTTGGTGATTTGCTCGATGACATCGTCTGAACCGGTAGTCTGAATCGTCATGCGCGAAAGACTCGGGTCTTCTGTAGGCGCCACGGTCAGGCTCTCGATGTTGTAACCCCGGGCAGAAAAAAGACCGACCACGCGTGACAGGGCACCGGGTTCGTTTTCGAGCAAGACAGCAATGATGTGTTTCATAAGAAAGGATTCCTCTTTTCGCTGCCCTCCCCTGCGCACGGTAATGCGCAAGCTTGGCAGGCAATAGATTCGTCAAAAAGGTCAGGTCAGGCCGCACGGCACAAGCCGTTGCCAACAATACCCGGCGATGAACAGGCGCGGCGCCAGGCCCCGCCCTGTCCAGATCAGCCTTGCGGCTTAAAGGTCTTCGCTCCCCAGCAGCATCTCAGTGATACCTTTGCCGGCCTGAACCATCGGGAAGACGTTCTCGGTCGGGTCGGTGCGGAAGTCCATGAAGACCGTGCGGTCCTTGAGCCTGCGAGCCTCACGCAAAGCGGGCTCCACATCTTCTGGGCGTTCGATCAGCATGCCAACGTGGCCGTAAGCTTCAGCGAGTTTCACAAAGTCGGGCAGTGCGTCCATGTAGCTGCTGCTGTAGCGGCCGGCGTATTCAACTTCCTGCCACTGGCGCACCATGCCCAAATAGCGGTTGTTCAGGGCAACGACCTTGATCGGTGTGTTGTATTGAAGGCAGGTGGACAGCTCCTGAATACACATTTGCACCGAGCCTTCGCCCGTCACGCAAAAGACTTCGCTGTCAGGTTTGGCCAGTTTGATACCCATGGCATACGGAATACCCACGCCCATGGTGCCCAGGCCGCCCGAGTTGATCCAGCGACGCGGCTCGTTGAACTTGTAGTACTGCGCCGCCCACATCTGATGCTGACCGACGTCCGATGTGATGTAGGCGTCTGCATCCCGCGTCATGTTAGACAAGGTCTCGATCACATGCTGGGGCTTGATGACGCTGCCGTCACCCATGCTGTACTTCATGCAGTCGCGTTTGCGCCAGCCGTCTATCGTGTCCCACCAGCCACCCAGCGCGTGGGTGTCAGGCTTGAGGCCGGACTCTTTAATCATGGCAATCAGCTCGACGAGCACATCCTTGACATCACCAACGATGGGGATGTCCACCTTCACCCGCTTGGAGATACTTGAAGGGTCGATGTCAATGTGAATTATTTTGCGTTCATTTTGGGCAAAGTGCTTGGGATTGCCAATCACGCGGTCGTCAAAACGCGCGCCCACGGCCAGCAACACATCGCAGTTTTGCATGGCATTGTTAGCCTCTACCGTGCCATGCATGCCCAGCATGCCCAGAAACTTCGGGTCACTGGCCGGGTAAGCGCCCAAACCCATCAGGGTGTTGGTGCAGGGATAGCCCAGCATGTCCACCAGAGTACGAAGCTCCTGAGAGGCGTTGCTCAGCAGAACACCGCCACCTGTATAAATGTAAGGGCGCTTGGCCGTCATTAGCAACTGCAGGGCTTTGCGGATTTGGCCGCTATGGCCTTTGCGCACCGGGTTGTAGCTGCGCATTTCCACGGTTTCCGGGTAATGGAAAGCGCATTTTTTGAAGGAAACGTCTTTGGGAATATCGACAACCACCGGGCCGGGGCGTCCGGAGCGGGCGATATGAAAGGCTTTCTTCATCGTTACGGCCAAGTCGCGAACATCCTTGACCAGAAAGTTGTGTTTGACGATGGGACGGGTGATACCCACGGTGTCGCATTCCTGGAAAGCGTCAAGACCAATCGCATGCGTGGGCACCTGACCGGTAATGATCACCATCGGGATGCTGTCCATGTAGGCGGTCGCAATGCCGGTCACGGCATTAGTTACGCCAGGGCCAGAGGTCACCAGGGCCACACCGACTTCGCCGGTAGCGCGCGCGTAACCGTCGGCGGCGTGAACTGCGGCCTGCTCATGACGCACCAGCACATGCTGAATGGTGTCTTGCTTGTAAAGAGCGTCGTAGATGTACAAGACTGCGCCGCCAGGATAGCCCCAGACGTGCTGCACATTTTCGTTTTGAAGGGATCGCACCAGGATCTCGGCGCCCATCAAATCGGGATTTTTGTCTAGGGATGGCTGCGAAACAGCAGCAGCGGATGCGATTTCCGCTTTGGTGATTTCCATGATGAACCTTTGTGAATTTCTCTAACGAAATAACTTGGGTGCCTCTTCGCCCGTTCTTTTGAAACAGCGTTGAGACTTGAGGCCAAAACCATAAGCAGATTCATATTCCGCCGAGTCATGACCCGTTTGCCTTTTAAATTGCAGGGGCTATTATGACATTATCAAAACACGGGCTGACTCAAGTTGAGGCATCGCGCTGTTAAATCGGGAGCAGGTGACATAATTTCCCGACACCAAGTTACGGAATTCAGCAGCCCATTCGCCAAATATAAGAACAACATTGGGACAACCGGAATCCATCACCTTTGGCTACTGAACAAGAACTCTCCGACTTCTTGAAAAGCGTTGAAAAACGCGCTTTCAAACGCAGCATGTACCACGTCCGTGAAGAAGAGGCGGCGCTCGACATCGTTCAAGACAGCATGATGAAGCTGGCTCAGCATTACGGCGACAAACCTGTCGGCGAACTCCCCATGTTGTTTCAGCGTATTTTGTCTAACGCCACGCTCGACTGGTTTCGCCGCCGCAAAACACGCAATGCTCTTTTCACAAATATCAATGACTTTGATTCGTCTGGTGAAGAGGGTGAATTTGATTTTTTAGGTACATTGGAGAGCCTGGTCGACTCCGAAGGTACAGAAAGCGCGCAAGATGCCACCGAACGGGCACAGATCATGCATGAGATCGAATTACGCATTGAGGCATTGCCGGGACGTCAACGGGAAGCCTTTCTGATGCGTTACTGGGAGGAGATGGACGTCGCGGAAACAGCTGCTGCCATGGGCTGTTCAGAAGGAAGTGTTAAAACTCACTGCTCCAGAGCGGTTCACGCGCTCAGCAAATCCTTAGGCGCCAAAGGAATCAAACTATGACCAATTCAATACGCCACCGCGCAGATATTTTGCAAGACCGCCAGGGTCATAAGCTCGCCTGTTACCTCACTTTGAGCGCCAACGAGCTGCCGCATCATGTTTCGGAGCGCTTGCGGGTCTCACGTTCTCAGGCCTTGTCCAAGCGCAAATTGGCCAAACCAGGTTTTGCCTACGCATCAACTGCCAGCGGCAATGCACTGACTTGGGGCGGTGACGACGGCCTGGGCTGGCTGGGTCGCATCGGTTCTGTCCTGCCGCTGCTGGCGCTGGTGGCAGGCTTGCTTTTCATCAACTCAATTCAAAACGAGGATCGCGCCCGGGAATTGGCCGAAGTTGATGTCGCCTTGCTCACCGACGAGTTGCCACCAGCCGCTTTTTCAGATCCTGGTTTCCTGCAGTTCCTTAAAACTGACCTTTAACCCGAACCGCACAAATGTCCCTGAGTCCAGGCCGTCTGCCAATGCTTCGTCAGGTATGGCGGATCACTTTCTGGGTACTTTTCAGCCTGCTGGTCGCATCGGCTTTGCCGGCCCTGGCCCAGGACAGCAAGCCGGCTGCTGCGGTTGTGAAACCTGTTCCTAACAAGCAAGCCTCTACACCGTCAGCCAAACAGGAGTGGGCCTTGCTCACTCCGGCGCAGCAACTGGCTTTGCAGCCTTTGGCTAAAAGCTGGGCAAGCCTGAGCAGTGGCCAAAAGCGCAAATGGCTAGAAATCTCCCTGAACTATCCGTCTCTGAGCGCTGATGACAAAGCCAAAATGCACAGCCGGATGTCAGAATGGGCGGCTCTCAGTCCGCGCGCTCGGGCCGAGGCCAGACTGAACTTTGCCAGCACCCAGGAGCTGTCCAAACAACTCAGCACCCAAGAAAAGCAAGCCAAATGGCAGGCTTACCAATCGCTGAGCAGCGAAGAAAAGCGAAAACTTGCAGAAGGCGGTGTACGACCACCCGTCGGAGCAGCCCTGCCGGCTCGACCTGTTCCAGAAAAAAAGCTCGCCACGTTGGCCCCGACTGAAACAGCCGCCAATAAGCTTAAAATCAATCCGCCTGCCGCCTCCCTCTCTCAGCCCGTCTTGCAGGCCGAATAAGCGGCTTCCAGCTTCGGCTTTGCGCCAGGCCACAAACCGGTGCCATTGACTACAAGCCATGATTGACGAGCCTCAAACCCCATCTTTACGCAGACGTATGGCCTGTTGGCTCTACGAAGGCATGCTGATTTTTGGTGTGATGTTCATTGCTGACTACCTGTTCAGCACACTGACACAGACGCGCCATGCATTGGACAACCGCCATAGCCAACAATTTTTTTTGTTTGTGGTCTTTGGTATTTACTTCGTTTGGTTCTGGTCACATGGTCAAACCCTGGCCATGAAAACCTGGCACATCCGCGTGACCGACCTGAAAGGCTGCGCACTGAGCCAGCAGCGCGCCCTCTGGCGCTACATACTGAGCTGGTTGTGGTTTCTGCCGCCACTGGCTGCCAGCTGGATTTTCAACATCGAAGTTCGCTATTCGCTTTTTCTGGCTGCAGGCTGGATCATTTTTTGGGCTCTTCTTTCACGCCTGCACCCAAGACGACAGTTCTTGCATGACGCACTGGCGGGCACGCGCCTTGTCAGCTTTCATCAAATACCGATCAAACCTGTCAAACCTGTCTGAACTTCAATGAGCACCGAGCCCGTCAACCCGCAAAAGCAGCGCAGAGGGTTGTCACGCATGTGGCATGCCGCCATATTCTCGCTCGCCGGTTTGCGGGCAGGATGGGGTGAAACTGCCTTCCGGCAAGAGGCTATGGCGGCCATTATTTTGGTACCCGCCGCATTTTGGCTGGGTCAAGGCTGGGTTGAAATCGCCCTACTTATCGCCAGCGTTGTGGCGGTCATGGTCGTCGAGCTACTCAACACCGCGGTCGAAAGCGCCATCGACCGCATCGGCCCGGAGTGGCACGACCTCTCAAAGCGTGCCAAGGACATTGGCAGCGCCGCCGTGTTACTCAGCCTGACCCTGAGCATAGGGATTTGGTCAGCCGCCGCTTACTACCGTTTCGCGGCATGAGTCCTGCATTTTCGATTTGCGTGTATTGCGGCTCACGGCCAGGCGTCGAGCCTGCCTTTGCTGAAGCAGCCCGCCAGGTCGGCCTGTGGATTGCGCAAAACAAGGGTCAACTGGTTTACGGCGGTGGACACAACGGTCTGATGGGCATGATGGCAGACGCCTGCTTGCAAGCCGGCGGCCGTGTGGTAGGTGTGATACCGAAGGCGCTGGTCGAAAAAGAATGGGCGCACTCTGGTTGCAGCGAATTGCATGTGGTTGATAACATGCACGAGCGCAAACGCTTGATGGCCGAGCGAGCGGACGCTTTTTTGGCAATGCCCGGCGGCATTGGCACTTTTGAAGAATTTTTTGAAGTCTGGACCTGGCGGCAACTCGGCTATCACGACAAACCGGTCGGCCTGCTCAACATCAAGGGCTATTACGACAATCTGCTGGCTTTTTTATCGACTTCGGTGCAACAGGGCTTTATGAACGCGGGACAAATGCAACTGATCAGCAGTGGCACTCAGGCAGAGTCGCTTTTGAAGTCTCTGGTGACAGAAGCGGGCCTGGCACCCGGCAAGCTTGACCTTGATCAGATTTAAACAGCCGACTCGTCCTCTTCCCCGGTCCGGATGCGGACCACGCGCTCAACGGCGGTGATGAAAATTTTACCGTCACCGATCTTGCCGGTACGCGCTGCGCGCACGATCGCGTCGACGCAGCGGTCTACATCCTCAGTCTTCACCACCACTTCGACTTTGACCTTCGGCAAGAAATCGACCACGTATTCGGCGCCCCGGTAAAGCTCGGTATGCCCCTTCTGGCGGCCAAAGCCCTTGACTTCTGTGACTGTCAGGCCGGTCACACCACAGTCTCCGAGTGCTTCGCGGACTTCTTCGAGCTTGAAAGGCTTTATCACAGCGGTAATTTGTTTCACAGGTCTGCTCCGTAGGTTGATTCGATAGAAATTATCAGGGCTGCCAATGTATTGAAGTCACCAGCTTACCCCCGGAATTGATTGGTCACAGGATAGCGCCAATCTTTACCGAAGCTGCGGTGACTGACCCGGATGCCAATGGGCGACTGGCGGCGTTTGTATTCATTGAGCTTGATCAGCCGTGTGATGCGATCGACCAGTGCCGCGTCAAAGCCAGCCGCCACCAAAGATTCAATGCTCTCATCGTTTTCCATGAAGCGCTGCAAAATAGCATCCAAGACCTCGTAGGGCGGCAAACTGTCCTGGTCGGTTTGATCGGCGCGCAACTCGGCGCTGGGCGCTCGCGTGATGATTCTCTCGGGTATCGGGTTCTGGCCCGTGCCGTAGGGGTCATTTTCATTGCGCCAGCGCGCCAGCTTGAAAACGGTGGTCTTGAGCAAATCCTTGATGACAGCAAAGCCGCCGGCCATGTCACCGTAAAGCGTGCAATAGCCCGTGGCCATCTCGCTTTTGTTGCCGGTGGTCAGCACAATGGAGCCGAACTTATTGGACAAGGCCATCAGGAAAACCCCACGAATGCGGGCCTGAATATTTTCTTCGGCTGTGTTTTCTGCCAGACCGCTGAACTCACTGGCAAGCGATGCCTTGAACGCTTTGACCTGCGGCTCAATCGACAGCTCGTCATAGCGCACCTTCATGCGCGCAGCCATCTCGCGGGCGTCCAGCCATGACATATCGGCCGTATAAGCAGAAGGCATCATCACTGCGCGAACCTTGTCTGCGCCCAGTGCGTCGACCGCAACAGCCAGCACCAAGGCCGAGTCAATGCCGCCAGACAAGCCCAAAATTGCCCCCGGGAAACTGTTTTTCCCCAAGTAGTCACGCACGCCCAGCACCAGCGCGTCCCACAGATCGGCTTCCAAACTGCGGCTTGGCGCGCACGCAGCAGCCAGATACAGACCAGCACCTGGATTGCGCAAAACGTCCACAGCAAAGAGTGACTCTTCAAAACTGAGCGCACGTCCAGCCAGAGCGCCGTCTGCCTGAACGGCAAACGAGCGACCCTCAAAAACCACCTCATCCTGTCCGCCGACCAGATGCGCAAAGACCAGCGGTAAACCGCAGGACTTGGAGCGGCTTTGCATCATGGCCTCGCGTTCATCGCCCTTGCCTTGGTGAAAAGGCGAGGCATTGATCACCACCAGCAACTCGGCACCCGCGGCTTTAGCCTGCCGGGCCGGCGCTTCAAACCAGGCATCCTCGCAAATCAACACACCAAGGGCCACGCGGTCCTTGCCCTGGCCCACATGAAAAACGCAAGCACCCTGCCCTGGCGTGAAATAACGCCGCTCATCAAAGACCTGGTAATTCGGCAGTTCCTGCTTGGCGTAGGTTTGCACACGCAGGCCGTTTTGCAATACATAAGCTGCGTTAAAAAGCTGCGGCACGGAAACGCTGTGCGTACGCAGGCCGGGGCCGCCATCCACCGGGGCCGGGCAGCCAATCACCACACTCAAGTCACTCAAGTCGGCCAACTCGCTGGCAACTAGGTCGACGGCATCCTGACACGCCTGAATAAAAGCCGGCCTTAAAAAAAGATCTTCAGCTGCATAACCGCAAATCGCCAGCTCGGGGGTGAGTACCAGCCGGGCACCGTCGGCATAAGCCTTGCGCGCGGCGGCAATGATCTTGCGGGCATTACCAGCCATGTCGCCGACACAGTAGTTCAGCTGGGCAACACAAATTTTCAGTAGCATGGGCAACTGTTCGGTGAGCAGGGCTCAGACAAAAGACAATCCATCATTCAGGTCATAAACAGGAAATCGACATTGAAAAACAAGCCAGACGATTATGTCATTCGGGTGCTGGACAGCCCGCAAGCGATTGATGGCCTTCAGTGGAACGAATTGCTGGCACGACAAGACCCTTGCGGGACACTCAATCCGTTCATGCGCCATGAGTACCTGACAGCCATGCAGGCCAGTGGCAGCGCGGTTCCGGACACCGGCTGGACGCCGCGCTTTATAGCACTTTACGACGGCAGCCGACTGGTGGCAGCGTGTGCCCTTTACCTGAAGTCGCACTCTTACGGCGAATACGTTTTTGACTGGGCCTGGGCCAACGCCTACCAGCAGCATGGCTTGCCCTACTACCCCAAGGCTTTGGTAGCGACACCCTTCACACCGGTGCCCGGCCCGCGGCTGCTGGCCGAAGACGCCGCCGCACGGGTGCTGCTGGTCAAGGCACTGTTGGCATGGTGCGAAAGCGAGAAACTGTCATCGCTGCATTTGCTGTTCTGCCACGAAGCCGATATTGCCGCCTGTGCAGAGGCCGGCCTGATGCTGCGCCATACCGTGCAATTCCACTGGAAGAATGTGGCTCCCACACTTGTCGCTGCGCGTACTGCGCTGCCCCCACTTTCCGTTCGCCCTGAGCCTGTCGAAGGGATACCCGCACCCATTACCCGCTTCACAGACTTCGATGATTTCCTGGCGTCACTGAGCCAGGAAAAGCGCAAAAAAATCCGCCAGGAGCGACGCAAGGTCGCCGAGGCAGGCGTGGTTTTCCGATGTGCCCGGGGGGCGGATATCAACGCGTCTGATTGGGATTTCTTCTACCGCTGCTACGAACGCACTTACCTCGAGCATGGCAATGCTCCTTACCTCAGTCGCAACTTCTTTGAGCTGATGGCCACTCAGATGCCGGAAAACTGGCTGATGTTTGTGGCTGAGCGCGAGGGTCGGCCAATGGCCTGCAGTCTTATTGCACTGAGCTCGGGGGAACAAAATGGTCAAAAAACCGCTTACGGGCGTTACTGGGGTGCATTAGAACGGGTCGACTGCCTGCATTTTGAGGCCTGCTATTACCAGCCCTTGCAATGGTGTATCGCACATGGTTTTGACAGCTTTGAGGGTGGCGCTCAGGGCGAACACAAAATGGCCAGAGCCCTGTTACCCGTCAAGACCACCAGCGCCCACTGGCTGGCGCATCCCTCTTTTGCCGATGCCGTTGAGCGCTTTCTGGCCCGCGAAGAAGAAGGTATCGCCGGCTACATGCAGGAGCTGGAGCGACGCAACCCTTTCAAACCGACAGCCCGCTAAGTCGCCATTGAGGCAAATGCAAGCCGCAGGGCAAGCAGCGCTACGGCCGCGACGACCAGCAAGGCCCACAGCATGCGCTTTTGCTTGCGGCGCAATGCCTCCATGCCCGCAATCAATTGCGTGTTTTGCTCTGCCAGCTCGGACACCATGGCCGAAGACTCGGCTAACTGCTGCTGCAGCAGCATGCTGCCGGCCCGCAGGGCGATGACATCGGCCTTCAAACTGAGCAATGTAGGCTCAGTCTCAACCGCCGTTGCGCTGTCTGCGGGGCCTTGCTGAGCAGGGCCCTTGTGGGCAACGTTATCCCACAGTTTTTTGGCGCCTGCAGCCACTTTGGGCGCATTACGCACCACATCAGACCAGGGCACGCTTTGAAGCACTGTCAGCCAAGGTATCGGCATACAAAACCTTTGCGTAGAAAAAGTGTGTGTCAGCCCGCCAAAATCAACCCTTGAGCGAATTCTGGTAATTGGTAATGCCGTCTGAGATTTCTTTTTTAGCCGACTCCGGGCCTTCCCAGCCATTGATCTTGACCCACTTGCCCTCTTCCAGGTCTTTGTAATGCTCAAAGAAGTGGGCAATGGTTTTCAGGCGCAGCGGGTTCAGGTCTTCGGGCTTTTGCCACTGGGTGTAGATTGACAAAATTTTGTCAGTGGGCACCGCCAGCACCTTGCCGTCTTCACCAGCTTCGTCGGTCATCTTCAAAATGCCGATGGGGCGGCAGGTCACCACCACACCGGGTATCAAGGGTACCGGCGTGATCACCAGCACATCCACCGGGTCGCCGTCACCGCTGATGGTCTGCGGCACATAACCGTAGTTGGTCGGGTAGTGCATGGACGTGCTCATGAAGCGGTCTACAAAAATTGCGCCGGACTCTTTGTCAACTTCGTACTTCACCGGATCCGCGTTCATCGGGATTTCAATGATCACATTGAAGGTGTCGGGTGCATTTTTTCCGGGGGTGACTTTGGATAAGGCCATGGGTTCTCGTTAATCTTGGTAAAAAAAGCTGGTTGAAATGATGAAGGGGTCACGGCCAAGCAGGTTGACCGCTGTTTGACTAGTATTTACCCTCATTTTACTGATGCCGGCCTTACGCGAACCGGGAACGCTCATCTTTTCGCGTTAAATTCCTTGTGTTGGCCAATTGACACCAGACCGTGCTGGAGTTGAGGAAGCAACGCAAGGCGGTGTTCGCCCCAGCCTTGCAACCGAACCTTTAAGACAAAACAACTGGAGAATAGCTATGGTTGGCAACTCAGCGCTCATTTTGGCGCTCGCCTGTGGACTCATCGCCGTGGTGTACGGCGTCTGGGCCCGCAGCTGGATCCTCTCTCAAGACGCCGGCAATGCGCGCATGCAGGAAATAGCAGCCGCCATCCAGACCGGTGCGGCCGCCTACCTGGCGCGTCAATACAAAACCATCTCCATCGTCGGCGTTGTACTGGCGGTGCTGATCGGTGTTTTCCTGGACGGCCTGACCGCCACCGGCTTTGTGGTCGGCGCGGTCCTCTCCGGCGCCTGCGGCTTCATCGGCATGAACGTGTCGGTGCGTGCCAATGTACGCACGGCTCAGGCAGCCACCCGCGGCATCGGCCCCGCCCTGGACGTTGCCTTCCGCGGCGGCGCCATCACCGGCATGCTGGTGGTCGGCCTGGGTCTGTTGGGCGTGACCGGTTTTTACTGGTTTTTGGTCGGTAACGGCAATCTGACGCCCGACAAAAACCTGGCCAACATGCTCAACCCGTTGATCGGTTTTGCCTTCGGCTCTTCCTTGATCTCTATCTTCGCCCGACTGGGCGGCGGCATCTTCACCAAGGGCGCTGACGTCGGTGCCGATCTGGTGGGTAAAGTCGAAGCTGGCATTCCGGAAGACGATCCACGCAACCCGGCCGTGATTGCCGACAACGTGGGCGACAACGTTGGCGACTGCGCCGGCATGGCCGCTGACTTGTTTGAAACCTACGCAGTCACCCTGATTGCCACCATGGTGCTGGGCGCCCTGCTGGTGTCCTCAGCCCCGACCAGCGCCGTGGTCTACCCGCTGGCACTCGGTGCGGTGTCCATCATCGCTTCCATCATCGGCTGCTTCTTCGTCAAAGCTTCGCCCGGCATGAAGAACGTCATGCCGGCGCTGTACAAAGGCCTGGCGATTGCCGGCGGCCTGTCGCTGGTGGCGTTTTACTTCGTTACCAGCTGGTTGATGCCCGACAACGCGATTGCCGCCAGCGGCAGCCAGATAAGGCTCTTCGGCGCCTGCGCCGTCGGCCTGGTCTTGACAGCAGCGCTGGTCTGGGTGACCGAGTACTACACCGGCACGCAGTACGCACCAGTCAAGCACATTGCGCAAGCGTCTACCACTGGCCACGGCACCAACATCATTGCCGGCCTTGGCGTGTCGATGCGTTCGACCGCCTGGCCCGTGATTTTT
The DNA here is from genome assembly GCA_044350025.1 of Polaromonas sp. Lineage (GTDB taxonomy): Bacteria > Pseudomonadota > Gammaproteobacteria > Burkholderiales > Burkholderiaceae_C > Polaromonas. The sequence continues at coordinate 27,101 of JBILIK010000016.1, read as the reverse complement.
GTCTGCATTGCTATTTTGGTGTCGTACAAACTGGCAGGCTTGTTTGGCATTGCGATTGCCGCGACGTCGATGCTGAGCATGGCCGGCATTGTGGTGGCTCTAGATGCTTACGGCCCCATCACCGACAACGCCGGCGGCATTGCCGAAATGGCTGAGCTACCCCCCGAGGTGCGCGCTGTAACCGACCCGCTTGACGCCGTGGGCAACACCACCAAGGCCGTGACCAAAGGCTACGCGATTGGCTCTGCCGGCTTGGCTGCGCTGGTGCTGTTTGCAGACTACACACACAAGCTGGAAGCCTACGGCAAAGCCATCAGCTTTGACCTGAGCGACCCGATGGTCATCGTCGGCTTGTTCATCGGCGGCCTCATCCCTTACCTGTTTGGCGCCATGGCCATGGAAGCCGTGGGCCGCGCTGCAGGCTCAGTCGTGGTGGAAGTCCGCCGCCAGTTTGCTGACGGTGAGATCATGGCCGGCAAACGCAAGCCTGACTACAGCGCTGCGGTAGACATGCTGACCACCTCCGCCATCAAGGAAATGATCATTCCGTCGCTGCTGCCCGTGGTGGTGCCGATTCTGGTTGGTCTGCTGCTTGGCCCCAAAGCGCTGGGCGGCCTGCTCATGGGCACCATCGTCACAGGCCTCTTTGTCGCCATTTCCATGTGCACCGGTGGCGGTGCCTGGGACAACGCCAAAAAGTACATTGAAGACGGCAACCACGGCGGCAAAGGCTCAGAAGCCCACAAAGCCGCCGTCACAGGCGACACCGTGGGCGACCCCTACAAAGACACCGCCGGCCCAGCCGTGAACCCGCTGATCAAGATCATCAACATCGTGGCCCTGCTCATCGTGCCATTGATGATGCAGTTCCACGGCGCTTAAGTGCCACCACCCGGCCTCGCGCCGGTTTATAAAAAAGCCCGCTTTCTAGCGGGCTTTTTTTATGCCAGCTGAAGATTACCGGCATCGATGCTGTGCGGGCAAGGTCAAGCATTGTTGGGGCCGACATGCCAAAATGATCTGCAAACAATGTCTAACAAAAAGCCTCCGATGAATTCAAACCCACCCCCTGCCATGAGGCTCAATGGATTCTGGCAACAAGCTCATTTTTTGGGGTGCATTGAATTACGCATTTTCAAGCGCAACACCCAGCTCTTATGGGCTGCCGGCATCGTGATGCTGATTCCCGCCATCTACCTGCTGATTTACCTCTCCAGTGTGTGGGATCCGACAGGCCGTGCAACAAATTTGCCGGTGGGGCTGGTTAACCAAGACCAAGGTTTTAGCTACCTAGATAAATCCGTCAATGTCGGCAACGAGATCATCCGCCGCCTGGAAGATAAAAAACAGTTTGGTTACCGCAAATTAGACAACGCGCAGGAGGCGCGGCAAATGGTGCGCAGCGGGCAACTCGCCTTCACGCTCATCATTCCTGCCAACTTCAGCGAAAACGCCATCCCGGCGCAGGAAGAAGGCATCGGGCAGCTCGTGGTCTACACCTCGGCCGGTAACAACTATGAAAGCTCCTTGCTGGCAGCTCAATTTGCGCGTGTTTTAGGAGAAGACGTCAACAGGACCTTGAGCGAGCAACGCTGGGCTTTGGTGCTCAGCTCCAGTGTCGGCTCTCAGCAAGGGGTCGAGCGCTTGCGCGAAGGGGTCGCCAAACTCAGTCAAGGGGCCCAAGAATTAGCGAGCGGCACAGCCAAAACCGAAGCGGCCAGCGCCGGCATGAAACAAGGCTTTGTGCGCTTGCAAAGCAGCATCGACAAAATGACCGAGGGCACCCAAACATTGGGCAACGGTATCCGCGCCACAGCAGGCGGTCTGCCCCCTGCCGAAAACGTACGCGGCCTGCGTCTCGGGGCCGAATCTCTGGCTGCGGACCACCAGGATCTGAGCAAAGGTCTCAATGAGTTGCTCACCGGCCACCAAAAGCTGCTGCAAAGCGTCGAAGCTTTGAAGGTCGACTTGGACAACCGCCTGTTCGTACCTGCCCCGCTGCTCGAAGGAGTTAGCCAATTAAGCGAAAGCATGGTTCAAATAGACCAAGGCTTGCGTCAAGCGGCAGACGGGCAGCAAAAACTCAGTACAGGAATGTCTTCGCTGAACAACAACCTCAGGACACTGACATTTGGAATCCGAGATTTACGCAGGGGAATGAATTCCATGACAGGCGCTCTTCCTGAAGAGCAACAGCTCACTCAACTGAGCACCGGCACGGCCGAATTAGCCCAAAATTTTCAACAGCTCCACGAAGGCATTCAACGGGTGACCGAAGGGGCCCAATACCTGACGGTCGGCTTGGATCTGATGCTCACAGAACTTCCCGGGGCGGCGCCCGCCATAGGGGGCAGTGCAGCGGGTTTGGCGCATTCTGTTTCGCCGCAACTGGAAATAGAGGACGCAGTGGCTAACTACGGCAGCGGATTTGCCCCCAATATCATCCCCTTGGCCCTTTGGTTGGGCGCAGGGGTGGCAGCATTTTTGATCCATGTTCGCCTGCAGCCTAGACTGGCAAAGCGGTTTTCGCGCATGGCACTTGTATCAGGCAAGGTTTTTGTCCCTTCTTTGCTGGTGTTGATTCAGGCGGCATTGATTTTTTCCATTGTCCGCTTCGTGCTGAATATTGCAGTTCAAAACCCTGCCGCCTTGGCATTGACCTTGGCCTGTAGCGCCCTGACCTTCATGCTCATTGTGTTTGCCTTGACACGCGCTCTGGGTGATGCAGGCAAAGCGCTTGCCATGCTATTTTTAGCCCTGCAGATTTCGGCATCCGGTGGCTTTATCCCGGTTGAACTGACGGGCAGTGTTTACTCAGAAATCAGCCCCTGGTTACCAATGACCTGGGTTGTCAAAAGCATCAAAGCCAGCATGTTTGGCGCCTACGAAAGCAATTGGCAAAGCCCCTTGATGATCGTCGGAGTTTGGGGAATCTGCGCTCTAGCTGTTGCAACTTTCGTCGGGCGCTGGCGCTTTGTAGCATCCAGAAGCATGCGTCCCACAATGGAGCTGTAGTGCTACGACCCAAACCGCCTCGTCGCTACTGCGTCTATTGGCTTGCAACTCTACTTTCAACGCCTTAACTCAGCCCCATGAAAATCGTCAACATCCTCGAATCCACGCTCCCGATCAAGTCGGACATACGTAACGCTTATATCGACTTCTCGAAGATGACCCTCAGCCTGGTGGCGGTGGTGACAGACGTGATCCGGGACGGCAAGCCGGTGGTGGGCTACGGCTTCAACTCCAACGGCCGCTACGGCCAGGGCGGGCTGATACGCGAACGTTTTTTGCCGCGTCTGCTTGAGGCGCCGCCCGAGTCCTTCTTGAACGACACCGGCGACAACCTGGACCCGCACAAAATCTGGACCCGCATGATGACCAACGAAAAACCGGGCGGTCACGGCGAGCGCTCGGTGGCGGTCGGCACCATCGACATGGCTGTGTGGGACGCGGTGGCCAAGATCGAAGGCAAGCCGCTGTTTCAACTGCTGGCCGAACGCTACGGCAAGGGCACGCCCAACCCGCGTGTTTTTGTTTACGCGGCCGGTGGTTATTACTACCCCGGCAAAGGCATTGAGCAGCTGCAACGCGAGATGACCAGTTACCTCGAACGCGGCTACTCGGTGGTCAAGATGAAGATCGGCGGCGCCTCGCTGGCCGACGACTGTGAGCGCATCGAATCGGTGCTCAATATCCTCGGCCCCGGCCAGCACCTGGCCGTAGACGCCAACGGCCGCTTTGACCTGCCCACGGCCATGGCCTACGGCCGCGCGATGTCGCAATACCCGCTGTTCTGGTACGAAGAAGCCGGCGACCCGCTTGACTACGAACTTCAAGCCAAACTCGGCGAGGTCTACCAGGGCTCTATGGCCACCGGCGAAAACCTGTTCTCGATGCAGGACGCCCGCAACCTGATCCGCCACGGCGGCATGCGAGCCGACCGCGACTGGCTGCAGTTTGACTGCGCCCTGAGCTACGGCCTGGTGGAGTATTTGCGCACGCTGGACATGCTCAAAGAGAACGGCTGGTCACCCGCACGCTGCATTCCGCACGGCGGCCACCAGATGTCCCTGGCGATTGCCGCCGGACTGGGTCTGGGTGGCAACGAGAGCTACCCGGACCTGTTCCAACCCTTCGGGGGTTTTCCCGATGGTGTCAAAGTGCAAAATGGCTATGTCAACCTGCCGCCGTTGCCAGGCATTGGTTTCGAGGGCAAGTCAGACCTGATCAGCGTGATGCATCAGCTCGCCAGCTGAGGCGCTTACCTGGCTTAGATCGATCACCGCCCCGGCTCCGCCATGCCTGCACGGGCAGGAATCCATCCAATGAACCCGGCAGGCGGGCGGATGACGGAGGCGCTCACGGCTCAAGCCGCCAATTTCACCTTGAAGAGACGGCCTGACAGCGGAGCGGTGCCCAGGGCCTCCAGTGACACCGGCTGGCGGGAACTGGTGACGTAAAGCGTGCCCATGCCCTCGCCGCCCGGCGCCACATCGCTGGGGCTGGGCACCGGCAGGCCGATCACGAGGTTCTGGCTGCCATCGGGGGCAAAACGCAGCACGCTCCAGCCGCCTTGCAAGGCAGTCCAGATGCCACCGGAGGCATCGACCGCCAAGCCGCTGAGCCGGCCCGAGCCCCTGGGCACCGTGGCCAGACGACGCACGGCCGGCTGGCCGCGCTGCATCACCAGAATCACGCCAGATGCACTGGCAAGACCGTACAAAATGTTTCCGCTGCCGTCCCAGGCCAATGCATTGATGGCTTCGGTCAGCACCCAGCCACTGTCTGCCGGAGCGGCTACCGGCGACAAGGGCGCCACCCGCCAGTGCGCTGCGTCGGCAGGCTGACAAGTCCAGACACTGCCGTCCGGCGCTGTGCACAAAGCGGTGGGTGCAGCACCCGGCCAGGCGTGCAGCGGGCTGACGCGCGCACGGGCGCCGGCCAGTTCATCAAGCAGCCAATAGCCGGCTTCACAGGCCGCCAGCAAACGGCCGGCGTGCACCAGCAGCCCGGTCAGGGGGGCGTCCAACACGGCCAGTTCGCGGTCTTGCCGACCGTCCAATACCCGCACGGCAGGCGCTAAGCTGTCGGCCCAGTACAGCGACCGGCTGGCGGGGCACCAGCGCGCAAATTCACCCCTGAAAGCCCAGGGGCCGGGCACCGCTTGCGCCTCCGCCGGCAAGCTCGCAGCGGCCTGCACTGCCAACTGCGCGCCAATGCGCCGACCGGCTTCCGCCAGTTCCGGCCCCAGGCCCTGCACGCGTGCCATCGTCATCCGGTAAGCCGGGCCGGCCACGCTGATGGCACCGCGCACCTTGCCGGCGGCGTCCACCACGGGCGCACCCACGCAGCGCACGCCCATCGCGATTTCCTCGTCGTCCACCGACCAGCCCCGGGCCGCGGTGATCCGCAGCTCAGCTTGCAGGCGGCGCCGGTCGGTGATGGTGCGCGGCGTCAGCGGCTTGAGCGAGATCTCGCGCAGCAGCGCCTCACGGGTGACGTCGTCAAGTGCCGACAAGATGGCTTTGCCCTGGCTGGTGCAGTGCAAGGGCTTGCGCTGACCCAGAGCCGCTTGCGAACGCTGGCTGTGTGCGCCTTCGCAGCGCTCAAGCGACAGCACTTCCAGCCCGTCCAGCGTGGCCAGGTAAGAGGTTTCCCCGGTCAGGTCGCGCAGCGCACGCAGTTCCACACTGGCAGCGACCGACAGGTCGGGCATAGCGTGGGCGCTGCGCGCCATTTCAAAACACCGAAAGCCCAGACAGTAGACGCGCCGGGCGGGCTCGCGGCGCAGCATGCCACGGGCGACCAACGTGGCCAGCAGCCGGTACAAGGTGGTTCGCGGAACTTTCAGCCGCGCTGACAGCTCGATTTGCGACAGCCCCTGTGGCGAGGCGCCAACGGCGTCCAGAATGTCCATAGCTTTTTCGAGGGAGGCGGTTCCGTCACCGGTATTTACTTTCATTCCAGTATTTTCCAACATATGGGACAGGATCGCCTCAGAATGACCCGGCGCCATTGGCCGATGCCAGCGTGGCTACTACCATGATCCTGAGGCTTCACAGCTCAAGACTCTTCCGAAAACCAAAGACTGACACACCCCATGACCTTGACCGTCACCCCCACCCCGCCACGCCCCGCCCCTGTTTTTGTCCCCGACGCCGTGCTGGACCGTCTGGCCAAAGTAAGCAGCGGCTCGCTGACCACGCAGTTGTTCAAAAAGGGCTATCGCCAGCCGGTGCTGATGGGCCTAACGCCGCTAAACAAAAAACTCAAACCCTTTGCCGGTCGCGCCTACACCATGCGCTTCATTCCGGCCCGTGAGGACATCGACACCTACGCCACACTCACCACCGAGCCGCACATCAACAACCTGCAATGGGTCGGCGTGGAACAGGTGCGACCCGGCGAAGTGGTGGTGATTGACTCCAACCGCGACCCGCGCGCTGCGTCCATGGGCAATATGCTGATCACCCGCATGATGATGCGCGGCGCGCGCGGCGTGGTCACGGACGGCGCGTTCAGGGACGGCACCGAACTGACCGGCATGGACTTTCCGATCTGGGCCGGCGGCGTCACCGCCACCACGCGCCTGAGCTACCACCACGTGGCCGACTTGCAAGTGCCCATCGGCTGCGCCGGCGTAGCGATCTACCCGGGTGATGTGATTCACGGCGACGGCGACAACATCAGCGTGATACCGGCACACTGCGCTGAAGAAATGGCCAACTTGTGCGAAGTTCAGGATGACCTCGAAGCCTACCTGGCTCTGCGCGTACAGGCAGGCGAAAAGCTGTGGGGCCTGTACCCGCCCAGCCCCGAAACCCGTGCTGCGCACCAGGCCTGGGTGGCCGGCGGCAGAAAACCCATCGCCCCCGCCCGGCCGGCGACAGCTTGAAGGTCCCCTCATGAACGCCACCCTGCACCCCCACGAAGCGCTGATCCGTCGCTATTTCGATGCTTGCAACGCCGCCGACTACGACGCGCTCATGAGCTGTTTCACGCCTGATGCGGTTCATTACTTCCCGCCGGGCCTGCCCGAGATCCCCTGGCGCAGCGCCGACACCATCAGCAAAAAATGGATCTGGTGCGTCGAAAATCTCGGCTCGCAATGGACCATCGAGAAAGTGCTGATCAGCCACAACAGCGACGAAGCAGTGATCGAGTGGACGCACTGGAAGCGCAACTTCAAGACCGCGCAGCGCGGCGACGAGTGGTACGTGTTTGACAAGGCCAGCGGCCTGATCCGCGAAATTCGCGCTTACTACGCGGCGCCCACCGTCAAGGACACGGCCGAGCTGACCCAGGTGGGCGACACCCACATGGGCGAGCTGGTGGATTTTGACTATGCAGGACGGGGTTACCACTTGCGCTGGGAATAAAAAAGCATGTGCAAAAGCCTTACCATTGCCCCAAGCCATTTCGGCGGTCCCGACGCGCTTCTGACCGGCTGACCGAACCCTTTTATTTCAGTTCACTACTCTTTTCATGAAAACCCTCCAGTCCATTCAAGCCCGTACCGGCGAAGCCTTTGGTGCCCCTCTTCCCGCCTCCACCGAAGCCCAGGTAGACGCCGCCGCCGTGGCCGCTGCTGCCGCGTTTGGCGACTGGTCTGCCAGCGCCGGCAACGTGCGTGCAGCCTTGCTGCGCGGCCTGGCAAGCGCACTCGAAGCTGACCGCGAAGGTCTGGTCCCGCTGGCCGACGAAGAAACCGCCCTTGGCCCGGTGCGCCTGAACGGCGAGTTGGACCGCACGGCTTTTCAGCTGCGTCGCTTTGCCGACCTCTCCGAACGAGGCGAAGCCTTCAAATTCACCGACGACCCGGCCGTGGCCGGCGGCCCGCCTGTCGGCCATCCCGCCATGGCGCGCGTACGCGTGCCGCTGGGACCGGTGGCCATGTTCTCGGCCAGCAACTTCCCGTTTGCTTTTTCTGTGCTGGGTGGTGACACCGCCTCCGCACTGGCCGCCGGTTGCCCGGTGGTCATCAAGGCGCACTCAGGCCATCTGCATTTGTCCAACCGCGTTTTTGGCCTGATCCAGCAAGTTCTCAAGGCACAGGGTTTGCCAGCCGGTCTGATCGGCATGATCCAGGGCGGCGGCTCTGATGTCGGTGTGCGCCTGGTGCAGCACCCGGCCATCGCCGCAGGCGCTTTCACCGGCTCGACCCGTGGCGGCGCAGCCTTGCAAGCCGTGGCCAACGCACGGCCGCGGCCGATTCCTTTCTACGGCGAACTTGGCTCCATCAACCCGGTTGTGGCCCTGCCCGGCATCCTGGCCGCTCGCGGCGCTGAACTGGCGACCACGCTGGCCGGCTCTATTTCACTTGGCTGCGGCCAGTTCTGCACCAGCCCCGGCGTGATCGTGCTGCTCAAAGATGCCGCCAGCGACGCTTTTGTAGCGCAATTGCTTACTGCACTGGCCGCGCAAAAGCCGCATGCCATGCTGACACCCGCCATGCGCAGTGCCTTTGATGCCGGCGTGGCCCACATGATCAAGGCCGGCGTCACCACGCTGCTGCATGAAGAAGGCACCCCAGAGGCGCCGCGCCCCTTCCTGGCAGAAGTCTCGGCCCACGAGTTCATTGCCAAGACAGCCTTGCACGATGAGGTATTCGGTCCGTCCAGCCTGATCGTGCGTGCAGACAACGCCGCCCAGGTGCTTGACGTGCTGCGCGCCGTCGCCGGCAGCCTGACCGTGACCATCTGGGGCGCCGACACCGACAACGCAGAAGCGCGCCTGCTGGTTCGCCAGGCCACCCAGATCGCCGGCCGCGTGCTGTTTGCCGGCGTGCCCACCGGCGTGGCCGTGACCGCCGCCCAACAACACGGCGGCCCTTGGCCTTCGTCCACACAACCGATGACCACTTCGGTCGGCGATGCCGCGATGGACCGATTCCTTCGCCCTGTGGCGCTGCAAGACGCGCCGGCTTGGCTGATGCAGCTTCAGGGTCAGCCCTGCTGACCTGGGCGCGTGGGCTCCAACCCCTGCTGCCTCAGTCGCCCTGAATCGCCGCGGGGCATTGCAGTCCGGCGGCCCGTGCGGCCAGCTCGAGTGAGGCCATCACGCCGTGTCCCAGCGGCACACCGGCCAGCGCTGACTGACGTTTTTTGACCATGGCCTGCTCGCCCGGCATGCGCACGCGCGGCCGGCCCGGCAATGGCTTGTTGGCGTGGCAGGCATCCACCAGCCATTGCGACTGCCGGGTGAAGGCTTCTTTGCCGGCAAAAGCAGCGGGGTCGGTGACCTGCAGGTAGATGCCCATGGTGGTGCCGGTCGGTGCGTCGGCCCTGCCGTAGCCGGGCAGGCCTTGCGTCAGCGCTTCGGCGAGCAAGGCCATGCCGTAGCCCTTGTGACCATGATCAAAGCCCCCGGTTGGCAGCAGCGAGCCGCCGCCGCTGAGCACAGCCGCCGGGTCGTCGCTGGGCTGGCCGCTGGCGTCCATGGCCCACATGGCCGGAAAGCGTTCACCGCGCGCCAGTAATTGGCGCGCACTGTTGAGCGTGGTGATCGATGCGCTGATGTCCAGCAGCACCGGGTCGCCTTCGGTCGGAATGCCGGCCGACATCGGATTGGGGCTGAGCAGTGGCTCTGAGCCGCCAAAGGGCGCCACACCGCGCGCTGCCGGCGCCGAGCACACCAACTGCACCAGCAGCCCGCGCTCAGTCAGGCGCGGCAGGTAGGTGGCCAGTGCGCCCGTGTGGTGGCTGTTGGCGATGACCACCGTCACGACCCCCTGCGCCTCGATGCGCTCAAGCGCCACGTCGATGGCGCGCGAGATCAGCCATGAACCCGGCAAGCGCTGGCCGTCCCAGGTGATGCAGCCGCCGCGGTCGTTGAGCACGCGCATCTCACCCCGGGTGGCCATGACGCCGCTGCGTGCGGCATCCAGGTACCAGCTCGCCAGGGCCAGGCCGTGCGTGCTGTGGCCCATGCTGTCGGCGGCAATCAGCGACGCGGCCACCGCTTCGGCCTTGTCCGGGTCCATGCCGGTGGCACTGAAAAGCCCGACCACAAAGCGAGTGAGTTCAGCCAGCTGGTAACGCGGCCAGGCGCTGCCGACAGTCGTCATGCGAGCACCCCGATCTGCCAAGGGGCGAACTCGTTTTCACCCATGCCGACGATCTCGCTTTTGCTCTTTTGGCCGGAGGCAGTGCGCAGCAGCAAATCAAAAATCGACTGCCCCATTTCTTGGAGCGTGGCCTGCCCATCAATGATGCTGCCGCAATTTATATCCATATCGTTTTTCATGTGATTGAACATGGGGGTGTTGCTGGCCAGCTTGACGGTGGGCGCCGGCACCGAGCCAAAGCAGGAGCCGCGACCGGTGGTGAAGGCAATCAGGTTGGCACCACCGGCAATCTGTCCGGTGGCGCTCACCGGGTCATAACCCGGCGTGTCCATAAAGACCAGGCCGTGCTGCGTGACCGGGTGGGCGTATTCATAGACGGCCATCAGCGGGCTGTTGCCGCCCTTTTTAGCGCCGCCAAGCGATTTTTCGAGCACATTGGCCAGTCCGCCGGCATTGTTGCCGGGGCTGACACGGCCGTTGATCTGCGTGTCGCGGCCCTTGTTGTAGTTCAGCCACCAGTTCATACGGTCCACCAGCTGCTGGCCCACAGCAGGCGTCACCGCACGCGCCGTGAGCGTGTGCTCGACACCATAAATCTCGCTGGTCTCACTGAGGATGGCGGTGCCGCCGTTGCGCACCAGAATGTCCATGGCCACGCCTAAAGCGGGGTTGGCCGACAGGCCTGAAAAACCATCAGAGCCACCGCATTGCAGTCCGACCATGAGGTGCTCTGCCGAGCACGGCACCCGCTCGATGCGGTTGGCCTCTGGCAGCATGCTGCGAATGATGTCCCGGCCCTTGGCAATGGTCTCGGCCATGCCCCCGGCATCCTGAATCACCAGCGTCTGAAGCAAGGGGCCGACAGCGAGCTTTTCCTGCTCGAGAAAGCCCCAGATGTTGTTGCGCTCGCAACCCAGTGCAATGACCAGAGCACCCGCCGTGTTGGGGTGGCGCATGTGGCCGGCAATCGTGCGGCGCAGCAGGTCCATCGGCTCGCCGGTCATCTCCATGCCGCAGCCCGTCTCGTGCACATAGGGCACCACGCCGTCGATGTTTGGAAAATCCGCCAGCCGCTCTTCGTCAAAGTAATCGGAGATCTTGCGCGCTGCAGTCGCACCGCAATTACCCACGACAAAAACACCCAGGTAGTTGCGCGTGGCCACACGGCCGTCTGCGCGCACGATGCCCATGAAGTTGGCACGACTGTCCGGCGGCAGCACGTCTACCGGCTGGTAATCCTGACTGAAACGGTAGTCACGGTCAGTGTCGCCGAAAGCGATGTTGTGACTGTGCATCCAGGTCCCGGGCGGCAGGTCCTCGGTGGCAAAACCAATCACGGTGTTGTACTTGAGCACCTTCTCGCCGCGGACGATGAAGCGCGCTGCCAGTTTGTGGCCGGCGGGCGCGTCTTGCAGTGCCGTGATGCCCTCCGCCGGCACCTCAGTGCCGGCACTGATGGCCACACGGGCCACCACCACGTTGTCCATAGGATCCAGCCGGATGGTGGGGTTCATGCGGCAGCCTTAGCTTTATTGCGACTTGATGCCGGCGGTCTTGATGACCTGGGTCCAGCGGGCTTCTTCACTCTTGACGAACTCGGCGTAAGGCTTGGAGCCCTGCGTCGGCACCACAAAGCCCTGGGACTCCATGCGTTGCTTGATGGCGGGCGACTGCATGGCTTGAACCATGGCCGCTTCGAGCTTGTCAACCACAGCCTGCGGCGTGCCTTTGGGCACCGAAATGCCTGACCATGACAGCGCTTCAAAGCCCTTGTAGCCGGACTCGGCCACAGTGGGCACATCGGGGTACAGCGGGTTGCGCTGGGCGCTGCTGACAGCCAAAGCGCGCAGTTTGCCGGCCTTGACATGTTGTAGGGCGACGTCCTGGTTGATGAACATCATCTTGATGGTGCCGCCCAGAATGTCGGTCATCATGGGGCCGCCGCCACGGTAGGGAATGCCCAGCATGAAGATGCCCGCGGTTTGTTTGAACTGTTCCATGGCCATGTGACCCGAGGCCGCCGGTGTGTAGCCGTAGTCCATCTTGCCGGGGTTGGCCTTGGCGAAATCGACCAATTCCTTTAGCGTCTTGAAGGGCGTGCCCGGATGCACCACCAGCACGTTGGGCCCGGAGTGAATTTGCGAGATGTGAACGAAGTCGGTGTTGGAGTTGTATTTGGGCAGCGGATCCAGTCCGTGCGCTACGGCGTTCTGGCCGACGCCGGTGAGCACGATGGTGTAGCCATCAGGCGCTGCTTTAAGGGCGCGCTCGGTGCCGATCACACCGCCGGCGCCACCGATGTTTTCGATCACGAAGGGCTGCTTGAGGATCTTGCCGAGCTCTTCTGCAGCCATGCGGCCCATGATGTCGCTGGTGCCACCGGGTGGAAAGGGCACGATCAGCTTGACGGCCTTGTTGGGATAGTCGGACTGGGCCAGCGCGGCCAGTGGCAAAGCGGCGCCCAGGGTGGTCATGGCGGCAAGGCTGATGAGGGATCTGCGAATCATGATGTTGTCTCCTTGATTGTCGAAATTGCTAAAGTTGTGCACCGAATAAGTTTTTGTATGGCGACAGCCGCGCTTAGTCTGCCAGAGTTGTACGGCGCGGCAGGTAACCCGCCGCCTGCAACAAGCCGCGCGTGTAACCGAGGGCAAAAGACATGAAGCGCTCGCGGTTCGGATCCAGCTCGGAAAGCGGCACATGGTCGGGGCACAGTATGCCGGCATAACCGGCGCGCTGATAGGCGCGAATGGCGTCGTTCATGTCCACGTCGCCCTCATCGGGAAAGACCTCGGCAAAGTCGAGGTAGCCGCCCTTGATGTTGCGAAAATGAACCATGAAAATGCGTGGCGCAAATTCTTCGATCGCGCGCAACACATAGCTGTGTGGATCGCTGGCCATCTCGGCCACCGTGCCCTGGCAAAAATTCAGGCCATGCAGCGGGCTGTCGCTCAGTGCAATGAAACGGCGCATGCCTTCGATGGAACCCAGCACATGCTCGACCCCGTTGAGTCCGCCTACCGGGTAAGCCGGGTCGTGCGGATGGCAGGCCAGCTTGATACCGACCTCTTCGGCCACCGGCACCATGCTGCTGACGAGAAATTCAATGGCGCGCCAGCCGGCTTCTTCGGTGACCGGTGGCACCTCTTTGGCCATTTTCTGGCCGCACAGCAAGTCCGAGGCGGCGCCACCCTCGTCCTGGTTGGTCGGGTAACCCACACCCCAATAAGAATGCTGGCGGTCAGCCTCGGGGGTGTAAGCAGCGTGCTTGAAGCCCGAGTACTGCACCCCACCGCGGCCGGGGCGCAGACCGGTGCGCGTGATGCCAACCATCTGCACGTTGTATTTGAGGGCTGTTAAACCGGCTTGCGCGGCAATGCGTATGTTTTGCTGCAACACCGCCGCCTGTCGGCGAGCGCTGGCTTCGTCGGTCAGAAAGTCGAGCAAGATAGCGCCAACGTCGAGCGCAAACAGGTCAATCTTCAGGCCGAAGCTCTCGACCCATTCGCGGTAGGAACGCAGCTTGGCCACATCCCAAAGGCCGCCGGGCTTGACGAGCTCTGTGCCACGGTTGTCGATCACCACATGCTCGACACCCAACTGAGCCGAAAGGCGCAAACGCTCTGCGGGAGGATTGGTGAGTTGCTCGCCGATGTACACGCCGGAAATCCTTAAAAAATCGCGTCAGACTCTATGCGGGGCAACGAAGGCAACTACGCTGCTTGAGATGGATTGTGCGTGAGGCCGACCCGCCCGACGCGCAGATTTACCCTACAAGAACCCGCGTGTCCCACTATATGGGACCTACAGACCAGACCCCAGGCAACCCCATCGCTGCGCGCAAAATACAGCCATGCAACTCAACTACATCGGCAACGCCAGGCAAGCCTCTGCCAGCGGCCTGTTCATCCCCGTCATTGACCCCTCAGACGGCCAGACCTATGAACAGCTCCAGCGCAGCAATGCCACAGACATCGACGACGCTGTGCGCGCTGCGCAAGACTGCCTGCAGCGCCACTGGCGCCAGCTGAGTGCCGCCGAGCGTGGTCGCCTGCTGATGCAGCTGTCGCGCAAAATCACCGAGCATGCCGAAGAGCTCGCGGCCATCGAGCAACGCGACTGCGGCAAACCGACCCAGCAGGCTCGCGCCGATGCCCATGCGCTGGCGCGCTACTTTGAGTTTTACGCTGGGGCCTGTGACAAATTGCACGGGCAGACCATTCCCTACCAGACCGGCTTCAGCGTGCTGACCTGGCACGAGCCGCACGGTGTGACTGGCCACATCATTCCGTGGAATTACCCGATGCAAATTTTCGGGCGTAGTGTGGGCGGCGCCCTGGCGGCCGGCAATGTCTGCGTGGTCAAGCCGGCCGAAGACGCCTGCCTGTCGCTGCTGCGCGTGGCCGAGCTGGCCGCTGAGGCCGGTTTTCCGCCGGGAGCGATCAACATCGTCACGGGTTACGGCCATGAGGTTGGCGATGCGCTGGCCCGGCATCCCAGCATAGACCACATCAGCTTCACCGGCAGCCCCGGCGTGGGCACTTTGATCCAGCAGGTCGCGGCCGAGCGGCATTGCCCGGTGACGCTAGAGCTGGGCGGCAAAAGCCCGCAGATCGTCTTTGCGGACGCGGACCTGGACGCGGCGCTGCCGACCTTTGTCAACGCCATCGTGCAAAACGCCGGCCAAACCTGCTCGGCCGGCTCACGCCTGCTGGTGGAAGAAAGCATTTACGAGCCGCTGCTAGCGCGCCTGGGTGCAGCCTTTGCGCGCCTGCGGGTGGGTCCGGCCGCCATGGACCTGGACTTGGGGCCGCTGATCCGCCAGAGCCAGCAGCAACGCGTCTGGGATTTTTTAAGCGATGCGCAGGTTGCCGGCATACCCATGGTGGCGCAAGGCCGGGTGGTTGACGAAGCACCCGAAGCCGGTTTTTACCAGGCGCCCACGCTGCTGCGCGATGTGCCGGTGAGACACCGGCTGGCACAAGAAGAGATTTTTGGCCCGGTGCTGTGCGCCATGCGCTTCAGGGGTGAAGACGAGGCGGTGGAGATGGCCAACGCCACCCCCTTCGGCCTGGTGGCCGGCGTCTGGACACGCGACGGCGCACGCCAGTTCCGCATGGCCAAGCGTGTGCGCAGCGGTCAGGTCTTCATCAACAACTACGGTGCCGGCGGCGGCGTCGAGCTGCCTTTTGGCGGTGTCAAATCATCCGGCTATGGCCGCGAAAAAGGATTTGAAGCCTTGCACGGATTCACCACGCTCAAAACGGTGGCCTTTAAGCACGACTGAACACTTGCGGCTGGCGCTGCCCTGCGACAACGCGGATTTTTCATTTTTTATTTCAAACCCAGGACACAACCATGCGGCTGCTCAATAAATCCATCATCGTCACAGGCGCCGGCGGCGGCATCGGCGAAGGCATCGCGCTGCGTTTGGCGCAAGAAGGCGCCCGCGTGGTGGTCAACGACATTGACTCCAGCCAGGGCCAGCGGGTGGTAAGCAGCATCGTGAGCGCCGGCGGGCAGGCTTCTTTTTTTGCGGCCGATGTCACACAAAGCGCTCAGGTCAAGGCGCTGGTCGCGCACGCCGTGGCTCAGTACGGCCGGCTGGATGTGATGGTCAATAACGCCGGCTGGACGCACCGTAACCAACCCGCGCTCGAGGTCAGCGAAGCCGACTTTGACCGCTGCTACGCCGTCAATGTCAAAAGCATTTACCTTTCCACCCTGCATGCAGTGCCGGTGTTTCGCGCGCAGGGTGGCGGCAGCTTGATCAACATCGCATCGACTGCCGGCGTGCGTCCGCGCCCGGGTCTGACCTGGTACAACGGCTCCAAGGGTGCGGTCATCATCACCAGCAAGTCACTCGCCGCCGAGTTGGGGCCGGACCAGATTCGCGTTAACTGCATCAACCCGGTGTTCAACCCTGAGACGGGCCTGTCTGCCGATTTTGCCGGCGGCAGCATGGAAGGCGCTGAGGGCGAGGCCCGCCGCGCCCGCTTTTTGTCCAGTATCCCGCTAGGACGCTTCTCAACAGCACTGGACGTGGCCAATGCTGCGCTGTACCTGGCCAGTGACGAGGCGGCTTTCATCAGCGGTGTTTGTATTGAAGTTGACGGTGCGCGCTGCGCTTAAGGCCGGGGTAGCAATGCGATGAGGTAAATTCAGTCCATTGAGACATGCATGACAGACAAAATCATTCCCCTTGCTGACATCCGCTACGCCAGCCGTGTGCCCTTGGTTCCGGCTGAACTGCTCACGCCCACGGGCCTGCTGGCCGACACCCTGGCCAGGCCGCTGCGTGACCTGCGCATCAGCGTGACCGACCGCTGCAACTTCCGCTGCAGCTACTGCATGCCGCGCGAGGTGTTTGACAAGGACTACGCATTTTTGCCGCAAAGCTCGCTGCTGAGCTTTGAAGAAATCACCCGCCTGGCCAAGGTCTTTGTCGCCCACGGCGTCGAAAAAATCCGCCTGACCGGTGGCGAGCCGCTGCTGCGCAAGCATCTGGAAGTGCTGATCGGGATGTTGGCAAAAATTCAGACGCCGGGCGGTCAGCCCCTGGACATCACGCTCACCACCAACGCATCGCTGCTGGCCAAAAAAGCCCAAAGCCTGAAAGACGCCGGCCTGCAACGCATCACCGTCAGCCTGGACGGGCTCGATGACGCAGTGTTCAGGCGCATGAATGACGTGGACTTTCCGGTGGCCGATGTGCTCAAAGGCATTGAAGAAGCACAGCGCGTGGGCCTGGCGCCGATCAAGGTCAACATGGTTGTCAAGCGCGGCACCAACGACGCTGAAATCCTGCCCATGGTCCGCCACTTCCGCAACTCGGGCGTGGTTCTGCGTTTCATCGAGTACATGGACGTGGGCGCCACCAACGGCTGGCGCATGGACGAGGTGCTGCCGTCGGCGCAGGTCATCGAGCGCCTGCAGGCCGAATTCCCGCTTTCAGCGATTGATCCTAATTACCCCGGCGAGACCGCCGAACGCTGGCGCTATGCCGACGGGGCCGGAGAAGTCGGCGTCATCAGCAGCGTCACGCAGGCGTTTTGCGGTGAATGCAACCGCGCCCGCTTGTCAACCGAGGGCAAGCTGTTTTTATGCCTCTTCGCCAGCCAGGGTCACGACCTGCGGGCCCTGCTGCGCGGCGATTTTTCGGACGCCCAAATCGCCGGTGCTGTCGCGAACATCTGGCAAAACCGGGGCGATCGCTATTCTGAGCTGCGCGCCGCCCTGCCCGCCGACACGATGCCAGGCGAAGGCCTGAAACGCGTTGAGATGAGTTACATCGGTGGCTGAACGTGAACGCGTGTTCAAGCGCAGTCATGGGATGGATTCCCGCCTTCGCGGGAATGACAGCAAAAACGCCATCCCTGCCTACCCAATGTCATCCCTGCCTACCCACCGCCTTCCCTGCCTACCCAACGTCATCCCTGCCTACCCAACGTCATCCCTGCGCAGGCAGGGATCCATCCCCGACTTTTGACTGCCCCTCATGATAGACATCTCTGACATCACCGGCGTCATCCTTGCCGGCGGCCGCGGTTCCCGCATGGGTGGGGCTGACAAGGGCCTGCAAAACTTCAACAGCGTGCCACTGGCGCTGCACACCCAGTTGCGCCTGAGCGCGCAGGTGGGCGAGTTGCTGATCAATGCCAACCGCAACCTGGCCGCTTACGAATCCTTTGGCGTGCCGGTCTGGCCGGATGCCGCCAGCCTGGGCGACTTTGCCGGGCCGCTGGCCGGTTTTCTGACCGGCTTGGAGCGCGCCGAAACCGCTTTTATAGTGACTGTGCCCTGCGACACGCCCTTGTTCCCACTCGACCTCGTGGCCCGGCTGGCCTCAGCGCTGGAAACTGAAGAAGCCGAGATCGCCATGGCAGCGGCGCGCGAGGAGGACGGACAGTTGCGCCCGCAGCCGGTGTTTTGCCTGATGCGTTCAGTCATGTTGGAGAGCTTGGTCCGTTTCACTCAAGGTGGCGGCCGTAAAATCGATGCTTGGACAGCCCTGCACAAGACCGCGCTGGTGCCCTTTGACCTGCCAGGCGATGACCCGAAGGCATTTTTCAACGCCAACACGCTGGCCGAGCTGCATCAGCTGGAAAAGCGCTAAGGTCCAAGCGCCAACTGCACAGCCAAGCCATGAAAACCATTGCCCAGATCGCCGCCGAACTGCAAGGTTATGACCCGCAAGCCCTGCCGGCTGAAGGTGTGCTCGATTTTTTGGCGCGTCTGGTCTCGCCGGTGCGCGAATCACAATCGCTGGGCTTGTTTGAGGCTCTGGGCCGGGTGCTGGCCCATGATGTGATTTCGCCGCTGAATGTGCCGCCGCATGACAACTCGGCCATGGACGGCTATGCCTTTGACGGCAGCCAACTACAAGCCGGCAAAGCACTGCAGCTGCGGGTGGTGGGCACTGCATTTGCAGGCAAAGCCTGGGCAAGCAAGGCCGGCATCGGCGAGTGCGTCAAGATCATGACCGGCGCCATCATGCCGGCTGGCTTTGACACCGTGGTTCCGCAAGAAATGGTCAGCTTTGCCGATGGCAACAGCGATTTCATTGTGATCGCCCCGGGTCTTCTGGCAGCCGGCGACAACCGGCGCTTGCGCGGTGAAGATGTGGCCCTGGGCCACCCCGCACTCAGGCGCGGCCAAATGATCACGCCGGCCCGGCTGGGTCTGGCTGCATCCCTGGGCTTGGCCACGCTACCATGCTTTAGAGCGCTGCGCGTGGCCTACTTTTCAACCGGTGACGAAATACTCTCGCTGGGGCAAGCGCCCCGTGAGGGTGCCATCTACGACAGCAACCGTTACACCGTCTTTGGTTTACTTAGGCGCTTAGGCTGCGAAGTGATTGACATGGGCGTCGTCCAAGACAAGCCGGACGAGCTCGAGGCGGCATTTCGCAGGGCGGCGGCCCAAGCTGACGCCATCATCACCAGTGGCGGCGTGAGCGTTGGCGAGGCTGACTACACCAAAGCCATGATGAAAAAGCTGGGCGATGTGGCTTTCTGGCGCATTGCGATGCGACCGGGCCGGCCCATGGCGGTGGGTCGTATCGCAGCCAGCCCGGGTGCAGAGCTTGGCGCGGTGCTCTTTGGCCTGCCCGGCAATCCGGTGGCGGTGATGGTCACATTTTTGGCTTTTGTGCGGCCAGCGCTGCTGCAAATGATGGGCTGCACCGACAAGGCCGCCCCGCTTCTGAAGGCCCACAGCCAGGAAGCGCTGCGCAAAAAAGCCGGTAGAACCGAGTACCAGCGCGGCTGGGTCTCAAGTGCTGCAGACGGATCTTTGCAGGTCAGGACGACCGGCAACCAAGGCTCCGGCGTGCTCAGCTCGATGACCGAGGCCAATGGCCTGATCGTTCTGCACCACGGGCAAGGCCATGTGGCTGCGGGCGATCTGGTTGACGTGATGATGTTTGACGGCGCCATTTAAGCGCCGCCAGCTCACACACAGCCCGTCTTTACTTGGCGACGATTTCCGGCGCCATGCCGTGACCATGCTCGCCGGCAACCGGGCTCTCATGCGCCTCGCGCTTGCTGGCACCAGGTACTTTCTTGCGGGCAAACAAGGTGTACATGGTGGGCACCACAAACACGGTCAGCACAGTACCCAGCGACATGCCACCCACAATCACCCAGCCGATTTGCATGCGCGACTCGGCACCGGCACCTGTGGCCAGCGCCAGCGGCAAGGCCCCCAGTACCATGGCACCGGTGGTCATCATGATGGGGCGAAGGCGCTGAGAAGCCGCTTTGACAACGGCATCAATCATGGTCATGCCCTGCTCGCGAAGCTGATTGGCGAACTCGACAATCAAGATGCCATGTTTGGTAATCAATCCGACCAGGGTGATCAGGCCGATCTGCGAATACACATTGAGCGAGCCGCCACTCCACTTGAGGGCTAACAGGGCACCGATCATGGACAGCGGCACCGACAACATGATCACCAGCGGGTCAATGAAGCTCTCAAACTGGGCTGCAAGCACCAGGAAAATAAACACCAGCGCCAGACCAAAAACAATGATCAAAGCGCCTTGCGATTTTTTGAACTCGCGCGACGTACCGTTGAGCTCGGTGGTGTAGCCGCTTTTGAGCACCTTGGCGGCCGTCTGATCTAAAAACTTAAGCGCTTCACCCAAAGAATAATCGCCTGCCAGATTGGCCGTGATGGTGGCAGAGCGTCGCTGGCCGAAGTGATTAAGCTCACGCGGCGAAACGGTTTCACGTACCTTGACCAGGGCGCCCAGCGGAATCATGGCGTCACCACGTCCACGCACATAAATGCGGTCAATGTCATCGGGGGTGTTGCGGTTGCTGGCCTGTGTCTGCACGATCACATCAAACTGCTCTGCGTCGCGCTTGTAGCGGGTCACGTTGCGCCCGCCCAGCAATGTTTCAATGGCCCTGGCCACCACATCGACATTAACGCCCAGCTCGGCAGCTTTGGCGCGATCGATGTCAATGCGCAGCTCAGGCTTGTTCAAGCGCAGATCAACGTCCGGCGACACGATGCCGGGGTTTTTAGCGATCTCATCCAACATCTGGCGCACTGCCAAATTAAGGTTCTGGTAGCTGTCAGAGGTCTGTATCACGAAGTTGACAGGCCGCTCCCGGAAGCCCTGGCCCAAAGAAGGTGGTGTGATCGGGAACGCAGTGATACCCGCCAGTGAAGCAAATTTAGGCTGCAACTCGCGCGCCATCTCCATGGTGGTGCGCTTGCGGTCTTCCCAATCCACGGTGCGGTAAATCATCGTAGCCTGGGCCACCGTAGGATTGCCGGCGCTGACAAAAATACGGTCAAACTCCTTAAAAGGTTGACCCATTTTCTCCATCGCCCGGGCGTAGCGGTCGGTGTAGGCCAGGGTGGAGCCGTCTGGCGAATTGATGTTGGCCAGGATCACGCCCCGGTCTTCCATGGGCGACAGCTCTTGCTTGATAGTAGGTGCAATCATGCTGATCGCCACGGCAATCAGACCCATGCCAATTAGCACCAGCCAGCGCACTTGCAACACCCAAGATGTCAGCATGCCGGCGAGTCCGGCATTCGGGCCGGGCTGGAAGCGTCGCGTGATGATCCAGCGCAGCGAATTGCCATAGCCGTTGGAAACTGATGTAAGCAGTCGCTCCATCGAGCGGTCAAACAAGTTGGGTTTGGGGTTGTGGCGCAAAAACTTTGTGCACATCATGGGTGTCAGCGTCAAAGCGACAAAACCAGACACCACCACCGCGCCTGCCAAGGCCAGGGCGAATTCAATGAACAAGCGGCCGGTGCGCCCGGGCGTGAAGGCCAGCGGCGCATAAACGGCCACCAAAGTCGCCGTCATGGTGATGATCGCAAACCCGATTTCACGTGCGCCTTTGATGCCGGCAGAAAACGGGTCCATGCCTTCTTCAATGTGCCGGAAAATATTTTCCAGCATGACGATCGCATCATCCACCACCAGGCCGATGGCCAGCACCAGGGCCAGCAGGGTGAGCGTGTTGATGGAGAAACCGGCCAGCGACATCAGCGCAAAAGTGCCCACCAGGCTGACCGGAATGGTGATGATCGGAATGATGGAGGCGCGCAGCGTGCGCAAAAACACGAAGATCACCAGGGCCACCAACAGCACAGCCTCCAGAATCGTGACGTACACATTCTTGATTGAACGGTCAATGAAGGCCGAGTTGTCATTGGCTACGTCAATCAGCATGTCGCCGGGCAAATCAGCTTTGAGCTTGGGGATGGCCTCACGCACACCCCGAGACAAGTCCAGCGGGTTGGCTGTTGCTTGACGAACCACCCCCACAGCCACGGCTGAACGGCCGTTCAAACGAACGGCGGTGCGCTCGTCGGCAGGGCCCTCCTGAACCCGGGCCACGTCACGGATCTTGACCGGAAAGCCATTGACATTCTTGACGACGATGTCGGCGAACTGGCCGGGCCGGATCAAGTTGGTCTGCGAGGTCACGCTGAATTCGCGTTGCTGCGACTCGATGCGGCCGGCCGGCAACTCCAGGTTGCTGCGCCGGATAGCGTCTTCAACGTCCTGCGTGGTCAGCTTGTAGCCGGCCAGCCTGTCGGTGTCCAGCCACACCCGCATGGCGTACTTGCGCTCGCCGAAAATACGCACATCCGCCACGCCGCTGACGGTCTGCAAACGCGGCTTGACAATGCGGTTGATCAGGTCATTAATTTGCAGCGGCGTCAGGGAATCACTTGAAAAGGCAAGCTGAATCACCGGAAAGGCGTCGGCCTCGACTTTGGCGATCACCGGCTCTTCAATGGCCTGCGGCAAGCGATTGCGAACACGCGAGGTGCGGTCACGCACCTCAGCAGCAGCCGAGTCAGCGTCTTTTTCAAGCCGGAAACGCACACTGATCTGTCCCTGGTCGGCGCGGCTGATGGAGGTGATCACATCCACACCGTCAATACCAGCGATCGAGTCTTCCAGGGGTTTGGTCACCTGCGTCTCGATCACTTCAGCAGAAGCGCCCAGATAACGCACGCTGACGGTGACCACCGGCTCGTCGATTTTCGGGTACTCACGCACGGTGAGGCGGTTAAAACTGACAGCACCAATGAGCACAATCAGCAGCGACAACACGGTCGCAAAGACCGGGCGACGTATGGATATTTCGGCTAGTTGCATAGTCAATATTCCCGGTTAGGGCTTGAAAAATCAGGCGAGCGCCAGTGTCCTCAGGGCCTCAGTGCTCGACTGAGAGACGGGCTTAGGGCTTGGCGCAGGCGCAGGTCGTGCACCACCGCGCGGCGCGGCATCTTCAACACCGGCCAGACAAGGGTCTGGGCCGACCAGCGGAGCCAAAGCGGCGACTGCTTTGCTGTTACCAGACTTGCCCTCAGCATTAGACTTGCCTTTGGCAGCAGGTTTTGCATCTGCAGCTGGTTTAGCGGGTGCGCCGGCGGCAGGAGCACCGGCAGCAGGAGCACCGGAGGCCGGAGCGCCAGGCACAGCGGCGGCCGCCACATCCAGCACCCTCACCTCTGTGCCGTCACGCTGCACACGCTGCTGACCGGCAGTGACCACCGAATCACCAGGCTCCAAGCCTTCCAGCACTTCAACCTTGCCCGGGCTGCGCAAGCCCAGCTTGACCTCAGTGCGCTGGGAGACGCGGCTGTTGGGCGTTGTGCCGTTGACCACTTTGATCACAAACTGTTTGCCGCCCTGCGGCACAATGGCCTCTTCCGGGATCACGCGGGCGCGGTCACGCTGGCCGAAAACCGCGTTGACGCGGGCAAACATGCCGGGGCGCAATTGCAGGCGCCGGTTGTCGATGCAGGCACGCACACCGACCGAGCGGCCGTTGGCGTCAATCAAGGGGTCAATGGCCAGAACAATGGCTGAAAACTTGCGCCCCGGCAAAGCATCGAGCTCGATCACCGAGGACTGACCGCGTCGGATCTTGGTTTGAAAACGCTCAGGCAAGCGGTAGTCCACAAAAATGGCATCCATGTCTTCAAGGTTGACAATGTCAGCGCCGTCTTTGAGGTAATCACCCACGTTGACGGAGCGAATGCCGGCCAGGCCGTCAAAGGGTGCAATGATCTTCAGGCGAGCTTCTGTGGCGCGGGCCAGTGCCAGCTTGGCCTCAGCGACCTGCTGAGCGGCGGCACTTTCGTCAAGTGTGCGGCGGCTGATGAAATTTTGTGCCACCAACTCGGCATTGCGGGTGTTGTTGGCCTTGGCAATATTGAGCTCGGCCTGGGCCTGCTGAACCTGAGCGGCGGGCAACTGGTCGTCAAACTGAACCAGTAACTGACCTTTTTTGACGCGGTCGCCATCGCGGAAATTAAGCTGTGTGATGCGCCCGCTGACTTCAGGCCGTAAAACCACACCCTGACGCGAACGCAATGAGCCCACAGTCTGGGTTTCATCAACCAGGTCCATCAATTCCACCTGAGCCACTTCAACGGTAGGTTTGCCACCGCCGCCTGCGCCACCGCCACCGCCACCAGCTGCGCCGCCCGGCGCGGCCCCGGGTGCACCGGGCTGGGAAGACGGCGCAGAGGCGCTTTGTCCTTCAGCCGCGGCCTTCGCAGGCTGGTTCTGGTACCACCAGGCGCCCGCACCCACGGCCGCAATAGCCAAAGCCGAAATCAGAGGATAAATAACTTTAGAAGCCATGAAACCAGCGCCCCGCGTTGTTATAAAAAAAGTTCACTGCGCAATGTAACAGGGCTAATTGGGGTTAACGATGTGGAAAACCCATAAATCAGCCCGTTGCGGCTAATTTACTTGGAGTTGACATTTTGTGCTGGCGGCCCGCCAAAACCGCTCAGAAACCCGTGCCGGCTCAGCGCTGCGGGTCAACGCGGCCATTGGCCAGGGCCATTTCGACACCTTTATTGGCCAGGGCGTCCGCCCGCTCATTGCCGGGGTCCCCGGCGTGGCCGCGCACCCAACGCCAGTCAATTTGATGCCCGCCAGTGCTGACCACAGCGTCCAGACGCTGCCAAAGATCAACGTTTTTCACAGGCGCCTTGGCCGCCGTGCGCCAGCCACGTGCCTTCCAGCCGTGAATCCACTCGGTGATGCCCTTGAGTACGTATTCGCTGTCCAGATGCACAGTGACCTGGCAGGGCCGTTTCAGCGCTGACAGCGCCTCGATCACGGCCATGATCTCCATGCGGTTGTTGGTCGTGCCCAGCTCGCCGCCAAAAATCTCTTTGCACGTCCCGCCGGAGTTCAGCAGCGCCCCCCAGCCGCCGGGGCCGGGGTTGCCTTTGCAGGCGCCATCGGTGTAGATCACGACCGGCGGGCAGGGGTTTGGAACTTCGTTCATGAAAAGTCAATAGCTTGGCAAGTGAAGATGAAGACTAGGCGGCTGTCGTAGTCGGGCTTTTTGAGCTGGTCGGGCGACGGTTGGCGATAGCAGCCGGCGCAGGTGCCCGCGCGCTACGGGTTTTCCAGCCGGGCTCCAACAAGCGCATGCCGCGCACACGCTTGCTGGCCACCAGAAAATAAACCGCACCAAAAATCGGCCACCAGCGTGTGCCGGCAGCGTCCATCCAACGGAAGTGCCCCAGCCATCGCGCACTTTGAAGGGCCGGGCGGTAACAGCCGAATTGCGCAGACTCAAGCTCAAAGCTCAGCAGCCGCAGCCAGTCGCGTAAACGCCAGTGACCGATGGGCTCAGCCGCCTGCGGCAAAAATAGCTCACCCACGCCGAACCGGCGAAACATGCGCGCCCGCTGCTGGCGCAGACCCCATAGACTGGCGGGATTCAGGCCGCTGATCACAACCCGCCCCTCCGGCACCAGCACACGCTCAACTTCCCTTAAAGTTGCATGCGGGTCGAGGCTGAGCTCAAGGGTGTGCGGCAGCACCACCAGATCAAGGCTGTTGGCGGCAAAGGGCAATGCCACAGAATGCGTCAACAGCGCGACCTGCCGCACAGATTCCGTTGTGGACGTCGTGGCCGGTGCATCCAAAGCCACCCATTGGTGCGGCATCCGGTTGGCGCGCAAAGCATCGATTTCAGGCAACCCGAGTTGCAGTGCGTGGTAGCCGAAAACATCGCTGAGGGCCAAGTCAAAGCGCTCACGCTCCCAATCCAGCAAGTATTCGCCGGGAGGTGTTTTCAGCCAGTCAGTCAAACCTATAATTTGCGAGCTCATCAAGACCAGACAATGGATTTATTTCAGACAGGGTGGAGACTTGACGCATTGCCCAGGTTCTCGATTCTAGTTAACCGGGCGGTCACGTACTTTTGCCAGCCGCAGTAGACCGGCCCTTAAGCTTGGATACTTCTTACATTTGCTTTTCGGCCCGCTGAGGCAACACCCACCCCGAGATCTATGAACGTTCCAGACATTGACCAGGCCTCATCAGCGACCAAGCAGCCCCAACGCGCTGACCATGCATTGCAATATACGGTGCGCAGACTTGCCCTGCTGCTCGGGGCAGCTTTGCTGGCAGGCTGCGCTACACCAGGCGCAGTGCCGGCCGCTGAAGGCTTGGCAGTAATCAATGCCCCGGTGGCCGTGGTGCCGCAAGCCGAAGTCGCCACTGCGCCGGCCCTGAGCGCAGCAACAATCTCTCCGCCAGCGGCACTAGCGCCACCAGCGGCATCAGCTCCACCAGCTCCACCAGCTCCACCAGCTCCACCAGCTCCACCAGCGGCACCAGCTCCACCAGCGGCATCAGCGCTGCCCGCAGGCCCCACTTTGCCCCCGAGTACCGCCTTGCAGGCTGTGACTGACTTGGCGCAACCCGTCGCCCCGATTGAGGCGCCTATTGAGTTATGGGACAGGATGCGCCGCGGTTTTCGCATGCCCGATCTCGATGGCAAACTGGTCAGGGATCACGAGCAGTGGTACGCCAGCCGTCCTGACTACATCCAGCGCATGACTGAGCGCTCAAAGAAATACCTGTTTCATATTGTTGAAGAGCTTGAAAAGCGCAACATGCCCGCCGAATTGGCACTGCTGCCCTTTATCGAAAGCGCGTTCAACCCGCAAGCCGTCTCCAGCGCCAAGGCCGCCGGCATGTGGCAGTTCATGCCGCGAACAGGCACTTATTTCGAACTCAAACAAAACGCTTTTCGAGATGACAGGCGAGATGTGCTGGCGTCGACCCGGGCTGCGCTGGACTACCTGCAAAAGCTGCACGGCATGTTTGGCGACTGGCATCTGGCGCTGGCCGCTTACAACTGGGGCGAAGGGAATGTGGGTCGGGCTATTGCGCGCAACAAACGTGCAGGCCTGGGCACGAGCTACCTTGACCTGACCATGCCGGCAGAAACACGTCTATACGTGCCCAAGCTCCAAGCCGTTAAAAACATTGTGGCCAGGCCTGAGGCTTTTCAAGCCGAATTGCCCTTGATCGAAAACCATCCTTACTTTCAAGAGGTTCGGCTGACACGCGACATCGACGTCGCGCTGGCTGCAAAGCTGGCCGACGTGCAGCTGGAAGATTTCAAAGCCCTGAACCCGGCCGCCAACCGCCCTGTTATTTTGGCAGCAGGCACGCCGCAGATCCTGCTGCCCTGGGACAACGCCAAAGTTTTTGTGCGGA
>JBILIK010000097.1:0-4087 GCA_044350025.1 Polaromonas sp. | reverse complement strand
GCCTGTTTTATTTCCCCCGTTTTTTCACAAACGACGCCTGCGACTGTTGCGCCTTTGAAAATCGGCTTTGTGTATGTCACGCCCGTCACCGATGCCGGTTGGGTGCGCCAGCATGAAAACGGCCGGCTGGCTGTACAAGCTGCGCTGGGCACGCAAGTCAAAACCAGCTTTGTTGAGAACGTGCCCGAAGGCCCGGACGCCGAGCGCGTGATTCGTGACCTGGCGCAGCAGGGCCACAAGCTGATCTTTACGCCGAGCTTTGGCTACATGGAGCCCACGCTCAAGGTGGCCAAAGATTTCCCTGACGTGAAATTCGAGTCGGTCACCGGTTACAAAACCAGCGCCAATGTGGCTACCGTCAACGCGCGTTATTACGAAGGCCGTTACCTTGCAGGCATCGCGGCTGCGCGCATGAGCAAGACGCAGGTGGCCGGCTATGTGGCGGGTTTTCCTATTCCCGAAGTGCTGCAAGGTATCAACGCTTTTGCGCTCGGCATGCGCTCCGTGAACCCGCGTGCAGAAGTCAAAGTGATTTGGCTCAACGCCTGGTTTGACCCGCCGCGTGAGCGTGATGCGGCCATGACCTTGTTCAACCAGAACGCGGATGTGCTGGCTTTTCACACGGCCTCCAATGCCGTGATGACGGCTGCCCAAGAGCGCGGCAAGCTCGCCGTGGCCTACCACTCTGACATGCGCAGTGTGGCGCCAGACGCGCAAATTCTGGCCGTGACCCACCAGTGGGGCGACTACTACACCCGCCGCGCCCGCGAAGTGCTGGCCGGCACCTGGCAAAGCGGCAATGTCTGGGGCGGCGTCAAAGAGGGCATGGTGCGTGTGGGCGACTTCGGCACCAAGGCGCCTGCGGCCGTGCAGCAAGAAATACTGGCCCGCCAGAAAGACATGGCCGCCGGCAAACTGCAACCCTTCGCCGCCGGTAAAGCCCCCGTGCTGAGCAACACCGGCGCAGTGGTCATCGCAGCCGGCAGCGCCCTGACTGACGCGCAGATTCTGGGCATGAACTTCCTGGTGCAAGGCGTGCAAGGCAGCCTCCCCAAATAGTTAATGGGGGTCAGAACCCATTTATCTCTCGCCGCCACGCAGCGCCTATGCTGAACTACGCTAATCTTGAAGCCATGAAAGCCTACCGCGCCGCCATTCTCCGTTTTGCCGATGACCATGCTGCCGTCTATGAAGAAGACGGCCTGCTGGTGGTGGCACCCGACGCCAGCGGCCGCCAGCGTGTACAGGCCGTGGGCTCTTGGCGTGATCTGGCGCCGCAGTACGCGCATTTGAAGGTGGAGCATTTGCCCGGCCGCATTCTGGCGCCCGGCTTTGTGGACATGCACATTCATTGCCCGCAGGTGGACGTGATCGGCTCGCCCGCCGACGGCTTGCTGCCCTGGCTGGAGAACTACACCTTTCCGCAGGAAAGCCGCTTTGCCGAGCCGGCGCATGCGGCAGAAGTGGCCGCCTTCTTTTTGGACGAACTCGCGCGCAATGGCGTGACTACCGCACTCAGCTTTGCCACTTCGCACCCGGCGTCTGTCAACGCCTTGTTTGAGGCCGCTGAGGCCCGCAGCCTGCGCCTGATCACCGGCAAATGCCTGATGGACCGGCATTCGCCCGACGGCGTGCGTGACGAGACCGAGCAAAGCCTGATCGACACCGAGACCTTGATTCAACGCTGGCATGGTCAGGGGCGGCTGGGTTACGCCATCACGCCGCGCTTTGCGCCCAGCTGCTCAGACGCGCAGCTGCGAGGCGCTGGCGAACTCGCTGCCAAGTACCCCGATGTGTGGGTGCAGTCGCATGTGGCCGAAAACCACGACGAGATTGCGTGGGTGCGAGCGCTGTACCCAGAAGCCCGCAGCTACCTGGCGGTGTACGAGCAGTTCGGGCTCTTGCGCCCGCGCAGCGTTTACGCGCACTGCATTCACTTTGACGACACCGACCGCGCGTTGATGCGCGCCAGCGGCGCGGCCGCTGCCATCAGCCCGACCAGCAATCTCTTTTTAGGTAGCGGCTTTTTTGACTATGAAGGCGCAGACCGCGTCGGCTTTGCCTACGGCCTGGCCAGCGACGTGGGCGGCGGCACCAGCTTCAGCCCTTTTTACACCATGCTGGCAGCTTATTACGTGGGGCGTGAAGGCCACAGCAAAACCGGCCTGTCGATCAAGCCTCAGCAACTGTGGTGGCAGCACACGGCTGGTGCCGCGCAGGCGCTGGGGCTGGGCGGCGTGGTGGGCAATTTGCAGCCGGGCTGCGAGGCCGATTTTGTGGTGCTCAACCCTGCGGCCACGCCGCTGCTGGCACGCAAGACCGCGCAGGCGGGCAGCCTCGACGAGTTGCTGTTCGCCATGATCGTGCTGGGCGACGACCGGCTGATCGAGCGCACGGTGGTTTCGCAGGCGCTGACCGAGCTGCCTACAATTGGCGCCACCAACGACTCCCCCACCTGAGCCCCACCATGAGCATCAAAAGCGATAAATGGATACGCCGCATGGCCGAGACGACCGGCATGATCGAGCCTTTTGAGCCCGGCCAGATCCGGCAAGCGGCCGGCGGCCAGAAGATCATCAGTTACGGCACCAGCAGCTACGGTTATGACATCCGCTGCGCGCCCGAGTTCAAGGTTTTCACCAACATCCACAGCACGGTGGTGGACCCGAAAAACTTCGACGAAAAAAGTTTTGTTGATTTTCATGGCGACAGCTGCATCATTCCGCCCAACAGCTTTGCACTGGCCCGCACAATGGAATATTTCCGCATTCCGCGCAATGTGCTGACCATCTGCCTGGGCAAAAGCACCTACGCGCGCTGCGGCATCATCGTCAACGTCACGCCCTTCGAGCCCGAATGGGAGGGTTATGTGACGCTGGAATTTTCCAACACCACGCCACTGCCGGCGCGCATTTACGCTGGCGAAGGTTGCGCGCAGGTGCTGTTTTTTGAAAGCGACCCGGACGACGTCTGTGAAGTCAGCTACAAAGACCGCGGCGGTAAGTACCAGGGCCAGACCGGCGTCACCCTGCCCCGGGCCTGAGTCGGGCAGGCAAGGCCAACCATGAAGCTGAGCCGGCTGTTTCAGCCACGCAATCCGCTGTTTTGGATCATGCTGAGCTTGAATGCTTTGTCGATGGTCATCGGCTGGCTCTTGCATCACCGGCCCTTGAACACCTTGGGCATGTTGGTTTTGGGTGGCTTTGCCTTGAGCAACGCCATCCTGGGCACCTGGTTGGCCTGGCGCCTGGTCAAGCAGCCGCCTGACGGTGCGGCAGAGCCCTGAAAACCAGCCTAAAACCCTCGCGCCGGTGGCTTATTAGGGAATGAGACAATAGGGTATCTATGACGTCTTCATTTTCAAATCTCAATCTGGCCGAGCCGATTGCCCGCGCCGTGGCCGAAATGGGTTACGAGTCCATGACGCCCATCCAGGAACAGGCCATTCCCATTGTTTTGCAGGGCAAAGACGTGATGGGCGCAGCCCAGACCGGCACCGGCAAAACAGCCGCTTTTTCTTTGCCGCTGCTGCAGCGCATGATGGCCCACGAAAACCCATCGACTTCGCCGGCCCGCCACCCGGTGCGTGCGCTGGTGCTCTTGCCCACACGCGAGCTGGCCGACCAGGTGGCCCAGCAGGTCAAGTTGTATGCGAAGTACACCAATTTGCGCAGCGCTGTGGTGTTTGGCGGCATGGACATGAAGCCGCAAACAGCAGAACTTAAAAAAGGTGTCGAGGTGCTGGTGGCCACACCGGGTCGTTTGCTAGACCATATCGAGGCCAAAAACGCGGTTCTCAACCAGGTCGAGTACGTGGTGTTGGACGAAGCCGACCGCATGCTGGACATCGGCTTTTTGCCGGACCTGCAGCGCATCCTGAGCTACCTCCCGAAAAAACGCATCACCTTGTTGTTCTCGGCCACTTTCTCGCCAGAGATCAAGCGTTTGGCGTCAAGCTACCTGCAAGACCCGGTCACCATCGAGGTGGCCCGTTCCAATGCCACGGCTTCGACCGTCGAGCAGCATTTCTACAGTGTGGGCGCCGATGACAAGCGCCGCGCCCTGCACCAGATTTTGAAGACCCGCG
>JBILIK010000015.1:0-53423 GCA_044350025.1 Polaromonas sp. | reverse complement strand
GGTGCGGTGGCCCGCAACTGGGGTGGCCGCTTTGGCGCGCGGCTGGCCGATGGCAGTTATTTCCTCTTTGGTTTGTCCGTCTGGTGGGCATTGGCCGCTGGCTGGCGTGTCTGGTTGTCATCCCTGGCCCGCTGGTTGCGCAGCGAGAGCCTGCCGGCAGCAGCGCCTTTGAATCCGCAGCGCTTGAAGTTCTGGGTTGGTATTACTTTGCTCTTGCTGGCCAGCTGCGCCCTGGAATGGTCGCGCCTGTACCGTTTTGAGCAGGCCTTGCCCGGTCACGCCGGCGGTGTGCTGGGTTACCTGGCCGGGCCGGCCAGCGTCAAGTGGCTGGGCTTCACGGGCTCGGGCCTGGTGTGGATTGCGATCGGCGTGGTCAGCGTGTCGGTGGTGTTTGGTTTTTCATGGCCGCAAGCGGCCCAGCGCATAGGCGCCTGGATCGATGAGTTCTTTGATTCACGCCGTGAAAAACGCGAACTTGCCGAAGACCTGGCCGTGGGCCGAGCCTCAGCGCGCGAGCGCGAAGAAATTTTGATTGAAGAGCGCATTGACATCGAAGACCACCAACCCCTTGCGATGCTGATCGAGCCGTCGCTGGTCGACATACCTAAAAGCGCGCGCGTGGCCAAAGAGCGCCAGAAGCCGCTGTTTTCGGACATGCTGGACTCCAAGCTGCCGCAGGTGGACTTGCTCGACGGCGCCTTGCTGCGCCAGGAAACCGTCGCGCCCGAGACACTGGAGATGACCTCGCGCCTGATTGAAAAGAAGCTGCGCGACTTCGGTGTCGAAGTGCGTGTGGTGGCCGCCGCGCCCGGGCCCGTTATCACGCGCTACGAAATCGAGCCGGCCACCGGCGTCAAGGGCTCGCAGGTGGTCAACCTGGCCAAAGACCTGGCGCGCGCACTCAGCCTGGTGTCCATCCGCGTCATTGAGACCATACCCGGCAAAAACTACATGGCGCTGGAGCTGCCCAACGCCAAACGCCAGTCGATCAAGCTGAGCGAAATTCTGGGCTCGCAAATCTACAACGAAGCCAAATCACTGCTGACCATCGGCCTGGGCAAAGACATAGGCGGCAACGCCGTGGTGGCTGATCTGGCCAAAATGCCGCACTGCCTGGTGGCCGGCACCACCGGGTCGGGCAAGTCGGTGGGCATCAACGCCATGATTTTGAGCCTCTTGTACAAGGCCGACGCGCGCGATGTACGCCTGCTGCTGATTGACCCCAAGATGCTTGAGATGAGCGTCTACGAAGGCATTCCGCACCTGCTCGCACCTGTGGTCACCGACATGCGCCAGGCCGCGCACGGCCTGAACTGGTGCGTGGCCGAGATGGAGCGCCGCTATAAATTGATGAGCAAGCTCGGTGTGCGCAACCTGGCCGGCTACAACACCAAAATTGACGAAGCGGCCGAGCGCGAAGAACTCATCTACAACCCTTTCAGCCTGACGCCTGATCAGCCTGAACCGCTCGAGCGCCTGCCTTTCATTGTTGTTGTGATCGACGAGCTGGCCGACCTGATGATGGTCGTTGGCAAGAAGATCGAGGAGCTGATCGCCCGGCTCGCGCAAAAAGCCCGCGCCGCCGGCATTCACCTGGTGCTGGCCACGCAGCGCCCCAGCGTGGACGTCATCACCGGCTTGATCAAGGCCAACATTCCCACGCGCCTGAGCTTTCAGGTCTCCAGCAAGATCGACAGCCGCACCATCCTTGACCAGATGGGCGCCGAAGCGCTGCTGGGCATGGGCGACATGCTGTACATGCCGAGCGGCACCGGCTTTCCGATCCGCGTGCACGGCGCCTTTGTCAGCGACGAAGAAGTGCACCGCGTGGTGGCTTACCTCAAAGAGCAGGGCCAACCCAATTACATCGACGGTGTGCTCGAAGGCGGCACCGTGGATGGCGATGGCGACAGCCTGGGTGAGGGCGACGCCGCTGGTGAAAAAGACCCCATGTACGACCAGGCGGTCGAAGTGGTGCTCAAGAACCGCAAAGCCTCGATTTCGCTGGTGCAGCGTCATTTGAAGATCGGCTACAACCGCGCCGCCCGCATGCTCGAAGAGATGGAAAAAGCCGGCGTGGTCAGCAGCATGTCCGGCAGCGGCCAGCGCGAGATTCTGGTGCCGGCACGCACCGAGTAAGACCATGACTTTGTTTACCCTGCGTTCCCTGGCGGTGGGCGCTTTGACCCTGGCCATGACCTGCGGCGTGGGCGCGCAAGAGCTCAGCAGCGGCTTGGTCAGCCTGGAGCGTTTTGTGCGCGACACCCGCAGCGGCCGCGCCAGCTTCACGCAGGTGGTCACCGCTCCGGCCCGTGACGGGCAGGTGGCCAAAAGCAAAACCTCCAGCGGCGTTTTTGAGTTTTCCCGGCCCAACCGCTTTAGGTTTTTGTACCAGAAACCTTTTGAACAAAGCATCGTGGCAGACGGTCAAACCCTGTGGCTGCACGACGTGGACCTGAACCAGGTGACGGCGCGCAAACTCTCGCAAGTCATGGGCGGCACACCGGCCGCCCTGATTGCGGCTGCCCCCAACTTGCAGGCGCTGCAGGCCGACTTCAGCTTGCGTGCCATGCCCGACAAAGACGCACTGCAATGGGTGCAGGCCACGCCCAAAACGCGCGATGGCCAGTTGCAAAGCATCAGCATTGGTTTTCGCAACGCGGGCAAAACCAGCGAGTTGGCAGTGCTTGAAATTGTCGACAGCTTCGGCCAGCGCTCGGTCATGCGCTTTGCCGGTTTTGAAGCCAACCCGGCTTTCAATGCGGTGCACTTTGACTTCAAGCCGCCCCCCGGCGCTGACGTGATCCGGCCCTGAGGCGCCAGAGGGCAAGGGCGCATGGCTGACTTATTTCACAAGGCTCCCAGCGCACCGCTGGCCGAGGCGCTGCGGCCCAAGACCCTGGACGAAGTCATAGGCCAATCGCACCTGATCGGCCCGGGCAAACCGCTGCGTCTGGCCTTCGAGTCCGGCAAGCCGCATTCGATGATTTTGTGGGGTCCGCCCGGTGTCGGCAAAACCACGCTGGCCCGGCTGACCGCCAGCGCCTTTGGTTACGAGTTCATTGCCCTGTCTGCGGTGTTTGCCGGCGTCAAAGACATACGCGCTGCGATGGACCAGGCGCAGCAAAACCTGGCACTGGGCCGCAAAACTATTTTGTTCGTTGACGAAATTCACCGCTTCAACAAAAGCCAGCAAGACGGCTTGCTGCCCTTTGTGGAGTCGGGGCTGGTGGTCTTTATAGGCGCCACCACTGAAAACCCCTCCTTTGAAGTGAACTCCGCCTTGCTCTCACGCGCGCAGGTCTATGTGCTGCAAGTGCTCAGCGACCCGGAGCTGCAAAGCCTGGTGCGCCGCGCACAGGCCAGCGAGTTGCCCCATGTGCACCTGGACGACAGCGCGGTCAACACCCTGGTCGGCTACGCAGACGGTGACGCGCGCCGCCTGCTCAACTTGCTAGAGCAGTCGGCCAGCGCGGCGGCCGCCGCCGGCGTCACGCTGGTAGACGCCGCCTTTTTGCAGGATGCGCTCACGCTCAACGCCCGCCGTTTTGACAAAGGCGGGGACAATTTTTATGACCAGATCTCGGCGCTGCACAAATCCGTGCGCGGTTCGCACCCCGATGCAGCGTTGTATTGGCTGTGCCGCATGCTCGATGGTGGTGCAGACGCGCGCTACCTGTCGCGCCGCGTGGTGCGCATGGCCTGGGAAGACATCGGCTTGGCCGACCCGCGCGCCATGCAAATCGCCAATGACGCAGCCGCCACGTTTGAGCGGCTCGGCTCGCCCGAAGGCGAGCTGGCCATTGCCCAGGCCGTGATCTACCTGGCCATGGCCCCCAAAAGCAACGCCGGTTACAAGGCCTACAAGCAGGCCAAGGCCTTCATCAAGTCAGACCGTTCGCGCGAGGTACCCAACCACTTGCGCAATGCGCCTACCCAGCTGATGAAAGAGCTCGGCCACGGCCACCAATACCGCTACGCCCATGACGAGCCCGATGCCTACGCCGCCGGCGAGCGCTATCTGCCCGACGACATGCCCGAGCCGCGCTGGTACCAGCCGGTAGCGCGTGGTTTAGAAACCAAGCTCGCCGAGAAGCTGGCGTATTTGCGCCAGCTTGATGCGGCTGCTCCCCCGGCTGAAGGCAAAGCACCGGACTAGAGCAGGCGTTTGAAACGCGGGTCCGCAAGAGGGTAAACACCGCAATGTCAGCTGCCTTGGCCCGGTTCTCGCTAGAGTAGCGTGGCTACAATTCGCGCTCCAACTCAAAAGCCGGCCTTGTTTCCCAGGTCTGGTCGTCGGCTCTTGACCAAAGCCCTCAAGGGCTTGAGTCTCAGGGGCCCGGACCTGGAGCCGGTCCTTCAAAATTCGGAGAAACACTATGGAAGTCTTGGTTCAGCAGATCATCAACGGTCTGGTGCTGGGCAGCATGTATGCCCTGATCGCCCTGGGCTACACCATGGTCTACGGCATCATCAACCTGATCAACTTCGCCCACGGCGAGGTGCTGATGGTGGGCGCGCTCACCAGCTGGACCATCATCGTCTGGATGCAGGAAGCCATGCCCGGCACACCCGGCTGGCTGATTTTGCTGATTTCGCTGCTGATTGCTTTTGTGGTGTGCGGTGCGCTTAACTTCGCGATTGAAAAAATCGCTTACCGCCCGCTGCGCAACTCGCCCAAACTGGCGCCGCTCATCACCGCCATCGGCATGTCCATCTTGCTGCAAACCCTGGCCATGATGATCTGGAAGCCCAACTACAAGGCTTTTCCCACACTGCTGCCGGCTGAGCCGCTGCACGTGGGCGGCGCCGTGATCACGGTCACGCAAATTTTCATTCTGGGTGCCACGGCGGTGTCGCTGGCCATCCTGATGTACATCGTCAACTACACGCGGCTGGGCCGCGCCATGCGCGCCACGGCAGAAAACCCGCGCGTGGCCGGCTTGATGGGCGTGCGCCCCGACACCGTGATCTCTGCCACCTTCATCATCGGCGCCATTCTGGCGGCGCTGGCCGGCGTCATGTACGCCTCCAATTACGGTACGGCGCAGCACACCATGGGCTTTTTGCCCGGCCTCAAAGCCTTCACGGCGGCGGTGTTCGGCGGCATCGGCAACCTGGGCGGCGCGGTGCTGGGCGGCATTTTGCTCGGGCTGATCGAATCCATCGGCGCCGGTTACATCGGCCCGCTCACCGGCGGCGTGCTGGGCAGCCAGTACTCGGACATCTTTGCTTTCATCGTGCTCATCTTCGTGCTCACGCTCAGGCCTTCGGGCCTGCTGGGTGAACGCGTGGCCGACAGAGCCTGACGCAGCGGCGGAGAACCCTCATGAAAACAAACAAACTCTTTTCTTTCTTGCTGTTGGCGCTGGCGCTGCTGGTCTTGCCCTTGCTCTTGCAGCAGGGCGGCAATGCCTGGGTGCGCATTCTGGACATGGCGCTTTTGTACGTGCTGCTGGCGCTGGGCCTGAACATCGTGGTCGGCTACGCCGGCCTGCTGGACCTGGGTTATGTGGCTTTCTTTGCCGTGGGTGCGTATTTGTTTGCGCTGCTCGGCTCGCCGCACCTGGCCGAAGCTTTTCCGTGGATTGCTGCCGCCTTTCCCGACGGCCTGCATCTGCCCATCTGGGCGGTCATTCCGCTGGCGGCTGCGCTGGCGGGCCTCTTCGGTGTGCTGCTGGGCGCACCCACGCTCAAGCTGCGCGGCGACTACCTGGCCATCGTCACCCTGGGTTTTGGCGAGATCATCCGCGTCTTCCTCAACAACCTGGACCGCCCGATCAACCTGACCAACGGCCCCAAGGGCATCAACCAGATCGACGGCGTCACCTTCTTCGGCGTCAAGCTGAGCCGGCCCATTGAAGTCTTCGGCTTTGAGATTGCTTCTGTGTCGCTGTATTACTACCTGTTTCTGGCACTGGTGATTGTCTCGGTGGTGATCTGCCACCGGCTCGAGCAATCGCGCATAGGCCGCGCCTGGATGGCCATACGTGAAGACGAAATCGCCGCCAAAGCCATGGGCATCAACACCCGCAACCTCAAGCTGCTGGCCTTCGGCATGGGCGCCACCTTTGGCGGCATCTCCGGCGCCATGTTCGCGGCCTTCCAGGGCTTTGTCTCGCCCGAGTCCTTCAGCCTGATGGAGTCGGTGATGATCGTTGCCATGGTGGTGCTGGGCGGCATCGGTTACCTGCCCGGCGTCATTCTGGGCGCCTTGCTGCTGGCCGCTTTGCCCGAAGTGCTGCGCCATGTGGCCGGCCCGCTGCAGGCCATGACCGACGGCCGCATTGACTCGGCCATCTTGCGCCAGCTCTTGATTGCCCTGGCCATGATCAGCATCATGCTGCTGCGTCCGCGCGGACTGTGGCCTGCGCCCGAGCACGGCAAGTCCCTTAGCAAACCAAACGCTTAAGGACACATGGCCATGAGCGAAACCATCCTCCAAGTTGCCGGCGTCTCCAAACGCTTTGGCGGGCTGCAAGCTTTGTCTGACGTCGGCATTCATATCCAGCGCGGTCAGGTCTACGGCCTGATCGGGCCCAACGGTGCCGGCAAGACCACGTTTTTCAATGTACTCACCGGCCTGTACACGCCTGACAGCGGCACTTTTGAGCTGGCCGGCAAGCCCTACCAGCCCAGCGCCGTGCATGAAGTGGCCAAGGCCGGCATTGCCCGCACCTTCCAGAACATCCGGCTGTTTGCCGAAATGACCGCGCTCGAAAACGTCATGGTCGGGCGCCACATCCGCACCCGCTCGGGCTTGCTGGGCGCCATCTTTCGCACGCCCGGTTTCAAGGCCGAAGAAAAGGCCATTGCCGAGCGCGCACAAGAGTTGCTCGAGTACGTGGGTATCGGTAAGTACGCCGACTTCAAGGCGCGCACCCTGAGCTACGGCGACCAGCGCCGGCTCGAGATTGCCCGCGCATTGGCCACCGACCCGCAGCTCATCGCACTTGACGAGCCGGCCGCCGGCATGAACGCGACTGAAAAAGTGCAGCTGCGCGAGCTGATAGACCGCATCCGCAATGACAACCGCACCATCTTGCTGATCGAGCATGACGTCAAGCTCGTCATGGGCTTGTGCGACCGCGTCACCGTGCTCGACTACGGCAAGCAAATCGCCGAAGGCGCGCCGGCCGATGTGCAAAAAGACGAAAAAGTCATCACCGCCTACCTCGGCACCGGACATTGAAGAAGCGCAACCATGGCAAACACTCTGCTCAAAGTCACCGGCCTGAAAGTCGCCTATGGCGGCATCCAAGCCGTCAAGGGCGTTGACTTCGAAGTTAAAGAAGGCGAGCTGGTCACGCTGATCGGCTCCAACGGCGCCGGCAAAACCACCACCATGAAAGCCATCACCGGCACGCTGCCGGCAGCTGATGGCGACATTGAGTACCTGGGTAAAAGCATCAAGGGCAAGGGCTCCTGGGACCTGGTGCGCGAAGGCCTGGCCATGGTGCCGGAAGGCCGCGGCGTCTTCACGCGCATGAGCATCACCGAAAACCTGCAGATGGGCGCTTACATACGCAATGACAAGCCGGAAATTGCCAACGACATCGAGATGGTGTTCGGTATTTTTCCGCGCCTCAAAGAACGCAAAGACCAACTGGCCGGCACCATGTCGGGCGGCGAGCAGCAAATGCTGGCCATGGGCCGCGCACTCATGAGCCGGCCCCGGGTGCTGCTGCTGGACGAGCCCTCCATGGGCCTGTCGCCCATCATGGTGGACAAAATATTTGAAGTGGTGCGCGACGTCTCTGCACGTGGCGTCACCATTTTGCTGGTTGAGCAAAACGCCAGCCGGGCGCTGGGCATTGCCGACCGCGGCTACGTCATGGAGTCAGGCACCGTCACCATGAACGGGCCGGCCAAAGAGCTGCTCAATGACCCACGCGTGCGGGCTGCTTATTTAGGCGAGTAGCCCTTACTTAATCTACCTTCGCGCCCGAGGCCTTGACCACCGCCTCGTACTTGGCCAGTTCTTTTTTCATGAACTCGCCAAACTGCTCCGGTGTGTTGGCCACCGGCTCTGCCATGAGTGAGGCAAAGCGGGTTTTGGCTTCGGGGCTGTTGAGCGCCGCCACAAAAGCCTGGTTGAGTTTGCTCACCACCTCGCGCGGTGTGCCGGCAGGCGCTACCAGGCCCCACCAGGTGTCAATCTGAAAACCCTTGAGCGTTTCCGCCACTGCAGGAATGTCGGGCAGCATGGCGCTGCGCTGGGCGGTGGTCACTGCCAGCGCCTTGATCTTACCGGCCTTGATATTGGCCGAAGCCGTGGCCAGGTTGTCAAAATTAAAGTCCACCTGACCGCTGAGCAAGGCCAGTTGCGCCGGGTTGCCGCCGTTGTACGGTATATGCAGCGCAAAAATGCCGGCCTCTTTTTTGAACATCTCGCCGGCCAGGTGCCCGGCGCTGCCGTTGCCGCCGCTGGCGTAATTGAGTTTGGCCGGGTTCACTTTGGCGTAGGCAATCAGATCAGCCAGTGTGTTGATCTTCAGGCGCTGTGCAGTCTCGGCGTTGATCACCAGCACATTGGGCACGCGCAGCATTTGCGTGATGGGCGCAAAGTCTGTGGCCGCGTTGTAGGGCATCTTGGCGTACAGCCAGGGGTTGATGGCGTGCGTGGCCACGGCCGCAATGCCGATGGTCAGGCCGTCTGGCGCAGCCTTGGCAATCGCGTCCGCGCCAATGTTGCCGCCGCCGCCCGGACGGTTTTCAATGATCACGGTGCCCAGAGAGTCTTTCACGCGCTCGGCCATCAGGCGCGCAGTCACGTCGATCGGCCCGCCTGGGGCGTAGGGCACGATGATGCGGATCGGTTTGGTTTGCGCCAGCGCGCCCGTGCCGCCGCAGGCCAGCGCGGCCAGCAGCGCCAGGCCAGAGACCGTCATGGCACGCCGGAGAGAAATGGAAGTGGGTGTGTTTTTCATGATGTTTGCATGTCCTTGGCCTTGTCGGCTTCAGTGGTGAATGAATCGGCAAAAAATTCGTCTTCGGGCAATCCGGCCAGCGCCGTGTAGTCGGCCTTGGCCGAGTCAATCACTATAGGCGCACCGCAAGCATAGACCTGATGGCCCGACAAGTCAGCAAAGTCTTGCAGCACCGCCTTGTGCACAAAGCCGGTGCGGCCTTGCCACTGGTCTTCAGGCAGCGCGTCAGAGACCACCGGCACAAAACGCAGCTGCGGCATCTCTGCCAGCCGGGCCTGCACCCAGTCTTGCATGTAAAGGTCAGCCGGCCGGCGGCCGCCCCAGTACAGCACGGCAGGGCGGGTGATGCCCTTGAACTGCATGTGCTCGATGAGTGCCTTGATGGGCGCAAAGCCTGTGCCCGAGGCCAGCAAGATCATGGGCTTGGCGCTGTCTTCGCGCAAAAAGAAACTGCCGTAAGGCCCCTCAATGCGCAAAATGTCCTTTTCCTTCATGGTGGCAAACACCTGGTCGGTGAACTTGCCGCCGGGCATGTGGCGAAGGTGCAAATCCAGGCCCGGTGTCTCGGTTTGGGTGTGCGGCGCGTTGGCCATCGAGTAGCTGCGGCGGTCACCGTCACGCAGTAAAAACTCCACATACTGACCGGCGTGGTACTTAAAAACCTCGCTGGCCGGCAATTGCAGGCGCAGCGCCATGACGTCGTGCGACAAGCGCTGCAAGCTGGCCACGCGCACCGGCATTTTTTTAATCTGAAAAGCGTTTTCTTCGGTGACCTGACGCGACTCCAGCACCAGGTCACTGTGCGGCACGGCGCAGCAGGTCAGCACAAAGCCGGCGGCTTCTTCTTCGTCCGACAAGGCCTTGGCCTGGTGCGGGCCGTGGGTCACGCTGCCTTCGAGCTTTTTGCATTTGCACGAACCGCAGGCGCCGTCTTTGCAACCGTAGGGCATACCGACACCCTGGCGAATGGCTGCGGCCAGCACGGCCTCTTCAGGGTTGACGCTGAAACTGCGGCCGCTGGGCTGCACGGAGACTTGAAAACTCATCTTGTTATCCTTGGGGTACTTGGCCGCGGGTCAAACCGCTAATTTTGCCCTCAAACGAATGCCCACTTTTCTAGGCGCTTTACCGTCGCGCTTTCGTCGTCCCCGCCTGCTCATTGTGGGATGCGGCGACGTCGGCCAGCGCGTGGCGGCGCAGCTGCCCCGCAGCGTGCGTTTGCTGGCACTGACTTCGTCGCCGGAGCGCCTGGCCAGCCTGCGCGCGCAAGGCATCACCCCCTTGCAGGGCAATCTGGACCGGCCTGCCACGCTGCGCCGTCTATCGGGGCTGGCCACGCAGGTCTTGCACCTGGCGCCGCCGCCCAGCGAGAACCTGAGCGACTGGCGCCGTGACCCGCGCACCCTGGCTTTGTTGCGCGCGCTGCGTTTGCGCAGCCTGCCGCAGTCCGTGGTCTACGGCTCCACCAGCGGTGTTTATGGCGACTGTGCTGGCGAGCGGGTCAGCGAAGTGCGCGCCGTCAACCCCGGCACACCCCGCGGCCAGCGCCGCGTCGACGCCGAACAGCAGCTGCGGTTTTTTGGCAGCGCCACCGGCACCCGGGTGCATGCGCTGCGCATTCCCGGCATTTACGCGCCCGACCGCGAAGGCGGTACGCCGCGCCAGCGCCTGCTCAAGGGCACGGCCGTGCTGCAAGCCGAAGACGACGTTTACACCAACCATATTCATGCCGACGACCTGGCGCGCGCCTGCATCGCTGCCCTATGGCGCGGCAAGCCGCAGCGCAACACCAACGTGAGCGACGACACCGAACTCAAAATGGGCGACTACTTTGACCTGGCCGCTGAGCTGTATGGTCTGCCCAAGCCGCCGCGCCTGTCACGCAGCCTGGCCCAGCAGCAACTGCCGCTGATGCTGCTGAGTTTCATGGGGGAGTCACGGCGGCTCGACAACCAACGCCTCAAGCAAGAGCTGGGCTTGCGCCTGCGCTACCCGACGGTGCGCGAAGGCCTGGCCGGCTCTTAAATGCCGGCAGGGCGCTTGAGTGTGAGCAAGCGGTCTTGCGGCTTGACCTGCAACACCTTGATTTCGGCGCCTTGCAGCACAGTCAGCCTGACCAGCGCATCCGGTGCGCTGCGCGCCCACAGCTGCTTGTAAAACAGCGCCAGGCTGTTGACCATCACGTCATCGACCGCCAGCACCACGTCGCCGGCGCGCAGGCCCGCCATTTGGGCCGGGCTTTCTTCGTTCACGCGCAGAATCTGCACCCGCCCGCCCTGGTCGGTGGAGGTCAGGCCCAGCCAGGGCCGCCGGCTTTGCGCGCTGGTGCCCGACTTGCGCAGCTCAGCCAGGATGGGGCTCAGAAGATCGACCGGCACAAACATATTGCCGGGCACGCGGCGGTTTTCGCCCAGCGCGTCGCCCACCAACAAAGAGCCTATGCCCAGCAACTCGCCTTGCTGGTTGAACAAGGGCGCGCCGCTGTGGTTGCCGTTGCCCGCCGACACGGGCGGGCTGGTGAAAATGGCGTTGTCCAAGTGGTATTCCCAGTTGCCGGAAAAAGCGCGTTGGCTGACCAGTTGCGTCATGCTCACGTCACTGTCTTCGCCTTGGGTGTTGGCGCCGGTAGCGGCCATCAGCGGCTCGCCGTTTCTCACCCCCTTTATGCTGCCAAGCGGCACGGGTTTGACGCCGCGCAAAGGCAGCAGCGGCTTGACCAGCCCGAAACCGGTGGCAATGTCATAAGCCACCGCCACGGCGGGCACTGTCTTGCGGTCTTGCGTGATGATCTCAATCTGATCGGCCTCGAGCATCAGGTAGCCAATGGTCAACACCAGCCCGTCAGCGTCAATGACCACGCCCGAGCCCACGCGCTGGCGGCCCAGCGTGCGCGCTGAGCGTGCGCCTTCTGCCGCCTTAACCTGTATGCCCACCACCGCCGCGCTGGCGGTGCTCAGGGCTTGCATCTGGCGCTCGGCCGCGCTGACCGGGGCTGTGCTGGATGCCGCGGGCGGGGCCCAGGCCAGCAGGCTGATGAAAAGCAGCGCCCAGGCCAGAGCGGCATGGCGAAGGGCTAAGGCCGGGGCATTGAATAAAAAAGCAGGTCGGCGGCAAATCAGGGAGTCTGACATGTCGATATTCCCAAACAAAGTCTTGCGAGGATGCGCAGCCACAGCATGCCTTTATTTGGCATTTGTTGCAAGTTGTCAGGCGCCAGGCAAAGACCCCAACTTGAGCGTATGCTGCAAAAACTTATTTCAAGGAGTGATCCGTTGATCAATTTCAAACTCAATGGCGTTGACGTCAAGTCCAGCGCTGACCAAACCGAGCCGCTGCTGCATATTCTGTCTAACGACTTTA
Organism: Polaromonas sp.; assembly: GCA_044350025.1. Lineage (GTDB taxonomy): Bacteria > Pseudomonadota > Gammaproteobacteria > Burkholderiales > Burkholderiaceae_C > Polaromonas. Next base: position 41,133 of record JBILIK010000015.1, on the reverse strand, counting down.
AGCTCAATGGCCAAAAATTCGGTTGCGGTAAAGCCCAGTGCGGCTCTTGCACCGTGCTGGTCAATGGTGACCCCTTGCGCAGCTGCGTGGTGCCTTTGTCTGCCGTCAGCGGGCGCTCGGTGGTCACCCTGGAAGGTTTGAGCGTCAAAGGCAAACCCAGTAAATTGCAGCAAGCCTTTGTTCAGGAGCAGGCGGCCCAGTGCGGCTACTGCACCTCCGGCATCATCATGCAGGCGCAGGCCCTGCTTGACCGTAATCCGACCCCCACTGAGTCTGAAGTTCGCTCTGCGCTCGACGGCAATCTGTGCCGCTGCGGTGCCCACAACCGCATCGTTCGCGCGGTGATCCGTGCATCGAAAGGAGCTTGAGATGACTACTTTGAACGCCTCCCCATCACGCCGTCGTTTCCTCAAGGGGGCCGGCGCGCTCACGCTGAGCTTTTCTGTTCCTCTGGTAGACGTGTATTCGCAAACCGCCCCTGAAAAACCCAGGCTGATTGGCGACTTGCAAACCAACCGCATGCTGAGCGCCTGGATCCGGATTCAATCGGCAGACAAATCGGTGCTGCTGATGGTGGGCAAGGTCGAGTTGGGGCAGGGCATCCTGAGCGCCATGCAGCAAGTCTGTGCCGAAGAACTGGATGTAGATTTTTCGCGCATCCGGATGATCTCCGGCGACACCGCTCTGGTACCCAACGAAGGAACCACCGCCGGCTCGTTCTCCATGCCCAACGGTGCCTCTGCGGTGCAGCAAGCCTCGGCCGAAGTACGCGCCATCCTGTTGGGATTGGCCGCCACCCAGCTCGTTCAGCCCACTGCCGGCATGTCTGTGAACGACGGCGTCATCACCGCCGCCAATGGCGCCAAAATCACTTATTGGGACTTGCTGGTGGGCCAATCGCTGCAACGCGAAGCCGACGGCAAGGTCAGGCCCAAGCCGATCGGCGAGCACCGTGTCATTGGCCGCTCTGTGCCGCGCCCTGATCTGGATGACAAGATTGCAGGCCGGTCGATATTTCTGCAGGAGCAGCACCCCGCCGGCATGCTTTACGGCTACGTGGTGCGCCCGCCTGCGTACACCGCACGACTGATTTCGCTGGACACCGCCCCCATTGAACGCATGCCCGGCGTCGTCAAAGTGGTGCGCAGCGGCAGTTTTCTGGGCGTGGTGGCCAGGCGCGAGGCACAAGCCCTGGCCGCGTCCCAAGCCATGAGCGCTGCCGCCAAGTGGGATGTGCCCAAAGCACTGCCAACCACAGCCGGTGTCGAGAACTGGCTTATGAAGGCGCCGGTCGATAAAGTGATCGAAACCAAACGTCAGCCCCGACTGAGCCCCGGCACGGTTGCCAAGGTGGTCGAAGCCAGCTACTTCCGGCCATACCACATGCATGCGTCCATCGGCACTTCGGCAGGCATTGCCACCTTGGGCAGTGATGGTGTTTTGGTGGTGCAGACCCACAGCCAGTCGGTGTTTGAAACCCGCATGGCGATTGCCAAAATGCTGGACATGCCGCTGGAGAAAGTGCGCTTGCAGCACATGCAGGGTTCCGGCTGTTACGGCCACAACATGGCAGACGATGCCGCCGCCGACGCCGCCTTGCTGGCTGTTGCAGTGCCGGGCAAACCGGTGTTCTTGCAATACACCCGCGAGCAAGAACACCAGTGGGAGCCCTACGGCTCAGCCATGGTCATCAAGACCAAAGCCGGCCTGGACGCCCAAGGCAACATCCTTGACTGGGACTTAACGCTCTGGTCCACACCCCACGGCACCCGCCCGGGTGGCCAGGCCGGCAATTTGCTGTCGGCCCGCTACCTCGAAAAACCCTTTGCCATACCCAAGCCCGTCAACGGCGGCGCGCCCAACTTCGCAGCCGACCGCAATGCGATTGCGCTGTACGACTTTCCGGGCCAAAACGTCACCACCAACTTCATCACCGACATGCCGGTGCGGGTGTCGTCCACACGGGGCCTGGGTGCTTATGCCAATGTGGTGGCCATTGAATCTTTCATTGACGAGCTGGCTTTTGCCGGCGGCATAGACCCGGTCGAATACCGCCTGCGCTTCATGAAGGACCCGCGTGCCCGCGATTCAATTGTCAAAGCCGCAGAAAAATTCGGTTGGAGCCAGTGGCGCAAACGCCCGGGCTACGGCCGCGGCATCGGTTTTGCCAAATACAAAAACATTGCCGGCTACTGCGCCGTTGCCTTGGAAGTGCAAGTCAACCCCGACAACGGCCGCATCCGCGTGCTGCGCGCTGTGGCCAGCGCCGATGTCGGCCACATCGTCAGCCCCGACGGCGTGAGCAACCAGATCGAAGGCGGACTGGTGCAGGGCTTGTCTTGGACCTTGAAAGAAGAAGTGCAGATGGACGACACGCAAATCCTGTCACAAGACTGGAACAGCTACCCCATCCTGACGTTCTCTGAAGTGCCGCCCGTCGAAATGGTCTTGATCGACCGCCCCGGCATGCCGTTTTTGGGGGCAGGTGAGGCATCGCAAGGCCCCTCAGGCGCTGCGCTGGCCAATGCGGTGTTTGACGCCACAGGTGTGCGCTTCAGACGCCTGCCCCTGACGCCTGACCGCGTGCTGCAGGGGCTGAAAAAAGCTTGAGAAACCTGCAGGGGGGGCATGTCGAGGCCAGGTCTACCTCACTTCAGGGTGAGATAGGCAACTTTGGCTTGTTCCAGCCCCCTAAAGGCGCCTTAACCGCCATCAGGCGCTCAAGGCCTGGGTTAGGGGCGGGTGGGGCGTCCAGCATGGCGGTGAATTGCTGGAGCCGGTCCTCGTCCAAGCTGAAAAAAACCTGATCGAGCACCACCGACCGAGCTTTCTCGCAAGCCGCTTCGAGAATGAAGTCAGAGCGGTTTTTGCCCAAGATTTGGGCGGCCTGATCGATCAGGTCACGCTGCTGCGGCAGAGCCCGCAAATTGATGACGGCATCACGCATGGTTGTCTCCCAATCAATACAAAAAAGATACACAGACGATAGTCGAATCTGTAACTGATGTCACTTCATGGGGGCTTGCTCACGCGTCCATTAGACCGAGTGTTTGCGCGCTGGTACAGCTACCAAGTGCGCCTACCGATGGGCCTGCAGCTTCAATATGTTCAAGGTGGTTACGGCAGCACTTAAGAGTAAGACCTGCTGATCGACTTTGACCAGGGCCTGGTCAGTCAAACCACGCTGCTGCACAACAGCCTGACTACGAAGCTGAACGCTTGATGATGACCTACCTGTGTGCCTACCTGGCCGCAGGCGAGGCATACAAAATTTTCATCAATCGCCCCTTGCCGGATTTTTGAAAACCTGCCGGGAATGCCAATCAAGATGGTTTGGATGCGGCATGTACTCTTTGGCTTGGGGCAGGATCATTGCGGATCCGTGGTACGCCAGCATGCGCTGCGAGGTACCTTCGCTGCCGTTGAGATGCTGGCTAAAAACCATCTGATAAGTTTCGGGCAGGATCTTGAATGCACCCAGGTCAAACACCTTGTGGTGTAGCGAGCACATGGCAATGCCGTTGGGCACTTCGTCCGGTCCATTGGCTTGAAACCATTTGATGTGCGCCGCTTCAAGTCCGATGGACTGTTGTCCCATGCGAAGGTCGTGACCGCAAACTGCGCAGCGGTATTGGTAAGCCAGAAGAACTTTGGCCCTGAAGGCGGGATCTCGTCGGCGTTGTGGATCCTTGGGTGTTCCCATGGACTCAAGCTGTACGAGGCCCACTGCATCCAGTACATCGCCGCGGATACTGTCGGGGAAATGCGCATCGACAATTCGCTGCGCCACGATCCCGATGAGTTCAGGATCAGACTTCAATGTCGTATAGATAGTCTCGGTGAAGCCACCCCGAACATGGTGGTTTCGCAACTCCGTTAATGTTGGCGTCGCACCCGCAGGGCGATTCAAAATTTCAGGCGGGCCATCCAATCGCCAAAGTCCATCGGTCTGCAGGTGCCAGAACGGGTAATGTCGGGTGTTGGACGAACCATCGGGTCCAAACTCTTCAAGCAAGCGTTTCAGCAAGGGCTCGGCATCGTTCCAATCAATAGATTGCGCAGCCACCTCGTTAACGCGGGATAACGCCAGCAGTACAAGTAATGGCTTGTGCACAGCCCTACGGTCACCGTTTTGCCACACTCGAATAGCGTTGAATGCTGAGAAGACTTCATCGCGTGTCATGGCCAGTATTTCGCCTTTTCCGGGATGACCCATCGCACTCCACCCCGTGGATCAGGTAAATCACCTTCAAAGCGCGGAATCAAGTGCAAATGCAAATGCGGTACTGTCTGCCCGGCAGCAGCGCCGTCATTGATGCCGATGTTGTATCCCTGAGGGCTGAACTCTTTGTCGGCGACAACCTTAGCCTGGCACAGCAGTGCAAGAAGTTCTGCGCGTTCGTCGGCTTCAAGGTCAAAGAAAGAGCCGATATGGCGCTTGGGGATGATCAGGGTGTGCCCGGGTGAGATCGGGAAGGCGTCCCGTATGACCAGCCCCAGTGGGCTGGAGTCAATCACTCGAGACTGCGGCAGGCTACAGAATGGGCACGTCTTCATCTTGGTGAGACTATAGCGTTTGGATTTTTAAGCTTAATGCGTGGCACTTAAGTCGCGGAATTCTGAAGCGATTTCAGGGGGCAGCGCAGACCAGCTATTTTCAAAATTCTGTGTTGAATCCGGCGCGGATCTAAGGGTGTGTTCTCGGAAGATCGCGTATCAGGCATGATTTGGCCCTGATGCTGAGCCAACCAACATACCCATGAAAAACGCCGTCTATTACCTGCCCGGCTACGGCGGCTTGCTGGCCACCGGCCTGGGCGCGGGCCTGCTGGCGCGTGGCATTGATGTGACCGGGCGGCAAACGGTGGATGAGTTCAAGGCGCTACCATTTCAAGAGCAGGTTGATCTGGTGGCGCAGGATTTACAGGCGCATTTCTGGCAGGCTGATGCCCGCGTGGTGGCCAACTCTTTTGGGGCTTATTTGTTCTTGCATGCCCAGGGACAGTTGCCGCCTTTTCCGGGCAGGGTGCTTTTGCTCTCGCCCATCGTGGGTGAGTTTTCTAACGACGATTCGCAGATGAACTTCATTCCGCCCCGTGTAGAGCGGCTGCAGGCGCTGGTTCAGGCCGGCCAATACCCAACGCCGGCGCGCTGCGAGGTGCATGTGGGTGAGCAAGACTGGCAAAGCAACCCTGTTCATGTGGCGGCGTTTGGCAAGCAACTCGGGCTGGCGGTGACCATCGTGCCGCAGGCGGGTCACATGCTGGGTAAAAGCTATGTCAGCGCCTTGCTGGACCGCTGGCTTTAGTGTTCCGGGGCAGTCAGGCTGCGGCAACCCAGTTTTCAACGCTCAGGCCTGGGTAGTCTTGGAAGTCAGCCTCGTTGTTGGTGACCAGCGTGAGGCCCAGGCTCAGCGCATGGGCGGCAATCAGGCGGTCCATGGCGTCGCGTCGCCGGTCGCGCACCGCCACGGCCAGCACGCCATAGCTTTCGGCTGCACTTGACTCAAAGCCCACCACCGGCACGCGCCCGATCAGGCGCGCAAGGGAATTGGCGGCTTGGGTACGGTCTGTGCCAACGCAGCGCTCTACACCGTGGCAAAGTTCTGCGTAGGTGACCACCGACATGACGACTTGTCCCAACGTGGCGGTCTTGAACCGCTGAACCATTTGCGGCGGGTGCGCGTTGATCAGGTAAATGCAGATGTTGGTGTCGAGCATGTAGCGCATAAAAAACCTAGGGCTTCAAACCGTTGCCGTCCCAATCGCGCTCACGCTGTTCATGGAACTCACGGCCTTCGGCCATGAAGCCTTTGGGGAAGGCCGCAAAAATATCGCTCAGGTCGCCAATCGTTTCCGTCACCACCGGGCGCAGCACCAGCGTGTTGCCCACACGCTCGATGTCAACGTCTTGTGCGCCGCCCTCAAAGACCAGCTCTTTGGGTATGCGCACGGCCAGGGAATTTCCGCTTTTGAAGATACGGGTCAACATGTGGTTTCCTCCATCGATGCCAGAGTATATACAGGATATACAAAAAAGGTCTAGGGAGTTGACTGGTCTTATGAGGCCAAAACGCAAGTTATATTTAACAATAAATTTGATTTCTAACATTGCCTGTGTTAGATTAATTTTATATGTTAGAAAATGCGCTTGCCCTGCACACCGTTTGGTACCTGAATCAGGTTCTCGGAGAGGATGCTGTGCGCGTCACTTCTGGCGACAAAACAGCCCCATTGCCGTACTTTCTACAGGACACCTACCAGGTGTTGTCCGGCAAGCTAATGGGGCAGCCATTCACGCTGGCCTGTGTGAAGCGCAGCCAGCCCGTGTCTGCTCAGCAGCTAGGGCAGCATGCGAAGCAGCTCCGGGAGTTGCTGCATGCACCTGTGATCGTCGCATTGACAGAGATCGCTCCGGGCGAGCGCAAGCAACTGATTCAGCACGGGATCGCTTTTGTGGTCCCGGACAGGCAGCTGTTTGCGCCGCAGATGGGAATGATCCTGAACGAGCGATTTGGCGCTGAGCCGCGCCGTAAGCAGGCGATTGCCAGTCCTGCCACACAAGCACTGCTCGTTTGGTTTTTGAATCACCATCCTGTCAGCCAGACTTGGCATCCGTTTGAAGAGGCTGCAGCGCTGGGCTATGCGGGGATGACGGCGACCCGAGCGGTCCGGGAGTTGGTTCAGTTCAATTTGTTTGAGCTGGAAGTTCGTGGCCGAGCTAAACACCTCAAGCTGCTCGGAACGCGACGCGAACTTTGGGATAGGGCCAAGCCGCACCTGCGCTCGCCAGTTCTTAGAACTTTGTGGACCTACGATCACCGCATTCTTGAAGTGGATGGCGTGCGTTGGGCTGGCGAAAGCGCACTGGCGCGACTGACCCTGCTCAATGAGCCCCAGCAGCCAGTGATTGCAATGACAGCCGAGGCAGCGCAACAGGCCAGGCAAGCCGGCATTTTTTTTGAGCCCAGAGAGATTGCCGATGGCGTAGCAGTTCAGGTGTGGCGCTACACGCCTGCCATGCACGCGAAAGAAAAAGGAGTGGATTCCTTGTCTTTATGGCTGAGCCTGCAAGACAACCGCGATGACCGCGTCCAGATGGCGCTTGATGAAATTGAGGAGAAGTTCCTGTGGTGAGAGGCTTAGCGATTTTTCAGGAGTGGTTCAAGGGCTTCGAAGACCAATATGTCCTGATTGGTGGGACGGCCGCCCTGATCAGCATGACAGAGGCCGGCCTGCCTTTCCGCGGCACTAAAGATCTGGACATCGTTTTGCACGTGGAAGCTCTGACGCCTGCGTTCGGCCAGAAATTCTGGGCGTTCGTGCAGGCCGGTGGCTATCAGCAAAAAGAAGGTGACCCGCAGCAAAAGCCCTGCGTGTACAGATTTCAGAAGCCGCTAGACGAGGAGTTTCCGCAGATGCTGGAATTGTTCTCCCGGGTGCCAGACGGCTTGAAATATGTCGCGCCGGGTCATCTCACGCCCATCCCGATGGACGAGCAAATCTCCAGTCTCTCCGCCATCTTGCTGGATGATGAGTACTACCAGTTCGTGCTTGCCGGCCGCAACAACAAGCACGGCATGCCGTCTTGGGTGGGGGAAGATCGTCTGATCCCGCTCAAGGCCGCGGCCTGGATGGAAATGAGTGCGCGCGCAAGGGCGGGTGAGGCGATCGATTCAAAAAAAATCAACAAGCATCTGTCGGATGTTGTGCAGTTATCTGTGCTGCTAAAGCCTGACCAACGTATCGAGATGCCAGAAAAACTCAGAGCGAATTTACAAGCCTTTGCAAAGGCAGTGGTCGAATTGAATAGCCCCGATCAGCTCCTGGCTACGCGCCGTATTGCCGAGGCATACGGCTTCAAGCTTTAACCGCGCATAACCAAACCGAAAGTTGCGATGGGCCACATTTGCCTCAAAGATTTCCCTAGCCGAGTGGTGTTGCTGCTGCAAAAGTTCGCCCGGCTTGGGGCGGTACTTGCTTTGTCTCTGACGGCCAGTGCCGGGTACGCAGCTTACAAGCCCGCTTTTACCGAGGTGCTTGATTTCACGCACTACCACGTGAATGCCGATGGTAGTAGCTTTCAGACGATGGAGAGTTCTATCCGCATTGAGACCGACAGGGGCGTTAGCGGGTTTTCTGAGCGCGAGATTTACTACAACGGCACGTATGAAACCGTGGAGGTGCTGGAGGCCTACACACTGCAACCCGACGGCACAAAGCTACTCATTGCGCCCGACAAGATTCGCACCCAGGACGCAGCTTCTGACAGCTCGCAGATATTTACTGACAGCAAGGTCAAGGTGATGATTTATCCCCAGGTGCAGGTGGGTAGCGTGCTGTATTACAAGGTCAAGGCGCATCAGCACACGCCGACGTTTCCGGGGCACTTTGCCTGGTCCAGCAATTTCTCGCCGTTTCTCAGCTATGAAAAGGTGGAGGTGGTGATCACCCACGACCCGGCCATTGACCTGCGTTTTGCGCCGCGCGGCATGAGCGGTGGGGCTGAGCCTTTGCTGCCCACAGATGTGCCCGGCAGCATCCGCCACCGCTACACGTTTCGCCAGACTGAGTATGTGCCGCAAGAAACCGGGGTGATAGCGCTGGCGGACTTTGCACCCAGGTTTGCTGTGAGCAGCTTTAAAAGTTACGCAGAGGTGGCGCAGGCCTACCAATTGCGGGCCAGGCCCAAGGCCGAGGTGACGCCCGCTGTTGAGGCGCTGGCCCGTAGCCTGACAAGTGCAGACCAGAGTGTTGAGCAAAAAAGCCGCAGCTTGTACAACTGGGTGAGCAAGAACATCCGTTACGTGGGTGTGTATGTGGGGGCAGGGGGCTATGTGCCGCATTCAGCCCAGAGCATTCTTGACAACCGCTATGGCGACTGCAAAGACCACGTGGTGTTGCTGGAGGCGCTGCTCAGAGCGGTGGGTATTGAGAGCAGCCCGGTCATGATCCATGCCGGCAACTCTTACCGGCTGCCTGAGTTACCCACGCCATACGCGTTTAACCATGCGATCACCTTCATACCCGCCCTGAACCTGTACCTGGACTCGACGGCGGAGTTTGCGCCTTTCGGGCTTTTGCCCCAAGAGGTGATGCAGCAGCCCGCCTTGATTGCCGCGACTGGCACAGTGAGCCAGACGCCTTTGATGGATGCGAACAAGCATTACGCCGAAACGCACACCAAGCTGGCCTTGCGCCCGGACGGCTCTGTGGCTGGCTCTTCGACCACAAAGACCTTCGGCTACCCGCAGATCAAGTCACGCGCAGCGCAGGCGGCCAACAAAGACAAAGAGCCTGCGGTGCGGATCACCAACATGCTGTATCGGTTTTTGGAGTCGGGCACCGGCAAGATGGACTTGCCGGACCCCAGAGATTTGGAAGCGCCCTGGATGCTGACGTCCACCTTTGAGCTGGACCCGCTTTTCAACTTTCCCGGCCCCAGCGCTATGACGATTCCGGTGGGCATTGCCCCGGGCAATATCAAATGGATTTCAATGGCGCGCGCCAATTTGAAGAATAAGTTTCCGGAAAGCTGCACAAGCACACGCCACATAGAGAACACCGAACTCGTGGTGCCCAAAGGCATGGTGATGCAGGCCGTTCCCAAAAACGTGTCATTCCAGCGCGGTGCACTGCACTACAAAGCCAGCTACACCCGCAAGGCCAACACCCTGAATGTGCGCAGAGAGTTGCTGATTCAAAGAGCGCAGCGCTTTTGCTTGCCGTCCGATGAAAAAGACTGGCTGGCTTTGACGGAAGTGATGAAGCAGGATTTGCGGGGGCAGATTTTTTTGCGGTGAGTGAACAGCATGGGCTTATTTTTCGATCAGCTTGCGCACATCCGTAATTAAGCTTTGCACCAAGCCACACAACTCGGTCACGGTTGATTCTTCGATGTCCAGATAGCCTTCGTACTCTGCCAGATTGCGTTTTTGGTGAGCGGCGTCCAGCACGCGCCAGCGATGGGCGGGCCAGCCCAGCGTGTGTGTGAGGCACTGAAAAACGGTGTAACGGTTTTCGCTCCGATAGCCGTGCCATCGCAATGCCGCCAATGCTGCGGCATGCGCGGCGTTGTAGGCGCTGGTAAAGCGCCCCTCCAGCGACAACTTGACCAGCATCGCATCGCTTAAACGGGTCTCGGCCATGGCCAACATACGGCTGACTTCTTGTGCGTTGCGCGCTTCTGCCTTGAGCTGCCCGATGCGCACCAGGTTGTCTAATTCAGGCAGGCTCATCGACCACTCCCTTTATGTCACCTAGCAATGGCAGTATGGGCTGCGAGAGCACCCGGTTAACAAACGAGTCAGGCTCGGCGCGGCGGCGCTCAAACTCTGCAGTGGAGTAGCAGCTGGGGTTGATTTTCCGGCCAAGCTTGGCTTCGGCGGGCTCCAGGGCGGCCAGCACCTGGCTGAGCTGCAAGCCCTCGCCAACCAGCATCACATCAACGTCACTTTGAGCGGTATCCGTTTGCTTGGCGACTGAGCCATAAACCCAGGCAGATTGCAGAGCAGGTAGCAGTGCTTGCAAGACTTCGCGCAGCACCGGCACTGTGCCCAGTGTTTTGCGCGTCAAGGCCACCAATTCTGCGTAGACGGGGGACTTCGGGTTGGCTTGAAAGCGGCGCATGTTGCCCACCGCCTGCGCATCCACCAGGCCCGCCGCCGCAAGACGGTTCAATTCGCGCTGCAAAGAGGCGCTGCCCAAGCCGGTCAGGCGGCGCAACTCGCTCAGGTGATAGGCCCGCTCGGGTTGGCCAAAAACCCAGCTCAAAACGCGGGACTGGCTGTCGGTAAAAAGTGCAGAATTGATAGACATGCCAAATATTAGCATGATCAAGCCAATAATTGGCACGATTTGTGTAATTTGGCTCGGGATTTTGCCTGCAGCCATTGGCGGGCTGGAGTTGACTGGTCTACTCACCTAGTCTATTCTCAAGCCCTTGACCCCCACCCATAAAGCGTTTGCCATGCCAGCCAAGCCAAGCAGCCCACCCGCAAGCCCTAAGTCCATAGGTTCTTATGAGGCCAAAACCCACCTGCCGCACCTTCTGCGTCAGGTCCAAGCCGGGCAGACTTTTGAGATTTCCGTTCGCGGCAAAGCGGTGGCCCGCCTCGTGCCTGCGGTGGCACCGGCGCAACGGCGCGAATCGGCCGGCTCCAAGATGCGTGAATTCATGCAGGCGCAGCGCGAGCTGGGCGCCGGGGCAGGCATGGATCTGCGGGAGATGCTTGAGGACGGCCGGGCATGAGTTTTGTTTTAGACAATTCAGTGGCCATGCTCTGGCTCTTGCCGCAATCGAACCCAACGGGCTGTGAGCTGGCTGACAAGGTTTTGGCTCAACTGCAGGAGACCGGAGCGAGGGTGCCTTCAATGTGGTCACTTGAGGCGGCCAACGTGATGGCCAAAAGTCAGCGATTGCAAAAGATCACTTTGGCGCAGGCATCAGCGTTCATTGAACTGCTGGATAACCTTGATATTGCTGTGGATGCAAGCTCTGCACAAAGAGCCTTGCACGCCACCCTGGATCTGGCCCGCCAGTTTGGTCTGTCGGCTTATGACGCCGCCTATCTGGAATTGGCGCTGCGCGAAGGACTGCCGCTCGCAACACTTGACGAACGCCTTCAGGCTGCGGCGCATCAAGCGGGTGTGCCTTTGATGGTATGAAAAACACCGTCTACTACCTGCCAGGCTACGGCGGCTTGTTGGCCGTATATCGATAAAAGGTGCACTATGAGAAAAGAATACGATTTCAGCCAAGCACGTGAGAATCCTTATGCCGCGAAATTGACCCAGCAGATCACCATCCGTTTGGATGAGGACTCTATTGGCTACTTCAAGGAGATTTCAGAGCAAGTTGGTATTCCGTACCAAAGTCTGATCAATCTTTACCTGCGCGATTGCGCTGCACAAAACCGAAAATTAGATCTGCGTTGGAAGTGATGCGTCAGGTTCAGGCGGGGCAGACTTTTGAGATTTCTGTTGAACCCATCGGGCTGTGTACCCGGCTTCAGCCGGTTATTTGCCCACTTAAACTGATAAGCAATCCTAAGGTCTAAGGTCTCGACTGGAGTTTTTTCTGCATGAAGCTTTCAACTTTCGCTGCAATCGCACTCACCCTGGGTGTGTACACCGGGGCCAATGCCGATTGGTCTCAAATTCAAAACGAAGCCAAGGGCCAGACGGTGTATTTCAATGCCTGGGGCGGCAGTGAGGCGACCAACGCCTACATCGCCTGGGCTGCAAAGGAAGCCAAAACTCGTTATCGCATTGACGTGAGGCACGTCAAAATCACTGAAACCGCTGAGGTGGTCAAACGGGTGCAGACTGAGATGGCTGCCGGGCGCACCAAGGACGGATCTGTCGATCTGATGTGGGTCAATGGCGAAAATTTCCGCAATCTTAAAAACGGTGGCTTGCTGTTTGGCCCGTGGGCACAGAGCCTGCCCAATTGGAGTCTGGTGGATTTGAATAAGCCAGTGCGCACAGATTTTTCGGTGCCCACCGAGGGCTATGAGTCGCCCTGGGGCACGGCACAGCTTACGTTGATTGCCGATAGCGCTAAAACGCCCACACCTCCGCGCTCTGCTGCCGACTTGTTGGCGTTTGCTAAAGCAAGCCCCGGGAGCGTCAGCTATCCCAAGCCGCCAGACTTTCATGGCACCACCTTCGTTAAACAGTTGCTGCTGGATTTGACCCCCAACAAAGCAGTGTTGCAACAGCCAGTGACGCCAGCGGTATTTGCTGCCGCGACGCTGCCGCTGTGGGCTTATTTGGACCAGTTTCACCCCAGTCTGTGGCGCAATGGCAAAACGTTTCCAGCCAGCGCTGCCGAGATGCACCGCATGCTGGGCGATGGTGAGCTCAAAATATCGATCACTTTCAACCCCAACGAGGCGGCTAATCTGATTGCAAGCAAACAGCTGCCCGCCAGCGCTTACAGTTTTGGCTTCACGGGCGGCACCATCGGAAACGTTCATTTTGTAGCCATCCCCGTTAACTCGCGCGCCAAGGCGGGGGCTCAGGTGTTTGCCAACTTTTTGCTCTCTGCTGAGGCACAGGCCCGAAAGGCAGATATCACCGTCTGGGGGGACGGCACGGTTTTGGATATCAGCAAACTTGCGCCTGCCTCACAAGCCCTGATTCGCAAAAAGGCAGCGGGTGCATTGGCAGAGGCTGTGCCAACCTTGCCTGAGCCACACGCCAGTTGGGTAGAGGCCTTGGAGGCAGAGTGGCTCAAGCGTTACGGCTCGCGCTAAAGCGAGCTTTGCGACTGCCCTTTAGCAGCTGCCTTAGGCTCCCCTGGCAATGGCTGGCTGCTTTGCCGGTCTTGCTGATTTTTGGCCCCTTGCTGCCGGGGCTCTATTGGGCGCTCAGTCCAGCATGGGATGCTGCGGTTTGGCAGGCTCTGTGGCTGGATGCCCAGTGGCCGCTGGCCTTGCGCTCAACCCTGATCTCCAGTGTTGTCGGCACAGTGCTGGCTTGCACCATGGCAGCTTTGCTGGCCACGCTGTACTACCCGGGCCGCTTGTGGATGTCGCTCCAGCGACGCTTGCCTTTGCTCTTGTCGCTGCCGCATGCAGCATTTGCAGTGGGACTTTTCTTTTTGATTGCACCCTCAGGATGGCTGGCAAGGGCTATTGCTTATTTTGCGCAATGGGTCAGCCCACCCGGTTGGGTGACAGTGCAAGACCCCTATGGTCTGAGTTTGGCGCTGGCATTGGCCATTAAGGAAAGCTGGTTTTTGCTGTGGGTGCTGGCGGCGGTCTTGGGTGAGCAGGCCGTTTCCCGTCAAATGGTGATGGCGCGCTCGTTGGCTTACAGCCGCTCGCAAGCCTGGCGCCTGATTTTGTGGCCGCAGTTGATGCCGCGCTTGAAGTGGCCGGTGATGGCGGTGTTTGCTTACGGTCTGTCGGTGGTGGACATGGCCGTTATTCTGGGGCCAGGCAACCCGCCAACCTTGGCTGTTTTAATCTGGCGCTGGCTGTCCGACCCTGACCCCGCGTTGCAGGCCCGCGGCAGCGCGGCGTCCATCATGTTGCTGATCGTGCTGCTGACTGGGGTTTTGGCGTTGCATGGTCTTGGTTGGCTCATGAAGTGGCTTCAGTCTTATCCGGGTGGGCAGCGCAAGCCCGCTGCAAGTCGACCTTGGCTCAAGCTGCACACGCCGCTTTTTCTGGTCGGCTATGCGGTGGTGTCGGTGTTGCTACTTTGGTCGGTGGCGCAGGAGTGGTTTTTCCCGGCGTTGCTGCCCGCTGCCTTTTCACTGGAGAGTTGGCAACAGGCGAACTGGGCACCGTTTTGGACGACTTTGTGGCTTGCCATGGCGGCGAGTTTGCTGTGTTTGCCTGCGGTGCTGGTTTGGCTGGAGTGGGGCCCTCAGCGGCTGAATGCGCTGCTGTACCTGCCGCTGATCGTGCCGGCCTTGCCGCTGGTGGCCGGGCAATACGCCGCCTTGCTGCATCTGCACCTGGATGGCACAGCTTCGGCTTTGGTCTGGAGCCACCTGCTGTGGGTGTTGCCCTACATGGTGCTCACACTCATCGGGCCGTACCGTGCGTTTGATCTGCGCCTGATGACCAGTGCCCGGGCGCTAGGCTACTCGCCTTGGCGTGCTTGCCTGCGCGTGAAGTGGCCGATACTGCTTCGCCCCATTCTGGCGACACTGGCTGTCGGTTTTGCGGTGAGCGTGGCCCAATACCTTCCGACTTTGTTTGCTGGCGGTGGCCGCTTTGTCACCGTCACTACCGAAGCGGTGGCGCTGAGTGCGGGCGGCAACCGGCGCGTGCTGGCGGTGCAGGCACTGCTGCAAGTCGCATTACCTATGGCTGCCTTCGGGCTTGCTGCGGCGGCTGCCTATTGGCTTGGACGGCATCGAAAAGGACTGCGTTGACATGCTGAACATCAAAAACCTGACAATTTCAAACGCTGAGAAGTCTCTTTTTTCGGCCATGTCGCTGGCCGTCGATGAAGGGGAGGTCGTGACCCTCACCGGGGTGTCCGGTTCCGGCAAATCGACCCTTTTGAACTGGATGATTGGCGATCTGGACCCCAGTTTTTCTGCCACCGGTGAGCTATGGCTGAACAGTTTGCGCTGCGACAGCTTGCCCACTGAGGCGCGCCACATTGGACTTTTGTTTCAGGATGATTTGCTGTTTCCCCATTTGAGTGTGGGTCAAAACTTGGCGTTTGCATTGCCGGCCAAGTTCAGGGGTGCAAAGGTGCGCCGCCAGCGCGTGGAGCAAACCCTGTCAGATATTGGACTGCATGGTTTTCATGACCGTGATCCGGCTACGCTTTCCGGAGGACAGCGGGCGCGGGTCAGCTTGATGCGCACATTGCTGGCAGAGCCACGGGCGCTGTTGCTGGATGAGCCTTTTTCCAAGTTGGATGCCGTGTTACGCACTCAGTTTCGCGCCTTTGTGTTCGAGCAAATTGAGCGCCAAAAAATCCCCACCTTACTGGTCACACATGACCCGGCAGATGTGCCGCAAGGGGGCCGGGCGATCGAGATCAGTGATTGCTAGATTTTTTACGGCCAGTCAATTTAAAGATATACTTTTATAATGTATATCCAAAGAGGAGTTCTTCATGCAAGTTGCCAAATGGGGAAATAGTCTGGCGGTGCGCCTGCCGGTGGCCTTGGTGCAAGAGCTGGGCATTGCCGATGGGGATGAGCTGCTGCTGCAACCCGCGCCCAGGCAAGCCGCGCAGCCGGCCAGCGTCATCGTGACCCGCCTGCCCGGCAAGCTGGAGCGCTTGCAGGCGGTGCGCCACTTGCGCGCACCTTGGGGCGCAGACTTTGCCTTTGACCGCGACGAGGCCAACGCAAGGTGAAGGCGTTTATCGACACCAATGTGCTCATTTATTGGGTGGACGACAGCACGCGGGCCGATGTGGTGGAGCAGTTGCTGGCGCAGCAGGCGGTCATCAGCGTGCAGGTGCTCAATGAGTTTGCCAATGTGCTGCGTAAAAAACGCGCTATGCCGCTGCCGGATGTTGAAGCCCTTTGCACCACCTTGATAGACACCTGCGATGTGCTTGACCTGAGCGTTCGCACCCATCAAACAGCCTTGGCCTTGATGGCGCGCTACCAGCTGTCGGTGTACGACGCCAACATCGTTACCGCCGCCGCTTTGAGCGATTGCGCCGTTTTGTACACCGAGGACATGCGAGACGGACTCAACCTTAAACTGCCTGGATCCGCAGGCACTAACTCGCTGGTTATACGCAACCCTTTTCGGGCTTGAGTACTTGCAAAGTTTGTATGACGCAAACTGAAACCTCATGAGACTGCAATTAAATGTCTATAATGTACATCTCAAAAGTACATAAAGGCCTTTGATGTCTATCTCGATAGCCCAGTCCCGGCAGCAGCTGTCTGCCCTGATTGCTGCGGCGCAGCAGCAACCCCAGATCATCACCAACCGCAACACGCCCGTTGCAGTTCTGGTGTCCGCAGAGTACTTTGCCCGCAGCCAGGCCGCTGTGAAGCCCGTTAACGACAGCTTTTACGCTCAGCTGCAGCAGTTGCGTGAGACCTTCCCGCCCCAAGACGACACCGGTCTGGCTGTGCCAGAGACCGCTGCGCGCCAGGCGGCTTGGCAGCGCGCCAATGGCTTTGCTGGCCCTGTTTAAAGCTGGACCGGAATGAGCGCCACCATCGTTCTGGCTGACACCAACGTCATCAGTGAGTTTGTCAAAAGCACACCCGACGCGCAGGTGATGCGCTGGCTGGAGTCGGTGCAACTCTTGGCCATTTCTGCCGTGACGCTGGAGGAGGCTCACTTCGGGCTGGCCTGGCAACCCAACACCCGCAAACTGGCGCTGTTCAACGCATTGGTCGAGCGCATGCACAGCGTGTACCCCATCACCCCCGCCATTGCACAGCGAGGCGGCGCCTTGCGGGGGCAGTTCCAGGCCCAGGGCATCACACGCAGCACGCCAGACATGCTGATAGCCGCCACCGCCATAGAGCACCAACTGGTGCTGGCCACCCGCAATGTGCGCGATTTTTTAGGATGCGGGGTGCAGGTCGTGAACCCCTTTGATTTGTCATGAGCCTATGGATCTTTGGCACTGGCAGTTTCCGCCAGATTGTTATTCACCTGGCTTTGATGGGTGTGCTCACGACATGCGCTGCACACGCAACGACACCCACCCCCGCACAATTTAATTTGCCCGACGGGTCCACCTTGGCTGCCCGCGTGTGGAGCCACGCAAAGCCTCAGCATATCGTGCTGGGCGTGCATGGCTTTAACGACTACAGCAAATCGTTTGAGCCATTGGCCAGGCACCTGGTGTCTGAACTTCAGGCCACGGTGTATGCCTATGACCACCGAGGCTTTGGCGCCAATCCACGCGCTGGCGTATGGCCGGGGTCGGGTGCATTGGTAGATGATTTGCGCCTCGTCGCAGCGCAATTGCGGGAGCGCCATCCGGATCTGCCATTGACGGTGATTGGTGAGAGCATGGGCGGCGCTGTGTTGCTGGTGGCGGCCACCGAAGCGCCCGGTCTTGCGGCAGACCAACTGGTTCTTAAGGCCCCGGCTGTGTGGGGCGCACAAAGCATGCCCTTGTACCAACGCCTGGGCTTGTACACATTGAACCGGATTGCACCCGACATGACCTTCACCGGCCGGGGTTTGTCTTCGCTGGGCATTCGCCCCACCGACGACCTCGACGTCTCACGCGACCTCAGCCGCGATCCACTGGTCATCAAGGCCACCCGGGTGAGCAGCCTGGCCGGGGTGACGGAACTCATGGGGCGCGCCCAAAACCAAACTAAGCTACCACCGCAACGCACCTTGTTGCTGTACGGCTTGCGCGACAAAATTATTCAGCCGCAACCCGTGTGCGATTGGCTGACAAACTTGAACAGTGCGGCCTCCGCAGCGCTGAAAGCCGACGTCATTGTTTACAAAGAGGGCTGGCACATGTTGACCCGCCAACTGCGCGCCCGCGAGCCGCTTGAAGACATAGCCCACTGGCTTCAAAACACTCCCCAAACCCATGTGCAAAGTCCGTTGCAGGCGCAGCAAGTGGTTTGTGGCGGGAAGTGATTGGCGCCTGGAAGTCGGATCCAGTAAAAACAGATTTTTGCCAAATTTTGCCAAAGAGTCTTAAAATCCAGACATGAGCACAATGAACATTTCCCTGCCTGATTCGCTCAAATCCTTTGTAGACGAACAGGTTGCACAACGCGGTTACGGCACCAGCAGTGAATACGTGCGCGAGTTGATCCGCAAAGACGCGGATATCTTGCGCTTGCGTGGCATGCTGCTCAAAGGCGCAGCCTCTGCGCCGGCTGCGCCGGTTGATGAAGAGTACTTTTCGACATTGCGTGAGCGCGTACAAAAACGCGCTCGGGGATGAAGTCAAAGCTCATCGTCCCGCGCAATGAGGCTAACCGGGATGTGGAAGAGGTGATTGATCACTATTTGGCTGAAAACGCTGAGCATGCTGCATTGGGCTTCATTGATGCCCTTCAAAAGGCTTACGCTCATATTGCACGCCACCCGGCCACCGGCTCCCCGCGCTACGCCCATGCCTTAAACATTCCCGACCTGCGTTGCTGGCCACTGACCCGCTACCCGTATCTGCTGTTCTTCATGGAGCGTGATGACCATATTGATGTCTGGCGCGTTTTGCACGGAAAGCGTGACATTCCGGTATGGCTAGCTAACGACACACGCCCGGACAATCTGCTTGGATGATGGACTTGCCCTTTTTTACCGCGCGCTGAACCCCAAAAAAACGCCGCGATGCATACGCCCCTCGAAAGTCAGAACCCCTTCTTTACACCGGTCTAGGGCGCATCCGTCGAAGACGGCTGGCGTAGCCGCCGCGCATCGCGCCCTATCACCACAGCCCCGACAGCCAGCACTGTGCCCAGTGCAATCGCCAGGGGTGCCAGGCCGGCGACGACGGCCAGCGCACCGAAGCAGACCGGGACTGTCACCTCGATCGATTTGTTGACAGTCTGGCGCATGCCGATCGCCTCTGCTGCACGGCCTTCGGGTGCGCGGGCATAGGTGAGGGCCATCGACAGCGGCATGCCGCAGCCCAATGAAAACCCGAACGCAGCCGTCAGCACCAGCAGCACCCAGGGCTGCGTGGTTGCGATGGTCAGCACGCCAACCAGCGCAGCACAGCCGAGCGCGAAGCTCAGCACGGTCTCTTCGCCAAAGCGTGCGACCAGCCTGGGCAGGGCTGTACGAACCAGAAAGGTGGCGGCGGCAAAGGTGGCGAGCAGCGTGCCGATGAATGTCGCCGAAAACCCGAGGTATGAGCCATACAGCGGGATGAAAAGCGCAAACAATTCGTTGCCCGACTCGACGATGGCCGCTGCAATCAGCGCGCGGCGAAGCGCTGGAATCTTCCACAGCTCAAAGGTCGATGTGCGAACTATGCGCTCTGGTGTCGCCTTCGCCGGTAGATTGCGCGATGGCAGCCACCAGGCAATGGCCAGCGCGAGCAGCGGACCGATCGCGAGCAAAAGCGCTGTGCTGCGATGGCCCAAGAGATCGATGGACACACCCGTGCCGGCACGGCCCATCACGCCGGCCAATGCAACCGCCAGCGAGTAGTAGCTGAAGTTTCGGGTACGGTCTGTGGTGGCGCTCAAGCTGCCGACAATGCTCTGCCCCGCGACCACGTAGACCATGAAGGACACGCCGATCAGCGCCGCGCACAGGTAAAGCGCCCAGAGCGCGGGGGTCAGGAACACGATGCCTATCGATAGAGCTAAACAGCCGCAGCCAAGCAGCAGCGGCAAGCGCACACCGATCCTGTCGACCCAGCGCCCGGCGCTGATTGCCAGGACGGCCGGCAAGATGGAAAACATGGCGAAGGTGATGCCGACCTGCAACGGCGAAGCGCCCAGGTCGATGGCAAACAAAGCAAGCAGGAGTTTTGCGCCAATCGTACCCATGTGCGCCAGAATCACAACGATCATCACATGGGTCAAAGTCGCAACCGTCGCTTCCGAATGAGTACGCTCGCTGGTGCCCGGGGCCGGAATCGAACCGGCACGCCTCGCGGCGGGGGATTTTGAGTCCCCTGCGTCTACCAATTTCACCACCCGGGCAAGGGATGCGAAGCCGCAAATTATGGCACAGTGCTGGTAATGAACTACCCGACTCTTGAAGACGCCGTTGGCAAAACGCCTTTGGTGGCACTCCAACGCATACAAGCCGCCGAGAACCGGCAACGTAACAACGTGTTGCTGGGCAAGCTTGAAGGCAACAACCCGGCTGGCTCGGTGAAGGACCGGCCGGCGCTGTCGATGATCCGGCGCGCTGAAGAGCGCGGTGACATCAAGCCCGGCGACACCTTGATTGAAGCGACCTCCGGCAACACCGGCATTGCGCTGGCCATGGCGGCCGCCATCAAGGGTTACCGCATGGTGCTCATCATGCCGGAAGACCTGTCCATTGAGCGTGCCCAGACCATGAAGGCGTTTGGTGCAGAGCTCATCCTCACGCCCAAGGCCGGCGGCATGGAAAGCGCGCGCGACCTGGCCGACCGCATGCAGGCCGAAGGCAAGGGCAGGGTGCTGGACCAGTTTGCCAACATGGACAACCCGCGCATTCACTACGAGACCACCGGCCCCGAAATCTGGCAGGACACGGGCGGCAAGGTCACGCACTTTGTCAGCGCCATGGGCACCACCGGCACCATCACCGGCGTGTCGCGTTTCCTCAAAGAAATGAACCCGGCCATTCAGATCGTGGGCGCCCAGCCCAGCGAAGGCTCGCGCATTCCGGGCATTCGCAAGTGGCCTGAGGCTTATCTGCCCAAAATTTATGACGCCAGCCATGTGGACCAGCTGGTGCTGGTCAGCCAGCTCGACGCTGAAGACATGTGCCGGCGCATGGCCCGTGAGGAAGGTATCTTTGCCGGTATTTCAGCCGCCGGTGCCTGCTGGGTGGCGCAGGAAATTGCGCGCACTGTGCAAGACGCCGTGATCGTCTTCATCGTCTGCGATCGCGGTGACCGCTATTTGTCGACCGGCGTGTTTCCGGCTTGAATGGGGAATTGGCATGAGCACTGAATTTCGTTTTTGTCCCGCTTGCGCAGCAGCCCTGACGCTGCAATCGCAGATGGAAGACGGCGGCGAAAAAGCCCGCCTGCGCTGCACCGCTTGCGACTACACACACTGGAACAATCCCACCCCCGTGCTGGCCGCAGTGGTGGAGTACCAAGGCAAAATTTTATTGGCGCGTAACGCCGCCTGGTCAGGCGAAAAATTTGCACTGATCACCGGTTTCATGGAGGCCGGCGAAACACCCGAAGGTGGCATTGCCCGCGAGATCAGTGAAGAAACCAACCTTCAGACCAGCGCGCTCAAGCTGATCGGGGTGTATGACTTTCAGCGCATGAACCAAGTCATCATTGCCTACCATGCGGTGTGCCATGGCGAGGTGCGTTTGTCGCCGGAACTGGTCGATTACAAGCTGTATGCCTTTGAAGACGTGCTGTGCTGGCCGTCCGGCACCGGCTATGCGCTGGCTGAGTTTTTGACCTCACGCGGCCACGAGCCGACCTTTGTCGAATGGTCCAAACGCGAAGTGCCGGCCTGAACTGCTTAAAATCCGTCCAGCGCATACATTTCCACCGCCAGGCACATCCAGCCCTGGGCTGAAAGATTTTTTCAATGAACATCGACAAAGAACTCGACACCCGCGGCCTGAACTGCCCGTTGCCGATACTCAAAGCCAAGAAGGCACTGGCCGAGATGACCACTGGCCAGTTGCTCAAAGTGGTGTCTACCGACGCCGGCTCAACCCGTGACTTTCAGGCCTTTGCCAAGCAAACCGGCAACGAGCTCATCGAGCAGCAGTCGGCGGGCGGCGACTTCATTCACGTGCTCAAGCGCCGCTGAGCGGCACCGGGTTCAAGCGCAGGTGCGCAAGCTGTCCAGGTAGGCCTTGAATTGCGCCCCCACTTCGGGGTGTTGCAATGCCAGCTCCACGGTGGCTTGCAAAAAGCCTTCTTTGCTGCCGCAGTCGTAGCGCTTGCCGCTGTACTCAAAGGCGTAAACGCTTTCGGTTTTCATCAAGCCGGCAATGCCGTCGGTGAGCTGTATCTCTCCGCCCACGCCGCCTGATTGCTGGCGAATCTGTTCAAACACCGCAGGCGTGAGGATGTAGCGGCCGGCCACACCCATGCGCGAAGGTGCCACTTCCGGCGCCGGCTTTTCGACCATGCGCGACACCTTGATCAACCCGGGGCGCACCGTGTCACCGGCCACGATGCCGTAACGGCGCGTGTGTTCTGACGGCACTTCCTGCACGGCGATCACCGACTGCTTGAGCGCTTCAAACTGCGCCACCATCTGCGCCATGATGGGCGGCGTGCCCACCATCAAATCGTCGGCCAGCAGCACTGCAAAGGGCTCGTCGCCCACCAAGTGTTCAGCGCACAGCACTGCATGGCCCAGGCCCAGGGAGCGCGGCTGGCGCACATAAGACATCAGCATGTCGTCGGGCACGATGGAGCGCAGCACTGACAGTAGCGCGCTTTTGTTGGCGGCCTGTAATTCGTTTTCGAGTTCGTAGGCGGTGTCGAAGTGGTCTTCAATGGCGCGCTTGTTGCGGCCGGTCACAAAAATCATGTGACGTATGCCGGCGGCATAAGCCTCTTCCACGGCGTACTGGATCAGCGGTTTGTCGACCACCGGCAGCATTTCTTTGGGCTGGGCCTTGGTGGCCGGTAAAAAACGGGTGCCCAGACCGGCGACCGGAAAGACGGCTTTTCTGACGGTGGTGCGTGCGCTCATGGGGTTCCTGAAATTAAATAAAAAAGTGAAGGCGCAGCCATGCAGGTGTGCACTAGCCCAGCCGTAACAGTTGTGCGCGCAGCTTTTCCAGCGTGGCGCTGAAGTCGGCCATGCGGGTTTTTTCCTGCGCCAGCACGGCGGGCGGTGCCTTGGCCACAAAGGCTTCGTTGCTCAGGCGGGCGCCGGCCTTGACCAGCTCGCCCTCAAGCCGCGTGACTTCTTTGCCCAGGCGGGCTTTTTCGGCGGCCACATCGACCTCGACAAACAGGCAGATGCGCGACTCGCCCACCATCGCCACCGGCGCGCCTTGCGCGGCCGTGGCCCAGGCGGCCTCGTCGTCAAACACCTTCACGTCATTGAGCTTGGCCAGCGACTTGATGACGGGCGCGGCATTGCGCATAAAGTCGGCGTCACCCAGCACCAGCAGCGGCAGGCGCACGGCGGGCGAGACGTTCATCTCGCCGCGCAAATTGCGGCAGGCGTCCACCAGGGTCTTGAGCTTGGCGACATGCGCTTCGGCTTGCGTGTCGATTTTTTCGGGCTGCGTGGTCGGGTACTTGGTCTGGCCCACAAAGCGGCCACACAGGCCGGCAACAGGCGCGACTTTTTGCCAGAGCTCTTCAGTGATGAACGGGATCACCGGGTGTGCCAGACGCAAGATGGCTTCTAGCGTACGGATCAGCGTGCGGCGTGTGGCGCGTTGTTCGGCCGGGCTGCCGTTTTGAATCTGCACCTTGGCAATTTCCAGGTACCAGTCGCAAAACTCGTCCCAGACAAACTGGTAAATGCTGCCGGCAACGTTGTCCAGCCGGTAGTCGGCAAAGCCCTTGGCCACGTCGGCTTCGACGCGTTGCAGCGTTGAGGCAATCCAACGGTCGGCCTGCGAGAAGACCATGTAGTTGTGAAACTCGCCGCCGGGCTGGCATTGCGCCTTGGTGTGCTGTGCCAGGCCGCAGTCCTGGCCTTCGCAGTTCATCAGCACAAAGCGCGTGGCGTTCCAGAGCTTGTTGCAAAAGTTGCGATAACCCTCGCAGCGCTTGGCGTCAAAGTTGATGCTGCGGCCTAGGCTGGCCAGTGACGCAAAGGTGAAGCGCAGCGCGTCGGCGCCGTAGGCGGGAATGCCGGCGGGGAATTCTTTTTCGGTGTTCTTGCGCACCTGCGGCGCGGTCTCAGGCTTGCGCAGGCCTTGCGAGCGCTTGTCCAGCAGCGGCGCCAGCTCGATGCCGTCGATCAGGTCCACCGGGTCCAGCACATTGCCCTCGGACTTGCTCATTTTTTTGCCCTGCGCATCCTTCACCAAGCCGTGAATGTAGACATGCTTGAAAGGCACCTGACCGGTGAAGTGCGTGGTCATCATGATCATCCGGGCGACCCAGAAAAAGATGATGTCGTAGCCTGTGACCAGCACGCTGGAAGGCAGGAAAAGATCCAGCTCTTTTGTTTTCTCAGGCCAGCCCATTGAAGAGAAAGGCACCAGTGCCGACGAATACCAGGTGTCCAGCACGTCGGCGTCGCGGCGCAGTGTTTTGCCCGGCGCCTGGGCCTGAGCGGCGGCTTCGTCGGCGGCCACATAAACCTTGCCGTCTTCGTCATACCAGGCCGGAATCTGATGGCCCCACCAGAGCTGGCGCGAGATGCACCAGTCCTGGATATTGCCCATCCACTGGTTGTAGGTGTTGACCCATTGCTCGGGCACGAACTTCACAGCGCCGCTGTCCACCGCGTCGATGGCTTTTTGTGCGATGGATTTACCGGTCGGGTCTTTGTCGCTGACTTTATTCATCGCTACAAACCACTGGTCAGTGAGCATGGGTTCGATGACCTGGCCGGTGCGGGCGCAGATGGGCAGCATGAGCTTGTGGGGCTTGACTTCGAGCAGCAGGCCGTCTTTTTCTAAGTCGGCCAGCAAGGCTTTACGCGCCTCGAAACGGTCCATGCCCTGGTAGTGCACCGGGCCGTTGTGGTTGACCTTGGCGTCCAACGTAAAGATGGTGATCAGCGGCAGGCCGTGACGCTGGGCGCAGGCGTAGTCGTTGAAGTCGTGCGCACCGGTGATCTTGACGCAGCCCGAGCCAAAAGCGCGGTCCACAAAGTCGTCCGCGATGATGGGGATTTTGCGGTTGCACAAGGGCAGGTCCACCATTTTTCCCAGCAAGTGCGTGTAGCGCTCGTCCTCGGGGTGGATGGCGAGCGCGCCGTCGGCCATCATGGTCTCGGGGCGGGTGGTGGCAATGGTCATGCCCTTGCTTAACACGCCGTCGATCAGTTGCGGCCCGTCGGAAAAGGGGTACAAGATGTAATGCATCTTGCCTTCAGACTCGGTGCTCTCGACTTCCAGGTCGCTCACCGCGCTTTGCAAGACCGGGTCCCAGTTGACCAGGCGCTTACCGCGGTAAATCAGGCCTTGCTCGTACAGCTGCACAAAGGTGGCGGTCACCACCTTGGACATTTTCGGGTCCATGGTGAAGTACTCGTGCTTCCACGACACCGAATCGCCCATGCGCCGCATCTGCTGCGTGATGGTGGTGCCGGACTCTTCTTTCCATTCCCAGACTTTGTCAATGAAGGCGGCGCGGCCCAGGTCGTGGCGGGTTTTGCCAACGCCTGCGAGCTTGCGCTCGACCACGATTTGCGTGGCAATGCCCGCGTGGTCGGTGCCGGGCACCCACAGCGTGTTCTCGCCCAGCATGCGGTGGTAGCGCGTGAGCGAGTCCATGATGGTCTGGTTAAAAGCGTGCCCCATGTGCAGCGTGCCCGTCACGTTGGGCGGCGGCAGCTGAATGGCGAATGAGGGTTTGCTGGCGTCCAGCGTCGGCTCGTACATGCCGCTTTGCTCCCAGGCCGGGCCCCAGTGCGCTTCCAGCGCAGCGGGCTCAAACGATTTGGACAGGGACTGCAGGCCGGGTTGCTCGACGGGCGTGGGGGCGTTCTCGGCAAGGGGCTGGACGGGGGCTTGGCTCATGGGGACTTTGAAATGAAAAACGGCGCTGGCAGGCAGGCCGTTTCGATGGAAGGTCGTAAAAGCCTGATTTTAACTAAGCGCCAGTCCACAGGCCTGTGCCGGCACCGGCAGGAATGGGCGCAGAATCTGCCTAAAGCGGTTTTCAGTGCTGAAGCCCGCAACCATGAACTCACTTCAGGAGCTTTTCGCATGATGACTTCTAAACGCAACACCTTGTCCAAAGCCATTCGCCTGAGTCTGGCGCTCGCCGTTTCTTGCAGCCTGGGGCTGGCCATGGCGCAAAGCGCCAAGCCGATCAAAATTCTGGTGGGTTTTCCGCCCGGCGGCGGCACCGATGCGGCGGCCCGCATTTTGGCCGACAAACTCAAAGACGAGCTGGGCGTGCCCGTGGTGGTCGAGAACAAGCCTGGCGCCGGCGGCCAGATTGCCGCGCAGGCGCTCAAGGCGGCCGCTGCGGACGGCAGCACGCTGTTTTTGTCGCATGACCACACCATCACCATCTTGCCCATGGTGGTGAAGAACCCGGGCTATGCCCCAGCGCAGGATTTTGTGCCCGTGGCCGGCTTTGCCACTTTCGTCAACGCTTTTGCCGTCTCAGGCGGCACGCCGGCCAAGAGCGTGGCCGAGTACGTCAACTGGGTCAAGTCCACGGGCAGCAAGGGCGCGGTCGGCATTCCGGCCCCCGCTTCCACACCGGAGTTTCTGGTCAAGGTGATCGGTGAAAAATTCAAGCTCGACCTGCTGGCCGCGCCCTACCGCGGCAGCGCACCCATGATGGCCGACATGCTGGGCAACCAGATCGCCGCCGGTGTGGCTTCGGTACCTGACTTCATTGAAAACCACAAAGCCGGTAAGGTGCGCGTGGTGGCGGTGCTGGGCGCCAGCCGGCAGGCCGCCTTGCCCGACGTGCCCACCATGACAGAGCTGGGCGTGCCCGGCCTGGAAGACATGCCTTACTACGGCATCTTTGCGCCGGCCGGCACGCCCAAGCCTTTCATAGACGGGTTTTCTGCAGCCATGGCCAAAGTGCTGGCCATGCCCGATGTGCGCAACCAGCTCAGCCAGATGGGCTTGACGGTCGGCCACATGACGCCCGCCCAACTGGGGCAGCGCGAAAAAGCCTACGCCCAGACCTGGACGCGCATCATCAAAGACAGCGGCTTTCAGCCGCAATGAGCGCACGGCCGGCCAATTGGGAATCGTTATCAATGAGGCTGGGGCAATAGCTTTTCACGAAAAGGTGTATTGATTTGTCCAATTAGACGGCGGGCCTGCCTCGGGTTATCGTTTGGTGTCTTTGGAGTTTTTCCAAGGCCAACAAACGACTTTTCATCAACCCCAAGGAGATTTCCATGGCTGCTCTCAAAGGCTCCAAAACGGAAGAAAACCTGAAAGCCGCATTTGCCGGCGAATCTCAGGCCAACCGCCGTTATTTGTATTTCGCAAACAAAGCTGACGTCGAAGGTCAACCAGACGTGGCAGCGCTGTTCCGCTCTACCGCTGAAGGCGAAACCGGTCACGCGCACGGTCACCTCGAGTGGCTCGAGCAGTGCGGCGACCCAGCCACCGGCATGCCTTTCGGCGGCACCCGTGAAAACCTCGCTTCTGCTGTTGCAGGCGAGACCCACGAGTACACCGATATGTACCCCGGCATGGCCAAGACCGCTCGTGACGAAGGTCATGACGAAGTGGCTGACTGGTTTGAAACCCTGGCCAAGGCTGAGCGTTCACACGCCAACCGTTACGCCAAGGCTTTGGCCGAACTGGTGGATTGATTTCCCCCTGAGCAAACGCTGCCCATAAGGCAGCGACTCGCTTTCTTCTGCGCCCTTGAAAAAGGGCGTAGAGTTTTGTGAAAGGGCTTTATCAAGCCCATCAAGCCTGACAAGCCCAAGAGCCCTTTCACAAATCACTTTAAGAGGCAAGACCATGGCCACAGAAGGCAACCTGCAAGCGCCGACGCGTCACGCGATCGACTGGAAAAACCCGGACTTTTACAACGAAGACAAGGTGTTCCACGAAATGGAACGCATCTTTGACATTTGCCACGGTTGCCGCCGTTGCGTGAGCCTGTGCGGCTCTTTCCCCACCTTGTTTGACCTGGTGGACGAAAGCAAGACCGGTGAAGTCGATGGCGTGGACAAAAAAGACTACTGGAAAGTGGTGGACCAGTGTTTCATGTGCGACCTGTGCTACCTCACCAAATGCCCGTATGTGCCGCCGCACGAGTTCAACCTCGACTTTCCGCACACCATGCTGCAGGCCAAGGCCATCAAGTTCAAAAAAGGTGAAGTCGGCATGGGCGAGAAGTTCCTCGCCTCGACCGACACGCACGGCAAGTTTGCCGGCATTCCCATCGTGGTGCAGACGGTCAATGCCGTCAACAAAACCAAGCCGGCCCGCGCCCTGATGGAAAAAGTACTGGGTGTGGACAAAGACGCGTGGCTGCCTGAACTGGCTACCCAGAAGTTCCGCTCCGGCGCGCCCGAGTCGCCGCCACACCCGGTGCGCGACGGCGCCAAGACGCCCGGCAAGGTGGTGATTTATTCCACCTGCTACGTCAACTACAACGAACCCGGCATCGGCCACGACCTGCTCAAGGTGCTGGACCACAACGAAGTGCCTTACGTGCTGGTCGATAAAGAGCAGTGCTGCGGCATGCCCAAGCTCGAGCTCGGTGACTTGGAGTCTGTCAACAAAAGCAAAGAGGCCAATATTCCTGTGCTGGCCCGCTATGCCAAAGACGGTTACGCCATTGTCAGCGCCGTGCCCAGCTGCACCCTGATGTTCAAGCAGGAAATCCCGCTCATGTACCCGGACGACGCTGATGTTCAGCTGGTCAAAGCGCACATGTGGGACCCGTTTGAATACCTCATGGCCCGCAAGCGCGACGGCTTTTTGAAGATGGAGTTTCCGGTGCCGCTGGGCAAAATCAGCTACCAGATTCCTTGCCATGGCCGGGTGCAGAACATCGGCAAGAAAACCGAGGAAATGCTCAAGATGGTGCCCGGCACCAGCGTGCACACGCACGAGCGTTGCTCGGGCCATGCAGGTACCTTCGGTGTGAAGCTGCCTTACCACCAGCAGGCCATGAAGATCGGCAAGCCGCTGTTCAAGGCCATGGCCAATCACAAAGACGGCGGCCTGCCCGACGTCATCAGCTCGGACTGCCCACTGGGCGGCCACCACATTGCCCAAGGCTTTGAAGTCAACAAGCTGGGCGCGCCGCCTCAAAAACACCCACTCACGCTGATCCGTACGGCTTACGGCCTGAAGTAATCAGCGTCTTTATCTCATTGAAGGTCATTGAAGGAAATCAACATGCAAGTTACCGGAAAAATCACACGCGACAGCCTCATGACGCTCGAGGCCTACAGCAAGTTTCGCAAAGCGCACAAGCAAGAAGTGATGGCACACCGCCAGCTGCGCAGCGTGCACCTTGGCGACCACATCAACCTGCAGTTTGAAAGCGAGACCAGCATCCGCTACCAGATCCAGGAGATGCTGCGCATCGAAAAAATCTTCGAAGAAGAAGGCATCGAGCAAGAGATCGAGGCCTATGCGCCCCTGATGCCCGATGGCAGCAACTGGAAAGCCACCATGCTGATCGAGTACCCCGACGTCAACGAGCGCAAGCGCGAACTGGCCCGGCTGATCGGCGTGGAAGACCGCACCTTTGTAGAAGTCGAGGGCCATGCCCGCGTCTACGCGATTGCAGACGAAGACATGGACCGCGAGAACGAAGAAAAAACTTCAGCCGTTCACTTCGTGCGCTTTGAACTCACGCCCGCCATGTGCGCCGCTGTCAAGGCCGGTGCCAGTGTGAAGGTCGGCTGCGACCACACCAACTACCCGGCGCATGTGAGCGTGCCGCCCGAGGCCCTGGCCTCGCTGGCCAGCGACCTGCGCTGAAAGCTTAGCGGCCTCAGACCAGCTACAAGCTGTGTTGCGGCTTGCGGGTGCGTTTTTTTGCGGGTGTCCTCGGCTTTTAGCGTGAGCCTATGCGCACATCTGCAAAGATGTGCTGGGCCTCGCGCGGCATGCAGCGCCAGTATTGCTCTTTGGCTTTCACCTGGCCTTTGAGCGCGGCCGCAGCCTCCCAGCCCCAACGGGGTTTGTACAAAAAGGCCCGGGCCAGTGCCACCAGATCAGCATCGCCGCGCGCCAGCACGGCCTCGGCTTGCTGCGGCTCGGTGATCAGGCCCACCGCAAAGGTGGCCAAGCCCGAGTGCTCACGCACCCGCTTGGCCAGCGGCACCTGGTATTCAGGTGCCAGGGTGATTTTTTGCAGGGGCGAGACGCCGCCTGAAGAAATATGCACAAACTGCGCGCCCGCCGTCTTCAGGCGCAGGGCCAGCTCGGCTGTTTCTTCAATGGTCCAGCCGCCATCGACCCAGTCGGTGCCCGAAATGCGCATGCCCAGGGTGCCACCAAAAGCCTGGCGCACGGCGCTGAACACTTGCAGGGGCATGCGGATGCGGTTGTCAAAAGAGCCGCCGTAACTGTCTTGCCGCTGGTTGCTGATCGGTGAGAGGAACTGGTGCATCAGGTAACCGTGCGCGCAATGCAGCTCTATGGCGTCCACGCCCATGGCATCGGCTCTGCGGGCGGCAGCCACAAAGTCTGCAGTGATTTGAGCAACATCTTGCACCGACAGGGCTTGCGGTGCAGGTTCGTGGCTGGCATGCGGCAGTGCGCTGGGGCCAAGGGTTTGCCAGCCGCCATCGGCCGGGGACAGCAGGGCGCCACCTGCCCATGGCAGGGCGCTCGAAGCCTTGCGCCCGGCGTGGTTGAGCTGAATACACACCGGCACGGGCGGCGCCAGCCGGCGCGCGCGCGCCAGTTGATCGCCCAGCGCCTGGGCGGTGGCATCGTCCCACAGGCCCAGGCAGCCCGGGGTGATGCGGCCTTCCGGTGAGACGGCGGTGGCCTCCAACGTGACCATGGCCGCGCCGCTGTTGAGCAACTGGCCCCAGTGCATCAGGTGCCAGTCATTGGCCAGGCCCATGGTGCTGGCGTATTGGCACATGGGTGCCACCACAATGCGGTTGGCCAGGGTCAACGCTCCCTTGGGGGCGTCAAAAGTGAAGGGTGAAAATAAAGCGCTCAAGTGCTGTTCCAGGTGAATCGGGTTGATGGCGCGGCGCCGGGGCCTTGCTGCCGGATAATTGCAAAGCCAAAGGATGCCACAGATGTTGTTTTTACTCTCACCTGCCAAATCGCTAGATTACGACACCCCGGCCGGGGCGCTGCCTCACAGCTTGCCCGGGTTTACGGCGCAGTCGGCTGAACTGATCGGCGTGCTCAAGCAAAAGTCACCCCAGCAGATCGCTGAGCTGATGACGCTGTCCGACAAGCTGGCCGGCCTGAACGTGGCCCGCTACGAAGCCTGGTCGCCCAAGTTCAGCGCCAGCAACTCCAAGCAGGCCGTGCTGGCCTTTAACGGCGATGTGTACGAAGGCCTGGACGCCAAAACACTCAAGCCCGCGCAGCTTGAATGGGCGCAAGCGCATGTTTGCATTTTGAGCGGGCTTTACGGCGTGCTGCGCCCGCTCGACTGGATGCAGCCCTACCGGCTGGAAATGGGCACGGCCTTGTCCACCACCAAGGGCAAAAACCTGTACCAGTTCTGGGGCAGCCAAATCGCCGATTACCTCAATGAGCGTGCCGCTGCCGAGGCGGTGCCGGTCATCGTCAACCTGGCCAGCGAAGAGTATTTCAAGGCAGTCGATAAAAAAGCGCTCAAGCCGCGCGTGGTGAACTGCGTGTTTGAAGAGCTCA
This sequence comes from Polaromonas sp., assembly GCA_044350025.1. Lineage (GTDB taxonomy): Bacteria > Pseudomonadota > Gammaproteobacteria > Burkholderiales > Burkholderiaceae_C > Polaromonas. The sequence goes on along the minus strand of JBILIK010000015.1, from coordinate 9,608 downwards.
AGGCCGGCAAGTACAAGATCATCAGCTTCATGGCCAAGCGCGCGCGCGGGCTGATGGTGCGCTACGCCATTGAAAACAAACTCAACAGCGTGAAAAAGCTGGAATCCTTTAACCTTGAGGGCTATCAATTCACTGCCGACGTATCCACGCCGGAGCGCCTGGTGTTCCGCCGCCAGAGCGCCTGACGCAGCCCCGCCTTTCATGAACACACCCGACACCATGGTTTCTAACATCACACCCGCCTTGCGCAGCTGGATGGCCGCGCAGCAAGCTGCCGGCTTTGGCGCGCCCGAGGTAATGCGAGGGCTGATCGACGCCGGCTGGAGCGAAGCCGTGATCGCTTACCTGTCAGCGCCGCCTTCGGATCTCAATGCTGCCACGGCCCCCATGGCCCCGGCGCCCACACTTTTGCCCAAAGCCATGCCCTGGCCCGTGCACGCCGGCGAGCGCTTGTCGCTGGACGCCGGTGACTGCCAGGTGCAAACCGTCTTGGTCGGGCAGCAACCCCCGCTGGTGGTGTTCGACGATTTTTTGAGCGACGAGGAATGCCGCGCCTTGATTGAATTGGCCGCGCCGCGCATGTCGCGCTCACTCACGGTGGACTTGCAAACCGGCGGCGAGGCGTCCCACCAGAGCCGCACCAGCCAGGGCATGTTTTTTGAGCGCGGTGAAAGCGAGCTGGTCAGCCGCATCGAGGCGCGCATTGCGCACCTCTTGGGCTGGCCCGTGCAAAACGGCGAAGGCCTGCAAGTGCTGCGCTACGGGCCGGGCGCCGAGTACCTGCCGCACTTTGACTACTTTGACCCGGCTGCGCCCGGCACACCCGCCATCTTGCAGCGCGGAGGCCAGCGCGTGGCCACCTTGATCATGTACCTGCACGAGCCCGAGGCGGGAGGCGCCACGGTCTTTCCGGATGCTGCCCTGAGCGTTTCCCCCAAGCGCGGCAGCGCGGTGTTTTTCAACTACAGCCGGCCTCACCCCGACAGCCGGAGCTTGCACGGCGGTGCTCCGGTGCTCAGCGGTGAAAAATGGATCGCCACCAAGTGGCTGCGTGAGCGCGAGTTCACTTAATTATTTTTCCTTCTTGATGAACACCCCTGAACAATCCGAGCTGGGCAAAGCCTCTGCCTACGCCGACCAGTACGACGCCGCTTTGCTGTTTCCGATTGCCCGCGCCGTCAAACGCCAAGAGATCGGCGTCGGCGCGCAGCCGCCGTTTTTTGGCGCTGACATGTGGACCGCTTACGAGCTGAGCTGGCTCAACCTGCGCGGCAAACCGCAAGTGGCACTGGTGCAAGTGGTGGTGCCCTGCGAGACGCCCAACATCGTCGAAAGCAAATCTTTCAAGCTCTACCTCAACAGCTTTAACAACAGCCGCTTTACGGACGCCGCCGAGGTACTGGCCCACCTGCGCACTGACTTGAGCGAAGCCCTGTCGCGTGGTGCGGCCACAGCCGGCGCATCGTCGGTTGGCGTTAAGCTTTTGCTGCCAGACATGTTTGACCGCGAGCCGCTGCAAGAACTCGACGGCCTGAACCTGGACCGGCTCGACATCGAATGCAGCCGCTACACACCCGCGCCGGATTTGTTAAACGCCGCCTTTGACGAAGCGCCCGTGAGCGAAGTGCTGACCAGCCATTTGCTCAAAAGCAATTGCCTCGTGACCGGCCAGCCCGACTGGGGCAGCGTGCAGATCAGCTACAGCGGCCCGCAGATCGAGCAAGAAGGCCTGCTGCAGTACCTGGTGAGTTTTCGCAACCATAACGAGTTTCATGAGCAATGCGTCGAGCGCATCTTCATGGACATCTGGACGCGCTGCAAACCCGCCAAGCTGGCGGTGTACGCACGCTACACGCGGCGCGGCGGGCTGGACATCAACCCCTTTCGCACCAGCTACCCGCAGGCCCTGCCGCCGGCGGTGCGCACGGCGCGGCAGTGAGGCTGGCCGCTCAACCAATACAGTGACGCTCCCGGCTGGTCAAGATAAGCTCTCCGTGATACATTGAATGCATGTATTCAAAAAGGAAGTTTTGACATGGCAACTTCAATTCGTCTCGCTCCAGAGACCGAGCAAAGGCTTGACAACCTCGCATCTCAGACTGGCCGCACCAAGGCTTTTTACCTGCGCGAAATCATCGAGCAGGGCATCGAGGAAATGGAAGACTACTACCTCGCTGCCGATGTGCTTGCGCGTGTCCGTCAAGGGAAAGAACAGGTCCATTCCGCTGCCGATGTGAGACGAGACCTTGGCCTGGACAATTGAATACGCCGACACGGCCAAAGGTCAGCTGCGCAAGCTCGACAAACAGACGGCGCGGCGCATCGTTGACTTCATGGACGAGCGAATCGCCGGACTTGAAAACCCACGCAATACGGGCAAGGCTTTAACCGGGCCGCACGGAGGATTCTGGCGCTACCGGGTGGGCGATTGCCGGGTAATTTGTGACATTCAGGACGGCGCTTTTCGCGTCCTTGTGGTTCAGGTTGGCAACCGGCGTGAGATTTACCGATAGGGGAGCCATCGACCTGTTGGCTTATGTGAGGGCCACGGCCTGCAACCGTGCAGCGCAAACAGGAGTTAGATAGATTTAAAACAACTGCTCGGTGTAGGGCGGCGTGGCGCTTTCTTCCACGCCCGCACTGGCGGCTTGTTCCAGCGCCGCCACGTCTTCAGCCTTGGCCAGCGTGCCCACGCGCACCCCCAGCAGCCGCAGCCGCTGCGCCAGCGGCACACGCTTGAGTAGCAGGCCGGCGTTGTGGCGAATGGCTTGGGCGTCGGCTGTGTAGTGCGTCAGCGTCTGGTCACGCGTGACGCTTTTAAAGTCGTCGTAACGCAGTTTGATGCCGATGGTCTTGCCCACGTAACCTTTGCGCTGCAGGTCTTCAGCCACCTTCTGGCACAGCCTGGTGAACACCTCGCCCAGCGCCGCCTTGTCGCGCACCGCGTGCAGGTCGCGTTCAAACGTAGTCTCGCGGCTCATGGAGACGGGCTCGCTCTCTGTCACCACCGGCCGGTTGTCGCGGCCCCAGGCGGCTTCGTGCATCCACGCGCCGGTGGCCTGGCCAAAGTTGTCGATCAGCCAGCCGACTTCTTGCGCCGCCAGCTCGCCAATGGTGTAGATGTGCAGGCGTTTGAGTTTTTCGTCGGCCTTGGGGCCGATGCCGTTGATCTTGCGGCAGGCCAGCGGCCAGATCAGGCTTTGCAGGTCGGCCTCGTGCACGATGGAAATGCCGTTGGGCTTGTTGAACTCGCTGGCCATCTTGGCGATCAGCTTGTTCGGCGCCACGCCTACTGAGCAAGTCAGGCCGGTTTTTTCTGTAATGCTGCGTTGAATCAAGCGCGCCAGCGAGCGCCCGCCCTCGCGCTGACCGCCCGGCACATTGGTGAAGTCGATGTACACCTCGTCAATGCCCCGGTCTTCGACCACCGGTGCCACTTCGCGAATGGCGTCTTTGAACGCGCGCGAATACCGGCGCACCTCGTCAAAATCTACCGGCAACACAATCGCGTCAGGGCACAGCTTGGCGGCCTTCATCAGCCCCATGGCCGAGCCCACGCCAAACTGCCGCGCTGCATAAGTGGCCGTGGTGATGACGCCGCGGCCCACATAGTCTTTAAGGCGCGGAAACTCTTCGAGTGGAATAAAACGCAGCGCCCGCTCGCCATGCTTGACCAGCAAAGCATCGTCCACAGAGCGCCGCCCACCGCCAATGACCACCGGCAAACCCTTGAGCTGCGGGTAACGCAGCAACTCAATGGACGCAAAAAAAGCGTCCATGTCGAGGTGGGCAATTCGGCGTACGGGTTCGGTGGTCATTACAAGGCTGAAAGCATAGCCCGTCAAGCGCCGAAGAAGATGGATCCCCGCGTTCGCGAGGATGACGATTCAGAACGTCATTCCTGCGCCAACGCCGTCAAGTGCTAGAGAAGATGGATCCCCGCCTTCGCGAGGATGACAATTCAGCCCGTCATTCCTGCGCCAAGCCCGTCATTCCTGCGAAGGCAGGAATCCATCCCCGCTCCCGCATTCCTCAGGCCGTCGGAAACGTCCCCGGCAGCAAAATGCTTTTGTCCACCGTCTGAATGTCGGTGTGCCCGCAAAACGCCATGGTGATGTCCAGCTCTTTGTGCAAAATCTGCAGCGCCTTGGTCACGCCGGCTTCGCCCATCGCGCCCAGGCCGTAGACCATGGCGCGGCCGATCAAGGTGCCGCGTGCGCCCAGCGCCCAGGCTTTCAGCACGTCCTGGCCGGAGCGAATGCCGCCGTCCATCCACACCTCAATGTCAGAGCCCACCGCCTCCACAATCGCGGGCAGGGCGTGGATGCTCGACTGCGCGCCGTCCAGCTGGCGGCCGCCGTGGTTGCTGACCACAATCGCGTCTGCGCCGCTTTGCACGGCCAGCTTGGCGTCTTCCACGTCTTGAATGCCTTTCAAGATCAGCTTGCCGCCCCATTTTTCTTTGACCCAGGCAATGTCGGCCCACGACAGGCGCGGGTCAAACTGCTCGTTGGTCCAGGCTGAGAGCGAGTTCATGTCGCTCACGCCTTTGACGTGGCCCACCAGGTTGCCGAATGTGTGGCGGCGCGTGCCCGCCATGCCTAAGCACCAGCGCGGCTTGGTCATCAGGTTGATGATGTTGGCAATGGTCGGGCGGGGTGGGGCGGTCAGGCCGTTTTTCAAATCTTTGTGGCGCTGGCCAATCACCTGCAAGTCGAGCGTGAGCACCAGTGCATTGCAGCCGGCCTTGCGCACACGCTCAATCATGGTGGCCATGGCCTCGCGGTCACGCATCATGTAAAGCTGAAACCAGAACGGCGCCGTGGTGTTGGCCGCAATGTCCTCGATCGAGCAAATGCTCATGGTCGAGAGGATGAACGGAATGCCAAACTTCTCAGCCGCCTTGGCTGCTTTGATCTCACCGTCGGCGCACTGCATGCCCGTCAGCCCCACAGGCGCAATCGCCACCGGCATCTTCGTGTGCATGCCCACCATCTTGGTGGCCGTGCTGCGGTTTTCCATGTTCACCGCCACGCGCTGGCGCAGCTTGATCTTTTGAAAGTCTTCCGAGTTGGCCCGGTAAGTGCCCTCGGTCCACGAGCCCGAGTCAGCGTAGTCATAAAACATGCGCGGCACCCGCTTTTCAGCCAAAACGCGCAAGTCTTCAATGTTGGTGATCACGGGCATAGGTCTTGTCTCCTGTTAAGGGCTAGATGCTAACGGCAATGCTGAGTGGGCTGGTTGAGGAAATTTGCAGGGGGAGGGTGGGGGATGGAAATTTGTTCACGTCCCCAGGCCGTCATTCCTGCGAAGGCAGGAATCCATCCCCGCTTTGTCCGGCCTGCCCCCGCCCCGTCAGGCCTGCCCCCGTCCCGTCATTCCTGCGAAGGCAGGAATCCATCCCCGTTTTGTCCGGCTTGCCCCCGTCTCGTCATTCCTGCGAAGGCAGGAATCCATCCCCATCCGAGCAGCCTTTCGTTGATACGTCATAAATGGCTATAAAACTTTACAAAATAATACTTTTATATTTATAGTGCAAGTCTGCCACTAACCAGCGCCCACCCGCTAAAAATCAAAAATTAATGGGATCTGACCCCAATTCCATACGTCACAAAGTCTATGACCTCGCCCAACATCGGAAACTCCCTATATCGCCTCACGTCCGGAGCACGATATTCGCTGTTTGATCAGGGCGAACTCGCGCAGTTGACGTACGGCGCATTTGATGTCGTCGCGAACAACGTTACGTCCTCAGAAAGTAAAGAGATAGAAATCTCCTTTCCCGTTGGCTACAAGCCAGACAAGACATCGATCTTGAGCACGCGGAAATATGGGAAAGACCAACTGCTCGCCCGCTATCAGCACTTGGCGTTCCAGCAACTACCTGTCAATGGCCTGCTGCAATTAGTGACAACTATTGAAGCGCTCCTTGGCGACGTGGTACGCACCGTCATTACTCGTTACCCACAGAAGCTTGGTGCAAAGCGAACAATTGCACTCCACTTGGTGCTGGAAGCGAAGACTGTGGAGGACATTCACCTTCGCGCAACCGATTCGCTTTTGAACGACCTTTCCTACAAGTCGCCCAGCGAGTTCGCTGAGGCACTTGTTTCCCTGCTTTCTATCAACCTGCTTGAGTGTCCTGCATTTCATAAGTACATTGAAATCAAGGCCACTCGGGACATATTTATTCACAACCGTGGCGTGGTGAATGAAACGTATCTTCGAAAAACAGGGTCGCATTCAAGGGCCAAGGTTGATCGCGCACTACCAGTAGACATTACCTACTTCCTTGAGTCTTACGAGTCTTGTCTACAACTAACAGAGTGGTTGGAGAACGAGTTACATCAGCACTGGTATAGCTCCGAACTTGAAGAGTATCGAAGCCGATCCTCGGAAGCGACAGTGCCTTCGCTTGCTCAGTCTGCCGCACCCCCAAACGTGGTTGAGGTTGAGCCGCCCGCCGCTGCTCAGGCAGCGGGGCCGAAGCCACGTCGAATGAAGCCACGAGGGAGTAACGTAGAAATAGGGTCAGACACCATTTTCCCTAGACCAACAGAATGAATTCAACATCTATTCCGTTTCACGAAAAGCTAGGCTCCATTTGTCTTTTTGAGTTGGTCGACGGTAGCCCCAGCATCGCTAAGGTATTGAGTTTTCCGGTTTCGAAATGCCCAAGCATGGGCGCTACTGAATGACTGCAGGCATGGGATTGGACTTCATGCCGGACCTAAAGCCCTGCACCAAGTGCGGCCAGTCTCAATTCGGCTTTTGGACGTCTTCGAGCACTGGCCGGGTGGCACGATATTGTGTTCCGTGCCGCAATGCGCGTCGCGAAACCTACAACGAACGAAAGATCCTAAACGGTGGGCGACATACGAATGCGCAGTGGTTAGCTAAGTTGGCAGAGTGCGACAAGTGCCCACGCTGCGGGCGCGTTTGGAGCAATGTGCCCCCCCGTCCGAACAAGAGGTATCGCAACACTTGGACGAAGGATCACATCGTTCCACTTTTTAGGGGTGGGTCAGATGACATCTCAAACATTCAGCCTCTTTGCTACCAGTGCCAGTTTCGGAAGAACGCCGGCGCCTAACTAATCGCTCAACATTGGCATTCACCATCATAGAAATGTGATCAGACACCATTTTCATTGCCCTCGTCCTCCGGTTATCTCCACCTTAGATTGCACAAATGTTCTCAACCCTGCTCTCCATCGCGCTTCTCCACTGGCTCGTGCTCATCACCCCTGGTGCGAATGTGCTCCTTGTGTCGCAGCTCGCGGCCAGCAGCCACCGCCGCAGCGCTTTGTACGCCAGCCTAGGAATCAGCTTTGTGACGTTCATTTGGGCTTTGCTGGCGATCCTCGGCGTTAACGCACTGTTTGCAGCGCATCCCGCGGTACGACTGGCGCTGCAAATCGCCGGCGCCCTGTATCTAAGCTACGTGGCGGTCAGGCTATGGCGCTCGGGAGCATCGGCCTCAGAGTCAGTGGCCGTGCACCTACAGGCATGGGCAGCGTTCCGCCTTGGTTTCATCACCAACCTCTTGAACCCTAAGTCCGCTCTGTTCTTCGGCAGTGTGTTCGCCACAGCCTTACCGGCGGAGCATTCGCCTGGCTTGCTGATTGCCAGCATCGCGCTTGTCTTCGCTAATGCACTGGCCTGGCATACCTTTCTCGCTCTTGCGTTCTCTCGGCCGGCCGTTCAGTGTGCCTACTCACGCAATCGCCAACTTCTCAATCGCCTGGCCAGTGGTGTGGTGGGTGCGTTTGGTCTACGCCTTCTGGTCAATGTCGTGGCTGAAGTTCGGTCACGCCAGGTGTAGCCCCGCCAGTAGAAATTGGCCTGGCACCATTTTTCAAATCTTTCAACATCGATAGGCTCAGCATTTAAATGCCTTCTTTCACCTCACCCGAAGTCGTTGTTCAGCGGCAACTTGACGCGTACAACGCCAAGGACCTTGACGCCTGGCTGTCAACATACGCCGAAGACGCGAAGCAGTTTGAACTCGGCGGCGGCCTCTTGGCCCAAGGCCATGAAGCCATTCGGGCGCGTACGGCGCAGCGCTTCAAAGAGCCCAACTTGCACGCCCTACTTTTGAAGCGTGTGGTGATGGGCAACGTCGTTATCGATCACGAAGATGTGGTGCGCACTTTTCCAGAAGGCCCGGGAAGAGTGGAACTGGTTTGTGTCTATGTCGTAGAGCAAGGCAAGATTCAAAGCGCCACCTTCAGCATCGGTCCTCAGGTTTTAATGCCTGCGCCTTTGGGCGCCGTGGCTAAGTAGAAAACGAGGTTAGACACCATTTCCCGTGGCTCCTGTGGATGGCCCTTCGACAAGCTCAGGGTGAACGGGGATAAGTGCTCAGGGTGAACGGGGATAAGTGCTTAGGGTAAAAGGGGATAAGTGCTCAGGGTGAACGGGGATGAGTAGAAATGGGGTCAGACACTAGAAATGGGGTCAGACACCATTTCTCAACTCCTCCATTGGCCAACTTTGGCAGCCAGTTCGATTTTTGATGGCATTGATATCATTGAAATCATCGATTACACTTACAGCACCCCACCGCATCGGAGATCACAGCATGGCCAGCATCACGATTCGCAACCTTGACGATGAGATCAAGCAACGCTTGCGCGTTCGGGCTGCCGAGCGTGGGCACTCGATGGAAGAAGAGGCGCGAGACATATTGCGCCGGGTCACGTCGGAAGGCTCTGCGCCACGCAACCTCGCCGCCGCAATCCGTGCGCGTGTAGCACCAGCTGACCGGGTTGATCTGGCGCTGCCTGCGCGTGAACCCATTCCTGAACCGCCGCAGTTCACTTTGGGGCAATGATGATCGTTCTAGATACAAACGTCGTATCAGAACTTCTCCGCCCGGCGCCGACCAGCCAGGTCGAGGCGTGGCTTTCCGCGCAGGACGGCGCGCAGGTCTATTTCACGGCGGTAGGTGAAGCTGAATTGCGGCACGGCGTCGCAGTTCTGCCTGCGGGGCGACGACGCACTGCGCTCACCAAAGCGATAGAAGGCATCCTGGATGAAGATTTCCGCGGCCGTATCCTGACATTTGACAGCGCCGCCGCCAAAGCCTACGCAGCCATCGCCGCCGAGCGCCGCGCCGTCGGCCGGCCGATCAGCCAATTTGACTGCCAGATTGCAGCCATCGCTCGCGCCAATGCAGCAGCCGTGGCCACTCGCAACACAACTGATTTTGAAGCTTGCGGCATTCCATTGATGGACCCTTGGACTCTGAACAAACAATAGAAATGGGGCTGACGCCATTTCCGAGCAGCTAGCTGCTGGCCCTTCGACAAGCTCAGGGCGAACGGGGATGAGTAGAAATGGGGTCAGACACCATTTTCTCGACGTTGCGGGGTGCAGGTCTTGGTTCTCGGTACTGCCAGAGGCCCCTCGACTGGAATAAGGCAATAGGACCTGCACAATCCAACACCACACAATGAGTCTGAGTCACACTGGGTCACATTTTTTGCGCTTGCGACGTCCCCCCGGATTTGAGTAGCGTCTAAGCTTGGAGTCCAATCCCATACACAGGAGATTGGACGTGAAGAAGAGATTTACCGAAGAACAAATCATTGGCTTTCTGCGCGA
>JBILIK010000014.1:0-54066 GCA_044350025.1 Polaromonas sp. | reverse complement strand
AGAGACCTAAACGATCCCTTGGAGGACTGACTCCGACAGACTACGCCAAGACGCTTATTCAAAAACAGTTAAATTAATCCCCGGACTCCAAAGCCCAGTGCTACTGAAACTGGGGGGACGTCGCTTGGAGTGTTGACTTGGTGTATCCAATTGGCAACAATCAGCCAAAGTTCACGGTTCGCCAAACTGAAGAGTTTTAGCCTGGCTTGATGGGCTGGATGACCAGCGTGCGCAAATTCGAATAGTTGCGCGGCTCAGGCAGGCGGAAGCGGGCAACCTTGGGGATTGGCAGCCGGTTGAGGGCGAAGTCTCGGAAATGAGGGTGCACGACGGTCCGGGCTACCGCCTGTACTTTGTCCGCCGCGGCCGATTCATTGTGATCATGCTCAATGCCGGCGACAAGTCATCGCAAAAGCGAGACATTCGACGCGCATTGAAACTAGCTACTCAAGTTGGAGAAGATTGATGACCAAGGCCAAGGCCCCGCTGAAGCTGGTCGCGTTTGATGCGGCCAAGTACCTTAAAGACGACCACGCTATCGCCGAGTACATTGCGGCCGTGATGGAGGCCAACGACCCCGACCTTCTTTTGCTTGCCCTTGGCGACGTGGCCCGTGCAAAAGGTATGACGCAAGTCGCCAAAGATGCCGGTCTTGGCCGGGAGAGCCTGTACAAGGCGCTGGCGCCTGGCGCAAAGCCCCGTTTTGAAACCGTGATGAAAGTTGCTCACGCTCTGGGCGTGAAGTTCACGGTGCAGTCGGTTTAGCGTTTGCCCTTCGACAAGCTCAGGGCGAACGGGGATGAGTGCTCAGGGCGAACGGGGATGAGTGCTCAGGGCGAACGGGGATGAGTGCTCAGGGCGAACGGGGATGAGTGCTCAGCGCGAACGGCAGCTAATGCGCCGCCTACATTTTCCCCTGCTCAACCGCCTGCCGTAACAAGGCATTGACTCTGGTTTGCCAGCCTTTCCCGCTGGCCCGCAGTTGGGCTAAGACGTCCGGGTCCACGCGCATGGAAAGCATGGGGCGCTTGATGGCCGCAGTGGGTCGGCCGCGTGCGGGGCGCATGCGGGTCAGTTCGGCGTCACTCAGGGGCTGAGCATCGGGGTCGCTCAAAGCGGCGACGTTGATGGCCGCGTCTTCCTTGCTGGTGGGCAAGATAATTTCGCGGCCGGCGCGGGACTTAATCGTTTTCTGCATAGTGGGTCACCTACAGATCAGCCACCAAGGCCAGCGACAAGCCGTGCTTGGCCTTGTTGGCTGCGTCTTTGGCGGGGTCAAACTCGATGCGCATTCTATTTATTGTATTGACATAAATGGTGATGTCAATTGTAGGAATGGCTCAGAAACCATTTTGCTGGATAGGAGGTATCTGGGCAGTCTATGATGTACAAAGTAACGTACAAAATTTAACTTCCAGGAGTTCCCCATGGCATTTACCGCAAGCGATGTGATTCCGCTTTCACAGGCCCGGGCTACCTTCTCGGAGCTTGCAGACCAGGTCAAAGCGGGGGCTGAAAAGATCATCACCAAGAACGGCGAGAGCTATGTGGCCATCATTGACGCCCAGCGGCTGGACTACTACCACCAGTTGGAGCGCGAGCATATTCACCTGCGACTCATCGACGATGCCAGCTTGGGCCTGCAAGATGTCGCCGCCGGCCGTGTGAGCCCGGCGCGCACCCGTTTGGCCGCCTTGAAGCGCAGTCGTGCGGCCAAGTGAGCTCATCCCGCCCGCAACTGCACGCCGTCAAACTCACGGCCAACTTTGAGCGGAACCTGGCAGGGGTTCAGCAGTTCCTTGAAGAGGCTCAAGCACCACAGGCTTTCGACGCCTTGCTAGATGAGCTTTTGGCCACCGCGGTGCCCAACCTGGAGCGCTTCCCTGACATGGGCCGGCGCTTTATGTCGCGCCCGGTGCGCTCAATTGAAGCCAGTAACGCGCTGGCCAAGTTGCAGCAGCAGCTCGCAGCGATCACCCCAGACGGCGACATACGCGAGTACGTGATGAGCGATTACCTGGTGCTGTACGCGCGGTTTGACGCCAGCGTTTACCTGCTGTCGATCAAGCATCACAAGCAGTTGTCGTTTGATTTTGGTGTGACCGGCTTGGCGAGTTGACTGGTGTAGAAATCGGGTCAGACACCATTTCCCGTGCCGCCTGCTACTGGCCCTTCGACATGCTCAGGGCGAACGGATTTAGGAAGATATGGGATCTGACCCCAATCCCACTGGCCCTTCGACATGCTCAGGGCGAACGGATGTAGGAAGAAACGGGATCTGACCCCAATTCAAAATTTCCCAATTCTCTTTAAGCCCACGCACACAGCATGACTAATAAAAATTGTTGGACTTTCCAATCCAATTAAAGATCATGATTCCAACTGTGCACCGACATATCGCCACGCTCCCCAAGAGGACAAAACCATGAAACATCCATACCGCCAGCCGTTTGGCGGGCTCTGCAACTTGCCGGCCTGGCGTGGCATATTCGCCGGCTGCTGCGCGGTGCTCAGCACGGCTGCCCTTGCGCAGGCCGCAGACAGGCCCGGCGCAGCACCGCTTTGGGAGCTGGGTGGCGTCGCATTCGGCGTGTCGCAAAACGCCTACCCGGGTTCAGATCAGCAGGTCAACAGGGCCCTGGCGTTGCCTTACTTCATTTACCGCGGTGATGTGCTCAGAGCCGACCGCGAGACGGCAGGCATCCGCGCCCTGAAGACTGAGACTTTGGAGCTGGACCTCGGTTTTGCCGGCGCCTTTGGCTCAGGAAGTGACACCATTGAGGCTCGCCAAGGCATGCGCAAGCTGGGCACCTTGGTGGAGCTGGGGCCTCGCCTGAAGTGGGATCTGGGCGCCGGTCCTGCCGGTGGCCGCCTGAATGCGGTGTTTCCAGTGCGCGCAGTGCTTGACCTCAGCGACCAGGCCGCCCACCGGGGCTGGAGCTTTGAGCCCAAGCTCAGCTACGCTAGGCGGTCGGACAGCGGCTGGCGTTACAGCGCTTCGGTCAGCGCCATCGTGGCCGACACACGTCTTGCACAAACTTTCTATGAAGTACGCAGCTCGGAAGCCACCGCCTTGCGCCCGGCTTATGCGGCTCAAAGCGGCTTGGTGTCCTTGCGTTTGGGCACAACGTTTTCGCGCAGCCTGGGAAGGGACTGGAACTTGTTCGGCTTTGCACGACTGGACAGCGTTGCCGGCGCAGCCAACGAAAGCAGCCCACTGGTACGCCGCTCGACTGGCGCAACAGCAGGCCTGGGCGTGGCCTACACCTGGATGCGATCAGAACGAGCCGCATTTGACTGAAGAGACCGGCGCGCTGCCTCAGCGTGCCACCCGAATCGACTAAGTCACGCAAATGAAATATTTGCTTGCTACCTTTGAAGGTTGAACCAATACGGTCAATTGGCGATAAAAACCAAAAGGTAAATCTTATGAAGCAGGTCACAACTTTCATTCCGGCTGCATTGGCCATCGCTTGTGCGCAAGCCTTTTTGCCCGTGCATGCACAAGCGCAGAGCGAGAATTTCAACCGCATTGCGACTTTTGAAGCATTTCGCAACGTACCTGCAGGCCGCACGGTCAGCAAAAAGTCGGTTGCTGAAATCATCGCAGCCAGTGAAGACGGCCGCCTTTTGGCCTACACCGATGCCGAACAGCAGGGCATTGGCCTGATTGACATCACCAACCCGGCCAGCCCGCAGCCGGCTGGTTTTATTCCGGTAGACGGTGAGCCTACCTCGGTAGTTATTTTGCGCGGCAAAATCATGGCGGCAGTCGATGCCTCCAAGCTGTTTTATCAGCCCGAGGGTCACCTGGTGACTATCGATATCGCCACCCGCAAAGTCATTGACAAATGCAATTTGCAGGGCCAGCCGGACTCGATAGCACTCGACAAAATGGGCCGCAATATCGTGGTGGTGTTGGAAAACCAGCGTGACGAAGCACTCAACAAGGGTGCCATTCCCCAACTGCCTGCTGGCAATGTGACGATTCTTCCGATCAAAAACGGCGTGCCCGACTGCATCGGCGCGCACCCCGTTAGTCTGACGGGACTGGCAGAAATAGCCCCCACCGATCCGGAACCCGAGTTTGTCAAAGTCAATGGCAAAGGCATGGCCGTGGTTTCGCTGCAAGAAAATAACCATCTGGTGCTTATCGACGTGGCCAAGCGCCAGGTCGTGCGCCACTTCTCGGCGGGCTCGGTCAACTTAAAGCAAGTCGACCTCAAGCGAGACGGCGTCATCAATCCGTCGGAATCCATCACGGGCGTTCTGCGTGAGCCCGATGCGGTGGCATGGCTTGATGACAATCGCTTTGTAACGGCCAATGAGGGCGATTACAAAGGCGGCTCCCGCAGCTTTTCCATCATTAATATTGACGGCAAAGTGGAATTCGACAGCGGCGCCGTGCTGGACCACCTGGCCATCCGTCTGGGCCACTACCCCGAGCGTCGTTCTGCCGCCAAGGGCAATGAGCCCGAGAGCGCAGAAGTAGGCGTATTTGGCAAAGACCGTCTGATCTTTATCGGCTCGGAGCGATCTTCCCTGATCAGCGTGTGGTTGGACATGGGTCCCGGCAAGGAACCTAAGTTCTTGCAAGCGCTGCCCGCGGGCACAGGTCCGGAGGGTCTGCTGGCTATTGCCCAGCGCAATCTCTTGGTCGTGGCCTCAGAGATAGACGGTGCAGCACGCTCCTCTATATCAATTTACCAGCGCAGCAACGCGCCTGCCAGCTACCCCACACTGGTGTCCAAAGACACGCCGGCCGGCACGCCCATCGCTTGGGGCGCCATCTCTGGAACTTCAGCAGATATTCAGCAGCAAGGCCGCTTGTGGGCAGTGACGGACAGCGCCTATTCAACCACCCGTATTTTGCAAATTGATGCCAACGTCACCCCTGCGCTCATCACCAACGAGATCACCGTCACCAAGGGCGGCAAACCTGCCGGCTTTGACGCAGAAGGCATTGCCCAGCGTGCAGACGGCAGTTTCTGGATTGCATCGGAAGGTGACCCTGCCAAAAAAGATAACACCGCGAAAAACTTGCTGTTGCGTGTTTCGGCCAAGGGCGAAGTAGAGGAAGAAATTGAACTGCCAGCCGCACTGGCCAGCCAGGCGGTGCGCTTTGGATTTGAAGGCGTCACCCGTACAGGCGCCGGCGCAGACGAGGTGGTGTGGATTGCAGTGCAACGCGAATGGAAGAACGATCCTCAAGGCTTCGCCAAAATATTGCGTTACCAGCCCTCTAGCAAGGCGTGGGGCGTGTTGCATTACCCGCTGGACAAAACCACGGCAGCGGACAGCTGGGTCGGTTTGTCAGAAATCACCGCAGTCGGCCCTAACGAATTTGTGGTGATCGAGCGCGACAACCTGTTTGGCGACAAATCCCTTAAGACGCTGCGCGCGTTTTCTGTGGCGGGCCTGGTGCCTGCAGCAGTGGGTGCCAGCCAAGTGCCTGTGGTCAGCAAGCGCATGGTGCGTGACCTGGTGCCGGATCTGCAAAAGCCCCGAGGTATCGTGCTGGACAAGGTAGAGAGCTTTGCTGTCGATGCTGCGGGTAACGCATTCGCTATTACCGACAACGACGGCGTCGATGGCACCAACGGCGAAACCCAGTTCTTGCGGCTGGGTCGGCTGCCTAATTTGCGCTGAGGGTGCTGGCAGGCCCTTCGACAAGCTCAGGGCGAACGGGGATGTGTGCTCGGGGCGAGCGGGGATGAGAGCTCGGGGCGAGCGGTAATTTAGGGCGCAGCGCTAGCTGCGTTCAACTGCAACTCACACTACCGCAACCACTCATGCTGGCCGGGCGTACGGCGCTGGGGTCGGCCAGGGTTTCGGTGCTGGAGTTAAAGCCCACGTTTTTCAGGTGCTGGGCCAGGCCGGCGTCCATGCTGGCGGTGTGCTGCGGAAACCATTCAACCAGGGCCAGGGCCATGCGCTTGATGATGTCTGCGTCGCCTTTTTCGCTGTGTTCCAACACGGCGTTCATGGTTTCCAGAATGGTGACGTGTTGACCAGCGTGGCAGTTGTCGGCTGCAAAGCCGCTGGCCAGCATCCAGCGTTCTTCTTGTGCGAAATGCGCCACCGTGTGCTCAATGAAGCTGCGGTAAAGCGGTAGTTGCTCGTTTGGCGGCGCCGCCAGCAACTGGTTGAGCATGCTTACAAATTCTTCATGCGTGTCGTCCATGCGGGCATCGCCCACAGACAGCGCGGCTGTCCAGTCTAGATTGGCGGGGGCGGCTAGGGTGGCGGTCTGGTTCATGGGTGTGAGATTAAGGCGGGTGGCAGTGATGGGCTTTGATGCGCGTCAAGCAGCAGCAAGCCAGACGGGCGGGTGTTTTCAGTTCACCTGCTTGGGTGCGTCAGCCCCTACTCGCACGGGCTTTCCGTTTTGCCAGGTGACCACGTAGTGGCCCAGCTTTTTCTTGCGTTCTAGATTTTTGGTGACGGCATCTTGCAGCGCTTTGAGCGTGATCAATGCTTGGTCGCCGGGCGTTTTTGAGGTAATCGTCATCTTGCAGCCTCTTTGAGCAGGTGCTCGTATTTTTCCGCTTGGATGATAGCGCGCGCCTCACCCTGCTGATGGAAGACCAATTCAGGTTTTTCGGCTGCGTTCATGAAGCATTGACAGTTCATCACTTCGCCGCTGAAGACGTTGAATAAGTTGCTGAGGCTGCGGGAAAAGCGACGCTCAATATCTGCTGCGGGTATGTTGTGCCCGCCATGGGCCACCCGTTCAGCTACGCGCCATTTGGACATCTCCATGCTCGGCAATGCCAGGTAAATCAACTCAACCCGCCACCCCTCAGCACGCAGACGGCGTATCAGCTTCAAATAGCTGCGGCCAGCCAGGGTTGTTTCAAATGCAAAGTCTTCGCCTTCAGTGATGTAGGTTTGAATTTCTTTCAGAAAGAGGCGGCTGGCGTTGAGCATTTCACGCCCAGGTGCCAGCGGGGACAACCCGGCGGCAATCAGGTCAGCGTTGACAAACCGGAAGCAATTTGCAACCTGCGGCAGATACTCCAGCGCGAAGGTTGTCTTACCCGCACCGTTAGGCCCCGCAATGATCCAGCAAGTGGGCATCAGCCCAGCCGCCCCCGATGGCGCGCAATCTGCAACCGCACTTGCGCCGGCGCGGTGCCGCCCAGGGTGTTGCGGGCGTTGAGTGAGCCTTGCAGGCTGAGCGGGCCGAAGACGTCTTGCTCGATGCGGCTGTCAAACTTTTGCAGTGTGGCCAGTGGCAGTTCAGACAAGTCCAAGCCTTGGGCTTGTGCGGTTTTGACGGCGTGGGCGACCACTTCGTGCGCGTCGCGGAAAGGCAGGCCTTTTTTGACCAAATAGTCGGCGAGATCCGTGGCAGTGGCGTAGCCTTTTTTGACGGCGGCTTCCATGGCCAGGGCGTTGACGGTGATGCCGCCTTCCTTTTGGCCGGTGGCGGTGTTGAGTTGTCCGCCAACCATTTCACTGAAGATGCGCAGGGTGTCTTTGAGCGTGTCGACGGTGTCAAACAGCGGCTCTTTGTCTTCCTGGTTGTCTTTGTTGTAGGCCAGGGGCTGGCCTTTCATGAGGGTGATCAGGCCCACCAAATGGCCGACCACGCGGCCGGTTTTGCCGCGGGCGAGTTCGGGCACGTCGGGGTTTTTCTTCTGCGGCATGATGGACGAGCCGGTGGTGAAGCGGTCGGCAATGCGCACAAAGCCAAAGTTCTGGCTCATCCACAAGATGAGCTCTTCGCTTAAGCGGCTGATGTGCACCATGCAAAGGCTGGCGGCGGCGGTGAATTCGATGGCGAAGTCGCGGTCGCTCACCGCGTCCAGGCTGTTTTGGCAGACTTGCGGCTGGCCTTGCGCGTCCACCATGCCGAGCGTGCGGGCCACACGTTCGCGGTCCAGCGGGTAGGTGGTGCCGGCCAGCGCGGCTGCGCCCAGCGGCAGGCGGTTGGTGCGCCGCCGCACGTCGTGCAGGCGTTCGGCGTCACGCGCAAACATTTCGACATAAGCCAGCAGGTGGTGCGCAAAGCTCACGGGCTGGGCCACTTGCAGGTGGGTGAAGCCGGGCATGATGACTTCAATGTTGTTCTCAGCCACGTCCACCAGTGACTTTTGCAGATCGGCCAGCAGCTCGATGATCAGGTCCATCTCGCCGCGCAGCCACAGGCGCACGTCGGTGGCGACCTGGTCATTTCTTGAGCGGCCGGTGTGCAGGCGCTTGCCCGCGTCGCCCACCAGCTGGGTCAGGCGCGCTTCGATGTTGAGGTGAACGTCTTCCAGGTCGAGCTTCCACTCAAAGGCCCCGGACTCGATCTCGGCGGTGATCTGCGCCATGCCGCGCTGGATATCGGCATGGTCGGCCGCGCCGATGATGCCTTGCGCGGCCAGCATCTCGGCATGCGCCAGGCTGCCCGTGATGTCGGCCTGCCACAGGCGTTTGTCAAAGAAAACACTGGCGGTGTAGCGCTTGACCAGCTCGCTCATGGGCTCTGAAAACAGCGCCGACCAGGCTTGGGGTTTCTTGTCGAGTTGGTTTGTCATATAAGCCGGATTTTATCGGGGTGAAGGGGCAGGGCTCAGCGTTCGTCTGCAGCGCGGTAAACCGCGTTGCGGTCGCGCTTACCGACCGCAATCACCACTATGAGCAATTGCTGGTCGCGCACTTCATAAACCAGCCGGTAGCCCACGCTGCGCAGTTTGATCTTGTAGCGGTCTGGGTGACCGCTGAGCTTAGCGGCTGGCAAGCGGGGTGATTGGAGCCGTTCGGCCAGTTTTTTTTTGAGTTGGGTACGGATGGCGCCGTCGAGCTTGTGCCATTCGGTCAGGGCTTCTTCAAGAAAGGCCAGCTCAAAGCTCATCGAGCTTGACCGGCACGATTTTTTGACCTTGGCGGGCGTCTGCAATGGCGTTGAGTTCAATGTCCTCCAGCCGCGCCGTCATGTTTTCAAACCAGGCTGCGGGCACGCAATAAAAGGCCGGCTCATTGCGGTTGAGGATGGCCACCGGAAAACCTTCCCCAGCCGCAACTGTGCCCATGGGGTTGCGTTTGAGTTCTGAAATGCTGGCGGCGGTTTCAGAAAGGATTTGATGTGCCATGCGTCACTCCGGGTGCCGTTAAAGGTGCTTATTTTAGTGCCTTTAATGGCGTCTTTCAAGATGGCAGTCTTCTATCTTGATCGTGGGGCACGCCTTGCAGGCAGCCGTTTGACGAGAGAACGGATCCGTACGGAAGTCGACATTCGCTTTACCGAGGAGACAAAGTCTGCATGCTAGCATTCGCTCAACACAACGATGACGGGGCAATGACGCGTGACAGCAGATACATCAACAAGCAAAAAACAGGGTCTCAAAGTCGTCATCGCCACCCGCGAAAGCCGTTTGGCCATGTGGCAGGCTGAACATGTGCAGGCCTTGCTGCAAAACCGCTTGGGCTGGCAGGTCGAGTTGCTGGGCATGACGACCCAGGGCGACCAGATTCTGGACCGCTCGCTGAGCAAGGTCGGCGGCAAGGGCTTGTTTGTCAAAGAGCTTGAAACCGCGCTGGCCGACGGCCGTGCGGACATTGCCGTGCATTCGCTCAAAGACGTGCCTATGGACTTGCCCCCGGGTTTTGCGCTGGCCTGCGTGATGGAGCGCGAAGACCCGCGTGATGCATTTGTCTCCAACACTTTTGCCAGCTTGGCCGCGCTGCCGCAGGGCGCCGTGGTCGGTACCTCCAGCCTGCGCCGGATGGTGCTGCTCAAGGCCTTGCGGCCTGACTTGCGCATTGAGCCTTTGCGCGGCAACCTGGACACTCGGCTGCGCAAACTCGATGAGGGCCAGTACGACGCCATCGTGCTGGCAGCGGCCGGGCTCAAGCGCCTGGAAATGCAAAGCCGCATTCGCGCCACCTTCGAGCCCGACGCCATGCTGCCGGCCGCCGGGCAGGGCGCGCTGGGCATTGAGGTGCGGGCCGACCGGCAGGACTTGCTGGACGGGCTGGCGCAGTTGGCGCACATGCCGACCTGGCTGGCTGTGACGGCTGAGCGGACTGTTTCGCGCGCCATGGGTGGCAGTTGCTCCATGCCTTTGGCCGCTTTCACAACCGGTCCGCAAAATGCCGGTATGCGGCTCGAAGCCGCCTGGGGTGACCCGGAAGCGGTTTCGCCACTGGTGCGTGCGCAGCAGCAGTCGCCGGTGCACGACTTCGCAGAGGCCGAGGCTTTGGGCGAGCAAGTGGCCGCGATGCTGCGCGCAGGGGGCGCCGTCTGGGCCTCAAATGCCATCACCTGACCCTTCGTCGCCGCAACCCCTTGCCCCGCTTGCGCTGCGGGGTCAACGCATCATCGTGACCCGCCCCGCCCCGGACGCACAGCGTTGGGTGGCGCTGCTGCGCGAGCAGGGCCTGCATGCAGAGGCTTTGCCTTTGCTCGAAATCGCCGGCGCTGACGATCTGGCACCCGTGCAGGCAGCATGGAGCCGCTTGAACGAATTTGCGGCCTTGATGTTTGTCAGCGGCAATGCGGTCAAACATTTTTTTGCGGCCAGACCTGCACATCAAGCAGTGTTGCCGGAGCAGCTTCGCTTGATGGCGCCCGGCCCTGGCACGGCCAGGGTGCTGCATGCGCATGGGGTGCCGCTGGCGCAAATTGACACGCCCGCGCAGGAAGCCAGCCAGTTTGACTCTGAGGCGCTTTGGCAAGTGGTCGGCAAGCGCGAATGGACCGGGCAGCGTGTGTTGATGGTGCGGGGCCAGAGCGGTACTGCGGTGGATGCAGCGGCGCCGGGCCGGCAATGGCTGACGGCGCAGTTTCAAGCTGCCGGGGCCGTGGTTGATTTTGTGGTGGTCTACCAGCGCCGCGTACCGCACTTCAGCGCCGAGCAGCTCAAGCGAATGCAAGACAGCCGGCATGACGGCTCAGTGTGGTTGTTCAGCAGTGCAGAGGGGCTGGACAGCTTGCCGCGTCTGCCAAGCGGGGACTGGTCTGAGGCGCGGGCCATTGCTACGCACCCGCGCATCGCCGGTGCGGCGCGGGATGCGGGTTGGGGTGTTGTTATCGAGTCACGGCCAGCGCTGGACGATATCGTTGCATCGATAGAATCGTTGAATCCATGAGCAACGATCCCTCCGCCACAGCCCCGGCAGCCGCGCCCGCAGTCAGCCCCGAAACGCCTGTGGTGACGGCAGAGCTACCCATGGCTTTTTGGCGTTCACGACCATGGGCCTTTGGCGTCTTGCTGCTGGCGGTGCTTGCCGCAGTCGGAGCCCTGTTGTCGTGGCAAAAAATAAACCATGTCCAGGAAGAGCTGGCCAGACGCAGCACCGACACGGGTACGCAGGCCATGGAGGCGCGCACGCTGGCGCGCCAGTCGCAAGAAGCCACGCGCGAGCTTTCTGCGCGTTTGTTGGCCACTGAAACCCGCTTGAATGAAGTCAGTTTGCAACGCACCCAGCTTGAAGAGCTGATGCGCAGCCTGTCGCGCTCGCGGGACGACAATCTGGTGATTGACCTGGAAGCCGGCCTGCGATTGGCGCAGCAACAAGCGCTACTCACCGGCAGTGCCGAGCCCCTGCTGGCGGCGCTGAAGTCCGCTGAGTTGCGCTTGGTGCGCGCAGCCCAGCCGCGTTTGAGTCCGGTGCAGCGCGCCATGGCAATGGACGCTGAGCGCATCCGTAGCGCTTCGCTGACAGATGTGCCGGCGCTGCTGGTCAAGCTCGACGAATTGGTGCGCCTGATAGATGATTTACCAATGGCCAACCAACTGCCTGGCGACAGCGCCGTGGCGGCCCAGGCGGGAGCAGTTGAAACTGCAAAGGCTGCAGCTGCAAAGACTGCGAATGCAGCGCCCAATGCGTCTTTTTGGAGCTCGCTCAACACCCGTGCTCTGAGCGATTGGTTGGCGCGCACGCTGCAGGGCCTGCGTGAGCAAGCCTCCAGCCTGTTGCGTGTGAGCCGCATTGACCAGCCCGAGGCGGCGCTGCTGGCGCCTGATCAGGCTTACTTTTTGCGCGAAAACATCAAGCTCAAACTTCTCAATGCGCGGTTGGCCTTGTTGTCGCGCCAGACCGATGCTGCACGCTCAGACCTGGCAGGCGTGCAGACCGGCTTGCAGCGGTATTTTGACGGCTCATCACGCAAGACGCAGGCCGCCATAGCCGCTTTGCAGCTGGTGCAGGCCCAACTGCGCAGCGGTGAGTTGCCCCGCCTGACTGAAACCCTGGCCGCCCTGGCCACTGCAGCGGCCGGCCGCTGAGCTCCATGCGCGCAGCCTTCTGGTTCATTGCGCTGTTCGGCGTCGCCGTGGCGGTGGCCTTGTTTGCCGGCGGTAACGACGCTGTGGTGACGCTGTTCTGGGCGCCGCACCGGGTCGATATTTCTCTGAACCTGATGGTGCTGTTGCTGTTTGCGGCTTTTGCGCTGCTGCACTTTGCGCTCAAGGCCTTGAGTGCGGTGGCTTCTTTGCCGGTGCAGGCGCGGCGCTGGCGTGCGCAGCAAAAAGAGCGCGCCATGTACGCCGCCTTGATGGAGGCGATGGCGCATTTGCTGGCCGGGCGCTTCATCCGTTCCTCTCGTTCTGCCGAAAACGCCTTGTCACAAGAAAAAAGCCTGAGCCAGCTGATTGCCGATGTGGGTATCGACTCGGGGCATCACACCAGCCGCTCTATGCAATTGCGCTCGCTGGCCCATCTGCTGGCGGCGGAGAGCGCACAGTTTTTGCAAAACCGGCCTGTGCGCGACCAACACCTGGCACAGGCGCTCGAAGCCAGCAGCCAACGGGCTTTGTTGGCAACACAAGAAGGCATACATTTGCGCGCTGTGCGCTGGGCGCTGGATGACCGCGACCCTTTGCTGGCGCTGGAGTGGCTGGCCAAGTTGCCTGTGGGCGCCGGCCGCCGCACGCTGGCCTTGCGCATGCGTTTACGCGCCGCCCGCCTGGCCGGCCAGACGGAGCTGGCCATGGAAACCGCGCGTTTGCTGGCCAAGCACCGGGCTTTTTCTGCCCCTGCGGCGCAAAGCATCGTGCGCGGTCTGGCCATCGAGTTGCTCAATGGCGTGCATGAACCCGACAAGCTGCACAAGGTCTGGCTGACACTGGACGCCAGTGAGCGCGCCATGCCGGATGTGGCCGTGCATGCTGCTTCCCGCCTGATGACGCTGCAGGGTGAGGCCTCTTTGGCGCGCCAGTGGCTGGCCGAAGTGTGGACACCGGTGATGCAGCCGCGCTCAGAGTCGAGTGATGCGCTGCGTGTGAAATTTATTTTGGCCCTGGAAGCCAGCTTGGACGCCACCGACGCGCAATGGCTGGCACGCATTGAAAACGCTGTGATGGCGCGCCCCGGGGACGCCAATGTCGAGTATCTGGCCGGTATGGCTTGCCTGAAACGCCAGCTTTGGGGCAAGGCCCAGCAATTGCTGGCGCATGCTGCTTTGACTTTGCAAGACCCGGCGCTCAAGCGCAAGGTTTGGCTGTCGCTCGCGGCACTGGCCGAGCAGCGCAATGACGCAGAAGCGGCGCAGTTGGCTTATCGCCGGGCGGCACAGCTTTAAGCTGCCCCATGAAAAAAGGCGACTCATGGAGTCGCCTTTTTCTTTGCCCGCCCGCGGCCAATGGGCTACGGGCGGTGGTGCGCAGACTTATTTGTCCTGGCGCGGCGTGCCTTCTTCAAAAGGCAGGCTCATGTTGCGCAGGTCGCGTTGGGTCTCGACCAGCACCAGGGGACTGGTTTCAAGCACCACGGCCGGCGGGCGCTCACGGGGCACATGCACAGGGCGTGGCTCAGCGGCCATGGCTGCCTGGATTTGAGCGATCTTGGTGGCGTCAGAGTTGACCCACTGCAAACCCGAAGCGCTGGCCACCTGGGCCAGGTCCTGCAAGGGCAGGTCATAAGACGCGACCTGGGGTAGGGTGCGGGCAGGCGCTGCTGGCGCAGGTGCAGGGGCTGGCGCTGGCGCTGGCGCTGGCGCTGGTGCTGGTGCTGGTGCTGGTGCTGGTGCTGGAGCAGGCGCTGCAGCTTGTGCAGGCGCAAGTGCAGGGGCCGAAGCTTGCGTTGTCACCGGTTCGCTGAAGTTCAGCTCAGCCGTCACCGGCATGCGCTGCGCGTTGTTGCCTTCGGCTGCGGCGGGTGCTGAATCGGCATTGGCATCAGTGCGGTCACCGCGCTCGCGGCGGTCACGTCCGTAGCGGTCACGGCTGCGGCGTTCACGCGGTGCGCGTTCCTGGCTGCCGTCTTCACCGGCGGTTTGCGCGTTGCCCGGTTCTGTGGGGCCGCTTTGGCCTTCGAGTCGTTCAGCGGTTTGCGGAGCGCGACCATCCGCAAAGGCGGCATTGTTGTCTTCTGCTCCGGGTGCGCCGTCACGGCGATCATTACGACGCCCACCGCGTTCGCGGCGACCTTCACCACGTGCTTCACGGGGCTGGCGCTCTTCACGCACGGCATCCGGGTTGGTGGGGTCGTTCCGAGATGCAGCGGCCATGGCGGCCTGGTTGGCCAGTGCAAGTTCTTCCTGGGCGGCATCACGTGGCGCGCCGTTGCGCTCTGCGCTGCGGTCGCCGCGCTCACGACGTGGACGCTCACTGCGACCTTGGCCTTCACCGCGTGGCTGCTCTTGACGGCCACCTTCGGTGCGGCCTTCGCCCGGTGCGCGCTCAGGGCGGGCCTCGGTACTGCGTTCGCGGCGGGGTTCACGCGGCTCGCGTGGTTCACGCGCTTCACCGCGTTCTGCGCCACGCTCGCCACCACGTTCGCTGCGGGCACCGCGCTCACCGCGGCCACCACGGCGGCCGTCACGGCCACCGCGCTCGGAGCGTTCACCGCGCTCGTCGCGACGGCCTTCGCTGCGCTCGTCTTTTCTTGGTTCCTGGACCGGGCTGGCAGGTGCAGTCTCGCTGCTGAACAAGCCTTTGATCCAACCGAAGAAGCCTTTTTCAGCCGCAGGCGCTGCAGCCGGTGTGCGGGCTGCAGGCGTGCGTTGACGGTTGGCAGCAGGTGCAACTGGCTCTGGCTTGGGCGCTGCGATGGGGGCTGGCACATCCGGCAAAACACCCTTGATGACGGGTTCTTGCTTGTTGTGCTTTTCCTGGCTGCGGCGTGTCACCAGGGTCGGGTCTTCAATTTCTTCAGCGAGTTTGTAGCTCGCCTCGATGTTGTCCAGACGCGGGTCGTCGTGTTTGAGACGCTCGAGTTTGTAGTTCGGCGTTTCCAGGGTTTTGTTGGGCACCAACAGCACGTTGATGCGCTGCTTCATTTCGATCTTGGCAATTTCCGAGCGCTTTTCGTTCAGCAGGAAAGAGGCGACATCGACGGGTACCTGGCACAGCACAGAGGCGGTGCTGTCCTTCATGGACTCTTCCTGGATGATGCGCAAAATTTGCAGTGCGCTGGATTCTGTGTCGCGGATGTGGCCGGAACCACCGCAACGCGGGCAGGGGATGGATGCGCCTTCTGACAACGCAGGCCGTAACCGTTGCCGGCTCATTTCCATCAGGCCGAATTTGCTGATGGTGCCGAACTGCACGCGGGCGCGGTCTTGGCGCAGCGCATCGCGCAGGCGGTTTTCGACGTCGCGACGGTTTCGGCTTTCTTCCATGTCAATAAAGTCGATGACGATCAGGCCGCCCAGGTCGCGCAAGCGCATCTGGCGGGCCACTTCGTCAGCGGCTTCGAGGTTGGTGCGGGTGGCGGTTTCTTCGATGTCGCCGCCCTTGATGGCGCGGGCCGAGTTAACGTCCACAGAAACCAGAGCCTCGGTGTGGTCGATCACGATGGCGCCGCCCGAAGGCAGTTGCACGGTGCGGGCGTAGGCCGACTCGATCTGGTGCTCAATCTGGAAGCGGCTGAACAGCGGTGCATCGTCGCGGTAACGTTTGACGCGGTGCTCATGCTCGGGCATGACATGCGCCATGAACTGCTTGGCTTGCTCGTAGACGTCGTCGGTGTCAAACAGGATGTCGCCGATGTCGCTGTTGAAGTAGTCACGGATGGCGCGGATGACCAGGCTCGATTCCTGGTAAATCAGGAAAGCGCCTTTGCCGTTTTTGCCGGCGCCTTCGATGGCAGTCCACAGCTTGATCAGGTAGTTCAAATCCCACTGCAGCTCAGGGGCGCTGCGGCCGATGCCGGCAGTGCGCGCGATAATGCTGGAGCCGGACGGGTATTCCAGCTGGTCCATGGCTTCTTTGAGTTCAGCCCGGTCATCGCCCTCGATGCGCCGGCTGACGCCGCCGCCGCGCGGGTTGTTGGGCATCAGCACCACATATCGGCCGGCCAGGCTGACGAATGTGGTCAGGGCCGCGCCCTTGTTGCCACGCTCTTCTTTTTCGACCTGGACCATCATCTCCTGGCCCTCGCGGATCACGTCGTTGATGCGGGCCTGGTTGACCGGCACGCCGGCGGCGAAGTAGTTGCGCGAGATTTCTTTGAAAGGCAGAAAACCGTGGCGGTCTTCGCCGTAATCGACAAAGCAGGCTTCCAGCGAAGGCTCGACGCGGGTGACCACGGCCTTGTAGATGTTGCCCTTGCGCTGTTCGCGCCCTTCAATTTCGATCTCGTAGTCGAGGAGTTTTTGTCCGTCAACAATGGCCAGCCGGCGTTCTTCAGCCTGAGTGGCGTTAATCAGCATCCGTTTCATCGGAGTTCCTTATCGTTCCTGTGCGTCGAGCCTAGGCTCGCGCACCCAACAGCCCCAATTGGGCTAACGATGCCGAAGGCAGACGCGATGCGAACGAGGGGGAATTGCCGAAAAAGCCTTGCACGTGCTCGGCCTGAATGCTCAATCAAGAGCGCTCAGGCGAGGCGTTGGGGCGTAGGCGCGTGGATGGGATGAGTCGCAGCCAGGCGGGTATTTGCTATTTCAAAAATAGCAAGGCGTGTCCATGTGACAAGGGTTGCGGGAATGGCTGTACACGTCAGCGGGGCCCAGAGGCGCCGCAGGCACAAGAAAACCAGTCCAACCAGAGTTGTCACTAAGAGGCTACCCGTCATAAGGATTGATCTCATCAAGATCCGTACACAGCCCTTGAGGCTGTGCACTTTGTATTCCGTCGTTGTGTTCGCAAAACGTCGACTTTCGCACTGTGACTACCTTTTGCGGGGTGCCTGGCACCCTGGCTTTGCAGGCAAAACAGTCATTGGCATCGACCTTCCAGCGAGGCACTGCGGCATGCAAAGACTTGTGGTGGACTAAACTGCCAGACAAATCAACTACTTACAGCGCAACGCTAGTGAAACACATTATAGGGTCAGGAACCGCCAGGGCCAAACAACAGGCCAAAGCGCCTTTGCCTAGGCCTTTTGTTGCTGCCAGTCCGCCGGCCCGGCCTGCGCCAGAGCCCCTGACCGCACTGGCGCCAGCGCTTTTGCCGGCGTCCGCTGCCCAGGCCAGTTTGGTGACGGTCACAGAGGACTACAGCGGCCAGCGGCTGGACAACTTTTTGATCCGCCAGCTCAAGGGCGTGCCCAAAACCCATGTGTACCGCATCATCCGCAGTGGCGAAGTACGCATCAACAAAGGCAGGGCGCAGGCCGACACCCGGCTGGAAGCCGGCGATGTGGTGCGTCTGCCGCCGGTGCGCACATCGGAGCGCGCCGATCAAAAAGCCCAGGTGATGGCCGTGGAGATTGCCCGTCATGGCGCTGCCTCCAGCGTTGGTGGCCTGGCGCCGTCACGGGAGTTCCCGGTTCTTTTTGAGGACGAGCATGTGCTGGCCATCGACAAGCCGGCCGGTGTCGCGGTGCATGGCGGCAGCGGTGTGGCCTTTGGCGTGATCGAGCAAATGCGCATGGCCCGGCCCGGCCATGATTTTCTGGAGCTGGTGCACCGGCTGGACCGTGAAACCAGCGGCGTGCTCTTGATTGCCAAAAAACGCATGGCTTTGAAAATCCTGCAAGAGCAGTTTCGCGAGCGCGAAACCGACAAGGTCTACCTGGCGCTGGTGGCCGGCCAATGGCCGCCTAAATTAAAGGTGCTGGACAAGCCGCTGCAAAAATACCTGCTGCCTGACGGCGAGCGGCGCGTGCGGGTGGTGGACAAAGAGCACCCTGACGCCATGCGCGCAGTCACGCTGATCAAGGTGCGCGGCTCGCTGCCGGCGTCAGCAGCGCAGCCGCTGGGCGACTTCAGTTTGCTGGAGGTCACCATCAAGACCGGCCGCACGCACCAGATTCGAGTGCATCTGGCCACCGAAGGCCACCCGATTGCAGGCGACGACAAATACGGTGACTTTGAGCTCAACAAGAACCTGCAAAAGCAGCCCGCAGGGCACGCGCTCAAGCGCATGTTTTTGCACGCCTGGCGCTTAAAATTCACACACCCTTCCAACGGCAAGCGCATCACGCTGGTGGCCGAACTTCCTGCTGAACTTGACACACTGGTGGCCCATGTCCCGACACCTGAATTTTGACCTGATCGCCTTTGATTGGGATGGCACACTGTTTGATTCAACACAGATCATCGTGCGCAGTATTCAGTTGGCGGTGGCCGACGTGGGCGGCACCGTGCCCAGCAACGAGGCCGCGTCTTATGTGATCGGCCTGGGCCTGATGCAGGCGCTGGCCCATGCCGCACCCGATGTGCCCGAGGCGCGTTATCCCGAGCTGGGCCAGCGTTACCGCCACCATTACGCTTTGCACCAAAATGACATCACTTTGTTTGAGGGTGTGTTGCAGCTCTTGCTTGATTTGAAAGAGCGCGGGCATTTGCTGGCGGTGGCCACAGGCAAGTCACGCCGCGGGCTGGACGAGGCCTTGCAGGCCGTCGAACTCAAGGGCTGCTTTGACAGCTCGCGCACTGCAGACGAAACCGCGGGCAAGCCGCATCCGCGCATGCTCCATGAGTTGATGTCGGAGTTTGGCGTGAAGCCCGAGCGCACCTTGATGATTGGCGACACCACGCATGATTTGCAAATGGCGCTCAATGCCGGTTGTGCCAGCGTGGGCGTGAGCTACGGCGCGCATGAGCCGTCTGCCTTTGAGCCGCTCAAGCCGCGTGTGGTGGCGCATTCGGTCCAGGAACTCCAACGCTGGTTGCTCGGCCATGCATGAATCGACCACGCCCCAGCCTTTGTGTAACTCGGCCGACCTGGTGGAGGGCGGCTTGGCGGTCCCCTTTGATGTGGTGTACGCCGGTCAGACCTGCCGCGCTTTTGCCATTCGTTTTGAGGGTCAGCCGCAGGCCTACCTGAACCGCTGCACCCATGTGGCGATGGAACTCGACTGGCAGCCCAACCAGGTTTTTGACGACCGGGGGCAGTGGCTGCTGTGCGCCAGCCATGGCGCCGTTTACCACCCCGAAACCGGCGAATGCGCTGGCGGCCCGTGCCGCGGCGGCCTGGTCAAGATTGAAGTTTCTGAACATGCCGCTGTGGTCTCTTGGCATCCGGCATACAACCTTGCGCCACTTAAGTTTTAAGATGGCGGCAACAACTGGACACATATGAACGACAACAACAACCCCGAGCGCATCGAACCCGTCCAATCCCCTGGCCCTGAGGTGCCCGTGACGCCGCCCCTGGCCGCTTCGTCTGCCGTCGCTGACAAGGCGCCTGCCCTGGAAGCGGGCTGGGAGCGTGCCACCTTGGAAAAGCTGGCTTTTGCCACACTCGAGGAGCAAAAATCTACGCGCCGCTGGAAAACTTTTGTGCGCCTGGCCTGGCTTGGATTTTTCATTGCCTTGGTATGGTTGGCTATGCACCGTGGCTCAGCCCCGAGCAGTGTGAGTTCCCCGCACACGGCCTTGGTAGAGATTCGCGGCGAAATTTCTGAAGGCAGTGACGCCAGCGCTGAGTTTGTGAACGCAGCTTTGCGCGCCGCCTTTGAGGATGAAGGCGCCCGCGCCGTGGTCTTGCTGATCAACTCACCCGGCGGCAGCCCGGTGCAGGCCGGCATGATGAACGATGAGATCCTGCGTCTCAAAGCCAAACACAAGAAGCCGGTGTATGCCGTGGTCGAAGAAACCTGTGCATCGGCTGCTTATTACATCGCCGTGGCCGCCGACCAGATTTACGTGGACAAGGCCAGCATCGTGGGCAGCATCGGCGTGCTGATGGACGGTTTTGGTTTCACCGGCCTGATGGACAAGCTCGGCGTTGAGCGTCGCTTGCTGACCGCGGGCGAAAACAAGGGTTTTCTCGATCCTTTTAGCAATCAGAGTGAGCGCCAACGCGCTTACGCGCAAACCATGCTCAACCAGATTCACCAGCAGTTCATCACGGTGGTGAAAAACGGCCGTGGTGACCGGCTCAAGGAAACGCCAGAGATGTTCAGCGGCTTGTTCTGGAGCGGTCAGCAAGCGGTTTCGCTGGGGCTGGCGGACCAGTTCGGCTCGCTTGAATTTGTTGCCCGCGAGGTCGTCAAGACGGAAGACATCATTGACTACACGCGCCGCGAAAATGTGGCTGAACGCTTGGTCAAGCGCTTTGGTGCTGCGCTGGGTGAGGGCGCCATGAAGGCCGCTCTGCGCAGCGCCCCGGCGATTCGCTGAAAAAGCAGCGGGCCTCAGCGCCCGATGCAAAACACCGTCGGCAGGCCCAGCGGTGGCGCCGGCTTTTCCTCGCGCCGGCTTTTCCAGGCGCTGACCAGCGCGCTGCGTGACCAGGCCGTCTCCAGCGTCAGGCCGCAACTCAGCGCCAGCCGCGTGTTGCCATTCATGGTTTGCAGCAAAGCGCCCAGCAAGGCGGCGTTGCGGTAGGGCGTTTCAATGAAAATTTGCGTTTGTCCCGTCTTCAGGGCCAGCGACTCGAGCTCGCGGATGCGCTGCGTGCGTTCACCCGCGTCTTGCGGCAAGTAGCCGACAAAGGCGAAGTTCTGCCCGTTCAAACCGCTGGAGGCCAGCGCCAGCATCAGTGACATCGGCCCTGTGAGCGGCACCACCTGCACGCCCAGGTCATGCGCAGCGCGCACCACCGAGGAGCCTGGGTCGGCAATCGCCGGCATGCCGGCTTCACTCACCAGACCCATGTCCTGGCCTTGCAGGGCGGGCTGCAACAGCGGACGGGCGTCAAACTGGCCGCCGTGGTCACCTTTTTTATGCACCTCGCGTGGCAGCTCCTGAATTTGCAGCGTCTGAATGGTCTGGGCCAGCGGGTGCAGCTCGTTCACACGCTTAAGGTAAGCGCGCGTGCTGCGGGCGTTTTCGCAGACCCAAAAGCCCAGCCGGGCGGCGACTTCGAGCGTGCCTTGCGGCATGACTTGTTGCAGGGGCGCGGCAGTGTCGCAGCCAAAATCCAGCGGCGCGGGCACAAGGAAAAGTTTTCCGTAAGTGCTCACGCGGCGGCTTTCGCGCCCAGCAGGCGGATGCCGGCAGCTTCAATCAGGCGGCAGGTGCGGATCAGCGGCAGGCCCACCAGCGCTGTCGGGTCGTCGCTGTCAATGGCGTCGAGCAGTGCAATGCCCAGGCCTTCGCTTTTGGCGCTGCCGGCGCAGTCATAGGGCTGCTCGGTGCGCAGGTAGTTTTCAATGGCCTCGTCACTCAAGTTGCGAAAGCGCACTTTGACGGCGGCCAGCGAGGCTTGCTCAAAGCCAGTGGCCTGGCAGACCACCGCCACCGCGGTTTGAAAGACCACGGTGCGCCCGCGCATCTGGCGCAGCTGGGCCACGGCGCGTTCATGCGTGCCGGGCTTGCCCAAAGGCAGGCCGTCCAAGTCGGCCACTTGGTCGGAGCCGACCACCACGGCTTCGGGAAAAGCGGCGGCCACCGCATGCGCCTTGGCCAGCGCCAGTCGCAGCGCCAGCGCGGCCGGCGCTTCGCCGGGCTGCGGTGTCTCGTCAACGTCGGGTGCGGCCACGCTAAATGGAATGCGCAGCCGTTGCAGCAGCTCCTGGCGGTAGCGCGAGGTCGAAGCTAAAACAAGTGGGGGTTGCGCTGGCAAGCCGGTCTCGGCGGGGGCTGGGAAAGATGGCGTCATCCCCTGATTCTCTTACACTGCCCCGCATGTCCAGAAATTTCCAGCCACAGCGTCTGAACCTCCAAGCATTGGCCCAAGACGGCCAGCCGTGGTCTGAAACCACCCCCCTCCAAGACTTGCAACGCCTGGCCGATGAGGCTCAGGGCTTAGCCCCGGAAGCCACCGTTCAGTGGCAGGCGCGCGCAGAGTTGCGTCCGCAGTCCGGCGCCGAAGACCAGGTCTGGCTGCACTTGACTGCCCATACCGCTGTGCCCCTGACTTGCCAGCGCTGCATGGCGGCGGTGAGCACAGTGCTTGAAGTTGAGCAGTGGTATCGCTTTGTGGAGTCTGAAGAAGTGGCCATGGCCGAGGACGACGAGTCCGAAGAAGACCTGCTGGTGATGCTGCCGCAGTTTGACTTGCTGACGCTTATCGAAGACGAGTTGCTGATGGCGCTGCCGCTGGTGCCCATGCACGAGAGCTGCCCGGTGACGCCGGTTTTCAGCGCGGGTGACCCGGCGGTCGAGGCCGACCAGGCCAAGCCCAACCCGTTTGCGGTGCTCAGCCAGCTCAAGAAAAACTGAGGCACTAAGCCGGGGCGCTGCTGCTGGGCTGTCCAAACAGCCCCGAAGGCGCTATAATCGTGGGCTTCGCGTACTGTTGCAACGCCAGACCGGCCATGACTTTCAAGTTGATGGTTTTTAAAGTCAGGCCCGCTGTAGTGCGTAATTACCAACCCTACACCCCCTCAGGAGCGGATCATGGCCGTCCAACAGAACAAAAAATCACCTTCCAAACGCGGTATGCACCGCTCGCACAATGCCTTGAACGTTCCCGGCATTGCGGTTGAGTCCACAACTGGCGAGACCCACTTGCGCCACCACATCAGCCCGACCGGTTTTTACCGTGGCCGTAAGGTGCTTAAAACCAAGTCTGAAGCGTAATTCACGCACAGGCAAACGAGCCCGCACTCATACTGCGGGCTTTTGTTTTGTTGCTTAAGCTCTTTTTGACAGTTTCTGTCACCCCATGATCAGGATTGCCGTTGACGCCATGGGCGGGGACTTCGGTCCCTCGGTGACCGTGCCGGCCAGCCTGGCATTTTTGAGCTCGCATGCCGAGGCCGGCATCCTTTTGACAGGTTTGCCCGCCAGCCTCTCTGCCCACCCCCGTTTTGCCCAGCTGCAGGCGCATCCACGTTGCCAGATTGTTCCGGCCACTGAAGTGGTGACAATGGATGACCCGCTAGAGGTCGCCCTGCGGCGCAAAAAAGACTCTTCCATGCGGGTGTCTGTTCAGCAGGTCAAGGATGGTGCGGCCGACGCCGCTGTGTCAGCCGGTAACACCGGCGCCCTGATGGCTATTTCGCGTTATGTGCTTAAAACGGTCGATGGCATTGACCGCCCGGCCATTGCCACCCAGCTGCCCAACGCCAAAGGCGGCGCCACCACAGTATTGGACCTGGGTGCCAATGTTGACTGCAGTGAGCACCATTTGCTGCAGTTCGCCGTCATGGGCTCTGCCCTGGTGGCCGCCATTTCCAATGTGCCCGCCCCCAGCGTCGGACTCTTGAACATTGGCGAGGAAGTTATTAAAGGAAGCGAAGTCATTAAAAAAGCAGGTGAATTGCTGCGATCTGCCGCCAAAAGTGGCGATTTGAACTTTTTTGGCAATGTCGAGGGCAATGATATTTTCAAGGGGACCACGGACATTGTGGTTTGCGACGGTTTTGTGGGCAATGTGGCGTTAAAAGCCAGCGAGGGCCTGGCGGCCATGATAGGCGGCTTCATGAAGGCTGAGTTTTCTCGCAATATCTTCACGAAAATTGCTGCTTTTATGTCTTATCCGGTGCTATCTGCTTTTAAAAAGCGCGTTGACCACCGTCGCTACAACGGCGCTGCGCTGTTGGGCTTGCGTGGCCTGGTCTTTAAAAGTCACGGTTCGGCAGATGCTTTTGCCTTTGAACGCGCACTCAATCGCGCTTATGATGCAGCCGCTAACAACCTGTTGGGAAAAGTGCAGGAACGCATTGCCCATGCGGCGCCTTTGCTGGCGCATGTGGCCGCTGTTTCCCAGATTGAAGCCGCTGCGACGGCAGCCCTAGAAGAGTCCTCTGATTTGCCGCAAGCCCCTGTCCATTGACGATCTTTCGCCCCCCAATTAAGCCCTGAATGAGTCGTTTTTCCCGCATCACTGGCACGGGCAGCTACCTGCCACCGCGCCGCCTGAGCAATGCCGAACTGGTCGCCGAGCTGGCTGCCAAAGGCGTTGAGACCTCCGACGACTGGATCGTTGAGCGCACCGGCATCCGGGCGCGGCATTTTGCCGAAGCCGATGTCTGCGTCAGTGATCTGGCGCTACATGCCTGTCGCAAGGCCATCGAGGCGGCCGGCTGTCAGGCCGCCGACATCGACCTGATCATTGTGGCGACGTCCACGCCGGACATGGTGTTTCCGTCATCGGCCTGCATTTTGCAAAACAAGCTGGGTGCGGCCGGTTGCCCGGCTTTTGACGTTCAGGCGGTTTGCAGCGGCTTTGTTTACGCCCTGACTTTGGCTGATTCCCTGATCAAGACGGGCAGCGCCAAACGGGCCTTGGTGGTGGGTGCCGAAGTTTTCTCGCGCATTCTGGATTTTTCAGATCGCACCACCTGCGTCTTGTTTGGCGACGGTGCCGGCGCGGTGGTGTTGGAGGCCTCTGATGAGCCCGGTATTTGGGCCACAGACCTTCACGCCGATGGCAAACATGTCGATATTTTGTGCGTTCCCGGGCATGTCGCCGGCGGCAAGGTGTCGGGCAGTCCGCTGCTGACCATGGACGGCCAAGCTGTTTTCAAGCTGGCCGTTGGCGTACTCGAAGACGCCGCCCGTGCGGTGCTGGCCAAGGCCGGCAAAACCGAGGCCGACATCGACTGGCTGATTCCGCACCAGGCCAACATCCGCATCATGCAAAGCACCGCCAAAAAGCTCAAGCTGTCCATGGACAAAGTGGTGGTGACGGTGGACCAGCATGGCAACACTTCGGCCGCGTCGATTCCGCTGGCGCTGGATGTGGCCGTGCGCAGCGGCAAAATCAAAAAAGGCGACACGCTCATGCTCGAAGGCGTGGGCGGCGGCTTCACCTGGGGCGCTGTGCTGCTCGACTACTGAGCGGGCACTGGCGCTTACTTTGCTTATTTCAATGCTTATTTAACGGAGTCTCGTTTTTGAAGCCATTTGCTTTTATCTTTCCAGGCCAGGGCTCCCAGTCGGTTGGCATGCTGGACGCCTGGGGTGCACACCCCTTGGTGGCACAAACCCTGGCAGAAGCTTCTGACGCCTTGGGCGAAGACCTGGGGCAACTCATTCGTGAAGGCAGCAAAGAAGCCTTGGCCCTGACCACCAACACCCAGCCCGTGATGCTGGTGGCCGCAGTGGCCGCTTACCGCGTCTGGCTGGCCGAGACCGGCGCCCCTCCTGCTGCGGTTGCCGGTCATTCATTAGGGGAGTATTCGGCCCTGGTGGCCGCCGGTGTTTTGACTTTGCGACAGGCCACGCCGCTGGTGCGCTTTCGGGCGCAAGCCATGCAGGATGCAGTGCCTGTGGGCGTGGGTGCCATGGCGGCCATTCTCGGTTTGCCGGCCGATAAAGTCATCGAAGCTTGCGCAGAAGTAGTGCGCAGTTTCGGGCCGGGTTCCGCTGAAGTGGTCGAGGCCGTTAATTTCAATGACCCGGGTCAAACCGTGATTGCCGGCAGCAAGGCCGCCGTTGACAAGGCTTGCGAAGTACTCAAAGCCAATGGCGCCAAACGTGCTTTGCCTTTGTCGGTGTCTGCGCCTTTTCACTCGAGCCTGATGAAGCCTGCAGCAGACAAGCTGCGCGAAAAACTTGCCTCTCTAACTCTGGCTGCGCCGCAAATTCCTGTGCTTAACAACATTGATGTGGCGGTCGAGTCTGACCTGGACCGCCTGCGCGATGCGCTGTACCGGCAGGCTTTTGGCCCCGTGCGCTGGGTCGAGTGCGTGCTGGCAATGAAAGCGCGCGGTCTGCACACCCTGATCGAATGCGGCCCCGGCAAGGTGCTGGCCGGCATGGTCAAGCGCATAGACGCCGACCTGACGGGCGCAGCCCTGTTCGATCCTGCCAGCCTGGCCGAAGTTAAAACACTTTTGATGAGCAAAGCATGACGGACATCCAAATTAAAGGCCAGCTGGCGCTGGTGACAGGGGCTTCGCGCGGCATTGGCGCGGCTATTGCTCTCGAACTTGCCCGTCGCGGCATGAAGGTCATCGGCACCGCCACAACGGATGAGGGTGCTGCCCATATTTCAAACACGCTCGCCGCCTACCCGGGCTGCACCGGTAAAAATCTCAACGTGACAGATGCGGCCGGCATTGAGACGCTGATAGACAGCCTGGTCAAAGAGCACGGCGGAATTCAGGTCTTGGTCAACAACGCAGGCATTACCCGCGACATGCTGGCCATGCGATTAAAAGACGAAGACTGGGATGCGGTGCTCGACACCAACCTCAAGGCGGTGTTTCGCATGAGCCGCGGCGTCATGCGCAGCATGATGAAGCAGCGCTACGGCCGTATCATCAGCATCACTTCGGTGGTGGGTGCATCCGGTAACCCCGGGCAGGCCAATTACGCCGCTGCCAAGGCTGGCGTGGCCGGCATGACGCGGGCGCTGGCCCGTGAGTTGGGCTCGCGCGGCATCACCGTCAACTGCATTGCCCCGGGTTTCATCGAAACCGACATGACCGCCAGTTTGCCCGAAGAGCAGCAAAAAGCATTGCTCGGTCAGATTCCGCTGGGGCACCTGGGCAAGCCGCAAGACATCGCGCATGCGGTTGCTTTCATTGCTAGTCCTGATGCCGGCTACATCACTGGACAGGAAATTCATGTCAACGGCGGCATGTACATGTGAGGCCTTTTGAGGTAAAAACTGAGTTTCAAGCCGGTTCTCATCCGTCCGGCGGGCCTGAAGGGAGAGCGCTCTCTAAGCGGCTAAAATCACGGATTAATTCACAACCCTTAGAGGGAACTATGAGCGATATCGAAGCACGTGTTAAGAAAATTATTGCCGAGCAACTTGGCGTTGAAGAAGGCCAAGTCACCAGCGAGAAATCGTTTGTGGCCGACTTGGGCGCTGACTCACTTGACACAGTGGAACTGGTGATGGCACTCGAAGACGAGTTTGGCATTGAGATCCCTGACGAGGACGCGGAAAAAATCACGACCGTGCAAAACGCGATTGATTACGCCAACAGCCACCACAAAGCCTGATCAGGCTTTTCCCCAACCTACTCAAAGGCCGTTCGCGGCCTTTTGAGTTTTTCTCCAGGATTTGCGAATGAGCCGTCGTCGCGTTGTAGTGACAGGTCTGGGTTGTATCAGCCCCGTGGGCAACACGGTAGCTGAGAATTGGGCCAACCTTCTGGCCGGGCAATCAGGCATCGGGCTGATTACCAAGTTTGATGCCAGCGCTTTCTCCTGCAAGATCGCAGGCGAGGTCAAGGGTTTCCAGATCGGTGATTACCTCCCTGAAAAAGAAGGCCGGCACATGGATACTTTCATCCATTACGGCATGGCAGCAGCTTGTCAGGCCGTGGCTGACAGCGGTTTGCCGATAGGCGATTTGCTGACCGAAGACCAGGCCGTGCGTACAGGTTGCGTCATCGGTTCGGGCATTGGTGGCCTGCCGCTGATTGAAGAAACCAAGGTAGAGCTGGTTGCCAGGGGGCCCAGGCGCATCACGCCGTTTTTTGTACCCGGCTCCATCATCAACATGATCTCCGGACATGTGTCGATGAAGTTCGGCTTCAAGGGCCCGAACATTGCCATTGTCACAGCCTGCACCACCGGCCTGCATTGCATTGGTGAAGCTGGACGAATGATCGAATACGGCGACGCCGATGTGATGATTGCCGGTGGCTCAGAAGCCACCGTCTCCCCGCTTGGCGTGGGCGGCTTTGCTGCCATGCGCGCGCTGTCAACCCGCAACGACGATCCTCAAACCGCCAGCCGGCCCTGGGACAAAGACCGCGACGGTTTTGTGCTGGGCGAGGGCGCCGGTGTGATGGTGCTCGAAGAATACGAACACGCCAAGGCGCGTGGTGCCCGGATTTATGGCGAGCTCGCCGGTTTCGGCATGAGTGCTGACGCCGGCCACATGACCGCGCCCAGCATGGACGGCCCGCGCCGCGCTATGTTGAGTGCATTGGCCAACGCCAAAGTCAATGTTGACCAGGTTCAGTACCTCAACGCACACGGCACCTCCACGCCTTTGGGTGACATCAATGAAACCCAGGCCATCAAAGCTGCTTTCGGCGAGCATGCCCGGCGCATGGTGGTGAGTTCAACCAAGTCCATGACGGGTCACTTGCTCGGTGGTGCGGGTGGTATCGAATCGGTCTACACCGTGCTGGCGCTGCATCATCAGAAAGTGCCGCCGACCATCAACATCTTCAACCAGGACCCGGAGTGCGACCTGGACTACTGTGCCAACACGGCGCGTGATGTGAAGATGGATGTGGCGGTAAAAAACAATTTCGGTTTTGGCGGTACCAACGGCTCTCTGGTTTTTAAACGGATTTAAACCGGCCCCTGCTGTGAGCCTGCACAACGCCCCATCGGTGAGTTATCCCTTGGGGCGTTCGCATTTTCTCGGGCTCTTTTTGCTTTTCGGCTGGTCAATGGCTGCCGCTGTCACCATTTGGTGGTGGCGCAGTGCACCGCCGGGCGACTGGCGGCCGCTGATAGGGGCGATCTGCTGCCTGCTCGCTGGCTTGGCCATGACCGCCGGCTGGTGGCGTTCGCCGCTTGGCCAGTTGCAGTGGGACGGCACAAACTGGTACTGGGAGAGTGAGGTCTACCAGGCCAGCGCTGAGCTCAATGCTCCTGTGGTGGCGCTCGATTTGCAATCGGCCATGCTGTTGCGACTGGACAATCCGGCAGGTGCTGTGTGGTGGTTGTGGGCCGAGCGCGCGGCCTTGCCTGAGCGCTGGCTGGACATGCGCCGTGCTGTGTTTGCCTCACGAAGGCCGCTGCATTTGCAGGTTTCTGATGCGGCGCAGTGACAGGCTGTTCAGCTTGCCGCTAAAGTAGCGAGTCCAGTGGCATAAATTTCCGGCGCTATGTTGAAGCTATTCGCAGGCGCCCCCACATGTTAAGAATCTTCTTTTTTGTTTTTTTCTAAGAGCCCACGATGCTTCAAATGAATCAAATCAACTTTCGCGCTTTGGCCTTGAACGCTCTGGTGATATTGAGTCTGGGTGCTGCCATGTTGGCGCCGCAAACGGCTTTGGCGCAAGCCCGCGCGCTGCCTGATTTCACCGACCTGGTCGACCAGGTCGGGCCTTCGGTCGTCAATATTCGAACCCTCGAAAAAGCCAAACCAGCCAGCGCATCAGGCGGCGGCAATGAGGAGCAAATGCTCGAGTTCTTCCGCCGCTTCGGTATTCCAGTGCCGCCCAACATGCCGCGCTCACCCCGGCCGGACCGCGGTCAGCCCGATGAAGACCAGCCGCGTGGCGTCGGCTCGGGCTTTGTTTTGTCCAGCGACGGCTTTGTGATGACCAATGCGCATGTGGTCGATGGTGCGGACGAGGTTATCGTCACGCTGCCCGATAAGCGCGAATTTAAGGCCAGGATCATCGGTGCTGACAAGCGCTCTGACGTGGCTGTTGTGAAAATTGACGCCAGTGGTCTGTCGCCCGTCAAAATCGGTGACGCCAACCGCATGCGCGTTGGAGAATGGGTCATGGCCATCGGCTCGCCCTTCGGCCTGGAAAACACCGTCACAGCCGGCATCGTCAGCGCCAAACAGCGCGACACCGGCGACTACTTGCCTTTCATCCAGACCGACGTGGCCATCAACCCCGGCAACTCGGGCGGCCCGCTCATCAATATGCGCGGTGAGGTGATCGGCATCAACAGCCAGATTTACTCCCGCTCGGGCGGCTTCCAGGGCATTTCTTTTGCCATCCCTATCGATGAAGCCATTCGTGTGTCTGATCAGCTGCGCAGCACGGGCCGTGTCACGCGCGGGCGCATCGGGGTGCAAATTGAGCAGGTCAGCAAAGAAATCGCCGAATCCATCGGCCTGGGCCGGCCGCAAGGCGCTTTGGTTCGAGGTGTGGAAGCAGGTGCCCCTGCCGACAAAGCCGGCATAGAAGCTGGCGACATCATCACCCGGTTCGACGGCAAGATCATCGAAAAATCTTCCGATTTGCCGCGACTCGTGGGCAACGTCAAGCCCGGAACGCGCTCACCCATCACGGTGTTTCGTCGTGGCACTTCTCGCGATCTGATGGTCACCGTCGCTGAGATTGAACCTGAAAAACCCGTACGCCGTGCTGCTGCGCCCGAAGTCAAGCCCCCGGTAGCGGGCCCTGCTCAGGCCATTGGTCTGGTGGTGGCAGAGCTCAATGACACGCAAAAGAAGGATTTGAAGCTGCGCGGCGGTGTGCGCGTCGAGTCGGTCGAAGGGGCCGCAGCCCGTGCCGGTTTGCGCGAGGGCGACGTGATCGTGGCGATTGCCAATGCCGAGGTGCTCAGTGTGAAGGATTTTGAGCAGTCGCTGGCCAAAATAGACAAAACCAAGACCGTGAACGTGCTGTTCCGCCGTGGTGAGCTGGCGCAATACGCCTTGATTCGCCCCGGTCGCTGAGCGCGCCATAGCCTTTGAAGCCCTGTGGGCTTCAGGGTTGCGAGGGTTTTTTGAGGCCCTTGAAAAATTTATTTTTATTTTCCCTGGTTCTTTTTCTTTGTCTGTAGGCGCTAACTTTTATTCAAGTTATTCATCATGCGAATAGTTCTTCAATGAATTTGGATAGAATGAGGGCTTAACTCGGTTTATTTTGCTATATAGATCGTTTCTGAGTGGTGCTTGTGCACATGTTTTAAGCAATTCATGCGTGATCCACAGATCGCCCACAAGTTGTTCAGAGTTGTGCAAAAGGAATTGTGAATAAGTTGTGTATAAGTTTCATGTTGCTGGTCTGCAACGACATGGTTCGGGCTTTTTTGAGGCTATGCAGAACCGACTTTTTGCCTACAATGAAGTTCCAACTATCGCAGTTGCCATAGATTGTTGGTTCAGGGCGCGTCGCAAATCGACGCGCCCTTTTTTATGTCTGTTGCGAACCCGGCCTCTGGTCTTCGCAACAATTTCAAGTACTTAGGCGTTTGCTTTGATGAATCACATCAGAAATTTTTCAATCATTGCCCACATCGACCACGGTAAATCCACGCTGGCAGACCGGATCATCCAGCGATGTGGAGGTTTGCAAGACCGCGAGATGAGCGCACAAGTTCTGGACTCGATGGATTTAGAAAAAGAGCGTGGGATAACCATCAAAGCTCAGACCGCTGCGCTGCGTTACCAGGCCGCTGACGGCCAGGTCTACAACCTCAATCTGATCGATACCCCCGGCCATGTCGACTTCTCTTACGAAGTTAGCCGCTCGCTGTCGGCCTGTGAAGGCGCGCTGCTCGTCGTAGATGCAAGTCAGGGCGTGGAAGCGCAGACGGTGGCCAACTGCTACACCGCGCTGGACCTGGGCGTGACTGTTGTGCCGGTGCTCAATAAAATGGATTTGCCGCAGGCCGACCCTGAAAACGCCAAGCTCGAAATCGAAGACGTCATCGGCATTGACGCCACCGACGCGATTCCGTGCAGCGCCAAGACGGGCATGGGCATCGACGAAATTTTAGAGGCCGTGGTTGCCCGCATTCCTGCGCCCAAGGGGAACCCGGACGCGCCGCTGCGCGCCATGATCATTGACAGCTGGTATGACGCCTACGTGGGCGTGGTGATGCTGGTGCGCGTGGTGGACGGGCGTCTGGCCAAGGGCGACCGAATCAAATTGATGGCCACCGAGGCACTTTACAACGCCGAGCAGCTCGGCGTTTTCACGCCGCACACCGAGCCGCGCCAGGCGCTGGAGGCTGGGGAGGTGGGTTTTGTGATTGCCGGCATCAAAGAGTTGCAGGCGGCCAAAGTCGGCGATACCCTCACCATGATCAAGCCCGGCACCGGCGGCGCGGCCTTTGCCGCCACCGAAGCGCTGCCCGGCTTCAAGGAAATCCAGCCCCAGGTGTTTGCCGGCTTGTACCCGTCTGAGGCCAGCGAATACGAATCGCTGCGCGACGCGCTGGAAAAGCTCAAGCTCAATGACGCCTCGCTGCATTACGAACCTGAAGTCAGCCAGGCGCTGGGCTTTGGTTTTCGCTGCGGCTTTCTGGGCTTGCTGCACATGGAGATCGTGCAGGAGCGCCTGGAGCGCGAGTTTGACCAGGATCTGATCACCACCGCGCCCAGCGTGGTCTACGAAGTGCTGGTGCCCGGCGGCGAAGTGCTGATGGTGGAAAACCCGTCCAAGATTCCTGACGCAGGGCGTATTCAGGAAATCCGCGAGCCTATCGTCACCGTGCATCTTTATATGCCGCAAGACTATGTGGGCGCCGTCATGACGCTGGCCAACCAGAAGCGCGGTATCCAGCTGAACATGGCCTACCACGGCAAGCAGGTCATGCTGACCTATGACATGCCGCTGGGCGAGATCGTGCTGGATTTTTTCGACAAGCTCAAGTCCGTATCACGCGGTTACGCCTCCATGGACTATGAGTTCAAGGAGTTCCGCGCTTCAGACGTGGTGAAGGTGGATATTTTGCTCAACGGTGACCGGGTGGACGCGCTGTCCATCATTGTTCACCGCAGCCAGTCGCAGTACCGCGGCCGCGCTGTCGTGAGCAAAATGCGCGAGATCATTTCACGCCAGCAGTTTGACGTTGCCATCCAGGCGGCCATCGGGGCCAACGTGATTGCGCGTGAGACAATCAAGGCCCTGCGCAAAAACGTGATCGCCAAGTGTTACGGTGGCGACATTTCGCGCAAGAAGAAGCTGCTTGAAAAACAAAAAGCAGGTAAAAAACGCATGAAACAAATCGGCTCTGTCGAGGTGCCCCAAGAGGCCTTCCTGGCCATACTGCAGGTAGAAGATTAATGCTCGCTGTCATGAGTTCAATCACGGCTTTGGTGCTGGCGGCTTTTGTGGGCTATGGCGGCGCCTGGTACATCGGCATGGTGGAGGGCAATTTCGCTTTGCTGCTGTTTTTGGCCACCGTGGTCACCGGCGTCTACTGGCTGGCCGAGCGCCTTTACTTTTTACCCCAGCGCAAACGGGCGGCTGAGCAGCTTCAAGTGAGTGTCACGCAGCGCCGCTCGGAACTCAGCAGCCAGGGTTTGCGAACTGACGAAGTCGATCTGGACAAGGCCCGCAACAGTCTCTTGATGCAGCCCTGGTGGCTGGACTGGACTGCCGGCTTGTTCCCGGTCATTGTGGTGGTGTTTGTGCTGCGCTCCTTTTTGTTTGAGCCCTTCAAGATCCCGTCGGGCTCGATGATCCCGACCCTCATGATCAACGATCTGATCCTGGTCAATAAATTCCACTACGGCGTGCGTCTGCCGGTCTCCAACCTCAAAATCTTTGACAACCACAGCCCCGAGCGCGGTGATGTGATGGTGTTTCGCTACCCGCCCAAGCCCAGCCTGGACTACATCAAGCGTGTGGTCGGTCTGCCCGGTGACGAAGTGGCCTACTTGAACAAAAAAATCTCCGTCAACGGCAAGCCACTGGACAAAGCCGCGCTGCCCGAGTTCTTTGACGAAGACGCCCTGCGCTACACCAAGCAGTTCCAGGAAGTGGCAGCTGACGGCCAACGTAAATACCGCATCCTCAATGAAGACGATCGCCCGTCCTTTGTGCAAGCCACCGAAGATTTCCCTTTTCGAGAAAATTGTCGCTACAGCAGTGAAGGCGTGGTCTGTAAAGTGCCGCCGGGTCACTACTTCATGATGGGCGACAACCGCGACAACTCTTTGGATTCGCGATTTTGGGGTTTTGTCCCTGAAAAAAACATTGTCGGCAAAGCGTTTTTTGTCTGGATGAACTTTGGCAACCTCAAGCGCATAGGCGGCTTTGACTAAGCGCTGCCCATCAGAGTTCCGCCGATGACCAAGCCCATGAGTCGCCCAACTGCGCTTTCTGCACCCCAGCCGTCTCTTGGCGGGCCGCTGTTGGCGCTGCAACAAAGGCTGGCCCACGAGTTTGCCCAACCCAAGCTGCTGCAGCAAGCGCTCACACACCGCAGCTTTTCGGCCGACCACAACGAGCGGCTTGAGTTTTTGGGTGACTCCGTGCTCAACCTGGCAGTTGCCGGCCTCTTGTATGAGCGCCTGGCCGAACTGCCTGAAGGCGACTTGTCCCGCGTGCGCGCCAACCTTGTGAAGCAAGAGACGCTGCACCAACTGGCTCTGGCGCTGGGCCTTCCCCTGCTGCTGCGGCTGGGTGAGGGCGAAGTTAAATCCGGTGGTCAAAAGCGTCCTTCCATCTTGGCAGATGCGCTCGAAGCCATCATCGGCGCGGTCTATCTGGACGCCGGCTTTGACAGCGCTTCGGCCCTGGTTCGCCGGCTGTTTAAAGACGTTGACATCACACCGCAAATGCCGGCCATCGGCAAAGACCCCAAGACCGAGCTGCAAGAATGGCTGCAGGGCCGCAAAATGAACTTGCCGATTTACCGCGTTGTCGGCACCTCGGGCGCAGCCCATCAGCAAACTTTTGATGTCGAATGCGAAATCTCCGAATACGGCCGTGCCGAGCGCGGCATCGGCGGTTCACGCCGGGCCGGCGAGCAGGCTGCGGCCTCTGCCATGCTGGCATTCGTCAAGACCATGGACAGCTAGGCGACCAGCCACTTAACCTGCGCTGTCCAAGGGCAGCCTCTGATGGATTTTCATGACACAAGGCAAAAAAGCCGCTTCCCCGCAGGACCAGACTGCCCCCGGCCTGAGCCCTGTCCAGTCGCCTGAAGCGCTTGAGGCCATGCTGGCCCTGGCCATGGCCAGCCGCGCCAGCAATGCGCCGGCTACAGCCACCGAAGGCCAGCGCTGCGGCCTGATCGCCATCGTCGGCAAGCCTAACGTCGGCAAGTCCACCTTGCTCAATGCGCTGGTGGGGCAAAAAATCAGCATCACCTCGCGCAAGGCCCAAACCACGCGCCACCGCATCACCGGCATGCGCTCCATCGGGCCCACGCAGTTTGTGTTTGTGGATACGCCGGGTTTCCAAACCCGCCACAGCAACGCCCTGAACCGCTCGCTCAACCGCACCGTGGTCGGCGCTGTGAACGACGTAGACCTGATCGTTTTCGTGGTCGAGGCCGGCCAGTTCAACACCGCCGACGCCAAGGTGCTGGCCCTGCTGCCGGCCGGCACGCCAGCCATTTTG
This sequence comes from Polaromonas sp., assembly GCA_044350025.1. Classification (GTDB taxonomy): domain Bacteria; phylum Pseudomonadota; class Gammaproteobacteria; order Burkholderiales; family Burkholderiaceae_C; genus Polaromonas. The sequence continues at coordinate 18,942 of JBILIK010000014.1, read as the reverse complement.
CTGGCCAATAAATTTGACCTGATCCACCGCCGCGGCGACCTCGCGCCCTGGCTGCGCGAGATGCAGGAGCGCCATAACTTTGCCGAGTTCGTGCCCATGTCGGCCAACAACGCCAAAGACATTGAGCGCCTGTTCAGCATCTGCGAAAAATACTTGCCCGAGCAGCCCTGGATGTACGGCGCCGACGAGCTGACAGACCGTAGCGACCGCTTCATGGCCGCTGAGATCATCCGCGAAAAACTCTTTCGCCTGACCGGTGACGAGCTGCCCTACACCTCGACGGTGATCATCGACAAGTACGAGGAAGAGGGCAATTTGCGCCGCGTGGCCGCCACCATCGTGGTTGAGCGCGACGGCCACAAGGGCATGATCATTGGCGAGAAGGGCGAAAAGCTCAAACGCATAGGCACCGAAGCGCGTCATGAGCTTGAGACGCTGACGGGCGGCAAAGTCTTCCTGGAAATTTGGGTGAAAGTGCGCTCGGGCTGGGCCGACGACGACGCGAGGGTGAAAACCTTCGGCTATGAATAGAGCCCCCACGCTCCCCACTGCGTGTGGTTCGCTGCCCCCCGAGGGGGCGCATTTTCCCTTGGGGCGGCCCGGCGGGAAAACTTACATATCTTTTTATTTGCTGTAAGCGGTGGCTGTAAAACGTTTTTCTGACGAACCAGCCTATGTGCTGCACCGCTACGACTGGAGCGAGTCGAGCTTGATCCTGGAGGTGTTTACGCGCCGTCAGGGGCGTATTGCTTTGGTGGCGCGGGGCGCCAAAAAACCCAGCTCCAACTTCCGCCCGGTTCTGCTCCCGCTGCAACGCCTGCATGTGGCTTTTGGCGGCGATGCTGAAATCCGCAATCTCAAGAGCGCCGAGTGGCAGGGCGGCCACGTCATGCCCACAGGCGACGCGCTGCTCTCGGGCTATTACCTCAATGAATTGCTGATGCGCCTGCTGGCGCGTGACGACCCGCACCCGACGCTGTTTGATGCTTATGCAGTCACTGTCGAGCTGCTGGCCAAGCAAAACATGGACACCTTGCCGGTGGCACTGCGCGCTTTTGAGCTGCGCCTGCTGCGTGACATCGGCCTGCTGCCCACGCTGGACGCGCAAACCGCCACCTTGCTGCCGCTCGAGCCCGCCACAACTTATGTGTTGGTACCGGAGGCCGGGCTGCGTGAATCGCATGATGACGACCGCACCAGCCTGACTGGCGCACAATGGCTTGGCCTGCAACAAACGCTGTCCGATGACGCGACTTTTTCAGATACCGTGCAAGCTTGCCTTCCGATTATTTCCGAGCTCAAACCGCAGTTACGCGCCTTGCTGCACTACCATTGCGGCGTGAAAGTGCTCAAGACGCGGCAAATGATGATCGATCTGCAGTCACTCTAAGACAGGCTGTTGTTTGTACGTTTCTATCCTGACTTATGGCTACTTTTAAAAACATTTCTCCGAACGCCGTACTGACCGGCGGGCTAACCGCTTTGTCGGTCAATGTGAACAAGGTCGCTTTGCTGCGAAATACCCGCGCGCTCGGTATACCCAGTGTGTTGCGCGCTGCGCAGCTGTGCCTCATGGCCGGTGCCAGTGGCATCACCGTGCACCCCCGGCCAGACGAGCGGCACATCAGGCGCCATGATGTCCACGAACTGGCCGCCATGATGGGCGACTGGCCTGGCCGCGAATTCAACATCGAAGGCAACCCCCACCACAACCTGATGGAGTTTGTGCGCGAGCTCAAGCCCGACCAGGCCACGCTGGTACCCGACAGTGCGGACCAGTCCACCAGCGACCACGGCTGGTCATTCCCGGCCGACGCTGAACGCCTTCGCCCCATCATTGACGAATGCCACGCGCTGGGCGTGCGCGTGAGCCTGTTCATGGACCCGGTGCCCGAGGCCATGGCCGCCGTGGCCGCGCTGGGCGCTGACCGCGTTGAGCTCTACACCGAAACCTACGCCCGGGCCTGGCCCGGCTTGCACAAAAAAGAAGCCTTGCAAGCATTTGTAGATACGGCCCAAGCCGCGGCCTTGTGCGGCCTGAGCGTCAACGCCGGCCACGACCTGAACCGCGACAACCTCACCGAGTTTTTGCGCGAAGTGCCCGGCGTACTCGAAGTCTCTATAGGCCATGCGCTCGTTGCCGACGCGCTTGAGCTGGGCTACACCGCCACGGTCAAGGACTACCTGCGCTGCATTGACGCCGCATTTGTCGCCTCATGATTTACGGCATCGGTACCGACGTCTGTGATGTCAGGCGCATACGCGCCAGTCTGGAGCGCCACGGCGAGCGCTTTGCCCTCAAGATATTGAGCGACGCTGAATTCAAGACTTGGCAGCAGCGCAGCTCGCGCTGGCCCGAGCGCGGTGTACGTTACCTGGCCACCCGCTTTTCGGCCAAAGAAGCTTTTAGCAAAGCCGTCGGCATGGGCATGCGCATGCCCATGACCTGGCGGCACTGCGAAATCGCCAAAGCTGCCAGCGGCCAGCCGCACATCGTGCTGCACGGCGAGCTCAAGGCCTGGTTCGAAGCCCGGCAGTTGAGCGCCCACGTCAGCGTGACCGACGAGACCGACTATGCCGCCAGTTTTGTGGTGGTTGAGCAAGCCAGCGCCGCCTAGTTTTTTCTTTACCAAGTATTTTTATGAACACCACCTCCGGCCAGCACGCCCCCCTCATCATTGACATCGCCGGCCTCACGCTGACCAAAACCGACCGCCAGCGCCTCAAGCATCCGCTGACTGGCGGGCTGATCTTGTTCGCCCGCAACTGGGAAAACCGCACCCAGCTCAGCGCGCTGTGCGCCGAGATCAAAAAAGTGCGCAAAGACCTGCTGATCTGCGTGGACCACGAGGGCGGCCGTGTGCAACGCTTCAAGACCGACGGCTTCACGCACCTGCCGCCCATGCGTGCGTTGGGCCAGATGTGGCTGCAAGACGGCCAAAGCGGTGAGGGCGCCGGTGCCATGGCCGCGACCAACGCCGCCACGGCTTGCGGCTACGTGCTGGGCGCCGAACTGCGCGCCTGCGGCGTGGACTTCAGCTTCACGCCGGTGCTGGACCTGGACTGGGGCGAGAGCGGCGTCATCGGCGACCGCGCCTTCAGCCGCGACCCCCGTCTGGTGACTTTGCTGGCGAAAAGCCTGATGCATGGCCTCTTGCAAGCCGGCATGGCCAACTGCGGCAAGCACTTTCCCGGCCACGGTTTCGTCAAGGCCGACTCGCACACCGACATACCGGTGGACCGCCGCAGCCTTAAAGCCATATTAGCCGACGACGCAGCCCCCTACGACTGGCTGAACACCACGCTCACCAGCGTCATGCCGGCGCACGTCATTTACCCCAAGGTCGATGCGCGCCCGGCCGGCTTTTCAGAAAAATGGCTGGGCTTCATCCTGCGCGGCCAGTTAGGTTTTGGCGGCGCTGTCTTCAGTGACGACCTGAGCATGGCCGGCGCGCGCTTGCTTGACGGCAAGCAAGTGAGCTACACCGAAGCCGCCGTGGCCGCGCTGAACGCCGGCTGCGACATGGTGCTGCTGTGCAACCAGAGCCTAGACGGCGGCGCGGCCGTGGACGAACTGCTTGAAGGCATGACCCGCGCTCAGGTCAAAGGCCAGTGGGAGCCGCTCGAGTCCAGCGAAGAACGCCGCCTGGCCCTGTTACCCACCAAGCCTGCCGTGGCCTGGGACGATTTGATGCTGGAGCCGGCTTACATGCACGCGCTGGGTCTGGTGCCTTAATTCAGCCTCCTGGACGAGCTCAGTCTGCCAGCTAACGCGGCGGCGGCAGCTGCTCCCCCAGCGCCCGTCGCCACAACCAGTTCAGGCTGTGCCGGATGTCCAATGCCATGCGCATCTGTTCGGGCTGGGTCAAGGCCACCGGGGGGCTGTGCCGATCAGCGACAGCAAATGAGAATGAATAATTCGGCTCCTGCCCCATGCGCAGATCGGTGATCAACAAACGACTGTCCTGCTGCTCCAGCTTGTAAAAGCCCTTGGTGAAAGCCACAAGGCGCTGCACACCGTCAATGCCCTGCAGCTCGGCGGCCAGCGCATTGCCGCGCGGGAAGCGGTCAAATTTAATCTTCGGCTGATCGTCCACTAGCGAATAAAAGCCCTCGTGATAGTCGTCTGCGGCCACCGCCACAACCCGCCACAGCACCGTGTTGAAAGGCGTGGGCGTGACCAGCAAGTGCTCCAGCACGATGCCTTGCTGCGCCAGCGTAGCGCGGGCGATTTGCGCCACATGTTGCTGGGCGGCAAAACTCCAGACCAGATAGCCCGTGCTGAGCAGCAGACCGACGGCGTTGACCAGCTGACCTCGCGGCCCACTGCCCGATACCAGCGCCCAGATCACGCCAACCAACAGCGGCAGTGTGTACAAGGGGTCAATGATGAAGATACTGCCCACGCCAAACGGGTAGTTGGAAAACGGCAGTGCCAACTGTGTGCCGTAAACGGTCATCGCATCGAGCAGCGGGTGCGTCACCAGTACCAACCAGAGCGCCAGCCACCAGCGCCGCAGCAAACCCCATTCGCCGTGCAGCCGTGCCACCAACGCGGAAAAGGGCAGGGAGAACAGCGTTATCCAGAAAATCGAATGGCTTTCGGCGCGGTGCAGCACCATGTTCCGGATGACATCGCCTTGGTCGATCAGGACATCAAGATCGGGCAGTGTGCCCGCGACGGCGCCCCACAGCGCCGACTTCCACACCGCTGTGCGGCGACCCATCACAGCGACTGAAACGGCGGCACCCAGGGCTAGTTGAGACAGGGAATCCATAAATTTGGATTATCTCTGAGCGCTTGTCATTGAGGTTCAGTAAAAAAGGCTGCATTCGCCGCATGGGATTGCTGCGTGGGGTGTCAAAGCCCAGACCGCGGACTTGTTCGGCCACTGATGGCGGGTTGTGCCGCTCAGAGCGCCATGCCGATAGCGTGACCCTCGGCGGTGGCTGACATCGGCTCACGGGCCAGCAGGCAGTCGCCAATACGGTGCACCGGCACACCGCTTTCACGCAAAGGTTCCAACAGGTCCACATTGGGTTTACGGGGCGTGGCATAGGTGATCAGCGCCACCTGGTCGATGTAGCGCAGCGTGTCGCCGAAGATGCTCCGGTAGGCCAGGCGACCCTCTTCTTCCATCAGGTCGTTCCAGACCGGCTCGACCTGTGTCAGGATTTCGATGCCGCGCTCGGCGCACCGGCGCTGAATACGTTGACGCACTACCAGCGGCACGTCCTGCGCCACCGATTCCCGGCCGCACAAGATGACCACGCGTTCGAACCGGTCTTTGAGTAATTCGGCGGCGGCGTAGGTACCGGCCGTCTGGTCCAGGTCGTAAACCACAGCCACGCCGGCTTGCGTGCCCGGGTGTTTCAGCAGGTCCACCACCACTTCGCGCAGGTCTTTCACCCAGCCGTCGTCACGCAAGCGGATTGGCAAGGCCTGCGGCCAGACCATGGTGGCCCCGGTGGCCAGTACCACCGCTTGAGGCTGCATGGCCATCACATCCTGCACGCTGGCCTGTTGGCCGAGCCGGAGATCAACGCCAAGCCGCTTCAGCTCCATAAACTGGTAATCGGCAATGCTGGACAGCGATTCACTGATGGGCAGACGCGATTGGAGCTGCGCTTTGCCGCCGGGCATGGCTCCATGCCCCCATAGCGTCACTTGGTGACCGCGTTGGGCGGCGGTCATAGCCGCTTCCAGCCCGGCAATACCCGCCCCGACCACCGCAATCCGTTTGGGCGATGCCGCGGCTGGCAGGTCGGCATCGAGCTCGTCGGGATGCGCCACGCGAGGGTTGTTGTCGCAGGCCAAGGGCAGGCCCTGGATGATGGTGCCCCAGCATGAATTGCAGGACACACAGTAGCGAATGCTGCGCGCCATGCCGCGTTGTGACTTGAGCGGCCAGGCCGGGTCGGTGACCAAGGCTCTGCCCAAGGCCACCACTTGCGCATCACCGCGCGCCAAAATGCCCTCGGCTTCGGCCGGGTCGGTGATGCGCCCCAGTGCCATCACTGGCACCTCTGGGGTTTCGAGTTTCAAGCGCCGAATCAGGGGCATGTAGGGCTGCCGCGGGTAACTGTCGTCGGGCAGGTGCATTTCCAGCGTGTGGTGATGCGTGCCCTGCGCATACGACAACAGGTTGACCGGGACCTGATCGACCAGATGCCGGGCAATCTGAGCTGCCAGCGAAGGATTCACGCCGCCGCGCAGGCCATCGTCACCGGGCAGCTTGACTGCCAGCATGAAGTCGTCGCCGCAAAGCTGTCGAATGGCTTGGCATACTTCCACCAGCAGACGACTGCGGCCGGCCAGAGTGGCGCCATAGTCGTCCTGCCGCAGGTTTGTGCGCGGCGATAAAAACTGGTGAAACAGGTGTCCGTGCCCCGCCGACAACTCCACCCCTGTGTAGCCGCAGCGCTGCAATCGCCGGGCGGCGTCTGCCGCGGCCTCTACAAACGCCTCCAATTCTGGCGGCGTCAGTTCCTCCGGCATGGCATAGAACAGGTCGTCCGGCAATGCAGAGGCTCCACGCAGACCGGCCACTCGACCGGGTACGCGCCTGGCGCGGCCATTGTCTTGAATTTGGGCCAGTAAATGGCAATCCTCACTTCGGATAGCTTGGGAAAAACGGGATAAATCATCGACCATCGAGTCGTTCCAGGCGCACACGCGCTCCGAGCCTTGGCTTGGCAAAAACGCAATCGGGTCGGTGATGATCAGGGCAGCTCCGCCGCGTGCGCGGTTCAGGTAATACTGGTGATAACTGGGATGCATGCCTTTCGCTGCGCCGTAACGCAGGGACATTGATGCGTGGACAATACGGTTTTTCAGGCGCCAAGGGCCTACCTGCAGTGGTGAAAAAAGCAGCGGGTAAGCGTTGGCTTCAGGCATGTTGCATCCATCTCAACGAAAGTCCATGATGTCTCCGGAAGAACTCACCCAACGATTGTCTGGCGTGCAGGCCAAGCGGGGGTACTTGTTGCCCCACCACGGGCTGTTGGCCATCACCTCGCCGACCATGATGCAGGCCTATGACAACTTGTACACGGCGCTGGCGCTGGACCACAAAACCCTGTCGGTGCGGGACCGTGAACTGGTTTGGCTGGCCATTTTGGTGGCATGTGATGAGGCGCTGGCCACACACCACATTGCCCGGTTTTACGACGGCGGCGGCACGGATAACGAGTTCAAGGCTGTGCTGCGTTTGACCGCATCGCTCAAGGGCGCGACCGCCTACAGATTTGTGCAAAACCACTGGATGCCGCATTTGCCATCTATGGATATCGTGGCTGCTTATCGTGATGCCGTCGAACACGCCGGTCAGCCGCTGTCGCGTCGCGACATCTGGTTGTGCGCTTGCAGCGTTCATGCGGCACTGGGCCACTTTGATTGGTTGCATCACGCCCTCATGGCGGCCTATGACAGCCAAGTCGATGAGATGGACCTGGCCGAAGCGCTGACGCTGATGATGTTCCCCGGCAGCGTGCCCTATTTTGTCGAGGCAGCGCGGGTCTGGATGGAGGCGATTCGGGATGGCCATGTCAACGCCACGCCGGCCTTTGCGACCTGGGCGAACATGCAGGGTCAGGGTGGCTTTGACGAGGCATCGGCCAAGCCTAAAGGCTGAGCCGGCCGAGCAAGACATCCGCGATGCGCTCAGCCAGCATGTAAACAGGTGCCGCCGTGTTGCCGCTGGTGACACGCGGCAAGGACGAAGCGTCCACAACGCGCAGCCCCTCCACCCCGCGCACCCGGCACTGGTTGTCCAGCACCGCCATCGGGTCGGCTGGCCCCCCCATTCGACAACTTGAAGTTGGGTGATACACCGTGTCGGCCGTGGCCCGGATCCAGGCCTCGATGTCCGCGTCACTTTGCACCTGGGGCCCCGGCGCTAACTCTACGCCGCGCCAGCTGTCGAAAGCCGTTTGGCGAAAGATCTCACGCAAGCGCTTGACGCCTTCGCGCAAGACCACCAGGTCTTGTGGTGCACTGAGGTAACCGGGCCGAATAAGGGGATGTGCCAATGGGTCGGCAGAGGCCAGCTCGATCGCCCCCGTGGACTCCGGCCGCAACTGGAACACATTGGCAAAAAAACCTGCGCCCCGGTCTTGCGGCAGCACATTGGAGAAATACGGTAAACGCATGGAAGCGCTGGAGAGCGCTGGTAGAAAATGAGACTGCAAATCAGGCTGTGACAGCCCGTGGGACGACTTGTACAGGCCACCGACTTCCAGCGGAAAACTGGTTGCCGGGCCGGTGCCCCACACCATCGCCTTGAACAAAGCCCATGCGGCCAGATCGACCCGGCGCAGACGGTCAAGTGTCACCCCGCCCAAGGCGCGGTGTTCGACCCTGACCAGCAGGTGGTCCTGCAAGCCCTGACCTACGCCAGGCAAGTCGGCGCGAACCTGCAGGCCATGGGCACGCAGCGCTTGAGCCGGCCCGATGCCCGACAGCATCAAGAGTTGCGGTGAATTGACTGTGCCGCCGCAAAGCAAGACCTCCCGATCGGCGTGCAAGCTGACTTTTTCACCGCGGTGCAGTACATCGACTCCTTGAACCCGACCATGGGCACCCCAGCTCAGGCCTAAGGCTTGGGCTTGGGTCATCACGCGCAGATTGGGGCGGTGCAGAGCCTGCTGCAAAAAAGCGCTCGCTGCACTGACACGCCTGCCTTTACGGATGGTGAAGTCGTAAGCGCCTGCACCGTGAGGCCGGGGCCCCGCAAAGTCATCACTTCGGGGGTGTCCGGCTTGCTCTGCTGCTTGTAAATAGACCTGAAACAAGGGGTTGTCCAGGCGACCCGCAGAAACCGTTAAGGGGCCGCCAATTCCATGGAAATCACCAGCGCCCCGGTGCGAGTTTTCGCTGCGCAAAAAATACGGCAATACTTCTTCGTAGGACCATCCAGTCAAACCTCGGGCCGCCCAGTCAGCGAAATCGATGGGCAGGCCACGCATGTAGACCATGCCGTGAATGCTGGTGGAGCCGCCCAGGACCTTGCCCCGGGCCCATTGAGATCTGCGCCCGTTGAGCTGTGGTTCCGGCTCGGTGACATAAGACCAATTGGCGTAGGCCGAACGCAGAATCAGGCCCGTCATCAGCGGGACACCCAGCAAGGGGTTCCAGTCACGCCCTCCGGCCTCAATCAACAACACCCGGCAATCAGGGTTTTCGCTGAGCCGGGAAGCTAGAACACACCCGGCAGGCCCGGCCCCCACCACCACATAATCGGCAGTTTTTTCAAGGCGAGACATGAAATCTTTTGCGCATGTTGGGGTTTACCGGATTGTCAAGACCTTAGTTTGTTCCTATATTAGAACAATTGCTAATCTTTTATAACAGGAGTGATCGAATGAGCCAAATGAATCGCCGCGCCGTCATCGCAGCCACCACTGCACTGGGTGTGTCTTCCATATTGCCCGCGCGGGCTTATGCCCAAAGCGTGCCTGAGATCCAGACGCTTCGCTCCACCGCCAAATCCTGGCTATGGGCAGCCGAAGACTATGCAAATGCCCGTGGGTTTTTTACCAAGGCCCGTGTGAAAGTGGTCAGCAACGCATCAAACCGGGGCACCAATGTGGCAGCCTTGGCCGGCTCTGGTGTAGACATCGTGCTGGGCGACCCGGGAGAAGCCTCAAGGGCCCGGGGCGAAAAGCTTGCCATCAAGTCATTTGTCTCCACAGTCAACAAATACGCCAGTAATGTGGTTCTCTCCAACGCGGTACTCAAGCGGCTTGGCATCAACGAGCAAGCACCGGTTGACCGTAAGGCGGCGGCGCTCAAGGGCTTGCGTCTTGGCACCACCGGCCCCGGTGCTGCACCTGACGCCCTGTTTCGCTGGTTGGCAGTGCAGGCCAAGCTGGACCCCAATACCGACTTGCGTTTGGTGCCCTTGCAGGGCGGGGGGCCAGGCATGCTGGCAGCTTTGCAGCAGAACGTGATTGATGGCTTCTGTTTGTCGTCCCCGACATCGGATCTGGCCGTGAAAGACCGTGACTGCGGTTACCTGTTCAACATGGCGCTCAACCCACCACCTGCTCTAAAAGAGTACAACTACATCATCGCCTCCACCAGCGAGGCTGCCTTGGCCAACAAGGACCGGCGCGAAGCTCTGGTGCGCTACACCATGGGTCTTGCCATGGCACTCAAGGAAATCAACGCCAGCCCGCCCGAGTTCCGCGCCTGGGCCGACAAGTGGTTCGAAGGACTGCCGCCCGAAATTGCCGGCACATCCTTTGAAATCAACAGCAAGATATTTTTCTCCAATCCTTTGCCCAAGGAAAGCTTCTTCCAGTCGAACGTGGACTTTCTGAACACAGTTCAGAAGACGATGAACGCTGCGCCGCTACCTGCTACCCTCACCTTCAAAGATATGTACGACACCACCGTGGCGCAAGAAGCCTTGAGCCGGCTTTGAATATGTCGGTTCAGGTGCAGGGCGTTGAGAAGCGCTATGTAAGGCGAGACCGTGAAACGGTCGCTCTGGCCCCCGTGGACTTGACCATTTCCAAAGGTGACTTTGTTGCCTTTGTTGGTCCGTCTGGCTGCGGGAAGTCCACCTTGCTCAACATGATCGCAGGGATCATCGAGCCTACTGCCGGAAAAATTCTCCACGAAGGTCAGGTGGTTCAAGGTGTCAATCAACGTGTCGGTTACATGACGCAAACCGACAGCGTTTTGCCCTGGCGCACGGTGTATGAAAACATCGAGTTGCCCCTGACTTTTCGCCCTTTCTCTGCAGCCCAAAGGCGCGAGCGGGTCGAGGCCATGATGAAAGCAGTGGATCTGACAGGGTTTGCTGACAGCTTTCCCAATGAGCTTTCCGGCGGTATGAGAAAGCGGGTGGCACTCGCCCAGGTGCTGGTGTACGAGCCAGGCACGCTGCTGATGGATGAACCTTTTGGTGCTTTGGATGCTCAGCTCAAACTGATGATGCAAAGACGATTGCTGGACATCTGGCAAGAGACCGGCAAGACGGTGATTTTTGTGACGCACGATTTGTCCGAGGCCGTCACGCTGGCCCAGCGCGTGGTGGTTTTTTCCGGCAGGCCAGGCCATATCAAGGCTATCGAGCAAATCAATATTCCATTCCCAAGGGACCCTTTTAAAGTTCGGTTTGAGCCGGAGTTTCAGGCCTCTTATGAGCGTCTGTGGTCCATCCTGGCCCCTGAAATCGCTAAAGGCGAGGATATCTAAGCATGAAAACCTCTGACGATGAAGCTGCTGTCATGAGTGGCGGTCGCAGCGTAGCTGTGGCCCAGTTCGAGGCTGCAGAAGGACGGCGGGCCCGATGGATTCTTGTCTTGAGACTGCTTGTGGGCATTGTTTTCCTAGCATTCTGGGAGTATGCGTCCGGCCGGTTGATTGACAAACTGTTTATCTCGTCTGCCTCTGCGGTGTTTACCCGTTTGGGCAAGTGGGTGATGGACGGCACGCTGGTCAATCACCTCTCCATCACGCTGTACGCCACGATGTGGGGGTTTTTGATCGGTTCCTTCGTCGGCTTTACTTTGGGATTGTTGTTTGGGCGCTTTCGGGGGTTGGCAGAAGTCCTCGACCCATACATCACAGCCCTGTACTCGATACCCAAGATCGCCCTGGCCCCCTTGTTCATCATCTGGTTCGGCATTGGCATTGAATCCAAGGTCGCGGTGTCGGCTTCCATAGTATTTTTTGTGGTGTTCCTCAACACCTATGCCGGGGTGCGTGATGTGAACCCATTGTTCATCAATGCTATCCGCATCATGGGCGGCACGCAGTGGCATGTGCTGCGCCAGGTGATCATGCCCAGCGCCACTTCCTGGGTCATCACCGGCTTGAAGGTGTCTGTGCCTTACGCACTCGTGGGCACGGTGATTGGTGAATTCATGTCGTCTAATCGTGGCATCGGGTTTTTGATCAGTCAGGCCACCGGTTTGTTTGACACCACATCGGTCTTTTCAGGGCTCATCGTGCTCTCTATTGTGGGCGCCATCTTCAATCAGGGCTTGGGACGGCTTGAGACCTTCTTTCTGCGCTGGCGATAGGTTGGTGTGGCTGCCGGCGTCCGGTAACCCGCTCCCGTGGCAAAAAAATACGGAACATCACTGCGTTCAACCTGGCTGAACCTTCATGACGCATGTTGCTGTTCTCATCTGTGGCGCCGGACCGGTTGGTCTGGTCGCAGGTTTGCGTCTGGCCCGCGCCGGCATTGAAACTCTGGTGATAGACAAAGCCAGCACCGTCAGCGATGACTTCAGGGCTTCCACCTTTCACCCGCCCACGCTGGAAATGCTGGATGAGCTGGGCCTGACGCAAGACCTGGTAGCCCAGGGTCTGGTATCGCCGACCTGGCAGATCCGTCGGCATGAATCCCATGACAAAGCCTTGTTTGACCTGTCGGTGCTGCACCGCGATACGCGCTACCCGTTTCGCCTGCAATGTGAACAGCAGGTGCTGACCCGACTGGCCGATGCCAAGGCTCAAACCACGGCCAACCTGCAGGTCCAATATGGTGCTGAACTCACCGGTCTGACGCAAGGTGCCAGCGGCGTCACAGCCACCGTCAGCACGGCCTCAGGCAATGAAACCATCAGCGCCCGTTACCTGATCGCCGCAGATGGTGCCCGCTCAGTCTGTCGGAAACTCACCGGCATGACCTTCACCGGTGAAACCTACCCTGAGACCACGATTCTGGCGACCACCCCGTACCGGTTCGAAGATCAATTGCCCGGCCTTTCGAATGTCAATTATGTGTGGTGCGATCAGGGGACATTTTCGCTGCTGCGTTTGCCGGACATCTGGCGCTGTTCGCTTTACTCGGATCCTGATGAGTCGGTAGAACAGGCGCTTGAACCCCGGTCGATCGAGCGCAAGTTGCAGCGCATCGTGCCGCGTCAAGAGGCCTATGAGATTGTTGAAATCCGGCCTTACCGCATTCATCGCCGCTTGATTGACGACTACCGTGTCGAACGCGTGCTGTTCGCCGGCGATGCTGCGCACTTGACCAGTCCCTCAGGCGGGATGGGTATGAACGGAGGTATCCATGACGCCGTCAACCTGTCTGAAAAACTGATCGCCGTGCTGAACCAGGGCGAATCAGACGAGCTGTTGAACCTGTACAACCGGCAACGCCGCCCGGTTGCACAAGACGAAATCCTGACGCAATCCCACGCTAACCGCATGCGCATGCAGCAACGTGATCCTACTTGGCGCGCCACCGAAATGGCACGCCTACAGGCGATCATTGCCGACCCCGTCACCCATCGAGAGCATCTACTCAAAAGTTCGATGATTTCCGGTCTGGCACGCGCTGCCGCCACCAACTAATGAACGATTCCAATCATTCGGCCACCCACGCCTATCAAGCTGCACCACGCGATTACGCCCGCGCCGGGCGACTGGGCATTGGCACGCCGCAGGCCAACCCGACGGTAGAGGCCGAAATCCGCCGGCTGCTGCCCTTTGAAGTTGACGCTGTGACCCTGCGTCTGACCTCTGCCAGCCCCGATCCGACTGTGCGGCTGTGCTCGTACCTGACGGAGCTGCCGCACCATGCGAAGCAGTTCGCCGGCATGCAGATGGATGTTTTTTTGTTTGCCTGCACGGCCACCAGTTATCTGCTTGATCCCGTCAGCCAGGAGCGGGCTATCGCCCAGGCGCAAGCTGTGCTGGGGGCGCCGGTGATCACTGCACCGGCCGCGCTGATTTCCCAGTTGCGGGCTGCCGGCGCATCTCGTATTGCACTGGTATCGCCCTATCCGGCGGCCATCATGGCGGCTGCGGTGCGGTGGTGGGGTGCACAGGGGTTTGATGTGGTGTGCCAGGGCGGCGTTGACATCCACTCAAATGACACCGTCCACATTTATGGCTTGCAATCAGCCGACGCCTGGGCTTCATTGCGCCTGATGGATATTGGTAACGCTGACGCTGTGGTGCTGTCTGGCACTGGCATGCCTAGCCTTCCGCTGATCGAACGTGCCAGCGCGCATTTTGGCGTTCCTGTGATTTCATCCAACCTAGCCCTAGCCAGAGAGGGCCTTAAGCACCTTGGCCTGAAAACGGCCCAACATGACAGGAGTTGACCCCCATGACCTTGATCTCTAATTTCAGACGCATTGTTTATGCCTTGGTGGCCACTGGCCTGCTGGGTGCTTTGCCTGGCGCGCTGTCAGGTGCTGCGGCGCAGGCTTACCCCGTGCGTCCTGTGAAGCTGATTGTGCCTTCCCCGCCAGGCGGCTCTACCGACGTGATCGCTCGCATGATTGCGCAGCGCCTAGGGGACGCGCTCAAGGGGGGCGTGGTGGTGGAGAACAAGCCTGGCGTCGGTTTTGTACTTGGCACAGATTTCGTAGCCAAGGCACCAGCGGACGGCTACACACTGGTCGTATCGGCCAATCCCGCCATTGCACCGGGGCCATTGATGCGTACCACCATGCCCTATGACCCCATTAAAGATTTCACTCACCTCGCTCTGCTGGGTAGCTTCCCCAACGGCTTTGTGGTGCGCGCTGACCACCCGGCCAAGACGATGGCCGAGTTTATTGCGATGGCCCGCGCCCGGCCGGGAACACTCAACTACTCTTCAGCCGGCTTGGGCAGTGCCGGATTTCTGACTGGTGAGTTTCTCAAGCAGGCAGCGGGTATTGATATGGTCCACGTACCCTATAAAGGCTCAGCGCCTGCCTTTGTCGACTTGGTGGGCGGGCAGCTTGACGGCAAGTTTGAGAGCCTTGTTACCGCTACCGCTTATGTGCGTGGCGGCAAAGTGCGCCTGCTGTCTGTGAGCGGAGATACACGCAGCAAAACCTTCCCTGCTGTGCCGGCCTTGACCGAAGTTGTGCCAGGCGTTGTTGGTGGCGCTTGGTTTGGCATTTCGGCACCGGCTCGCCTGCCTGCAAACATCGCACTGCGTTTACAGAATGAAATTCAGGCTATTGTCAGTGCCCCAGACATTCAAGTGCGTCTGAGTGAACTCGGCATGACTCCGATGCCCCTGGTCGGAGAAGAATTTTTAGCCTTTATTCAAGCGGAAAACCGCAGATGGGGGCCGCTAATCAAAGCTGGCAAGATAACGGTGGAGTAACTGAAACAGTGTTTCAGGCGCCCTCCAGTTTTACGGGGCTGGCGTTCCACTCCAGTTTCCCAACTGCATCCAGGTGCGTGAGGTAGACGCGCAGGTCAAACTCGTACTGGTGGTACTGCGGCTCCATGTAAGTGCAGAGCTTGTAAAAAGCCTTATCGTGCTCGCGCTCTTTGATGTGCGCGAGCTCATGCACTGCAATCATCTTCAAAAACTCGGCTGGGCCTTCCTTGAAGAGGCTGGCCACGCGGATCTCGCGCTTGGACTTGAGCTTGCTGCCCTGCACGCGTGAGATGGTGGTGTGTGTGCCGAGTGCGTGCGCGATCACCTGCAGCTTGTTGTCAAAGAGCACGCGTGACAGCGGCTCTGAATTGCGCAAAAAACGGTTTTTGAGCTCCATCACATAGTCGTACAGCGCTTTGTCGGTGCGCACCTCATGGGCCTCGGGGTATTTTTTGAGCAGGACCGTGCCCAGTTGCCCGTCGGTGATCAGTTGCTGCACCTGCTCACGCAGCGCGTCGGGATAGCCTTGGAGGTATTTCATGGGCTAGGGGCGCGGGGCTGGGGCGGGGGTAGGGGATGGATTCCCGCCCCCCGATCAGGTCGAGGGCAGGCTGCGCGGGAATGACGCATCAGTTTTCGCGGCGCAGGGCCGGGAACAGGATGACGTCGCGGATGCTGGGGCTGTCGGTCAGCAGCATCATCAGGCGGTCTATGCCGATGCCGCAGCCGCCGGTGGGAGGCATGCCGTATTCGAGGGCGCGCACGAAGTCTGCGTCATAGAACATGGCCTCGTCATCGCCCGAATCCTTGGCCGAGACTTGTGAGTGAAAGCGCGCTGCTTGTTCCTGCGCGTCGTTGAGCTCGCTAAAACCATTGCCGAACTCGCGGCCGGTGATGTAGAGCTCAAAGCGCTCGGTCACTTCAGGGCGGGCGTCATTGGCGCGGGCCAGCGGCGAGATTTCGGTCGGGTGCTCCATGATGAAGGTGGGCTGCCAGAGCTTTTCTTCAACGGTTTCTTCAAAGTAAAGCACTTGCAGGCTGGCCAGCGAGCGCGTCGAGAGGCGGTCTTTTTGTTCGGTGCAGCCGAGTTTTTTGACGGCGTTGGTCAGCCACTCGGCGTCGTCCACATTGGCGCCGGCGTCGGTGTGCTTAAGGATGGCTTCGCGGATCGTCAGACGTTCAAAAGGCTGGCTCAGGTCAACCGGCTTGCCGCCGTAGCTCAGTTGCAGCGTGCCGCAGGCTTTTTGCGCCACGTCGCGAATCAGCGCTTCGGTGTAGGTCATCAGGTCGTTGTAGTTCCACCAGGCGGCGTAGAACTCCATCATGGTGAACTCGGGGTTGTGCCGCACGCTGATGCCTTCGTTGCGGTAGCTGCGGTTGATCTCGAACACGCGCTCAAAGCCGCCCACGATCAGTCGCTTGAGGTAGAGCTCGGGCGCGATGCGCAAAAACATTTCCTGATCGAGCGCGTTGTGGTGCGTCTTGAAGGGCTTGGCGTTGGCGCCGCCCGGAATCGGGTGCAGCATCGGCGTTTCGACTTCCAGAAACTCGTTGGCCACCATGAACTCGCGCAGGCTGCTCACCGCCTTGCTGCGCGCCACAAAACGCTTGCGCGCAGCTTCGTCGGTGATCAGGTCCACATAGCGCTGGCGGTATTTGACTTCCTGGTCGGCTACGCCATGAAACTTGTCAGGCAGCGGTCGCAGGCTCTTGGTGATCAGGCGCAGGCCGGTGGCGTGGATAGAAAGCTCGCCTGTTTTGGTTTTGAACAGCGTGCCTTCGGCCGACACAATGTCGCCCAGGTCCCAGTGTTTGAAGGCGTTGTGCAGTTCTTCGCCCACGCCTTCGTTGTTGATGTAGACCTGGATGCGGCCGTGCGAGGGGCCAAAAGACGCGTCTTGAATCGTCGCAAAGCTGGCCTTGCCCATGACGCGCTTGAGCATCATGCGGCCGGCCACATTGACCTTGACGGCCAGCGGCTCGAGTTCTTCTTTGGTTTTGCCGTCGTATTGCTCAAACAGGGCTTCGGCGCGGTGTTCGGGTTGGATGTCGTTGGGGAAGGCGATGCCGCCTGCGCGCAGAGTTTTGAGCTTTTCGCGGCGCTCGGCCATCAGTTGGTTATCGTCAACAGCCGGGGCGGCAGTGGCGTTAAGGGGCAGGGCGTTGGGTGTGGACATAGGGCAGACGGAAAAGAACAGTACAAAAAAGAGTCAAAGGCAAGCGGTCTGCCAAAAGTACTGATTTTAGGTTTTAAAGCGGGGGCTTGAGTCCCGGCCCGCAGGCTAGGTAGAAATTCCGCTGCGATCGAGTATGTCGTTCACCAGTTCCAGCCGTAACAGCGGGTTGTCCAGCGCCATCAGTTGATGCTTGCGCTTGGCCGACATGGGCAGCAATTCACTCCAGCGGTTAGCCACCCAGGCGCAGTCATCGAAGTGATAGGGGGGCAAGACAGGCATCTGGTCGGCTGGCACATCACGCTCTTGCAGGGTAGATATCACTTTTTTCAGCCCATTGCTGGCCGCCTGCAAGTCGGACGGTACAGCCACTGGCTTGTCTTCGGGCAGGGTTGTGGCCTCTGCCATCCACAGTCCATGTTTGAGTTGATGGCTGCGGCTTACTTTGAAGCGCTGGGTGCCTGTGCAACGCACCATCACCAAACCGGCTTGTGGCGCTGAATACGCCGTGATGCTGGCCAGGGTGCCTATGTCTTCAAAGCTTTCAGTCGGGAAATCCCCGTCGCCTGCCTCGGCCTGTAGCCGGCGCACTTCAGTGCCCTGCCTCAGTGCGACCACGCCGAAAGGCGTGCCGTTTTTGCGGCATTTGCCTATCATGTCGAGGTAGCGCACTTCAAAAATGCGCAGCGGCAGCAAACCCCCGGGAAACAGCACAGATCCCAGGGGAAACAAGGGCAGATCAGACAGGGTCAAGGTCTCAGGCATGGAAGTTGGCAGGCATAGTTCAGCCCGGGTATGTGCCGGTGGCACGGCGCCCGGGGCAGTCTCTTAATCGACGGCGTCGGCCGGTTGACGCATCAGCATGGCCAGGGTGGCGGCAATGGTTTTGCGCAATTCGCGGCGGTCGCAGATCAGATCGACGGCGCCCTTTGTTTGCAGGAACTCGGCGCGTTGAAATCCCTCTGGCAAGGTCACCCGCACAGTGGACTCGATCACGCGCGGGCCGGCAAAGCCGATCAAGGCTTTGGGCTCGGCCATCACCACGTCGCCCACAAAAGCAAAGCCGGCACTCACGCCGCCCATGGTCGGGTCGGTCAGCACGCTGATGTAAGGCAGGCCTTTTTTGGCCAAACGAGTGAGAGAGGCATTGGTTTTGGCCATTTGCATCAGGCTGAGCAAGCCCTCTTGCATGCGCGCGCCACCGGTGGCGGTAAAGCAAATGAAGGGCACTTTTTGCTCAATGGCTGCATGCACGCCGCGCACAAAGCGCTCGCCGACCACGCTGCCCATGCTGCCACCCATGAAGTCAAACTCAAAACAAGCCACCACCACGCCGATGCTGTGTACCGCGCCGCCCATGACGATCAGCGCGTCGGTCTCGCCGGTGTTCTCTAAGGCCTCTTTCAGGCGCTCGGGGTATTTGCGGCTGTCTTTGAACTTGAGCGGGTCGACAGGCAGCACTTCCTGGCCGATCTCGTAGCGACCTTCGGCATCCAGAAAAGCGTCCAGCCGCGCGCGTGCGCCGATGCGGTGATGGTGACTGCATTGCGGGCAGACGTACTGGTTCTCCTCCAGGTCAGTCTTGTAGAGCACGGCCTCGCAGCTCGGACACTTGATCCACAGGCCTTCGGGCACGCTGCGGCGCTCGGTCGGGTCTGTAGGTGTGATCTTGGGTGGAAGCAGTTTTTCGAGCC
>JBILIK010000054.1:0-15662 GCA_044350025.1 Polaromonas sp. | reverse complement strand
ATCAAGATTGCGTACGAGGCGCTGTCATGGGGGCGTGTGGTCAATGAGTTTCCCCAGGCCTGGGACATCATTAGCCAGGCTGACATGCCCAACCTGGGCCTGGGTTTTGATTCGTTTCACATGTTCGCCACCAAGACTTCATTGGATGAGCTGGACATTCTGGAGCCCAACAAAATTTTTCTGGTGCAACTGGCCGACTTCATGTGGACAGAGATCAAGTCGGTTGAAGAGCGCATTGCCACGGCGCGGCATTTCAGGGTGTTCCCGGGCGAGGGCGTGCACAGCCAGGATCTGGCAGCGCTGGTCAACAAACTGCACAGCTTGGGTTACCGAGGCGACTACAGCTTTGAAGTTTTCAATGACGACTACCAGCAGATGCCGCTGGCCACTGTGGCCCAGCGTGCCTGGCGCTCAGCGCAGTGGCTGGGCGAGGATGTGCTGCGCAGATCGGTGCCGCTGCCCAACCAGTTGCGGCTCAAGCCTTGAGCATGTTGGTAACCTGGCTCTGTAAGCAAGGCAAGTACCAAGGCAATCCCGAAAATCAGAAAGAAGCTCATGAGCGAAGCAAACAATAACTACCAGCTAGGCATGCTCAATCGCCGCCGCGTGCTGGGCGATGCCTGGGTCGATAAATCATTGGCCAATGTCAATGATTTCAATGCCGAGTTCCAGAACCTCATCACCCGCTACGCCTGGCAAGAGGTTTGGGGCCGGCCTGCCCTGGGTGACAAGACGCGCCGCCTGATGGTGCTGTCCACCATGATCGCGCTCAAGGCCTATGAAGAGTTTGCGATGCACGTACGCGCGGCCCTGGACGGCCCGCCCGAATCGCGGCTGACGCCGGACGACATCAAGGAAGTGATCATGCAGGCCGCTATTTACTGCGGCGTGCCGGCGGCCAATCATGCTTTTTCGGTGGCCGGGGCTATCTTGCGTGAAAAGGGTTTGTTGCCCCCTGAAGCCAACACCTTGCCGCGCCTGCATTGGCTGCGCGAAGGTCAAGGTCCGGTGGTGGTGCTCAGTCATGCGCTGGGTTGCGACCTGAGCATGTGGGACGGCGTGGCCGCCATCCTGAAGCAGCGCTTCACGGTCTTGCGCTATGACCACCGCGGCCATGGCCAGTCGGCGGCGCCTCTGGGCCCGTACACCATGGACATGCTGGCAGATGATGCAGCAGCGCTGATCCAAGCCCAGGCCGCTGGCTGGCCTGTGCATTTTGTCGGCCTGAGCATGGGCGGCATGACCGCGCAGTCGCTTGCCGCGCGCTATCCGCAGCTGGTCAAAAGCATCACCATCGCCAACGCCGCTAATTACTACAACGAGGCAGCCCGCGCCATGTGGCACGCTCGCATGGCCACCGTCGAGGCGCAAGGCGTGGCCGCCATTGCCGAAGGCGCGATCCAGCGCTGGTTCACGCCGGAGTTTTGTGCCGGTGTGCCCGCAGGCAGCGCTGTGCTGGTAGCCGACCTGCGCCAGCGCCTCGAAAAAATGGCTGCGGCGCCTTACGTCGCCAGTTGCGCTGCGGTGGCCGGGATTGATTTCAGAAGCAGCAACGCCGGCATCCGCTGCCCGGCGCTGGTGATTGCCGGCTCCCGCGACGAAGCCACGCCGCCCGCTCTGTCTGAAGCCATCGTCAGCAGTCTGCCCGGCGCCAGACTCGCCACCTTGCCTGCAGCGCACCTGAGCGCGGTAGAGCAGCCGGCGGCGTTTGCGGCTTTGCTGGAAGAATTTTTTGCCGTGCCAGGCTAAGCCAGTCCAACGCCCGTCATCCGCGCGCTCGCGGGGAGCACTCTTTCCCGTCATCCTCGCGCAAGCTGGGATTCATGCTTTTTACATTTGCTGCAGGTGATGGATTCCCGCCTGCGCGGGAATGACGGTTTCTAATCTGTCATCCTCGCGAAAGCGGGGATCCATCTTGAACGAGAGCCGCGGCACAATGTGGCCATGGTCAGCCTACCCCACTACCCTGTCGACGAGCGCGAGGTCGAGATCAGTGCGATCCGGGCGCAGGGAGCGGGCGGGCAAAACGTCAACAAGGTTTCCAGCGCGGTGCATCTGCGCTTTGACATTGCCGCATCGTCTTTGCCGGCAGAGATCAAAGAGCGCTTGCTCGCGCTCAGTGACAGTCGCATCACACAGAGCGGCGTGCTGGTGCTCAAAGCCCAGCAACACCGCACCCAGGAAATGAACCGCAGCGACGCGCTGGCGCGCCTGCAAGAGGTGGTGGACAGCGTGGCGGTACCACCCAAAGCGCGGCGAGCCACCAAGCCGACTTTTGGCTCTAAGCAGCGGCGTTTGGAAGGCAAAAGCCTGCGTTCAGACATCAAAAATTTGCGCGGCAAGGTGCAGGAATGAATGTGCCGGCTGAAGTCAGCGCTGTGTTGCAGCACGCCCGTCGGACGTGCACGCCCTGCGGGCAAGGTGATCTGGTCTGGCATGTTTGGGGAGAGCAGGGCGCTGACCCGGCCTTGGCGCCCCTGCTGCTCTTGCATGGCGGCAGCGGCAGCTGGACGCACTGGCTGCGCAATGTTCTGCCTCTGGCCGCCTCAGGTCGACGTGTGCTGGTGCCTGATCTGCCGGGCTTTGGCGACTCTACTTTGCCGCCCTCAGGTGCTGACGCCGATGCCATGCCTGCGCCACTCGAGCAAGGTCTGACCGAACTGTTGGGCGAGGCGGCTTGCGATGTGGCGGGTTTCTCATTTGGCGGTTTGACGGCCGGCTTGCTGGCCAGCCAGTTTCCCGCACGGGTGGCTACATTGGTGCTGATCGGCACACCCGGCATGGGCTTGCAGGCGCTGGTGCCCTTCAAGCTCAAGGGCTGGCGCCACTTGCCCGAAGCGGCGCAACGCCTGGCCGTGCACCGGGACAACCTGCAGCTGCTGATGCTGCATGCGCCTGAGGCCATCACGCCCCTGGCGTGTGAGCTGCAATCGGCCAATGCGCTGCGTGACAGATTGCCCAAGCGCCGCCTTTCGCGCACCGACATCTTGGCGCGCACCCTGCCCGGACTGCACTGCCCGCTGCATGCCATGTACGGCGAGCACGACCCTTTTTACAAAGGGCAGACTCAGGCCTTTGAAAATGCGCTGCAGCAGGCGCCTGCTTACCGGGGCATGCACGCGATTGCGGCAGCCGGTCATTGGGCGCAGTTTGAGCAAGCGGACGCTTTTAACCAGCGCTTGCTAGCCTTGCTGGAAATTGAGCGTGACGGTTAAGCGGCCGCGGGCCGGCCTGTATTTGTTCTATTGACAGAACAAACCAGCGGGGGCACCATGGCGGCAGGGTTCAGCGGGCCTTCAGCCTGCGCCCTCTCTCATTGAAAGACAGCCCGAATGGAAGCCTCCAGCAAGACGGCCCGCCAGCTTTTTAGCGACATCAAGGCCAACCCCACCCGCAAGCGTTTTGGTTTCGGCAAGATGCCTGCGCTGATCAACATCGACCTGCAAAAAGCTTATACCAACGTGGGCGAGTTCGCCACAGCCTACGAAACTGATCCGCGTCAGCTGGAGTACGTGAACACACTGGCCGCTGAATTCCGCGCCAAGGGCTTTCCGGTGGTCTGGACCTATGTGGCCTACATGGACTCGGGCGAAGACTGCGGCGTCTGGGGCACGCGCACCGATACCCCGGATTCGCTGCAAAACATCAAGGTCGGCAGCCGTCGCTCCGAGTTTGACGACCGGCTGGTCATCGATCTCAAGCGTGACATCGTCATCAACAAGCGCATGGCGTCGGCCTTTTTTGAAACCAACCTCGGCTCGGTCTTCAACTTTCATGGCGTGGACACCATCGTGGTGACCGGCGGCTCTACGTCAGGTTGCGTGCGTGCCACCGTGGTGGACAGCATTTCCCGCAGCTATCGCACCATCGTTCCCGAGGAGTGCGTGGCCGACAAACACGAGTCGCCGCATTTCGCCAACCTCTACGACATGGGCCTGAAATACGCCGATGTGCTGACGGTGGCCGAGACCATCGAGCAGTTGCGCCGGGTGCCTTCGGCTGCCGGAGCCGCATCTTGAAACGCGACCCCGCGCTTTACGACTACCTGCCCTACAACGCGCAGCGACCGGTGATCAAGTGGCCCAACGGGGCCAGGGTGGCCTTCTGGGTGGCACCCAATGTGGAGTTCTACGAACTCAACCCGCCGCGCAACCCGGCCCGTGCGCCTTGGGCCAGGCCGGCGCCTGACGTGCTCAATTATTCTTACCGCGACTACGGCAACCGGGCGGGTTTCTGGCGCATGCTCGAAGCCATGAAGCGTTGCAATGTGCGCGGCAGCGTCTCGCTCAATGTGGCGGTGTGTGAGCACCACCCCGAAGTCATCAAGGCCTGCGCCGACAACGGCTGGGAGTTTTACTCGCACGGCACCTACAACACACGCTACCTGATGGGCATGACAGAAGCCGAAGAGCGTGCCGTCATCCAGGACTCGATCGACACCATCAAGAAGCACACCGGTCAAAAGCTCGACGGCTGGCTGGCCCCGGCGCTGACCTACACGCCCAACACCATGGACCTGGTGGCTGAGATGGGTCTGACCTACATCTGCGACCTGTTCCATGACGACCAGCCCGGCCCGGTCAAGGTCAAGCAAGGCCGTCTGACCAGCGTGCCTTACTCACTGGAGATGAACGACACCATCGTCTACAACGTCAATCTGGTGCAGCCGCGGCGCTATGCCGACATTCTCAAGCGCCAGTTTGACCGCCTGTATGATGAAGGCGAGCACTCGGGCACGGTGATGTGCATTCCGCTGCATCCGTATCTGGTGGGGCAGCCCTACCGGATGGCTGCATTTGAAGAAGCGCTCTCCTACATCGCCGGCCATGACAAGGTCTGGCTGGCCACCGGGCGCGAGATCGCTCAGCATTTCAACGAGCACTACTTTTATGCTTTCACAGCGGCAGCACAGCCCGTCGGAGAAGCACCATGAGCACCAACGCCAAGCCTTTACCGGCCGACTACCTGGACTACCCGCTGCGCCGTTACGGCATGGACCATGAGCGCTATGACTGGTCCATGCTGCCCGAGCGCAAGCCCGTGGCCTGGCCCAATCAGGCTAGAGTGGCCTTGTGGGTGGTGCCGGCGCTGGAGTGGTTTCCGCTGAACATGGCGGGTGTGCCCTTCAAGCCGCCCGGCGCCATGCAGACCGCTTACCCCGACCTGCGCCACTACACCTTGCGTGATTACGGCAACCGCGTGGGTATTTTTCGCATCATGAAGGCGCTGGAAAAACACGGCATCCGGCCCACGGTGGCGGTCAACGCCGCGGTAGCGGTGCGCTACCCGTCGCTCATCAATGAATGCACGCAGCGCGGCTGGGAAATCATGGCCAACGGTCTGGACATGGA
The DNA here is from genome assembly GCA_044350025.1 of Polaromonas sp. Classification (GTDB taxonomy): domain Bacteria; phylum Pseudomonadota; class Gammaproteobacteria; order Burkholderiales; family Burkholderiaceae_C; genus Polaromonas. The sequence continues at coordinate 10,311 of JBILIK010000054.1, read as the reverse complement.
CCATCTGCACCATGGCGGTCTGGCTGTGGACGATGAAAAAAAGCTGATCGACACCACGCTGGACATCCTGCGCCAAACCAGCGGCCAGGCGGTGCGCGGCTGGCTGTCACCAGCCAAGTCCGAGTCGGCCGCGACGCTGGACTTGCTGGGCGCAGCCGGGCTGGACTATGTGTGCGACTGGGTCAATGACGACATGCCTTACGCTATGCGCACGGCCAGCGGCCCCATCCACGCTATGCCGCACCCTATCGACATTGACGACCACACCATCCTGGTTCAGAACCACCACACCGAAGACGACTTCCGGGACCAGTTGTGCGACCAGTTTGACCTGCTTTACAAAGAGTCGGCCACGGCGGGCGGACGCATCATGGCGATTTCGCTGCACCCCTGGGTGATCGGGCAGCCTTACCGCATGCGGGCGCTTGAAGAAGCGCTGGCGCACATCATGCGTCACCCGGGTGTCTGGGCGGCGACCGGAAGCGAGATCCTCGATGCCTGGAAAGCATCCCAGGCCTGAGCGCCTAGGCCGGGCGATGCGCCAAGGTTTCTGCCAGATCGTTCCAGACGTCCTGCCGGCGTATTTTTCCGTCGGCAATTTCAAAGCGGTCGATGAAACGCACACCCTCAAAACTGCTGCCGTCGAGCCAGACACCCCGCAGCGTGCCCGAGCAATACACCACGGTGACGCCTTCCCCCCAGCTTTCGTCAAAACGTTCGTAGTCTTTGGCGATGCTGCTGTAGCGGCCTTTGGCCCAGTTCACCAGTTCGCCCAGCGTTTGCATGGCTGTGTGGCCGGGAAAGTGCATCACAAACTCAGGCGCCAGCATGGCGCTGGCAGCCGTCAAGTCGCGCGCTTGCATCAAGGCCAGAAATTGGCGCACCATGCCACTGGCATCCACACATTCGGGCCCACCTTTGGAGAACACCCGGCCGTCTCGCTGGTAGGTGTGCGCATGGTTTACAAACACGGTGGTGCCGGCTGCGGCTGCCGCAATCACCGAGCGAGCGGCCAGCGCCACGCGGCCCACCAGGCGTTCTTCGGCTTCGGCGCTGTAGCCGGGTAGCAGGGTGATGGATATGACAGGCATGAGAACTCTCTTGTGTTTTGAATCAAAGGCGCATCATGCCTGTTTCTAAAGAAACCGTGACCCCCATGAAAAAAATCCTGACCATCGTTCCCTTTGCCATGTCGCCCGAGAATCTGGCACTTCGTCAGCAGCAATTGCAGGGTTTGCAGTTCGGCCCTGACTTGCACTTTGAGTACCGCTCGGTCAAGGCCGGCCCGGTGAACTACTCCAGCCACCATGACTTTGTGCTGGCTGATGCATCGATTTTTGAAGCCGGTTGCCGCGCCCAGCAAGAAGGTTTTGCCGCAGTTTGCATAGACACCATGAGTGACTCCGGCGTGGCGGCGCTGCGCTCGGTGCTCGACATCCCGGTGTTCGGGCCGGGCAAGGTGTCCATGCTGAGCGCGCTCATGCTGGGCGATCGCTTTTCTATTTTGACCATGGCCAGCCGCTGGAAACCCCTGTACAAAAAAGCGCTGGACGAGTTGGGCATGCATCACAAGTGCGCGTCGGTGCGAGCCATTGAAGTCAGCCCCGACAACCAGGCCCTGCTGTCGGGCAAGGAAGAAGAGGTCTTTCCCTTGCTCGAGGCAGCCGCCATGAAGGCCATCGAGATCGATGGCGCGGACGTGATCATTCTGGGCTCGACCACCATGCACCAGGCCCACGCTCACCTGCAGGCCCGGCTGCCGGTGCCGGTCATCAACCCGGGCCCCCTGAGCTACAAGATCGCCGAATCCATGCTGGCCCTGGGCCACACGCACAGCCGCAGCGCGTACCCGCGGCCCATGCATCCGCGCCTGGACATGCTGACCGCCATGATGGACGCCGCGAGGGCTGCGTCATGACGCTGCTTCTGAGCCCCGGGCAGGTTGAAGCTTACGAGCGCGACGGCTTTGTCTTTCCGGTGGATGTGCTGACAAGCCATGAGGTTGAGGAATTACGCGGTGAGCTCCAAGCCTGGGAGCAAGCCCGTGGCGCCCTGATCGACTTTCCCGAAAAATCCAAGTCCTACCTGTTGTTCAACTGGGCCGACCAGCTGGTGCATCACCCGAAAATTCTGGATGCCGTGCAAGACCTGATCGGCCCTGACATCCTGGTTTATCACTCGACGCTGTTTCTCAAGGAAGCCAATACGCCGGCCTATGTGCGCTGGCACCAAGACAGCACTTATTTTTACCTTCAGCCGCACCTGCACGTCACAGCCTGGGTTGCCTTGTCTAACGCCAGCGTGCAGGCCGGCTGCATGCGCGCATTGCCGGGCAGTCACCGATGGGGCGCTTTTGAGCACGATGACAAACCGGAACCCATGAACATGATCCGCCGCGGTCAGGGCATCAGTGATCGTTTTGACCAAGAGACCGGCACCATGATGCCGGTGTCAGCCGGGCAGATGTCGCTTCACCACACCGACCTGGTTCATGCCTCAGGCGCCAACGAGAGTGCCGACAGGCGCATCGGTTATGCCATCAGCTACATCCCTGCCCATGTCCGGCCGGTGGGCGACATCCGGCCCTCGGCCCTGTGCGTGCGGGGCCGCAGCCATGGTCATTTTGTCGAAGAGCAGCGGCTCGATGTACCGCTGTCGCCGCTGGCGCATGAGCGCCATCAGCAAGCCCTGGCGCTTTTTCGGGCGCGCCAGGACGCAGGATTCCAGCCCGCCGGAGCAGCCCCATGAGCACTTCCCCTTTGCCAGCCAGCGAACTGATCGCTTTGGCCGAGCGCTACTTTGCCGCTGTGGACCGCATGGATGTAGTGGCCACCTTGGCCTGCTTTGCCCCTGACGCATGTTTCACCATCGCCACTTATTCGAATGTGTACCAAGGCCGCGACACTGAAATTGCCGGCATGTTCAAGCGCCTCAATGAGCGTTACGCCAAGGTCTGGCACGGTGACTTTGACCATGTGACCGATGTACCCGCACAGCGCATTGCCAGCCGCTTCAGGGTGGAGAACATCACGCACGAAGGCCAGAAAATGGTCAAGAACAACTGCAACTTCTTTCGTGTGCAGGACGGCCTCTTTACTGAGGTTTTCGTTTACATGAGCGGCGACAACTCACTGGGCTGATTGCCCCTCTGCCTACTGGCTCAAGCGGCTTGCGGCGCGCGCTCAAGCAGGGATGCCCAGGGCGCCAGACTGCCTTTGAGGGCCGCCATCTCCAGCGTGGCTTCCAGTACCGCGGCTGCATGGGCCGCCGGCCAGACGCGCTGCGTCAGGTCCATGAACTTTTGCCGCAGTTCTTCGCGCGTGTAGGGCGCGGCATCGTCGCCGCGGTTCACGCCAGCTTCACCAACGACTTGCCGGCCGTCATGCAGGCTGATGACCACCCGGGCCGGCCGCTCCAGCGGCAGGCGTTGTGTCATGGACGGGTCTTCGCTGACCTCGACTTTTTGCGCCAGTGCCAGCACAGCCGGGTCGCGCACCGCCTCCCAGGTGAAGCTGGACAAGGTGCTGCTCTGGTTGACCAGGCGCGTGGCCACGGCAAAGGGCACCGAGAACTTGGCAGCCAAAGTGTTGCGTGGCGCTTTGTCTTTGAGCTCGGCCGCCAGGTTGTAGGTGCTGACATCAACCCGGGCAATCTCTGCGGGGGGCGGCAGTGGGCCCCGGCTGGCGATCTGGTCAATCGCGTCCAGCGTGCCGTGGTTGTAGCGGCAGCATGAATGCAGCTTGAAGTAGTTGCGCATCAAGTGCCATTGGCTGCCCAGGCCCTCGATCAGGCCAACCGTGTCCAATTTTTCGGAAATGATCTTGCCCAGCAGCGAGCTCAGGCCATCATGCTCACCGGTGAAGCCGCATTCGGCCAGTTGCAGGGCCAGCAAGCCGTTGCGGTTGCTCAGGCCTGCGTAAACATTGCGTACCAATCCGCCTTCGAGCATGGTTTGCTTCGAACTGGCGGTGGTCATTGACGCGCTGATGTTCAGCGTCTCGCGCATGCCCCGCGCGTCCATGCCGGCGATGCGGGCGCAGGCCGCCGCCGCGCCCACCGTGCCCCAGGTGCCGTGCGGATGCATGGCGCCGCGCAGGGCAGAGGCCGCACCCAGCCGCGAGCCGACCTCATAGCCTGTGACCAGCGCCGACAAAAACACCTGGGCCGTGGCTGCGCGCTCCTGGCTCAGCGCCAGCGCCGCGGGTATCACATGCACCGCCGGGTGGCCGCGGGAAAACCGGTTGCCTTCGTCCATCTCCAGAAAAGTGCCGGAAGTACCGTTGATGAAGGCGGCTGTCTCGGCGCTGGCACGACGGCCCAGCCCAACCAGGACAGCACTGGCGCCCGGCGCCTGGCGTGCAGCCAGTGCACGCAACTCGGGTTCGGCCGAGCCGGCGACCATCGCGCCCACGGTGTCAGCCAGAATCCAGCCGACCTGCTCGTGAATGTCGCTGCCCAGCGCTTCGTAAGTGATGCCCGCGGCAAATTGGCTGAAAGTGTCTAGGTAGTCCATGGGTCTGGCCTGAGGCTGTAAAGCATGTCATCCATTTGAATGATTAAACGGGACGGGCTATGGGGGTCTTTACTGCTTGACTTCAGTGTGCGTTGACTTCATAGTCTAGGCTAATTGTTCTACGAATGGAACAATTAAATCACTCACCATTTTTCAGATACTTTGTCTGCCATTCAACTGAGGACCCTGCCATGACCACATCTTCCAAGCTGACCCGCCGATTGATACTTCAAGCTGGCGCTGCCAGTGCTGCACTGGGCGCGCCCGGTCTGTTATTGGCCCAGCCCAAGCCGATCAAAATCGGTTTGGTGCATCCCGTCAGCGGCGGTCTTGCGTACAACGGCGGCCAAGGACGTCTCGGATGCCAGATGGCCATTGATGCCATCAATGCAGCCGGTGGTATCAAGTCCATGGGCGGCGCCAAGCTCGAAGCGGCGCTGGCCGACTCGCAGTCCCGTCCTGAAATCGGCGTGGCCGAAGTCGAGCGTCTTCAGCAAGACGGTGTATCGGCTTATGTAGGCTGCTTTGCCAGCGCCATTGCCCTGGCCGCTACGCAAGCAGCTGCTAAATACAACACGCCTTTCCTGATCGACGTTGGCGTGTCCGACCTGATCGTCAGCCGTGGCCTGAAAAACGTTTTCCGCCTGGCACCCGGTTTTGGCAAGTGCACTGAAGACGCCATCGTTGCACTGGGTGAAGTCAACAAAGCTGCCGGCGGCATTGCCAAGACGGCCGTGCTGGTGCATGAAGAGTCCGAGTTCGGCACGGGCACCGCCAAGTTGCTGGCCGGTAAGCTGCCTTCGATCAATATCCAGGTGGCTGAGATCATCAAGCATGCCAACCCCACGCGTGACTTCTCCAACGTGGCCTTGCGCATCAAGAGCCTCAAGCCTGATCTGGTGATCATGAGCAACTACCAGAACGAATACGTGCTGCTGGCGCGCACCATGCATCAGCAAAAAGTGGACGTTGCAGCCATGTTCAGCGTGCTTGGCGGCGGCTTCAACTACAAGCTTGTGAAAGAGCAGCCTCAAGTGGCGCAGCACATGATGGACTTCAACCACTGGTTCAGCCCACGCAATCCCAAGGCGATGGAGATAAAGAAAATGGTCGAGGCCACCGGCAATCTGTTCACCTTTGAGGTGTACTGCGGCTGGAACTCGGTGATGGTCTATGCCGACGCGCTTGAGCGTGCCCGGACTGCCGACAAAGAAAAAGCCATTGCCGCACTGGAGAGCAGCAGCTGGTCCAACCACTTTATGCCTTACGGCGAGACCAAGTTCGTCAACGGTCAAAATACCGGTGGCCGAGCTGCTCTGCTGCAAGCCTCGGCCACGGACATTGAAGTGGTCTGGCCTAACCAGTTCGCATCGACCAAGGCCGTATTTCCACGTCCCAAGATCAGCTGATCTGGCTGCTATTTTTTCAGTCTAGCCATTCTGAACACCCGGCCCGCCCGACAGGGCAGGCCGGGTGCTTGCAGGCTTTTCAACCCAGGGGAATAGATTTGGACTTGACGATCCTCGGCTCTGCCGCGATCAACGGCCTTTTGATCGGTGGTATTTACACGCTCGTAGCCTCTGGCCTGACGCTGATCTATGGTGTGTTGCACATCATTAATTTTGCGCATGGCAGTTTGCTGATGTTGGCCATGTTCGGTGTTTACTACCTGCTCATGAAGCTGGGCATTGACCCGTACCTGTCGCTGCTCATCATGGTGCCGGCGATGTACCTGCTGGGCTATCTGCTTTACAAGTTGTTGATCGGACGTCTGTCACAAGGCAAAGACGAGAACATTTTGCTGATCACGCTGGGTTTGTCGATCCTGATTGAAAACCTGGCGCTGATGTTTTTCAAAGGCGATACGCGCACCATCTCCGTGTCGTACTCGGACACCATGGTCGAGTTAGGCCCTACCCTGGTGTCCCTGCCCAAGATCATTTCTTTTGGCGCTGCCATGGCGCTGTGCGCTGTGTTGGGCCTTTTCATCCAGCGCACCGACACCGGCAGGGCCATCCGCGCCGTGGCCAAAGAGCGGGTAGGGGCTCGCCTGGTGGGCATCGACGTCGAGCGGATTTTTGCTATTTCTTTCGGCATTGGTTTAGCCACACTGGGCGCTGCGGCTTGTTTGCTGATGCCCATTTTTTATGTTTCGCCGACCACAGGCCATGTGTTTGTGATAGTGGCTTTTACCGTGGTCGTTCTGGGTGGCATGGGCAGCTTTTTGGGTGCAGTGATTGGCGGGCTGATTGTCGGGTTGACCGAGTCCTTCGGCGGATTGTTCCTGGGTGAAAGCCTGGGCCAGATCGGTATCTCCCTGATCTTTATTTTGATCCTGCTGTTCCGGCCTTCTGGTCTTTTTGGAGCCAAGCGATGAACGACAGTGCGCGCGCAATCGGTTGGCCGCTGCACCTGGCCTTGCTGGCCATCGCAGTGGCTTTTCCCTTTGTTTTTCCTTCACCATTCCTGGTCAACTTTGGCGTGCTGGCATTGTTTTATGCCTTCATCGGGCAGTCATGGAACATTGCCGGCGGTTTTGCAGGACAGTTGTCGTTCGGGCACGTGGTCTTTTTTGGCGCCGGCGCTTATGCCTCCACCATCTTGCAGTTGCGTTTTGGCATGAACCCCTGGCTTGGCTTGCCGGCCAGTGCGCTGGCCGGCGCCGTGGTCGGCGGCATCATCGGATTTTTGTCTTTTCGTGCAGGCCTCAAGGGCTCTTACTTTGCGCTGATCACACTGGCGTTTGCCGAGGTCTTGCGCATACTGGTTAATTCGGTCGGCTTTACCGGCGGAGGTCTGGGCCTGTTGATACCTGCCAAGATGAGCGTTGCCAATTTTCAGTTTCCTGAACGTATCGGGTTTTACTTTGTGATTTTGGCCTTGACCGTTGTGTCTGTTGCCGTGGCGGTGTGGCTCAAGCGTTCACGCTTTGGCGCGCAGCTGGCAGCCATACGTGAGAACGAAGACGCCGCCATGGCGCTGGGCATCAATGTCTTTAGAGAAAAAGTCAAGGTGATGGTGTTGTCGGGTGCCATGTGCGGTGTCGGCGGTTGCTTTTTCGCGCAGTATTTTTTGTACATCGACCCGACCATTGTGTTTGGCGTGGACAAGTCCGTTGAGATGCTGCTGGTCAGCATGATCGGTGGTGCCGGCACGATTTACGGCCCCTTGATTGGTGCAGTTCTTTTGGCCGGCATCAGTGACATCACCCGCCTGATAACCAATGTGCAAGGCCTTTCGCTGGTGCTTTACGGCACTTTGCTGGTGATCATCATTGCCTTTTTGCCCAACGGACTGATCGATTTGTTCAAGCGCATCGGTAAGCGTTTTCATAAAGGGGGCGCATGATGCTTAAAGTCGAGGGATTGACCAAAATCTTCGGTGGGCTCAAAGCAGTTGACAACGCCTCTTTGGAAGTCGGCGAGGGCCGGATTGTGGCGCTGATCGGGCCCAACGGCGCGGGCAAGACCACGCTGTTTTCCTGTATCGCCGGCTTTCAGTCCATCAATGCCGGAAAGGTCACCTTCCAGGGCAAGGACATTACCGGCGGTGCTGTGCATGACATCGCCCGCAGCGGCATGGTCCGCACGTTTCAGATCACCCAGCCCTTTGCCAAACTCACGGTGCATGAAAACATTGCAGTGGGCGCTTACCAGAAGTTCCATGACCGCAGCCAGGCTTGGGAGCACGCCCGTCGCGTGGCCGAACAGGTGGGCATGGGCGCACAGCTCGACCAACCGGCCGCTGATCTAACCGTGGCAGGGCGCAAGCGTTTAGAGCTCGCGCGCACACTGGCCACCGACCCCAAACTGCTGCTGCTTGACGAAGTGATGGCCGGCTTGAACCCCTCGGAGATTGTTGAAATCATCGACATCATCCGGAAAATCCGCGCCAGCGGTGTCACGGTCTTGCTGATCGAGCACGTGATGCAGGCGGTGATGAGCCTGTCCGAGCATATTTATGTGCTGTCTTACGGCAAGATCATTGCCGACGGAGCGCCGCACGAAGTGGTGAACAACCCGGCCGTGATCGAAGCCTATCTCGGCCGTGGTGCGGCCGATTCAGCCAAACCGGAGTCCAGCCATGCTTGAGATCCGAAACCTGCATGCCGGCTACGGCAGCGTTGAAATACTTCGCGGCATAGACCTGGATGTTCATGCCGGCGAGATTGTTGCGGTGCTGGGCAGCAATGGCGTGGGTAAGTCCACGCTCAACAACAATATATCGGCGCTTTACAAACCTTTCTCGGGTGCTATCCGTTTTGAGGGTGAGGAAATTTCCGGCCTGAGTTCCAGCGAGGTGGTCAAGCGCGGCGTGATTCATGTGCCTGAAGGCAGGCGTGTTTTCCCGAACCTGAATGTGCTTGAAAACCTGGAGCTGGGCAGCCTGGTGCGTGGCACGGCTCATCGACAGCAGAACCTCGAGCGTGTGGTTGAAATTTTCCCCCGCCTGAAGGAGCGATTCACGCAACTGGCCGGCACCTTGTCGGGCGGTGAGCAGCAGATGCTGGCGATTGGCCGCGGCCTCATGTCCGAGCCTGTTCTGCTGATCATGGACGAGCCCTCACTGGGCTTGTCGCCTCTGCTGGTCGAGCAGATGTTCGAGTTGATCCAGCGCATCAACCGAGAGGGCCAGTCGATCCTGCTCATGGAGCAGAACGCCGTGCAGACCCTGGCGATTGCCAACCGCGCCTACATCATTGAAAACGGCGTGGTCGCCATGCAAGGCCAGGCGCAAGCGCTGGCCCGTGACCCTGACTTGCGCAAGAACTACCTCGGGCTTTGATGCATGACCGCCTTGCCCCCTGACACGCAAGAGCTGACCGGCCGGCATGCGCTGGTGACTGGCGCTGGTTCGGGTATCGGTCTGGCGACGGCCTGCGCCCTGAGCCGCCGCGGCGCACGCGTGGCCGCTGTGGTGCAGGACGCCGGACAGGTGCATGCTGTGCGTGCCCTTTTGCCTGATGCGGTGGTGCTGGTGCAGGACTTGCTAGATGACGCTGCCTGCGCCGCCTTGCCCGCGCTAGCGGCCCAGGCCCTGGGCGGGCTCGATGCGCTGGCTTGTTGCGCCGGTATCTTTTTTAAAAAAGGCTCTGACGACACCACGCTCGACGAGTGGCGCCGGACTCTGGCGCTCAACCTCGACGCCACCTTTGTGCTGACCCGTGCCGCTGTGGCGCAGATGCGCCAGGCGCGCACCGGAGACGCCAGTGTGGTGGTGGTCACCAGCCAGATCGGCCTGGTCGGCCATGCGCGCGGCGCGGCCTATGCCGCCTCCAAGGCCGGGCTCAACGGCATGGTCAAGTCGCTGGCGCTGGAGTGGGCAGCTGAGGGTGTGCGTCTGAATTCTGTGGGCCCGGGCCCGGTGGCCACGCCCATGCTCGCTGGCGTGCTGGCCGACCCTGCAGCCCTGGCGACGATGAATGCCACCATCCCGATGGGCCGTCTGGGCCGGCCGCCAGAGATCGCCGAGCTGATCAGCTTTTTGCTGTCGCAACGGGCATCTTTCATCACCGGTCAGGTGATTTGCGCCGACGGCGGCTTCACCGCGCGCTAAGCCGCAGCGTTTGCAAGCCATGAACAACGCACTTCCTTTGACCAAGTACCACCAGATTTACCTGGTGCTGCGCGAGCAATTGCAAGAAGGCCGCTTTGCCGATGGCATGCCGGCTGAAATGCTGCTGGCCCGGCAATTCGGTGTCGGTCGGGTGACGGTGCGCCGTGCACTCGAGCAGCTGGTCGAAGAAGGTCTGATCGTGCGCGTGGCCGGTCGCGGCACCTGGCCCACACCCGCCCAGC
>JBILIK010000053.1:0-15958 GCA_044350025.1 Polaromonas sp. | reverse complement strand
CGCAGACTGGACTGCGCTTGCGAAAGCAATTCCTGCGCGTATTTTTTAGAGGCCTGCAAGCCCATGAGGGAGACAAAGGTCGGCTTGTCCTGGGCGGCGTCTTTGCCGGCTGTCTTGCCCAGCGTACTGGAGTCGGCCACCACATCCAGAACATCATCAACCACCTGAAAGGCCAGCCCCAGAGTGGCGCCGTAGTCGCTCAGGGCACGTTGCGCTGACACGGTAGGCCTGCCGCAGGCTGCGCCCATCATGACGCTGGCTTGCAACAGCGCACCGGTCTTGCGCTTGTGCATTTCATGCAACTGCGCAGCGCTGATGGGCTGGCCAACACTGGCCAGGTCAATCGCCTGCCCGCCCGCCATGCCCTGAAAGCCGGCGGCTTGCGCCAACATACGGCACAGCAGCGCCTGCATGCCGGCGGGCATACTGCTGTCGTCAGGGGTCAGCAGCTCAAAGGCCAGCGCCTGCAAAGCATCGCCGGCCAGCAGCGCCTGCGCCTGACCAAAGCGCACATGCACGGTGGGCTTGCCGCGGCGCAGCACATCGTTGTCCATGCAAGGCATGTCGTCATGCACCAGCGAGTAAGCATGGATCAGCTCAACCGCGCAAGCAGCCCGCAAAGCGGCCTGGGGGTTACCGGCCACGGCCTCGCAGGCGGCCAGCACCAGCAGCGGACGCAAGCGTTTACCCCCGTCCAGCACGGCGTAGCGCATGGCTTCACCCAAGCCGGCCGGGGCCGGACAGGTTTGCGGGCAGGCGACCCAGTTTTGCAAGGCTGTCTCGACCCGTTCGAGCTGAAGCGCGCTCCAGCCGGGCAAGTCAAAGGAAGCGCCGCTGAGCGTCTTGGGGGAGTTCAATGAATTCAAAGCTTTATTCCTGTGCCCAGGGTTTGAGTTCGCCGCCATCGAGCACCTTGATTTGCTGCTCCACGGCGGCCAGCTTGTCGCGGCAATAGGCCAGCAACTGGGCGCCGCGCTGGTAACCGGCGAGCAACTGGTCCAGCGGCATTTGACCGCCTTCGAGCTCCAGGACCAGTTTTTCCAGCTCTTGCAAGGCAGCCTCGTAATGGGCGGGCTCGGTCGAGAGGGGGGCAGCGTTTGTTTTACTCATGGTTTGTTGTGTCAGTGTCTGGGCGATTTTAGGGGCTTGTTGTGCGAGCCGGCTGCCAGCGCTGTCAGACCCCGGGCGGCAAGGGGCGGTAGGTACAATGAAAAACCAGTTTTAAAGGGCTGCCGATCTCGCGCTGCCCGACCAACAGTTTCACAAGTGCATGTCTGATTTAAGCCTTCGACTCTTGCAGGCGACCAGCCAGCTGCCCATCTCCAGTTATTTTGACCCGGGTATTTACGCCCGCGAGCAGCAAAAGCTGTTTGCCAAAGGCCCGCGCTACCTGGGCCATGAGCTGGCGGTGCCCAAGCTGGGGGACTATTACACGCTGCCCCACGAAGGCCAGGGCCGGGCGCTGGTGCGCAATGCCTCGGGCATTGAGCTGATCTCCAATGTCTGCCGGCACCGGCAGGCCCTCTTGCTGCAGGGCCGCGGCTCGCTGGGCGACCGGGCTGACAGCAACATCGTCTGCCCGCTGCACCGCTGGACTTACAACATCGCCGGCGAGCTGATTGGCGCGCCGCACTTCGAAATCGACCCTTGTCTGAACTTGAACCGCTACAAAACCACCACCTGGAACGGCCTGGTGTTTGAAGACAACGGGCACAACATGGCCGCCGAGATGGCCGGCCTGGGCTCGATGCAAGACCTGGACTTCAGCGGCTACCAGCTCGACAAAGTGCATCTGCACGAATGCAAGTACAACTGGAAAACCTTCATCGAGGTCTACCTGGAGGACTACCACGTCGGCCCCTACCACCCGGGCTTGGGCGGCTTTGTCACCACCGACGATTTGCGCTGGGAGCTGAGCAAAAACTACTCGGTGCAGACGGTCGGCGTGTCTGACAAGCTGGGCAAGCCCGGCACGGATGTCTACAAAAAGTGGCATGACGTGGTGCTGCAATACCGCAAGGGGGCGGCACCCAAGTACGGCGCCATCTGGCTGACTTACTACCCGAACGTGATGATCGAGTGGTACCCGCATGTGCTGGTGGTCAGCACGCTGCACCCGCAGGGGCCGGACAAAACCCTGAACGTGGTGGAGTTTTTCTACCCTGAGGAAATCTGCGCTTTCGAGCGCGAATTCATCGAGGCGCAGCAAGCCGCCTACATGGAGACCTGCGTTGAGGACGACGAAATTGCCCTGCGCATGGACGCCGGCCGCCTGGCCCTGATGCAGCGCGGCGACAACGAGTTCGGCCCTTACCAAAGCCCGATGGAAGACGGTATGCAGCACTTTCACGAGTGGTACCGCCGCGAAATGGGTGCCAGCAAAACCACCCAGATGATCTGAGCAGCGAGTCAGGACACGGCTCATGCAAGCGCTCTGGATGGTTCTGGCCTCTTTCCTGTTTGCCACCATGGGTGTCTGCGTCAAACTGGCATCGAGTAACTTCAACGCCTTTGAACTGGTGCTTTACCGCGGTCTGGTGGGCATGGTGTTCATGGCCCTGATCGTGCAGGCGCGCGGCTCGGGCTTGCGCACCCGCTTCCCCGGCATGCAGGCCTGGCGCAGCCTGATCGGCGTGATCTCGCTGATCGCCTGGTTTTACGCGATTGCCTATTTGCCACTGGCCACTGCGGTGACGCTCAACTACATGAGCAGCATCTGGGTGGCCGCCTTTTTGATAGGCGGCGCCCTGCTGTATGCCCGCGGGCCGATGCAGCCGCGTCAGGGCCTGCTGATGCTCACGGTGCTGACAGGCTTTGGCGGGGTGGTCATGATTTTGCGGCCCACACTTGAGCAAAACCAGTTGTTTGCCGGCCTGATCGGGTTGATGTCGGGCTTGCTGGCGGCCTTGGCTTACATACAGGTCACAGCCTTGGGCCGCCTTGGCGAGCCCGAAGAGCGCACGGTGTTTTACTTTGCGCTGGGCTCGGCGCTGGGCGGCGGCATTGGCGTCATGTTCACCGGGCTGTCTGAATGGGACTGGCAAGCCGCCGTCTGGTTGCTGCCGATTGGCGTGCTGGCCTCGATGGGCCAGTGGTGCATGACACGGGCTTACAGCCAGGGGCCCACACTGGTGGCGGCGAACCTGCAGTATTCGGGTATTGTGTTTGCGGCGCTGTACAGCCTGCTGCTGTTTGGCGACCAGATACCACTGCTGGGCTGGCTGGGCATGCTGGTGATTGTGGTCAGCGGCGTGGTGGCCACAGCTTTGCGCACCCAAGCCCTGCCCAACCCGCCGGCCGAAGGACATTAAAACCGCAACGATGCTGAACCTACAATTTTTCGAAGGGCTCTCACCATGCACACCCACCTGATCTCTGCCGAACAGCTCGCGCCCCTGCTGGCCACACCCGCCAACTGCCTGGTGTTTGACTGCAGTTTCAACCTGATGCAGCCCGATGCCGGCGCTGCGGACTATGCCCAGGCACACATTCCGGGCGCAGTCTATGCCCACCTGGACCACGCGCTCAGCGCCAAACCCGGCCTGCACGAAACAGCTTCCGGCGGGCGGCATCCGCTGCCCAGCCGCGAGCGCTTTGCCCTCTGGCTGGCCAGCGTGGGTTTGTCCAACGACATGCAAGCCGTGGTGTATGACCGCAACGGCGCCAACTACTGCGGCCGGCTCTGGTGGATGCTCAAGTGGGCCGGCCATGAGGCGGTGGCTGTGCTCGACGGCGGCTTGCAGGCCTGGCAGGCGGCGGGTGGTGCCGTCGCGGCCGGCCAGGAAGCTGCGCGCGCGCCAGCGGTCTTTGCCCTGAAAGAAACCCGAGCCCGGCTGCTGGACGCCCAGGCTGTGGCCGCCAACCTGGGCCGGCCCGCTCAGACGCTGCTGGACGCGCGGGCCACGCCGCGTTTCAAGGGCGAGGTCGAGCCGCTGGACCCGGTGGCCGGCCATATTCCGGGTGCGCTGAACCGGCCCTTCGGCCAGAACCTGGGCGCAGACGGCAAGTTCAAGCCGGCTGCACAACTCAAGGCTGAGTTTGAAGCCCTGCTGGGCCAGTGCGAGCCGGCCGGCGTGGTGCACCACTGCGGCAGTGGCGTCAGCGCCCTTCCGAATCTGCTGGCGATGGAGATCGCCGGCTTGAGCGGCTCAGCGCTGTATGCCGGCAGTTGGAGCGACTGGTGCAGCGACCCGGCGCGGCCCGTAGCGCAAGGCTGACAACACGGCTGCCGTGACCCGCCACTTCGTGAAGCCTTATCACTTGTACCTGCTCGAATGCGAAGACGGCACGCTTTACACCGGCGTGGCGCTGGACCTGGAAAAACGCTTTGTGCAACATCTCCTGGGACTGGGCGCGGCCTACACACGCTCGCATCCGCCGCGCCGTGTGCTGGCTTGCCGCAGCTACCCCAGCAAGGGCGAAGCCCTGAGCGCGGAGTACGCGCTCAAGCAAATCCGGCGTGAACAAAAATTGCAATTTTTCAAGTCCCATGAACAACTGGCCGGCGTTCAATTGCCGCCTGTTTCTCAAACAGCAAGGAGAGCCGCACCTTGACCCCAGTGCTTGATGTCGTGACTTTCGGCGAAGCCATGCTGCTGCTGGTGGCAGACCGCCCCGGCCCGCTGGAAGCAGCCGGCTCTTTTTACAAACGCAGCGCCGGCGCCGAGACCAATGTGGCCATCGGCCTGGCACGGCTCGGGCTGAAAGTCGCCTGGGCCAGCCGCCTGGGCACGGATTCGATGGGCCGCTATTTGCTGGCCACCATGGCCGGTGAAGGTGTGGACTGCGCGCAGGTGGTCTGCGATGCAAGGCAAAAAACCGGTTTCATGTTCAAAGGCCAGGTGCAAGGCGGCGGTGATCCGCCTGTCGAATACCACCGCCAGGGTTCGGCCGCCAGCGGGATGGGGCCGCAGGACATCAACCAAGCCTGGCTGCTCTCAGCGCGGCACCTGCACGCCACCGGTGTGTTTGCGGCGGTGTCGGCCAGCACACTGGCCCTGACACAAAAAAGCATGGACCTGATGCGGGCCGCCGGTCGCAGCGTGTCTTTTGACCCTAACCTGCGGCCCTCGCTCTGGACATCGACGGCGCACATGCGCGAAGCCATCAACGACCTGGCTGCCCGTGCCGACTGGGTCTTGCCGGGCCTGGAAGAAGGCCACTTGCTGACGGGGGAGCGTACGCCCGAAGGCATTACCCGCTTTTACCGCGAGCTCGGCGCCAAGGCAGTGGTGGTGAAGCTGGGCAGCGAAGGCGCTTACTTTGACAGTGCCGGGGGCAGCGGCCATGTGCCCGGCTTTGCCGTGGCCGAAGTGGTGGACACCGTGGGCGCGGGTGATGGCTTTGCGGTGGGGGTGATCAGCGCGCTGCTGGAGGGCAAGTCACTGCCCGAGGCGACCCGGCGCGGCGCCTGGATTGGTGCGCAGGCGGTGCAGGTGATCGGCGACAGCGAAGGCCTGCCGACGCGCGCGGCCTTGCTGGCTGCCGGCGTCTAAACCCGGCGCCGGCTCAGTGGCTGTGCGTCAGGCTGCTGGCCAGTGTGACCATGCCCATACCGACGACCAGCCAAATAATTTGGGCCAGGGTCTCGCGGGCAGAAAGCTTTTTTTGCAGCTGAGGAATCAGGTCGGCCAGCGCCACATACAAAAAACTGCTGGAGGCGATGGCCAGAAAAAACGGCAGGTAGGCCTCTAGTTGAGCCACCAGAAAGAAACCCACTACACCCCCTAAGGCGGTCAGTCCACCCGCCAGTGAAACCTTGACCAGGGCCATGCGCCGGTTGTCGCTGGCTTGCCGCAGTACCGCCAGGTCGCCCATGTGGTGCGGCACTTCGTGCATCAGCACCGCCAGCGCGGCCACCACACCCAGGCGCATGTCGGCCACAAAGGCAGAGGAGATCAACACGCCGTCGCCAAAACAATGCACGCTGTCGCCCGTCAAAATGGCCCAGCTGCCGCCGGGGCGCGCAGGCGCGTGGCTGCCAGCGTGGTCATGCGAGTGATCATGGCCATGGTGATGCTCGTGGCCGTGGTGCCAGAGCTCGGCCTTGTCGAGCAAAAAGAAAAAGATCAGGCCGACCAGCAGGGTCGGAAAGAGCTCGTGCGCACTGACCTGGCTTTCAAAAGCCTCCGGCAGCAGGTGCATGAAGGCAGTTGCTAGGAGCGCACCGGCCGCCAGACTGAGCATGTGCTGGGTGTAACGCGCCAAAATACCGAAACCCAGCAAGGCCGCCAGCCAAACACTGCCCACCCCGGCCAGCAAGGTGGCGGCCAGAATGGCCAACAAAGTCATAGTCATAAGGCAAGGTCCGGTGCGTCAGGGCACCCATTATCCCGCCTTATGCAACACCCTTGGCCTTGAACCACGCCAGCGCCCGCGCAAACCCGTCTTGCGCCGGACCAGCGCGGTAGCTGGGCCGGTAGTCCGCATGAAAAGCATGGGGCATGTCGGGGTAGACCACAAACTCACTGGCGCGGGCCGCAGCGTTACCCGCCGCACCGGCGCTGGCCAATGCCGCTTTCATCTGCTCCACAGTGTCCAGCGGAATGCCTGTGTCCTGCCCGCCGTAAAGCCCCAGCACCGGCGCTTTGAGCATGGCAGCTTGCTGTACCGGGTGCACAGGGGTGTTGGCACTTGGCTGACCCACCAGGCGGCCGTACCAGGCCACGCCGGCTTTGACGCGGCTGCTGTACTGCGAATAGAGCCAAGTGATGCGGCCGCCCCAGCAAAAGCCGGTGATAGCGACTTTTTGCGCATCGCCGCCCTGGCCTGTGGCCCACACCACGGCGCCGTCCAGGTCGGCCATGACTTGCGCGTCAGGGGTTTTATTCACAACTTCGCTCATCAAGCGGGCCATCTCGCCGTAAGCGCTGGGGTCGCCCTGGCGGGCAAACAGCTCAGGCGCCACCGCCAGATAACCGGCCTTGGCAAAGCGCCGGCAGGTGTCGGCGATGTACTCGTGCACACCAAAAATCTCATGAATCACCAGCACCACGGGCAAGTTGCTTTTGCCGGCGGGCGCCGCAAAAAACACCGGCACCTTGAAACCATTGACCTCAAAGCTGGCCTCACCGGTGCGTAAACCTTCGGACGAGGTCTTGATGGCGGTCTGCGCCATTAAAGGGCCGGCGGCGGCCGCGTAGCCCGCGCCCAGGGCCAGCTTGAGGGCTGAGCGGCGGCTGCCGGCTTGTGCGGCGGCAGGGAGCAAGGCATCAAAGTCGAGTTTCTGGTCGGCTGTCAACATGGAGGGGCTCCTTCAAAAAAATAAAATAACAGGGGCAGATAAAAAACGTATTTTCAGTGCTCGTCATCAGTGCGCTTTTTCCCAATTCGGGCCAAAGCCGATCTCAGCGAGCAAGGGGGCTTTGAGTTGCGCCACGCCGGCCATCAGGCGCGGAATTTCGCTGCGCACCCACTCGATTTCTGCCTCGGGCACTTCGAACACCAGTTCGTCATGCACTTGCATGATCATTTGGCTGCCGCGCGCCTGCTCGTCGAGCACCTGCTGCACTTTGACCATGCTCAGCTTAATGAGATCGGCCGCCGTGCCCTGCATGGGCGCGTTGATGGCGGCGCGCTCTGCACCGCTGCGACGCGGGCCGTTGGGGGAATTGATCTCCGGCAGGTACAGGCGCCTGCCGAAGACGGTCTCAACATAGCCGAGACTCTTGGCTGACAGGCGGGTCTGGTCCATGTAAGTCTTGACGCCGGGGTAGCGCTGAAAGTATTTGTCGATGTAGGCGGCAGCGGCCTTGGTCTCGATGCCCAGGTTGCGCGCCAGGCCGAAGCTGCTCATGCCGTAAATCAAACCGAAGTTGATCACCTTGGCATAGCGGCGCTGCTCGCTGCTGACCTGGTCCAGGGCCACGCCAAAGACTTCGGCGGCGGTGGCGCGGTGCACGTCCAGGCCTTCGTTGAAGGCACGCAGCAAGGCCGCGTCTTCGCTGATGTGCGCCATGATGCGCAGCTCGATCTGCGAGTAGTCAGCACTGGCGATCACGCAGCCCGGCGCGGCCACAAAGGCTTCGCGCACGCGCCGGCCTTCGGCGGTTTTCACGGGTATGTTTTGCAAGTTGGGCTCGTTGCTCGACAGGCGCCCGGTGACAGCCACCGCCTGCGCGTAATGCGTGTGCACGCGGCCGGTGCGCGGATGCGCCAATTGCGCCAGTTTGTCGGTGTAAGTGCCTTTGAGCTTGGACAGGCCGCGGTGCTCCAGAATTTTGGCCGGCAGCGGATAGTCTTCAGCGAGTTTTTCCAGCACTTCTTCGTCGGTGCTGGGCGCGCCGGTGGCGGTTTTCTTGACCACGGGCAAACCCAGCTTGCTAAAGAAAATCTCACCGATCTGCTTGGGCGATCCCAGATTGAAGGGCTGACCGGCCAAGGCGTGGGCCTCGGCTTCGAGCTGCACAATGCGGGCGCCCAACTCAGCGCTTTGCGCAGCCAGCATGGGCGCGTCTATCAACACGCCATTTCGTTCGATGCGGTACAGACTTTCACTGGATTGAATTTCCAGATCGTAAACAAACAGCAGCTTGGCATTGGCCTGCAGCACAGGCCAAAGCAAGCGGTGCACGGCCAGGGTTTGCTCGGCGTCTTCGCAGGCGTATTGGCTGGCTTTGGCAACATCGACCTGGTTGAACTTGATCTGGCTGGCACCTTTGCCGCACAGGTCTTCAAAGCTGATGCCGCTGCGGCCCAGGTGGCGCTCAGCCAGGCTGGCCAGGCCATGCGGCTTGTGCACTTCCAGCACATAGCTTTGCAGCATGGTGTCGTGGCGATAGCCCTGCACCTCGATACCGTGGTTGGCAAATACATGGCGGTCGTATTTGATGTGCTGGCCCAGCTTGGGACGGTCGGGGTTCTCCAGCCAGGGCTTGAGCCGCGCCAACACCTCGGCCAGCGGCAGTTGTGCGGGCGCGCCCGGGTGGTCGTGCGCCAGCGGAATGTAAGCGGCTGTTCCGGGTTTGATGCACAGGCTCAGCCCCACTATCTGGGCCTGCATCGCATCGATCGAGGTCGTCTCCGTGTCCACGGCCACCAGCTCGGCGCTCTCGACCTGGACCAGCAGCGCGTCGAAGTCCGCCCAGCTCAGGATGGTGTCGCAGTGCACATCGACAGCTTGAACAGCTGCTGGGGTTTGTGTCAAGTCGGGCTCGTCAAACAAGCCCAAAGAGTCGCTGGGTGTGTTTTGCCGGGGCTTAGCCTGGCGGGCCGGCGCGCCGGCCGGCTCAGCAGCCGGGTTGGGATGCTCCAGGCTTTTGACCAGCCCCTTGAAGCCGAAGCGCAGGTAAAAAGCTTGCAGCGCTTCGGTTTGCTGCGCCCCCAGGGTGATCTGGTCCAGCGCCGGCAAGCCCTCAATGTAGGGCTGCAAATCGCAGTCGGTCTTGATGGTCAGCAGCTCGCGCCCGCGCGGCAGCCAGTCGAGCGCCTGGCGCAGGTTCTCGCCGGCCACGCCCTTGATCTCATCGGCGCGCGCCACCAGCGCGTCCAGCGAGCCGTACTCCAGCAGCCACTTGACGGCCGTCTTAGGGCCCACCTTGGGAACTCCCGGCACGTTGTCGACCGCGTCGCCCACCAGCGTCTGGTAGTCGATCATCAGGCGCGGCGGCACGCCGAACTCGGCCTCAACGCCGGCGAGGTCTCGCCGGCGGTCGTTCATGGTGTCTATCACGGTGATGTGCTGGTCGACCAGCTGGCTCAGGTCTTTGTCGCCGCTGGAAATAATGACCTCGATGCCCTGGCGCGAGCCGATGCAGGCCAGCGTACCGATGACATCGTCAGCCTCGACGCCAGGCACGCTGAGCACTTTCCAGCCCATCAGTTGGACCACCTCGTGAATAGCCTCGATCTGGCTGCGCAAGTCGTCCGGCATGGCCGAGCGCTGGGCTTTATAGGCCGGATAAAGCGCATCGCGAAAGGTCGGGCCCTTGGCGTCAAAGATACACACCGCGTAATCAGCCCGCACGTCCTTGCGCAGCTTTTGCATCATGTTGATCATGCCGCGGATGGCGCCGGTGGCCGGGCTGGTCGGGTCGCCGGCCACCACCCGCAAATCGGGCATGGCGTGAAAAGCGCGGTACAGGTAGCTGGAGCCGTCTACCAGCAACAAGGTTTGGGAATCAGTGGTCATGTGCAGCGATTGTCGGGGATTTAAGAGGGGCCCGGATGCCGGGCTTGCCGCCAGCCGCGCCACGCCTACAATGGCCTAATGCAACACCGTTATCGCCCCTTTTTGCTGGCTGCTCTGGTGGTTTTTGGCGCGGCCCAGGCCGGCGCCCAAACAACTGCTTCACCACCGGCCTCCAACGCCGCCCCCGTGAGCAATCCGGCTGGCAAAGCCACAGGTCGCCCGGACCCCAGCATTGAGCGCATCCGCACCCAGGACGCCGGTTCGCGCATTGACGAGCTGCGTGTAGGCGGCGAAACCCAAAGCATCACCGTGCAGCCGGCCGCAGACATGCCGGCCTACGAAGTGCGCCCCATGGATGCATCGCGCAATGGCAGCGGCGGCGCCACGGACAAAGGTAGCGCCGGCGCGCGCTTCTGGAATATCCTGAAGTTCTAAAGCCCCGCGTGGCCTGCACCTGACGGCGTCCCTTTTTTCTTTTCCAGTTATCCGGGTTTCAGCATGGCCGTTTTCTCTGAGGTCTCATTTGACGAGGCCAGCGCTTTTCTCAAGGCGCTGGGCCTGGGTCAGCTGCAAGACATTCGGGGATGCACAGGCGGTATCGAAAACACCAACTACTTTGTAGACACCGACCAGGGCGAATATGTCCTGACACTGTTTGAACGGCTGAGCTTTGAGCAACTGCCTTTTTACCTGCAGTTCATGAAACACCTGGCCGGCCGCGGCATTGCCGTGCCCGACCCGCAGACGGCCCCACCGGCGCCAGCCATTCAGACAAAACCCGGCAAAGCGGTTCCCGCTGCCCAAGTGCCATTGCTCTGCCCACCCGAATTAAGCGATGTACGGCCGGGCGGGATATTGCACAGGCTCAAAGGCAAGCCGGCGGCTGTGGTCAATAAGCTGCACGGCAGCAGTGAGTTGGCGCCGCAGGCTGCTCACTGCAGGGCAGTCGGCGACATGCTCGCGCGCATGCACCTGGCCGGCCGCGATTTTGCGATGCAGCAGCCCAATCTTCGCGGGCTGGCCTGGTGGAACGAAACGGTGCCGGTGGTGCTGCCTTTTTTGAGCGATGCGCAGCGCACGCTGATTCTGGGCGAGCTGGCTTTTCAAAACCATGTGGCTGCTTCGTCGGCCTACCGCGCGCTGCCGCGTGGTCCTGTGCATGCCGATTTGTTTCGCGACAACGTCATGTTTGAGACCGACGGCAGCGGCGGGCACAGCGCCACCCTGACCGGCTTTTTTGATTTTTACTTTGCCGGCTGCGACAGCTTTTTATTTGACATTGCGGTTTGCCTGAACGACTGGTGCATCGACCTGTCCACCGGACAAAACGATGCACTGCGCGCCGCTGCGCTGATGTCGGCTTACCAGGCGGTACGCCCGCTGACTTCGCAAGAGCGTCATTTGCTGCCGGCCATGCTGCGTGCCGGCGCACTGCGTTTTTGGACATCCCGCTTGTGGGACTTTCACCTGCCGCGTGACGCTGCGATGCTCAAAGCCCACGACCCCGGGCATTTTGAACGCGTGCTGCGCCAGCGTCTGGTGCCCGGTTTTGCGCTGGCCTCTTAAGACCGGCTGAGCGCTCACAAGACCCCCAACTCAAACTGACAACACGGCCATGAAACTCAATATTGTTCCGGCGCGCACTGGCTATACCTGGGCCAAATTGGGTGTGCAGACATTTTTCAAACAACCGCTGGCACTGGCGGGCTTGTTTTTCATGTTCATGGCCGTGCTTTCAGTCGCTGCTTTTTTACCCTACCTGGGCAGTGCGCTGGCACTGGCACTGCTGCCCGCTGCCACACTGGGGCTGATGGCCGCGACGCTGGAGTCCACGCGCGGAAAATTTCCCATGCCCTCGATATTGATCAGCGCCTTCAGAGCCGGTCAGCAGCGCAAACGCGCCATGCTCATGCTCGGTCTGATGTATGCCGTGGCTTTTCTGGGCATCATGGGGCTGACTGCGCTGATTGATGGTGGGCAGTTCGCCAGGCTTTACCTGCTGGGCGGCAAGATCAGCGAAGAGTTGGTATCGCAAGCTGACTTTCAGCTGGCCATGTGGGCGGCCATGCTGATGTACCTGCCGCTGTCGCTTTTGTTCTGGCATGCCCCGGCGCTGGTGCACTGGCACGGTGTGTCGCCCGCTAAAAGCTTGTTTTTCAGCTTCATGGCCTGCTATAAAAATTTCGGTGCGCTGACTGTTTTTGCGCTGGTTTGGGTGCTTCTGTTTTTCGCCATGGCATTGGTGGTGGCCTTGCTCGCCACCTTGCTAGGCAACCCTGAATTTGCCGGCGTGGCCATGTTTCCGGCCGCCATGCTGATGGTGTCTATGTTTTTCACCTCTTTGTATTTCACGTTTCGTGACAGCTTTGTCGCCGACGAAGACAGTCCACAGTCAGCTGCCCACACAGTGGACATCAGTGCCTGATTCATTTTTTTAAAAGAAACCGGGTCGTGCCAGCCTTTTGGAGCTGAACAGCAATTCAGGCAGCTTTTGTCCGGCAGCGGACAGCGCTTTTTTTGTGCCCGTTTAAACCAGCGTCAACTTGGCCACGCTCAGCGCCAGCCATTTCACGCCATGGCGCGTGAAATTGATCTGCGCACGGGCATCGTCGCCAGTGCCTTCCAGCATCTGCACCCGACCCTCGCCAAACTTGGCGTGAAACACTTCGCTGCCCACCTTGAGGCCGTGCGCCGTAGCATTTTTTTGCGGCGGCTCGGGCGGGTTGGCAAAGCGCTCGACGCCACCGGCCGTTTTAGCGCGGGCGGCATACGCATTGGCCGCCCAATCGCTGCGTCCGCCCGCACTGCCCACACCCCCGAAGCCGGCGCCAAAGCCCTGATTCTTGGGTGTGATCCATTTCAAAGCGGCTTCGGGCAGCTCGTCAAAAAAGCGGCTTTTCAAGTGGTAGCGCGTCTGGCCGTGCAGCATGCGCGTTTGCGAGTGGCTCAGGTACAGGCGCTGGCGCGCGCGCGTGATGGCCACGTACATCAGGCGGCGCTCTTCTTCCAGGCCGTCGCGGTCGCTCATGGCGTTTTCGTGCGGGAACAGACCTTCTTCCATGCCGGTGATGAAGACGCAGTCAAACTCCAGGCCTTTGGACGAATGCACCGTCATGAGTTGCACCGCGTCTTGGCCGGCCTGCGCCTGGTTGTCACCGGACTCGAGTGCCGCGTGCGTCAAAAAGGCGGCCAGCGGCGAGAGGGTTTCGCCGGTTTCGGCATCGGGCGCCAGCTCTAGCGGATCGAGTTGCTGGTCAAGCAAGGGCGCGTTTGGATCCAGCCCCTGGCTGGCCGGTGATTGCGCGAGCGGTGACTGCCCCACCGGATAGCCATGCTCGTCCACCGGCAAGGCCACGGCGTCGCGGCCAAATCCTTCCTGGCTGACAAAGGACTCGGCGGCGTTGACCAGCTCGCCCAAGTTCTCCAGCCGGTCCTGGCCTTCTTTTTCCAGCCGGTAATGCTCCAGTAACCCGCTGTGCTGCAGCACCAGCTCGATGATCTCGCGCAGGGTCAAGCCACTGGTCTGCTCGCGCAGCACATCAAGCTTGGCGACAAAAGCGCCTAAGTTGGCGCCGGCCTTGCCGCTGACGGCGCTGACTGCGTCGCTCATGGAGCAGCCCGAAGCCCGGGCAATGTCTTGCAACTGCTCAATGCTGCGGGCACCGATGCCTCGCGGCGGAAAGTTCACCACGCGTAAAAAACTGGTGTCGTCGTGCGGATTCTCAAGCAGGCGCAAATAAGCCAGTGCGTGTTTGATCTCGGCGCGCTCGAAAAAGCGCAAGCCGCCGTAAACGCGGTAAGGCAGGCCGGCGTTGAACAGCGCGGTTTCCATGACCCGGCTTTGCGCATTGCTGCGGTAAAGCAAGGCGATTTCCTTGCGCTCGCGGCCTTCGCGCACCAGCTGCTTGACCTCGTCCACAAACCACTGTGCTTCGGCAAAGTCACTGGTCGCTTCATAGACACGCACCGGCTCGCCCGGGCCGGCTTCGGTGCTGAGGTTTTTGCCCAGGCGCTTGGTGTTGTGACTGATCAGCGCATTGGCCGAGTCGAGGATGTTGCCGAAGCTGCGGTAATTGCGCTCGAGCTTGATCTGCTGTTCAACCCGGAACTCGCGCACAAAGTCGGCCATATTGCCTACGCGCGCGCCGCGAAAAGCGTAAATGCTCTGGTCGTCGTCGCCCACGGCCACCACCGAGCCGCCTGGTAGGGCACCCGGGCCTTCGGCTGCGTCATCGCCCTGCCCGGCCAGCATCTTGATCCAGGCGTATTGCAGCTTGTTGGTGTCCTGAAACTCGTCGATCAGGATGTGGCGAAAGCGCCGCTGGTAATGCTCGCGCACAGGCGGGTTGTCTCGCAGCAACTCGTAGCTGCGCAGCATCAGCTCACCGAAATCGACCACGCCTTCGCGCTGGCATTGCTCTTCGTAGAGCGCATAAATTTCGGCTTTTTTGCGGCTTTCCTCGTCGTGCACAGCTACGTTTTTGGCGCGTTGGCCGTCTTCTTTGCAGGCAGCGATGAACCACATCAGTTGCTTGGGTGGAAAGCGTTCGTCGTCCACATTGAACTGCTTGCACAAGCGCTTGATGGCCGACAACTGGTCTTGCGTGTCGAGAATCTGAAAGCTCTG
The DNA here is from genome assembly GCA_044350025.1 of Polaromonas sp. GTDB lineage: Bacteria > Pseudomonadota > Gammaproteobacteria > Burkholderiales > Burkholderiaceae_C > Polaromonas. Next base: position 1,202 of record JBILIK010000053.1, on the reverse strand, counting down.
CGGCAAGTTGGCCATCTTGTAATGCGCACGCAAGAAGCGGTTACACAGGCCATGGAAAGTGCCTATCCACATGCCGCGCACGTTCACCGGCAGCATGCTGGACAGGCGCAGCATCATCTCTTTGGCGGCCTTGTTGGTAAACGTCACCGCCAGCACGCCGCCAGGCGTGACCTGGCCGGTTTGCAGCAACCAGGCGATGCGTGTGGTCAGTACCCGCGTCTTGCCCGAGCCGGCCCCGGCCAGTATCAGCGCATGGGTGTCGGGCAAGGTGACCGCGGCCAGTTGCTCGGGATTGAGGTTTTGAAGAAGTGGGGAGCTGGGGGCGACGTCGGCGAACATCGGTGCATTGTAGAAAGTACTTGGCGCCGGACTTGGCAACCATCCGCGACCTGGCTTTATTGCACAGCCAGCCTTCGTGCCTAATTGCGTCTGCAGACGCGTTTACAATCAGTCACCGGGCCCAAGCAATTGCGTCCGGTTTTTTGTGGCCGCCTCATTTTCGTGATGCCGGCTGCAATCAAGCCGGGCCAATCCAAGCGCCCATCAATCTGACTGACAAACTGATGGAGAGCTTGGACCATGGAAATTTTTGACTACGACAACATCCTGCTGCTACCGCGCAAATGCCGCGTAGACAGCCGCTCCGAGTGCGACGCCAGCGTCTCGCTGGGCGGGCGCAGCTTTCGCATCCCGGTGGTGCCGGCCAACATGAAAACCGTGGTGGACGAGTCCATCTGTGCCTGGATGGCCGACCAGGGCTACTTTTACGTGATGCACCGCTTTGACCTGGACAACGTCGCGTTCGTTCAACGCATGAAGGCGCGCGGCAGCTATGCGTCGATCTCGCTGGGCGTTAAACCGCCCGACTACGCCACTGTCGACAAGCTGCTGGCGCTGGGCCTGGTGCCCGAGTACATCACCATCGACATCGCGCACGGCCATGCCGACAGCGTGAAAAACATGATCGGCTACCTGAAGCAAAAAATGCCAGCGGCCTTTGTGATTGCCGGTAATGTGGCCACGCCCGAGGCCATCATCGATCTGGAAAATTGGGGCGCTGACGCCACCAAGGTCGGCATCGGCCCGGGCAAGGTCTGCATCACTAAACTCAAGACCGGCTTTGGCACTGGCGGCTGGCAGCTGTCAGCGCTCAAGTGGTGCGCCCGTGTGGCCACCAAACCCATCATTGCCGACGGCGGCAT